>DAOUBH010000014.1:0-77966 GCA_034432775.1 Chloroflexota bacterium
CTCCGCACTGCGGCGCGCCTGGACGGACTCGAACCGCCGACCTTGTGGTCCGCAACCACACGCTCTATCCACTGAGCTACAGGCGCACGCTGAAGGGCCAGGGGCCACGCCGGCGGGGAGAGAGGGATTCGAACCCTCGGCGGAAGTTTTTAAAGCTCCCGCAACCGCTTAGCAGGCGGCCCCATTCGGCCTCTCTGGCATCTCCCCCATTCCATCAGCGGCGGAGAGGGTGGGATTCGAACCCACGGGGCTTTCGCCCAACTGTTTTCGAGACAGCCGCCTTAAACCGCTCGGCCACCTCTCCCCGCACCGCAATTTGCATTATATCCAACCCTATACCCCCAGTCAACGTAAAGGGGGCTTGACCCCCGGCACTAACCACGCTAAACTATCCTTTGGCCCCGCACACTCTCTCAGGAGGCACGCCATGGAACGGCCCGACCTGGAACTGCTCCGAGGCGCCATCGACATGCACGCCCACACCCATCCCGCCCTCTTCAAGCGCCACATCGACGACATCGACCTCACCAGGTATGCCCTGGAGTACGGGATGCGCGGCTTTGTACTCAAGGACCACGACTCCTCCACTACCGGCCGGGCCTACCACCTCCGCAAGAACTTCGAGGGCATAGAACCCTTCGGCGGCATAGTCCTAAACCGTTCCGTGGGCGGCCTCGACCCCCATGTGGTGCAGGCCGCCCTCCAATACGGCGCCAAGATGGTCTGGATGCCCTCCAACCACTCTAAGTGGCACGCGGAATACTTCAGCACGCCCGACTACCCTCAGATGGGCCGTCGCCAGCGCCAGATACCCGGCGAGGGTCTGACAATCCTCGACCAGGAAGGCAACCTCAAGCCCGAGGTGCTCACGATCTTGGATCTCATTGCCGAGTTCGACGCCTGTTTGGGCACCGGACACCTCAGCCTGCAGGAGACCTCGAAGTTGGTCCCTGAGGCCAGACGCAGGGGTGTCACCAAGATCCTCTACACCCACGCCAACTGGGCCCTCACCCGCATCGACCTCGAAACTCAGCGGCAGCTGATCCAGCAGGGCGCCTACCTGGAATACGCCGCCGTATCTATAGCATCCCCCATCTTCTTCGAACAGCAGCCCAAGGAGCTGGCCGCCTGGATTAAGGAGCTGAAGGGCGAAGGGTTGGTCCTCAGCTCCGATCTGGGGCAGTACTCCGCGCCGCCCCATCCCGAGGGGCTCCGCATGACCCTGGCGGCCCTTCTGGACGAGGGCGTCCCCTACGAGTACTTGGAGAAGATGACCAAGGTCAACCCCGCAAGATTGCTGGGCCTTGAGCCACCCGGCTGAAGGCCTCAGCGCTCACCCGTTCTGCTACCCCACAGGTACTCCCCGTCTTCCCAGGCGGGATCGGCTTCCAGCAGTGCCCTCAACCGCCTGAACCACAAGTCCTGCTCGGGCGACGCCGCATTGGCAAAGTAGCTCTCACGGTCCGTGAAAACTGCTACCCCGATGAGCTCTCCAGGGCTCCTTTCCGGCTTCATAACGTAGCCAGCCACGACGCCAGGCACAGTTTTTCCCCTGGTCTGCCCCCATTCCTCGAAAAGCTCGCGGATATCCTCCTCCTTGCCAGCCTTGGGGATCATGCGGAAGATGGTGCCGAACATTGGGCACCTCCTTGGGGTGTTGAGGCGTAGCCCCACAGGGGCACTCTATACCCCCTCGAAAGTGTCGTCAACTTCAGTACTTGGGTACCCCCCGAGATCACCAATTCGTCCCCTCCATCCGCGGTCCAGGAATCCGAAAATCCCCCCAGATACTCTGGAAACCATCCATCAAGGAGGTGGCGCAATTTATGTCGATACGCAACAAGCTCCTGGCATCCTTTGGCGCTCTGATATTGCTGCTGGTCCTGATAGGCACCGTCACCTTCTGGATGATGACCCGCCTGGCAGGCAGCACCGATGAAGTGCAGGCCAACACGGAAACCATCAGCCTCGCCGCCCAGTTGAGGGACCACCTGCAGAACCTGCGGGTCCATACCTTGCGGGCGTCCATGGCTGGAACGCCCTCGGCAGCCAGGGAAATCAACCAGCAGGCCGACGCCGATCTGAAGCAGTTCACCGACTACCTGCACCAGCTGAAGGCCTCCGATCTGGACAACCAAGAGCAGGCCAAGGTGAAAGCCATAGAGGACGCCTTTACAGCCTACAACCAAGCCCGGCTTCAGACGATGCAGCTGGCCATGGACGGCAACTTCGTCGAAAGCCAGAAGAATGCCACCGAAAACGCTGGACCCAAGTACGAGGCCACGTACAAGCTCATCGATGACCTCACGGGATACGAAGAAAAACTGGCAGCCGACACCAGGGAGGCAGCCCATGCATCAGCGAATCTGGCCAAGCTGGGCGTAGTCATCGGTGCCCTGGCGGCAGTGGCGGCGGGAGCCGCGGTGGCCCTCTGGCTCACCCGCAGCATCACTGTTCCCTTGGGCATGGTCGTAGCCGCCAGCAGAGCTCTCACCCAGGAGCAGATCCCCAGCCTCCGCAGAGCTTTGGAAGCCTTGGCATCGGGAGACCTGACGGTGACGCCTTCCCTCCAGGTGCAAACCCTTGAGGTAAAGTCTAAGGACGAGACAGGGCAGCTGTTGAACGCCTTCAACGAAATGGGTTCAGCCCTCTGCGCCATGGCCTGCGATCTGGCCTCGGCCGTGGCATCCCTCCGGGACACCCTGGCCAACGTCATGGCTGCCACGGAGCAAGTGGAAGCCGGAAGCCGCGATCTGGAAGGAGCAGCCCACTCCACCGAGGAGATGAGTCAGCAGGTCAAGCGCACAGTTGCCGAAATGGCCCGGGCGGCTCAACAGCAGGCCTCCAGCTTGTCCGAAGCCTCGAATGCCGTTGAACAGCTCAGCTCTGCTATCGAGAGCGTAGCGAAGGGCGCTTCAGAGCAGAGCTCGGCCATAGACCTCACTGCAAGGCAGAGCGACGAACTGCAGCGGCTAGTTGGCAAGCTCTCCGAAGCGGCCGCCAGGGCTGGTGAGGCTGTCCGCAAGGCCGCCGAAGCCGCCCATCAGGGCAGAAGCATGCTCGAGGGCATCATAGCCGACTTTCAGTCAGCCAGAGAGGGAGTGCAGACTTCCGCGCAAGAGATATCGCAGATGGCTGCTCTCTCCAAAGAGATAGGGAGGATCCTGGAGGTCATCGAGGACATAGCGGAACAGACCAACCTCCTGGCTTTGAACGCCGCCATCGAGGCTGCTCGCGCCGGAGAACACGGACGAGGCTTCGCCGTTGTAGCCGACGAGGTGCGGAGGCTAGCCGAAAAGACCAGCAAGTCCACCAAAGAGATAGCCGAAATGATAAGCGGCATCCGAACCCAGACCGAGGGGGCCGTGGCCACCATGAATGCTCAGGCCGAGGCCGTGGGCCAGATGGCCGAGCAGGCATCGCGCGCCGGTGGCCGGTTCGGCGAGATCCTAACTCAAGCCGAAACCTCCGCCAGGGAAACCGAGGCCATGCTAGCCCTGGTGGCCGAAGCCGAAAGGGCCGTGAGGGAGGTTGGACGAGCCATAGAGCGTGTGGCCGCCGTGGTGCAAGAGAATATGGCCGCTACCGAGGAGATGGCCGCAGGAGCTGGACAGGTGAAAGAGACCGTCCAAACCCTGGCCGGCATCTCCGAAGAGAACAGCGCAGCCGCCGAAGAGATAACTGCCGCGGCCGACACCACAGCCGAGGAGGTGGAAAGGGTGAGGGGCATGGCCACGCGGTTTGCTCAACTGGCCGCAGAGCTCAGATCTCTGCTGAGCTCCTTTACTGTGGGGCATCAGCCGACCCGTGCGACAAAAAAGGCCGCATGAGGTGTCGTGGACACAGCCAAAAAGTACTAGGCAGTAATGGCGATTAATGGTCATGACGGTTCTTCCAAAGGTTTTTGTGGATCAAATATAATGCAAGGGGTATGCAGGGGGACCGAAGGTAGGGGCAATGTCCGCTGATGGGCGGGAAGTCAAGTCCAAGGGGCACTGGCCGCTGCTGGCTGCCCTGCCCCAAGTGGTGAAGGCAGCCAGCAGCGGCACAGATCTGGTTGCCAGCGTCTGTAGGGCTGTAGTCGATTATCTGCCCGTTGGCTCGTCCGGCGCCGTGTTAACCCTTGGCGGCTCGACGATGCTGGTAGGCCCCTTTGCCCAAAGGTCCTCTCGAGTTAGCGCAAAGTCGGCGGCCGTCACCTGCCAGTGGTGCGGCCGCCAGCTCTTTCCCAACGAGGTGAACGGGCCGTCCAGAGAGGCCTGCCACATACTGCTTCCACTTTCAGCCTCTAGTCCAGAAGCAAACTATCTCTTCGCCGTTGCAGGGCCGGACGGCCAACTGGCCGAGGATATCGGCGCTTGCCTATCGGCTGTTGCCCTCGTGTTAGAGTCTTCCCTTGAAAGGAGAGAGTTACAGGCCAGCTCTGAAAGGCGGCTCCGCCGCCTTCAGGCCCTCCACGACATCACTGCAGCTCTGTCGTCCACAAGAGATGTCTATCTCCAGATGGACCTCCTTCTCCGCTATGTACTGGCGGAACTGAAAGCCGACCTAGGGGCCGTCTACCTTCTTGACGCCTCGGGGCAAGAGCTGGTCATGGCTCACCAGCTGGGGGCCATCCATCGCCCCCTGTGGAGGGACCTGCGGTTCAAGATCGGCCAGGGCGCCGCAGGATGGATAGCTGAGCACCGCAAACCGTTGGCCATATCTGACGTTACTCAGGACCCACGTTGGGTCAGGCCGCATCCCACGCGATCGGAACATATTGTCTCCTATCTGGGCGTTCCCCTCCTGGCCGAAAGGGAATTGGCTGGCGTGGTGGATGTGGCCACGCGTCAGCGCAGGGAATTCACCGAAGAGGAGATCAGCTTTTTTGCGGCTGCGGCCGCCCACGCAGGGGGTGCGCTGCTCAATGCCAACCTGCTGAGCTTCCTCCGTAGGTTGGTCGAAAACGCGCCTGACATCGTGTACCGAGTCAGCCTGAGGCCCAGGTTCGCCCTTGAGTTTGTGAGCCCTGCCGCCGAAGCGGTGACGGGATATTCTCCCCAGGAGCTGTACGAAGATCCAGATATCCTCCAGAAACTCCTCGAGCCGGAAGATCTCCAGCAAGTACAACGATGGGTACAGGGCGATGCAGCCCCACTGGAGCCTGTCGTCGTCCCGTTAAAGCGCAAGGACGGCAGTAGGTCCTGGCTCGAGTTCAGAAGCACGCCGGTCCTAGATAGGGATGGCCGCGTCGTGGCCGTGGAAGGCATTGCCCGGGACGTCACCCGACAAAGGGAGGCTGAAGAGGCCCGAGCCAGGGCCTACCAAGAGCTCCGACGCCGCCTGGAGCAGCTGCACACCCTCTACGAGATGGCCAAGGATATGACCAAACCCAACGATGCCGCCGGCCTGGCCAGGAGCTCTTTGCCCCACGTGCAGAAGCTTTTGGCGGCGGACCACGTACTTCTCTACCTGGCAGAGCAAGAGCCCACGGGCAGTACAGTGCTGAACCTGGTAGCCCATATAGGCCTGGACGACGAGGCCCTTGGCCACTTTAGCCGCTGGAGGCCGGGCGATCCTTCGATCACAGGCCGCGCTGCCCTCACCCGCAGCCCGGTAATCGTTCGCAGCTTGGCAGAGTTCCCCTACCGGCCTGGGACCCGCAGGGCCCTGGAACGCACAGGCGTGAACAGCCTGCTGGGCCTTCCCCTCGAGACCGACGGAAGGCTCATAGGGGTGCTAGACGTGGCCTGGCGCCAGCAGCGCCAACCCGACGGTGACACTGTGGCCCTCTTCGAGACCCTGGCCAACCTGCTGGCCACCGGTATACGAAGAGGCCAGCTGCTGGACGAAACCTTGTCGCGCTCCCAGCAGCTCGCCGCCCTGTATCACGTAGCCGCGGTCATCAATAGGCATGCCTCCCTGAAGAAGATTTTCGATACAGCCTTGGAGCAGGTGGTGCGCATCTTGAACGCCGATCGCGGGGGCATAGCCTTGGCAGACCCCGAGGGAACGACACTTACTGTAGTGGCCGAGTGCGGAAGCAGTGGCCCCTCGGCTCTGGGGAAAAAGATACCTGCCAGCACGCCCCTGGAGAGACGGCTCGTGAGAGAACGACGGCCGGTCGCTATCCCCGATCTCGCCGATGCCGCAGACCTCGGCAGTGCCGCCAGTGTGCCCCTGTCTCTGGGCATCCGCTCCATGTTGATAGTCCCCATCGTGGTGGACGATACCGTCCTCGGAACTATGGGCATCGACAGTATGAGGCCACGAAAGTTCACCGATGCCGAGATACAGGTCGCACAGGCTGTAGCCCACCAGATATCGGCATCCATAGAGCGGGCTAGGCTTCTGGAGAAGGAGCAGCAGAGGGTGGCGGAGCTTGAAACCCTCTACTCACTGTCCAGGGAACTAGCCGAGATGCCGCCTGACATCGATGGAGTGCTAGACCTCATAGCCCGGCGGACGCTGGAGCGAGCGAACGGTGCCTTTGCCTCTATATTGCTGATAGAAGGCGGGCAAGTAGTCTGCAAGGTGCGCCACGATGCCAGACCCTTGCGGGGTGGGTTCCTGGCACATCAGAGCAGAGCTTTCACGGGCTTCCCACTGCTCACGAGGGCTTCTGTAGCCCGGGAACCCGTTCTGGCACGACGGACAGAAGCCCTCACGAGAGACGAGCGAAGGTACCTGTTTCCGGCGACGGTGCAGACCCTATGCATCGTGCCTCTGCGGACCTCTGAGAGGCTCCTCGGTTTCTTGCTACTGGGTGAAGCCCGCAGCAGTCAGCGGGAGCCCTTCGGCCCCGAGAGGCTACAACTAGTACAGGGCATAGCTGACCAGGCGGCCAGCGCCCTCTCTAGGGCCGCCCTCTTCCATCAGCTGGAGGAGTCCTACCTGGAAACCGTGTTGGCCCTCGCCAAGGCCATAGAGGCTAAGGACACCTACACCTCGGATCATGCTCAGCGGATATCTGCCTTGGCCGTGGCTGTTGGCCGCGAGATGGGGCTAGATGAGCGCGAACTGGACAACCTCCGCTTCGGCGCCATCCTTCACGACATAGGCAAATTGGCAGTGCCAGACGCCATCCTGCGCAAACCTGGTCCCCTGGATCAGGAGGAGTGGGCCATAATACGCCGGCACCCTGCCATAGGTTCGGAAATCCTCCAACAGGTCAGGCGCCTGCAAGGAGCGGCAGCCATCGTTCGGCACCATCACGAACGCTTCGACGGCACCGGATACCCCGACGGCCTCGCAGGCGAAGACATACCCCTGGGTGCTCGCATCCTCTGCGTGGTTGATGCCTTCATTGCCATGACGGACAGGCGGGTCTACAGGGCTCCCCGCACGCCTAAGGAGGCCCTGGAAGAGCTGGAATGCAACGCGGGCACCCAGTTTGATCCCAAGGTGGTGGAGACCATCAAGCGCGTACTGAGCAGGACTTCCCACAGCTACCCGGAACTGCCAGAACCCCTGGATCTATCGATTAACTGACCGGCCCTCCGGCCATACTCCAAGGCTGCGGTCTCGAGTATAACTGGGCATCCCGCCCTTCGGACTGATGAGGCTCCCCTTGCAGTGAGATGCCGTGAACGCCCAAAGCGGGCAAGTTCGTGGCACAATGGAGATCGGTGTGAGGACGATGGAGATCATCTTCGACGGCAGATGCATCACCGACAACTTCCCTGGTGTAGGGCGATACGCCTACAGGCTGTTAGAGCAGATCACTAGCCTGCCTGAAGCGCCCGACCTGCTGGCACTGGTGCCCCGGGAAGGAAACTCGCGCTTCGATATATCGAGGTTGAGAGTATCAGCTCTGCCCGTGAGGGCTCACCTCTTCGATCCCCTGGGGCAGGTGATTCTTGGCCTGAAACTCAGGAGACGCCGGACAGATCTCTGCCATTTCCCTTACCTCATGCACCCCCTGGGAACCCGCATTCCCCATGTGGTGACAATCCACGACTTGATACCCATCTACCATCCGGAAGAGCTGCCCTCCAAGGCAAAGAGGTGGGGATACCTGGCCGCCTTGCAGATAGCCATTAGGAACGCCGAGGCCCTAATAGTGCCCAGCCGAAGCGTGGAGGCCGACCTGAGACGTAGGTTCGGGAAGAAGCTGCGCATCTCTGTGACGCCCTATGGCCTGGACGCCTCTTTCCGACGGTGGGAAGATCCCTGTGAAGTCCTCAGGTTCCACGGCCTGCAGCCGGGCTATCTCCTGACGGTAAGCAGCCACAGACCCCACAAGAACCTGAGATTCCTGCTGGAAGTCTACAGGGGCGTCAGGCAAGCCCACAGGGCTCCTCCTTTAGTAATAGTGGGACCCACAGGGCCTTCTACAACGGAACTCCTCAGATGCATCGAGACATGGGACCTGAGGGGCTCGGTCCACCTATTGGGCTCGGTCCCTGAAGACCATCTTCCGGCCTTGTACTCGGGCGCCCTTCTGTTCCTTTACCCCTCTCTCATGGAAGGTTTCGGCTTCCCACCCCTCGAAGCTCGGGCCTGCGGATGTCCCACCATAGTTTCCGACATACCTGCCCTGAGGGAGACCCACGGCCCCGGATCGCTGCTTCTGCCACCCGGGAGGACAGAGCTGTGGGCCGAAGAGATCTTAGCCCTGCTATCGGACCCAACCCGAAGCGAAGAGTTGGCGCGAGAGGCCGAACAGGTGCGAGACACCTATACTTGGGAACAGACGGCTCGCCTCACCTTGAAGGTTTACGCGGAAGTGGTGCCATGAGGGTAGTGCAACTCTATAAGAGCTATCCCCCTGTGCTCGGCGGCATAGAGAAGCATATACAGACCTTGGCCCACGGTCTGCCCCGGTACGGCGTCGAAGTCCTCGTGGTGGTTTGTTCTCAGGACCGTCACGGCGCTGCATGGCGAGATGGACCGGCCATGGTTCTTCGCCTTCCTCGCCTCTTCCAGCTAAGTTCGGCGCCCGTTTCGCTGGCCATGTTCTGGAATCTGCGGCGGCTGGAAGCCGAACTGCTGCACCTCCACATGCCGTACCCTCCAGGGGAGCTGGCGGCCATGCTGAGCGACAAACCCCTTGTAACCACATACCACAGTCCGGTGGTGAGGCAGAGGCTGTTGGGAGCCCTGACGAGTCCCATTACATCTAAGGTGCTCAGTCGCGCACGGGCCGTCGTTGTAAGCAACCCTATCACCGCATCCATGGTGAAGGGCAGGTACCAAATGGGCGACAAGGTGCGTGTGGTGCCCTTCGGGGTAGACCTGGAGAGATTTCATCCAGCGTCGGAGGGAGAGGCGGCCGGCCCGCCGCGGGCGCTCTTCGTGGGTCGGTTCCGGTACTACAAGGGGCTGCCCGTCCTCCTCGCAGCCTTGAGTAAGGTCCCGGACCTTCGCCTCACCCTTGCCGGAAACGGCCCTGGGCGTGGAAGGGCAGAACTGCTTGCACGACAGCTCGGCCTCGAAGGTCGCATCGACTTCCTCGGCGATGTATCCGAGGAAGTCCTCCCAGAACTTTACCGCAGCCACGACATCTTTGTGCTACCCTCCAACAGCCCTAGTGAAACCTTCGGCATAGCCATGCTAGAAGCCATGGCCAGCGGCCTGCCCTGCATCAGTACAGAGCTCGGTACGGGCACGTCGTGGCTCAACAGGCATCGCGAAACGGGTTTAGTGGTGCCACCCAACGATCCGGACGCTTTGGCCCAGGCCCTCCAAGCCCTAGCCGCCGACCGAAAGCTGAGGCGAACACTAGGCAGGGCGGCCAGAAAAAGGGCGGAAGCTTTCGGGCTCCGTACCATGCTGGAAGCCGTCGTGAAGATTTACCGAGAGGCCTGTGGCTAAAAGTCCATCCGCACGGGCACGCCCCTGGAAGCGAGGAACTCCTTCACTGCCCGAATGCTGAGGGCACTGTAATGGAAGATCGATGCGGCCAAGGCCGCATCGGCTGCGCCCTCCGTGAGGACTTGAAAAATATGCTCGGCACTCCCCGCTCCCCCCGAGGCTATCACCGGCACTGACACGGCCTCGACCACCTTACGGGTGAGCTCCACATCGTATCCAGCCTGGTGTCCATCAGCATCGATACTAGTAAGCAGGATCTCGCCGGCACCCAACTCCACACCGCGCCCGGCCCATTCGATGGCATCCATACCGGTGGGCCGTCGCCCCCCGTGGGTGTACACCTGCCACCATACGCGACCGTCGGCCTCCACGGTGCGCTTTGCGTCGATGGCCAGCACAATGCATTGACTGCCAAATCGGTAAGCCCCCTCGGAAATAAGGTTCGGGTTCTCCACAGCAGCTGTGTTAAGGGAGACCTTGTCCGCTCCTGCCAACAGCACCCTGCGAATATCGTCCAATGTGCGCAGCCCGCCGCCTACCGTGAAGGGTATGAACACCTCTTCTGCCGTGCGCTCCACTATATCGATCATGATCTGCCGATGATCCGAGGACGCGGTTATGTCGAGAAACACCAGCTCGTCGGCACCGGCCCTGGAGTACGAAGCCGCCAGGGCCACGGGATCGCCCGCATCCCTGAGATCGACGAAAGATCGGCCTTTCACCACGCGACCTTCGGTCACATCCAAGCAGGGGACGATGCGTTTGGTGAGCACTCACTCCTCCCGGCCAGGGTTTACAAGGCTGGCAAGTTGATCCTGCAGGACCTGTATCTGCCGTCGCAACCACCTTGCCTCGCTCTCTTCCAACCGCATCCTAAGGGTTTCCATGGTGTCACGATGGTCGCTCAGTTCCCCAAAGACCAACGACAACTTGGCCTCGATCTGGCCCAGTCTTTCCTCCATGTGGCCGAAGCGCAGTTCGAAGTTGCTTTCAGCCCGGTGCACGGTTTCGCTCAGGTCGTCTATGACTGTCTGGAGATGTTGTCGAACCTCTTCGAGCCTCTCGGATATGGCATCGCCCATGGAGGTAAGCCTAGCAGCATCGCTTTGCTGCCTCTCCGACAAGGCCCTCAGTTCAGCTATCAGCCGCTCCAAGCGGTCTCTCAGGTCCGCCATCTCTTCAAGGGACGAGCGCCTGGCCTTGATCTCGAACTCCAGCTGAGACGCCACAGAGGATATCTCGCCCGCGAGGACGTCGAATCTGGGAAGCAACTCCTCGACCTGTCTCTTGGCACGCTGCTCCTCGAGCTTTAGGGCCGAGTTGAGGTTGGCCAGACTTGCCTTCAATGTGTCAAGCGCTGAGTCCCTGTTGAGCATCTCCGAAGCCATGGCTTTCAATTCGCCCTTGAGAGCCGAGGCCTCGGAAAGGGCAGCCTGCGCCAACCTGGTTACCTCCTGGACCTTACTCCTGAGTTCCTCGGTGTGCTCCTCATCCCTCCGCCTGGAGCCCGAGATTTCCGAAAGTTGAGCCCTGAGTTCCCGGATCCCCGTGCTGGGATCCTCGATGCGGCTTTCCAGAGAGCTCACCTGGCCCCGCAGACGCTGGAGGTCCATCTGCAGGACCTGCACGAACTGGTTGAGGTCCTGCCGGGTCTGTTCTTGCCCTTCGGACAACTCCAGAACCCGTGCTTCGCCCTGGCGTATCAGCTCCTCCAAGCGGCCGGAGCGGACCTGCTGATCGCGCAGGGCTCGCCTGAGCTCGTCCAGTTGCTGCTGCAACTGATATACATGTTTGTCGAGTTCGTGTCTCAGCTCTTCGCCCTTCGCACCTTTGAGGATGTCCATCCGTCCTCCTGCAGCAGCTCATCCATGACACGGCAGTACTGCCCGAGGATGCTGCCGCTCTCAAGCACTATACCAAATTTAGCCACCGAAGGCGAAGCTCCCAAGCACCTGAGGGCCTGGGCCAAGGTGAGCCAGGCCACCTGCCTCACGGCGACAGAGCGAGCCCTGAGACCCAGGCCGGGCATTACGAGGCTCCTTACCTTCAGGGAGCTAGCCTTGGCAAAGATATTCTCGACAGCCGTAGTCAAGGCCTCGGGCACCAGGATGCCGTCATCTTCCAGCACCTTCACCTTCAGAAGCCACTTCCGTCCGCCCGTGTCCTTCTGGGCATCCACCATTCCCAAAGGCATGTACGCCTTCCAAGCTGGAGCAACGCCGGCACCGGGCTTAGGAGAAGGATAACCACCTCCGCCCGAAGCCCACAGATCCACTGTAGAGTTAGGAGGCGATGGGATGGCCCTTGCCTGTGGAAGGAGATCCGGAGGCAGCAGTTCCTGAACCATGGCATCAGCGGCAACTGCCTCCAGGTCGGTCACTGCCAGCACAAAGACTTTTCGGCCCACCTTCAAGGAGAGGTGGTAGGTCAACTGATATCTCCCCTCCGTCTGGCCAGGTGCCGCCTGAAGGTTTCATAAGCCTCCTGCCCATAGAGGACAAAGAGGATCTTGGTTGGTAGGCTATGTTCCCTCTGATGGGCTTCCACGGCCCTAAGCATTACGTCGGCGGCCTCCGCGAGGTCGAACCCGCCCACCCCTGTGCCCAAAGCTGGTAAAGCTACGGTCTGAATCCCCAGCTCGGCCGCCCTCAACAGGGCACTGCGGGTAGCCCTGTAGATCTTGTCGGCATTGGTCCGTAGGTCGGGCCCCATGGTGGCAGCATGGATCACATACTTGGCCTTGAGGCGTCCGGCACCCGTTACCACGGCATCGCCCACATCGATGGGGCCCTGAGCCACGGCTTCCTCCTCGATCTCACTGCCACCCTTGCGCCTAATGGCCCCCGCCACGCCACCCCCCATCCACAGCTGGCTGTTGGCAGCATTTACGATGGCGTCGGCGTCTACCTCCGTTATATCGCCCTCGATGACTTCTATCTCTATCATGGGCAGTGCTCTCCTGAAACGTTCTCCGTTAGATTATCATACCCACATGGCAAAACTCACCGCAGCTATACTTGAAACCTGACGGCATGGATGTTCTGATCGATGCATCTCCCGCGGCCTATCAGACTGCGGGAATAGGCAGATATGTCAGGGGTCTGCTTCGGGGCCTGCGGCAGCATACCGAAGTGGGCACGGCCTATTTCTACTACGGCAGTGTGAAGGGCTGTGGCCTGCCCACGCCCCTTTGGGAGATGGCCTTGGGTCTGGACCATCGACGGTACAGGCTGTTGCTGCTGGCGCACTATTACCTCGGGCGTCAGCTTCGTGCCACCGGCTCTGCCCATCTGTTTCATGCCACCGACTTTGTTGGGCCCCGCTTCCTTGACCTGCCCTCGGTGGTCACTGTACACGACCTCTCGTTTCTCACCCATCCAGAATGGCATGCCCCCCTGAACGCGCTGCCGCTCCGATGGCTGGTACCTCGCGCCGTATCAGAGGCAGCCCACGTAATAGCCGTCTCTTCTTGGGTTGCTTCGCAGTTGGTGGCACGGCTGCATCTCCATCCCGCAAAGGTCTCCGTCGTGTACGAGGGGTTCGACAGCTTGGCCCTCAGCCCGCCCGAAGACTGGAACCGTCGTCTCGAGGCCCTGGGCCTGCAGGAAGGCTACATCTTATCGGTGGGCACTTGGGAACCGCGCAAGAACTACGTCAGACTCCTTGAAGCTTATAGCTTCCTGGCAAAGAGCCTTGGAGACGTGCCACCTCTCGTGGTGTGTGGCAATCCGGGCTGGAAATATCGCCACTTCCTGCAGGCCGTGAACCTATCCCCCCTCAGGCATCGCATAAGGCTGATCTCCGGAGCGGACGATGCAACCCTTGCGGCCCTGTATAGGGGCTGTGGCCTCTTTGTGTTGCCGTCCCTGGACGAGGGCTTCGGCCTTCCAGTGCTGGAGGCCATGGCTTCAGGCGCGCCAGTAGCGGCGTCTCAGGCCGGCGCTATACCGGAAGTCGGCGGCGACGCAGTCCTCTACTTCGATCCCCTTGACCCAGAGGACATAGCATCCAAGTTGGCCCTACTACTGGAGGATGCTAAGCTTCGGGGAGATCTGAAAACCAAAGGCCTGACGCGAAGTCAGGCCTTTTCCTGGGAAGCCACAGCCAAAGCCACCGCCGAACTTTACCGGCGAACAGCGGGTTAGGCCTCCGCTTCTTCGCCAGAGGTCTCGGCCACAGGCTCTTCTTCGGCCTCGGAGGCCACCATCTCTGCTCGCTGGGCGAGACGCCTCTTCCGCTTGCTGACTACACCTTCCTGGCGCTGTTCCAGGCGTCGGACGAACCGCTCCACCTGTCCGGCCGTATCAACGATCCTCTGCTCGCCCGTGAAGAAGGGATGGCAGACTGAACATACGTCGGTGCGCAGAAGCGGCTTGGTGGACCTGGTGACGAAAGTGTTACCACAAGCACACACTACTGTGGCTACTACATATTGGGGATGGATGCCCTTTTTCAAGCCGATGGACCTCCGCTTACGCTAGTCAGGGGATAAACGCTCACCTGCTTCTTGCCCTTTCTGGCCCATTCCCACTTCACGGCGCCGTCGATCAGGGCGAAGAGGGTATAATCCCTACCCATGCCCACATTGCGGCCGGGGAGGAAGCGAGTTCCCCTCTGGCGCACCAGCACCGAGCCAGCCGTGACGATATTGCCGTCGTACCTTTTAACACCGAGACGCTTTGACTCGCTGTCCCTTCCGTTTCTCGTACTGCCCACGCCCTTCTTGTGGGCCATCTGCCATCACCTCCTAGCCTGTAATAATCTCTTTAACGGCCACACGGGTGTACCACTGCCTGTGACCCTTCTTGCGGTGGTAGTTCTTCTTGGGTTTGTATTTAAACACCACGATCTTACGGGCCTTCCCGTGTTCCAGTACTGTGGCCAAAACGCGGGCCCCCTCCACATAGGGTGCACCAACCTTCACCGAGTTGCCATCGGACACCAGCAGCACCCGGTCGAAGGTCAGCTCCTGCTGGGGCTCCACGGGCAGTTTCTCTACCCGAAGCACATCGCCAGGGGCTACCCGATACTGCTTTCCACCGGTCTCCACAATAGCGTACATCTGACCTCAGTCGCCCTCCTGAAGCTGCACAACCATCCGACCCTGCCGGTGCCGGCAGGCCCACAATAGGGAATTATATCACAAAGCGTTGCCGATTCAGCCGCAATCTCAGCGCACCAGCAGCCTACGACCGGTGCTGGGCCGTGGATGTCCAACTATCGGTATGCCTGCCCCGCAGGAGCGGCAGCGGTTTTCGGCATCGAGATTCACCCGGCCGAGGCCGAAACCTACCCGCTCTATAAGTAGAGCACCACACTGAGGACAATAGGTGTTCTCCCACGGATGCCCGGGCACATTGCCGATGTATACGTAGCGGAGACCTTCCTCCCGTCCTATCTCCACTCCCCGCTCCAACGTGGCAACCGGTGTAGGGGGCAGGTGGGCGAGCTCATGATGGGGCCAGAAGCCCGTGACATGCCAGGGAACGTCAGGTCCCAGCTCCCTGTAGATCCACCTAGCTATCTCCCTGAGCTGGAAGTCGTCATCGTTGTATGTGGGGATCACGTTGGTCACGCACTCCACATGTAGGTTCCAGCGCCTCCTGGCCCTCAAGGCAGCGTCCAAAACCCAGTGGGGTTCGGGAACCCTGGCCAGCCGCTTGTAGAAATCCTCGGTCCATCCCTTTATGTCCACCCGATACACGTCCAGGTAGGGTGCCACGGCATCCAAAGCTTCAGGGGTTATGTAGCCAGCTGTGACATACACCGTGTACAGTCCAGCCTCCTTTGCGAGCTTGGCGCTGTCGATGGTGTATTCCAGCCATATGGTCGGCTCATTGTACGTCCAGGCGATGCCCTGACAGCCAAAGCGCTTGGCCAATTCCACCAGTTTCCAGGGCGGCACCTTCACAGCATCGCGGCTGGCATCCTGGACCCTGTCGGCGAAGGAGATCATCCAGTTCTGACAGTGAGCGCAGTGCATATTGCAGCCCAGGGACCCTACAGAGAACACGTAACTGCCAGGCATGAAATGGAACACCGGCTTTTTCTCT
The DNA here is from genome assembly GCA_034432775.1 of Chloroflexota bacterium. Taxonomy (GTDB): domain Bacteria; phylum Chloroflexota; class Chloroflexia; order DAOUBH01; family DAOUBH01; genus DAOUBH01. The sequence continues at coordinate 15,852 of DAOUBH010000014.1, forward strand.
ATGGGATCTGCCGCTGCCGAGGATATCTGACCGTAGATCAGGGTCTTGAGCTGGCCGTCGAGATTGACGCGCGTTCCGCAGGCCCCCACCATGCCTGGCTTCAACACACAGTAGCGCGGACACACATCGCAGCGAACCCGCCCATCTCCAAGGTCCCTGCCGAGGATAGCATCGGACACCGGAAGCCCGTACAGTAACTTGCCCATGGCTCAGCCGTCTGACCCCCTAAAGCCATTATACGGCCCCTTGAGCCATTGCGATAGCCACGGAGAGACGGCTGAGGGGGACGCTTTGGTAGCATCCCCCTCCAAACGAGCAAATTGCCTTTCCCCCAGGCCTAAAATCAGGCTGTCGCCACCTTGATCTGCCTCGGCCTAAGGGCCTCGGCCTTGGGGACAGTCAGCTTCAGAACCCCATGCGTGTATTCGGCCTTGGCCTTGTCGGGATCGACGGCAACAGGCAGCCTGAAGGTCCTCGAGAAAGAACCCCTCCGGATCTCGCAGAGGTGGTAAGTACGGCCCTCCTCGGGCTCCGGGGGCACCTCGCCCTTTATGGTCACAGAATCGCCGGTGACGCTCACATCCAGTTTGCTGGGATCGACACCGGGTAGGGCTACCTGGATCACCACGTCGCCGTCGGTCTCCCAGACATCAGCCGGTGCCGTCGCAGGGGCAATGATCCTGCTGGTGCGCACAAAGCTCTCCTCGAACAGTTTGTCCATGGCCTCCTTGAGGCTCATGAAGTCCCTCCAGGGATCCCACCTCGCCAGTGCCATATCTATCACCTCCTCTGTCAATCTCTGCTTCCATGTTAGGACCAATGTGTTAGAATGACAGATGAACACGGTTAGAGATGCATTAGATAGAACACTATGGCCAGTTCTCAGGAAGACAGCAAGCCCGATGCCGAACTGCAAGGAGAGGCCGACCTTGAGCAGGCCGTATCCCACATTGTAGAAGCCTCCGGCTCCACAGGGGCTATCGTTACCCTCTGGCAGGGAACTGAGAGTCGACCCACCCGCGTGGCGAGCTTCGGCCTCGATACCGAGCTCTGCGGGGTCATCGAACGGTATCTCCGCGAAAACCTGCAGGACCTCACAGCATGGACACAGCCTGTACCCATCCAGGTTGACGCTACCCGGATCGACAACGAAATAGCGACCAAGCTGGGGCCTTTGCAGCTCCTGGTGTTCCCACTGCAACAGCACGGGCATCTAGCCGGCCTCTTATGCCTGGTGCATCCTGGCTCCAAAACCGAGGGTCTACCCCAACAGGCAGGCTGGTATAGGGTTCTCATCGACGAGGTAAACGTGATAGTCCAAAACGCCTGGCTCGTCCGCGAGCTGTTACGGGAACGTCAGGAGTCCGAGCAGCTGCAGTCGGTATTCTTGTCTGTCATATCCCACGAACTGCAGTCTCCTATATCCATAATCAAGGGTTATGCGGACATCCTCTCGGAAGATGTAGAGCGCCTGGCGCCCTCGCAGATCAGAGAGAAGCTGGCAGTGATCCGCGAGGAAGCAGACCGACTTGGGAAAATGGTGGGCAAGCTGCTCCATGCATCCCAAATCGAGGCAGGCGGCATGAAGCTTCGCCTGGAGCCTGTGGATCTGCGGAGGCTCATCAAAAAGGTTGTCCACAAGATGTCAGGTCTCAGCGACCGGCACACCTTGGTTATCGATATCCCCAGACATCTGCCTCCCGTCATGGCCGACTACGAGCAGATACAAGAGGTTGTGATAAATTTGGTCGACAATGCCCTGAAATATTCTCCCCTTGGCGGGACGGTTACTATCTCAGCTCGACAGCGGGACAACGAGGTAGTTGTCAGTGTATCGGACCAGGGTATAGGCATCCCCGAGAGCGAAAGAGAACGCATCTTTCAGAGGTTCGCTCGCCTGGACTCCCGGTTTGTACGGCAGGTCAAGGGTGCTGGCCTGGGCCTTTACATCTGCAAGGCCATGGTTACAGCCCACGGCGGTCGAATCTGGGCCGAGCCCGCCGATGGGGGCGGCTCGCGGTTTAGCTTCTCCCTGCCCCTTCGGAGGCCCTTGGCCCATCTTCCGGCCTCCGCAGACCAACCCGCCATGGTTTATTAGCCTCCCATGCCTGCACGTATCCTTGTGGTCGACGACGAACCGAAGCTCCTCGAGCTTGTTCGATGGATCCTCGAACGGAACGATTTCGAGGTGATAGAGGCCCAGAGTGGTCGGGAAGCGCTGGAGAAGATACAAGAGCACATCCCCAGCCTGGTACTGCTGGACGTCATGATGCCCGACATGAATGGCTTCGAGACCCTGCGCGAGATCCGCAAGCTGAGCAACGTGCCCGTAATCATGCTCACCGTCCAGGCCAGCGAAACCGACAAAGTACACGGCCTGGAGTTGGGTGCCGACGACTATATAACTAAGCCCTTCAGTCATAGAGAGCTGGTAAGCCGTATTCGGGCGGTGCTCCGACGGTCACAGATGCCTGCCCATCTGGAGCACGGCCCCATCAGGGTGGACGACCGGCTCAAGATCGATTTCGACCGTCGAGAGGTAGAGGTAAATGGCCGTGCCATCAAGCTGAGACCCACCGAGTACAAGCTCCTCTACCACCTCGTGAACAACGCTGGCAGACTCCTCACCCACGAAACCCTGCTTACTAAAGTGTGGGGACGCGAATACCGGGACGACACACAGCTTCTGCGCCTCTACATCACCTACCTGCGCCAAAAGATCGAAGAGGACCCATCCCGCCCGAAATACATCCTCAACGAACGCGGCCTGGGCTACCGCTTTGTGGACTTCCGCAGCAACGAGGCCTGAACTCCTCTAACAAACTTCTAACAGTTGTCATGTACTAATCTAATACTCGCGCTGTATGCTGACAATGTCGGCTACAGGCTACAGCTTGGCCATGGTTCTGTGCGCATAAAGGGAGGTGGCATCAGTGGGTGCTGATAGCGTCGGAAGGGTAATGCGATGGGGCCCCAAGGTGGCATATATGAGCAGTTATGTGCCCCGTCAGTGCGGCCTTGCCACCTTCACTCACGATCTCTTCCGATACGTGGAAAACGCTGGCTCGCTTCCCCGAGGCATCGTGATCGCCATGAACGACGAGGGCGCCCCCTACGCATACCCACCGGAAGTAACCATCCAGATCGATCGGGACGACATGGCACAGTACGTGCGTGCAGCCCACACCATCAACGACAGCGATGTCGATCTCATCAACATCCAGCATGAGCATGGACTCTTTGGTTGGCAAGACGGAGAGTACCTGCTGGCTTTTCTGCAACATGTCCGGAAGCCTGTGATCACTACCCTGCATACCGTGGTCCTAGAGCCTTCCCAGCACTTCAGGGAGGTGACACGGCAGATATGTGAGGCCAGCGAGGTCGTGGTAGTGCTGGCAAACAGCGCCATAGCTATCCTCCGGGACCAGTACGGGGTCGTGAACCCGGATCTGAGACTCATCCACCACGGAGCACCCTACATCGATCCCAGACCACAATTCAAGGCGGCGGCTCGGAAGGCCTTGGGGCTAGGAAAGAGGTTCGTAATCTCGACTTTCGGTCTCATAGGGCCCGGCAAGGGGCTGGAATATGCCATAGAAGCCATGCGTCAGGTGGCCATGCGCCATCCTGAGGCCCTTTACCTGGTGGTGGGCAGAACCCACCCCAGCGTACAACGCCAGTTTGGTGAAAGCTACCGTGAACGACTTCGGGAGATGGTAGCTAGCTACGGTCTCCAGGACAACGTCCGCTTCGATAACCACTACCTAACTAAGCGCGACATCAGCATGTATCTGGCCGCTTCCGACGTCTACTTGACCCCCTACATCAACCGAAACCAGATCGTGAGCGGCACTTTGGCATACGCCGCCGCAGCTGGCAAAGCTATAATAAGCACCCCATACCTCTACGCCGAAGAGATACTGAAGGACGACCGGGGCATTCTCGTGCCCTTTGGCGACGTGGACGCTATAGCTCGTGTCATCACTCTCCTGCTGGAAGACAGCACCTTGCGCCGAAAGCTGGAGGCCAGGATGCTAGCCTTCGGGCGGCGCCTGCTCTGGCCCGAGGTAGCCAGCAGGTACATCGACCTGTTCCGGGAGGTAGTGGACCGGAGGCTCTTCCTCACCGCCGACACACTCAAGGAATTCGGGAGAGGGATATGGGTGAGCTGAAGTCGGGCACTCTGCTGCTTCCACGCCTTAAGCTCGACCACTTGTTCAGGCTAACCGACGACACGGGCATCCTCCAGCATTCCCTCTACTCGGTGCCACGGGCCACCTTCGGCTACTGCGTCGACGACAATGCCCGGGCTCTGCTGGTTGCCCTTCGCCTTTACAGCCACTGGCGAATCGGCCCTGCCCTCGCTTTGGCCTATCGGTACCTCGCCTTTATGGAGCAAGCCCAGAGGGAAGATGGGCGCTTCCACAACTTCATGGGCTATGACCGCCGATGGCTGGACGATGTGGCCAGCGAGGATGCCATGGGCAGGGCTTTGTGGGCTCTTGGCTATGCCGTACAGTTTGCCCCAGAGGACGGTCTGCGCCTTGCCTCCGCCCACCTCTTCGATAGGGCGGTTACCTGGATCGAAAGCTTCCGCTACCCGAGGGCCTGGGCCTACTCTATCCTCGGGCTAAAACACCGCTGGCACCAGGACGGCTCAACCCGATGGACCAATGCCATCAGCCAGCTATCCCACCGCTTAGTGGCCATGTACCAGCAGCAAAGAGGGGAAGGGTGGCACTGGTTCGAGCCGATCATGACCTACGCCAACGGCCGTTTGCCCCAGGCCCTACTTTCAAGCTACCTCGCCACTGGCAACCAGCAGGCCCTCGACCTGGGCCTAGAGGCCCTAAACTTCCTCAACAGCGTCTGCTATACCGACGGTTACATCGACTTGGTGGGCCAAAGGGGATGGTTCGCCAACGGCAGCCGCAAGGCGGAATTCGATCAACAGCCCATCGATGCTAAGGCGCTAGCTGCGGCTAACGCCACAGCTTGGCAGGTCACAGCTGAGCCCCAATACCGCGATATGGCCTACGCTGCATTGGAATGGTTTATGGGCCGAAACCGGCACGGGCGCTGGCTGTACAACCCCGCCACCGGCGGTTGCCATGACGGCCTCACCAGTGCTGGCATCAACGGCAATCAGGGAGCAGAATCGCTCCTGTCACTTTTCCTTACATATATGGATGTCTACGAGATCGCCGCACCTGCGGAGAGAGACCAGTTCGGCATAGAAGCCTCCGAATCCTGGGATAAGGGGTGACACGCCTATGGATCTAGAAAAGTTCACTGAGAAATCCATACAGGCTCTCCAGGCTGCACGGGAGCTGGCACAAGGTATGGGTCAGCCCTACGTGGATGTGGTGCACCTGCTTTATGCTCTTGCCGACCAAAGGGATGGGGTGGTCCCCGTAGTGCTGGCTCGCATGGGCGTCAACGTGGAAGCCCTCAAGAAGAGCCTGTTAGCTGAGCTGAGCCGCATGGGTAGGGTCCAGGGCGGGGTAGGTCAGACGTACCTATCGCCCAGGCTCCAACAAGTGTTGGAGGCGGCTACAAGGGAAGCCGAAAGCCTCAAGGACGAATACGTCTCCACGGAGCACCTGCTGCTGGCTATGGTGACATCCACCCAGAGGGGAGTGGCCCAGAGGCTCCTGGAAGGCTACCAGGTAAACCGGGACCGCTTGCTCGAGGCCCTGGCAAGTGTCCGTGGCAGCCAGCGAGTGACCTCACCCAATCCCGAGGAGACCTATCAGGCCCTGGAAAAGTACGGGAGAGATCTCACCGAACTTGCCCGCAGGGGGAAACTGGACCCCGTAATAGGCCGTGACGACGAAATCCGCCGGGTCATTCATATTCTGAGCAGACGCACCAAAAACAACCCGGTCCTCATAGGTGAGCCAGGGGTCGGGAAGACGGCCATTGTGGAAGGCCTCGCCCAGCGCATCGTGAAGGGCGACGTGCCCGAAGGGCTGAAAAACAAGCGTCTCATCCAGCTCGATATGGGAGCCCTGGTGGCCGGCACCAAATACCGGGGCGAGTTCGAAGAGCGGCTCAAAGCCGTACTGAAGGAGATAGAAAGCTCCCAGGGCAGTGTAATCCTCTTCATCGATGAGCTACATACTGTAGTAGGGGCTGGATCGGCAGAGGGGGCCATCGATGCTGCTAACATGATAAAGCCGATGTTGGCTCGAGGAGAGCTGCACCTGATCGGGGCCACCACCCTGGATGAGTACCGGAAGTACATAGAAAAGGACGCCGCCTTGGAGCGCCGCTTCCAGCCGGTATACGTGGGCGAGCCTTCCGTAGAAGACACCATCTCGATCTTGAGAGGGCTCAGAGAACGCTATGAGGTGCACCATGGCGTTCGCATCACCGACGCAGCCCTCGTGGCAGCAGCCATGCTCAGCCACCGGTACATCGCCGATAGGTTCCTGCCCGACAAGGCCATAGACCTCATCGACGAGGCGGCCGCGAAGCTCAGAATGGAGATCGACAGCATGCCCTCCGAGCTCGATGAGGTTAAGAGACGAATAATGCAGCTGGAGGTCGAGAGGGAGGCTCTTCGCAAGGAGACCGATGCCGCCTCCAGGGAACGCCTCGCCAACCTCGAGCGGGAACTGGCCGACCTACGGGAAGAGGAAGCTAAGCTGGAAGCCCAGTGGCGCCTCGAAAAGGACTCCATAACCCGCATCCGCGAGATCAAGGAGCGTATCGAGGAAATTTCACACCAAATAGACCTGGCTGAAAGACAACTCGACTATGGAAAGGCCGCGGAACTCAAGTACGGCACGCTGGTACAACTTCAGCGGCAGCTGGAAGAAGAGGAAAAACGGCTCTCAGAGATCCAGAAACGCACAAAGCTGCTCAAAGAGGAGGTGGATGCCGAAGATATCGCAGAGATCGTCAGCCGTTGGACCGGCATACCCGTCAGCAAACTCATGGAAGGCGAGCTGGAAAAGCTGGTGCGCATGGAGGACAGACTTCATGAACGGATAGTCGACCAAGAAGAGGCCATAAGGGCCGTCTCCAACGCCATCAGGCGGGCCAGGGCTGGCCTGCAGGACCCCAACCGGCCTTTGGGAAGCTTCCTCTTCCTTGGCCCCACCGGCGTCGGCAAAACTGAGCTTGCCAGGGCACTGGCCGAATTCCTGTTCGATGACGAACGGGCCATGGTGCGGTTCGACATGAGCGAGTACATGGAAAAGCACACAGTATCCCGCCTCATCGGAGCTCCCCCAGGCTATGTAGGCTATGAGGAAGGGGGTCAGCTCACCGAGGCTATCCGCCGTAGGCCCTATAGCGTTATCCTCTTCGACGAGATGGAAAAGGCCCATCCCGATGTTTTCAACATCCTGCTCCAGATACTGGACGATGGGCGTCTTACCGACGGTCAAGGCCGCACCGTGGACTTCAGAAACACCATCATCATAATGACAAGCAACGTCGGCAGTCACTGGATCTCGGAACTCGGCGGCAGGGACGATGCGGAAATGCGGCGCAGGGTTATGGAGGCCCTTCGACAGCAGTTCCGGCCCGAATTTTTGAACCGCATCGACGAAATAATAATCTTCCAGTCCCTGACCTTCGAGCACATCAAGCAGATTGTCGACATCCAGCTCCGCAACGTCAGAAAGCGCCTGGCCGAGCGCCACATGGAGTTGGAACTATCCCCAGCAGCTAGAGAGTATCTGGCCCAGGAAGGCTACGACCCGGTCTACGGTGCTCGGCCGCTGAAGCGGGCCATGCAGCGGCTCCTCCTCGATCCCCTTTCCATAAAGCTCCTACAAGGAGAGTTCCATGACGGCGATCGAATAGTGGTAGATCTTGGCGATCGGGGGCTGACCTTCTCCAAGGCTGTCCCCGCCGCAGCAAGGGCGGCAACCTGACCTGATAAGATCATCATCTACTCACAGCATGGGAGAACGCAGATGGTAGCTCCAGAACAGATCGAACAGCTACGGAACTTCCAAAGCCCCGACTTCCCAGTGGTCAGCCTCTATCTCGACACCGACCCGAACCGCGTGGAAAAGCGGGGCTACATCATTGCCGCCAAGGACATACTGAAGAAGCTGGAGCAACAGATCGACAACCGCCAGGCACGTAGGGCCTTTCAGGACGACATGGCTGCCGTCCTCTACTTTCTGGAAAGCGAAACCACACCCAACGCCAAGGGTCTGGCCATCTTCTCCTGCAGGGCCCAGAACTTCTGGCAGGTCTACCGACTTCCTGTAAGCGTGGCAAACAAGGGCTTCGTAGGTGCCAGGCCCTATCTGCCGCCCCTGCTGGATGTGCTCGACGAATACGAACGCTATGCGGTGGTCCTCTTAGATAAGGAAAAGGTAAAGCTGTTCACGGTCTTTTTGGGCGAGATAGAAGAGCGCCAACTTGAGGCCGAAATGATGCCGAAAAAGCACAAGCAGGGAGGCTGGTCCGAAGTTGGCTACCAGCGGGCAAAGCCCGGCGTCAACCGACCGCAAGGTGCCGGGGGCATGGGCTCCTTCGGTCACGACGTGCAGGCCCATCACGAGGCCCACGTCCAGTGGCATGTCAAGAACGTCATCGAACTGCTTACGCAGGAGCTCCAACACCACCGGTTCGACAGGCTCATAGCGGGCGGGACCGAGGAGGCCTTGGCCGAATTCAACCGCTTGCTGCCAGGTGAGCTCAGGGAACGGCTCGTGGCCACCTTCTCCGCCGAGATGTTCGCAAACCCTGCAGACATCCTCCGAGAGACCCTGCTTATACAAGAGAAGGTGGAACGGGAGAAGGAACTGGAGCTCGTCAACGGGTTGGTGGAGGCAGCCCTCAAAGGGAACAACGGCGTAGTTGGCGTGGACGATACCCTCATGGCCCTTCAAGAAGGCAGGATCTACAAGTTGGTGGTCAACTTCGGTCACAGCCTGGCGGGTTTCCGGTGTACTAACTGTGCGTACCTATCGACTGTAAACAATGGCAAGTGCCCGCTATGCGCCTCGCCCATGGCCGAGGTACCCGACGTGATTGCCCTTGCCATTCAAACGGCCCGTGACAGGGGTGCCGAAGTGGAGTTCGTGCGAGGCCCAGCCGCTGACCTCCTCGAGAAGTACGGCAAAATAGGGGCCGTGCTGCGATTTTGACGGTCTCCGTACGTGTAGAGGCAGATTCCAGATAAGCCCCGCCCGCTACCAGCGGCGCCTATATGCTCCGTACAGCAGCAACATTTCCAGCAAAGCTGCGAGGAGACCTGCGCCTCTGCTCGCCCCGCTGGCCCTTTGCCACAGCATCTCCTCGATGGTCACTTGGTCGAAGGGCCAGCGGCTCGACGGACGCGGTTGGCCAGCGATCCACGCAAAGACAGTGCCCAGATCCCATTCGCAGATCGGCTCCTCGTAAGGCGCGCTCCCGGCTGCCTGCCAAAACCGGCCTTGGGCGCCCTGCGCTGCCCGACTTCGGGTTCCCTGGGCCTCACGAAACTGCCGCTCGTGCCGGGCACAGAGCTCCGGATCACTGAGGACCTCGTAGGCCTCGTTGATCTCCCTCATGCGCTGTTCTGCAGTTGCATCGCCCCGATTGCGGTCCGGATGGTACTGCCACGCAAGACGCCGATAGGCCCTGCGGATCTCCTCCAAGCTTGCTCCTCGCGGCACTCCAAGGATCGCCCAGTAGTCCTTCATCCGAAGGCCTCCAACTTGGACCTATATAGACGTCTCCATCTTTGCTGTCTCTCCACAAGGAGCTCCACGTTTTCAAAAAGGTGGGGGCCTTCCACCTCTCTGGCCTCATCGATCCATGGCCGTACCCGTTCCCATAGGGGCTGAAGGTCCTCTATCACGTCGAAGAGGATGTCCTCGCTAAGCAGGTTGTAGAACACCATGGTTCCCAGGGCCGAGTAGTAGCCCATCACCTGGCCCATGTAGGTATTGCCAGGGCTCCCGGGCGGATAGGCTTCCTTCACTTCACGCCATGAGGTCGGACGAAATTCGGTCATGAACCAACGATACGCCTCCTGGAAACCAGGTGAATAACGGATACGGTACAGTTCCAACAGTATTCTGGCGTCTTCGTAGGTCGGTATGCCCAAGATACAGCCCCCGTATCAATGTAGTATACATCGGGCGGCCCCTCGCAACACTCCCTAAGGCTGCGCCATGACAAGCTGCAAGGGTCTGCCCCATGGGAGCAGACCCTTACAGCGACACAAAAGTTACAGCCTCAGCCGGGGAAACCTAGCCCTCAGACGAAGAGGGGTGCTAACACCAAGGTAACTGTGCTTAGGAGCTTCACCAGCACGTGCAGCGAGGGCCCGGCTGTGTCCTTGAAGGGATCGCCCACAGTGTCACCGGTTACCGAGGCGGCATGCACGGGCGTATGCTTGCCTATAACATTGCCCTCGGCATCCCTGAGGAGGCCGGCCTCGATGAACTTCTTGGCATTATCCCAGGCTCCACCGCCATTGTTCATGAGGGCCGCCACCAGAATGCCAGCGATGGTCCCCACCATCAGCAGGCCAGCAGCGGCTTCCGCCCTAAGCACCAGGCCCACCACTATAGGGGTGCCCACGGCCAGAAGGCCCGGAGCGACCATCTCCCTGAGGGCTGCCCTGGTGGTGATATCAACGGCCTTGGCGTAGTTGGGCCGCGAAGTGCCTGCCAGAATGCCTGGATCCGCCCTGAACTGCCGCCTGACCTCCTCGATGATGCTGGAGGCTGCCCTACCAACTGCTCGGATGGCGAGGGAACTGAATAGGAATACCAGCATCGCACCCATCATGGCGCCAACGAAAACTATGACGTCGGCCAGGTTCACCACGTTGAAAGGCGCACCCTTCAGACGTGCCACATCGTCCAGGTAGGCCTTGAAAAGCAGGAAGGCAGCCAGACCTGCAGAGGCTACCGCATACCCCTTGGTCAAAGCCTTGGTCGTATTGCCGACAGCGTCCAGTCCATCGGTAATTGCCCTGACCTCTTCAGGAGACTGCGACATCTCCACAATGCCGCCGGCGTTGTCGGTGATCGGCCCGAAGGTGTCCATGGCGAGGATAAAGGCCGTGCTCATCAGCATACCCATGGTGGCTATCGCCGTCGAATACACCCAGCCGGCCTCGCCCGTGCCACTCTGCACACCGAAAAAGTATGAAAGCAGAAGGGCAATCCCAATGGTGATGGCCGTAGGACCGGTGGTCTCGAGGCCTACAGCGAAGCCTGCAATGATGTTAGTGGCGTGCCCCGTGCGCGATGCCTCGGCGATCTCCCTAACGGGCCTCCAGGAGCCCGAAGTGTAGTACTGGGTGATATACACAAAGGCTATGGAGGTGAGTATGCCTACCACGCCCGAATAGAAGAACCATATATTTTTGAGCATCAGTTCCACGGCGGCAAACATGAAGATCACACAGAGCACCGCCGTAACCCAGTAGCCGCGGTTGAGGGCGTTCATGGGATTCTCGTGCTCCTTGGCACGCACCACCATAACCCCAATGCCGCTAGCTATCAGCCCCAGCGCTCTGATGACCAAAGGAAACAGTATCCAGGAAGCGTTGTTGGTGAGTTTCCAGAGGGCAACACCCAGTATCATGGCACCGATGTTCTCGGCCGCTGTAGACTCGAACAGGTCGGCACCGCGTCCAGCACAGTCGCCGACGTTGTCGCCCACCAGGTCGGCCACTACGGCCGCATTGCGGGGGTCATCTTCGGGGATGCCTGCCTCCACCTTGCCCACCAGGTCGGCTCCCACATCGGCCGCCTTAGTGTAAATGCCGCCGCCCAGCTGGGCAAAGAGGGCAACGAAGCTTGCGCCGAAGCCGAAACCCACAATATAGAAGGGCGCCTTGTCAGGATGGGCCAGACCTCCGTATAGAACGAACATCAGCGCCACGCCCAAGAGGCTCAAGGCCACCACCAGAAACCCCGACACCGCACCCCCACGGAGGGCCACCGTCAGAGCCTCGTTCAGACTGCGCCTGGCCGCCGAAGCCGTTCTAACATTGGACTTCACCGACACATACATCCCAATAAAGCCAGAAAGGCCTGAGGCGAAGGCCCCCACTACAAAGGCCACAGCCGTCCGCCAGGCTAGCTCGCTGTCCCTGGCCAGCCACCCGATGAGGGCACCGATCACTACAGCGGCCACCACAGCCAGCATGGCTATGGTGCGGTATTGTCGAAAGAGGAAGGCCATCGCCCCCTCATGGATGGCACTGGCCACTGCCTGCATCTCGGGAGTACCGGTGTCTCTCCTCAAAACATCCCAGGCCAGATACCCCGCGAAGGCAACCGCTCCCAAACCTGCTACCCATACGATCCAGAACAGTTCCATACCAGGCCTCTCCAAACCTCCTGTCCCGATTTCTGAGGCGTTATTCTATCACTTCGAAGGATTGTTGTAAAGTTCACAATCTATTGTCTGGCTACTTCCGGCTTCCTCTCTGCCTTCCGACGCGAGAGGTTTCCCAGCTCCCCGCTTTCCCACACCACGAGAATCATGCTGGCGTTGAAGATGGAAGAGTATGTACCGGTAACGATACCGACCAGCAAGGTGAAGACGAAGCCCTTGATGGTCACCCCGCCGAAAAGGAGCATGGCCACCAAAGTGAAGATGACAGTGAGGGAGGTGTTGACCGATCGCACCAATGTCTGCACCAAGCTGAAGTTCACGATCTCCGAGAAGGGCAAACCTTGGTAGCGACCCATGTTTTCCCGAATCCGGTCGAAGACGACGATGGTATCGTGTACCGAGAAGCCTATCACTGTGAGTACCGCGGTGACGAAAAGAGAGTCGACTTCGAACCCCAGAGGCCGGCCTATCAACGAGAAAACACCTAGCACTACCAACACATCGTGAAGCATGGCCACGATGGCGGATGTGCCGTACCTGATAGCATGGGGAAGTCTGCGAAAGGCCCACCATATGTAAAGCAATATACCGACCGATGCAGCGCCAACGGCTATGGCTGCCCTCTGAACGATCTCGGCCGCTATGGTCGGGCCTACGCTGTCGAACCTGAGCAACTTGGGTGTACCGAACTCCTGGGCCAGAGCCTGCTCTATCTGGGCCTTTACAGGGGAATCCGCGGGGATCTCCCGACTCCTCACGATGATAGACTGCTCGCCTGTGGCAGTGGTAGCAGTCTGTACAGAGGCGTCACCGTAGCCGAACCTGGCAAACACCGCCTTCACCTGTGCTGGCTCGGGCTGTTTGGGCAGCTGCATCTCCCAGAGGGTGCCGCCGGTGAAGTCTATGCCCACGGGAACCCCGAAGATAGCCAACGATATCAAACCTGGAAGTATCACCAGGAGCGAAATCAAAAAGAACCAGTACCGCTTGCCTACCAGGTCTATCATTCCGGCCTCCGGACAGGGGCGGAACCAGCACCTGCTTGCGCGCCAGCCGCAAAGAGCCATGGGTGTTCCGCAAGGGGGGTCAGCTCTATTACCCTGAGGAAAGTGCGGGTGGTCACGATGGCACTGAACATGCTAACCAGAACGCCAATGGCCAGCGTGACGGCAAAACCTTTCACTATGCTGGTGCCCAAAAACGAACCAAACTCGAAGAGAATGGCACAGGTTATCAGCGTCGTTATGTTGGAGTCCCTTATGGAAGGCCATGCCCTGTTGAAACCTTCGGACACAGCCACTCTGAGCGGCTTGCCAGCCCTCAGTTCCTCCTTCATCCTAGCAAATATCAACACGTTGGCATCCACGGCCATACCGACCGAGAGGATGAACCCCGCAACCCCGGCCAAGGTCAACGTCACGGGGATCACCTTGAATATGGCGAAAACTATGGAGGCGTATATCAGCAGCGCCAGATTGGCAACAAACCCAGGCAGGCGATAGTACACCAGCATGAAGGCCATGACAGCCAACACACCGATAATGCCGGCTGTCACGCTGCGCCGCAAGGAATCCTGACCTAGCGTCGGGCCCACGGTGCTGACCTGCTTAACCTCTAGGGCCACCGGCAGCGCTCCGTACTTAAGCTGTAAAACTACATTTCGCGCTTCGTCGACGCTCTCAAGACCCTCAATTACTCCTCGCCCCTGGGTGATCGGCTGGCGGATCACGGCGGAGTTTATGACCCGCTTGTCCATGAGGATTGACAGGTAAGTGCCCACGTTCTGGCTGGTGAAGTCTGCAAATTTCCTGGCCCCTTCCGCCTTTAACTCGAAGGACACCTGTGGCCGCCCCAGGTTGTCGAAGGTGACTTCCGCATTGGCTATGTCAGCACCCGTGAGGATGGTCTGATATACCTTCGCCTGGGGGGTAGGCGACGGCGTAGCCTGCTGCGCCCCAGCTGCACCTGGCGTCTGCTGGGGCGTCGGTGTGGGCGTCGAAGTGGCCGTGGGGCTAGGTGTAGCGGTAGGGCTGACAGTACCCGTGGCCGAAACCGTGGGGCTGGCCTGAGGAGCTCCGGTGCCGGGCCCGCCCAGAGTGGTTGTCACTATTGTGCCGACAGGCAAAGCCTCGGAACCAGTGGAAATGACCTCCAGGAAACCCACCTGCCCGAAGGCTTCTATCGCCTTTTCAGGCTCCCTGATACCAGGAAGCTCCACAACGATCCTGTCTGCACCCGATACCTGCACCACAGGCTCGGTGACTCCCAGACCGTTCACCCTCTGCTCTATGATGTCGCGGGTGGCCGTCATCTGATCCGCTGAGGGCGGGCCGCTGGGGCCGGGCTTGGCCTGCAGCAGAACCTGCATGCCCCCCTGAAGGTCCAGACCTTCGTGCACCCTTATCTCCTTCTGCGCACCAAAGATGTTCAGGTTCAGCAACGGGTTGAGATCGATCCACAGGGAGACGGCCGTAAGCACGAAAATCAGAAGCAGAAGGTTGAGATCTCGCCTTTGCAAAGGGATGTCTCCTGTCGTTTCTGGCACAAACTAGCCGATTATAAGGACCGGCCTAGAGGGGTGTCAACCTGCGGTAGGTGCAGGTCCTAACGGGCCTCGGGTTGGCGTAACCATAGTAAGCCCAGAACCCAGGGGCCAAAACTCCTAGCCGACCGGCCTTCCTGCCCTACGGGCCCACGGCCGCGGGAAGGCTACAGTGAGCCAGAGGATACCAGTATAATGCTGAAGCTGTAACCAGCAGTTACGGATCTCCAGAGTGTGGCTATGAGTGTAAGGGTACGCTTTGCTCCCTCACCCACAGGTCAGCCCCACGTGGGCAACATCCGAAGTGCCCTATTTAACTGGCTCTTTGCAAGACACCACGGGGGCATTTTCATATTGCGGATCGAAGATACAGACGTAGCCCGACGGGTAGAGGGAGCAGCTGAAGCCATAATGCACGCCCTGCGATGGCTCGGGCTCCACTGGGACGAAGGGCCCGAGGTTGGCGGTCCCCATGCCCCCTACTTCCAGTCTCAGCGACTGCCCATATATCACGCCCATGCCCAACAATTATTGGCTGCCGGCAAAGCCTACAAATGCTACTGCTCACCTGAGAGGCTAGCCCAGCTGCGGGCCGAGCAGAGGGCCAGGGGAGAGCCCCCCGGCTACGATAGGCGATGCCGCTTCATGTCGGCTTCCGAGAGGCGGACGTTGGAGGAGCAGGAAGCTAAGTACGTAATACGGTTTGCCATGCCCGAAGCCGGCACCACGGTCTTCCACGACCTCCTCAGAGGCGAGATCACCTTCGACAATTCGACCCTCGAGGACTTCGTAATGATCAAATCCGACGGCTACCCTACCTACCACTTCGCCAGCGTTGTAGACGATCACCTCATGGAAATTACCCATGTCCTCAGGGCCGAAGAGTGGATACCAAGTACCCCCCTGCACGTGCGCCTCTATGAGGCCTTCGGATGGCAGCCTCCCGCCTTTGCGCACCTACCTGTCATCCTCGCACCGGATAGATCCAAGTTAAGCAAGCGCCATGGTGCCACCTACGTGGGCGAATACCAGGAGCTCGGCTATCTCCCCGAGGCCCTGGTCAACTATCTGGCCCTTCTAGGCTGGTCGTGGGACGAGCGCACAGAGATCTTCAGCCGCGAAGAGCTCATCCAGAAGTTCGACCTAGACCGCGTGAACCCATCCCCCGCCATATTCAATATCGAGAAGCTTAACTGGATGAACGCCCATTACATCAACCACATCCTAACCGTGGACGATCTAGCTCAAAGGTGCCTGCCCTTCATGCAGAAGGCAGGGCTGCTGCCCCCAGCAGAGGATCCAAGCTTTGCCCAACTGTACGCCTATTTTGTCAAGATAGTGCCTCTCATTAAAGAGCGGATGAAGCTTCTCCGAGAGGCGCCAGAGCTGACAGATTTCTTCTTCGCCGAGCAACTCGATTATCGGTTGGAGGAATTAGTGGGCAAAGGAATGGATGCAGCGTCGACCCTGCAGGCTCTATCCGCCGCTCGAGATGCCCTGGCATCCCTGGCAGCCTGGGATCGCGAACAACTGGAAGCCACCCTCAGAACACTGGCATCGGAGCTAGGTTTAAAAACTGGCACCTTCTTCATGATCTTGAGGGTAGCCGTGACCGGCCGCAGGATATCGCCGCCCCTCTTCGAAACCATGGAGGTTCTCGGCCGCCAACGAACGCTCAAACGCATGGACGACGCTGCTGCGGCCCTGAGGGCAGCTCTCTCAGGCTAGCTCCAGCAAGGCAACGGCTTCTACATGGTACGTCTGCGGGAACATATCCAGAGGCTGAACTTGCACCAACCTGTACATCCCGCCCGACGTCAAGATCCCAAGATCTCTGGCCAGGGTAGCCGGGTCGCAGGAAACGTACACTACCCGTCCGGGACGCTTCGATCGGAGGGCCTCCAGCACTTCTGGCGCGCACCCAACTCTGGCTGGATCGAGAACTACAGCATCTATCGTCTCGCGTATGGTTGGCAACACTGCCTCTACCTTTCCCAGCACGAACCGGACGTTGCCCATCCCTCTAGCGTTGAAGATAGCATCCTCTACAGCGCTGGGCGACTCTTCCACGCCTATCACCCTCCCAGCCTTCTCAGCTATCAGAAGGCTGAAGGTTCCCACGCCGCTGTAAGCATCCAGCACGGTCTCGTGGCCTTTCAGTTGAAGGAATTCCACCACCTTCGCCGCCAAGAGTTCGGCAGCCCTGGTGTTAACCTGAAAGAAAGACGAGGCCGAGATGCGGTAAGCTCTCCCGAGAAGCCCTTCCTCGTAATAAGGTTGACCCGTAGCAATGCCCCGCGCATCTAGGTAAGGAACCCGTGGGTTCACCAGCAGCTGGCCCGTGTTTTCGCTGTAACGCACTGACAACTGGAAAACGCCCCGTAGTCTGCTCTGCGCCGCCAGAAGGACCCTGTTGATGGGCTCCAGCATGAGCAGACAGCGGTCGATAGGCACCAGGCTGTGAGTGCGGAATCGGGTGAATCCAAGATGGCCTGCTCTGTCAACCGAAAACCTTGCATGATTTCGATAACCGAAGGGCAAAGGCGAAGGGATCGTGTCCAGCACGGTCGTTGTCAGGCCGCCTATCCTTGCCAACTGCTCCTTTACGACTTCTGTCTTGACTCTCAGCTGGTCCTCATACTTGAGGTGCTGCAGCTGGCATCCCCCGCACTGGGCAAAGTAAATGCATGGCGGTTCAGTGCGAGCTTCTGAAGGCTCCAGCAGCTTGACCACCCGTGCTCGAACCAATCCCTTTTTCGCTTGAAATGGCTCCACCAGCACGCGATCGCCGGGTGCCACGTGGGACACCAACACGACTTGCCCGTCATATCGGGCCAATCCCTCGCCCCCGTAAACTAATCGTTCAACTGTGACCTCGAAAGCGGTCATGGGCTCACCATCGGCAAACACATACCCCTTGTCAATAAGTTATAATAGTAAACCGGAATGGGTTTGGCAGGTTTCTGGCCTCAAACACAATCGGTTGGCCTCAGGGCTGTGCCGTGAAGAATCTCATTGGTCACCTAATGCAACAGCCGCCCGCCACCCTGCGGAGCATTGCCGCCAACTGGCAAGTGGAGCTGAGGCGACCGACCCATGGAGACAACGTCAGGATGCTGGCAGAGGAGATCCTCGACGAGCGCAGCATCCGGTACCTCCTGGAAACCCTCTCCCCTACTGAAGTCCGCATCTTGGAGGCCCTCATATCCCAGGAACATAACAGCCTCACAACCGAACAGCTGGAGGAGCAGCTGTCCCTCTTACCCGGCGAGTTGGAGGCTCATTGTCAACGCCTCGTGGACTTTGGCGTAGCCTACATGGAGCACACTACAGAGGGCGAGCATAGTACAGCCCTCTGTCTGCCTCGAGAGGTGGGGAGGGCACTTCGTGCGGCATTTCGCGAGCTCAGGTCGACGTCGGGGCCCCTCTCGGCCAGAGAGCATATGCGCGCCATGCCTACTGCCAAGGTGGAAGCCCTCGCTGCCCTGTGGGGAGCCACTGCCGCACCTGGCCCCTACTATCAGGAGGAACTCATCGAGGCCATAGCGGACGGAATGCAGAAACCGGAGTCTCTGGAGGCTGTGGTTTCCAAACTGGACAAGGGCACCCGTGCCCTGTTCAATCTCGTGGTAGAGGCCGGCGGTAGCCTTGAGCTGGCGGCCGTGCGCGCCCGCCTCGAGCTAAAAGAGTCCATGTTGCGTTTTCACCTGAGGGAATTAGCTCGTAGGCTCCTGGCAGTTGAGTACTACCGATCCAATCAACGGGTCCTCTACATCCCTCAGGAAATACGGGAATGCCTGTGCTACAGCAGTACGCCCTCCGCCGAAGTCCACGAACTCACCGAACTTGTAGTTGGCCCCACCCTCAGCCCCTACGCCATCGCCTGGGACCTGCTCACCTTACTCAACCTTGTATACCAAGAACCCAGCATGACGGCGTTCCAGGCCAGGACCGTAAGGATCCTCAGCAACAAGCTCTGGCTAGGTGGTACCCCGTACTTGACCGACGAGTACATCGACTTCCTAACGCACCTGGCCAGGTCGCTGAACCTGCTGGTAGAACATGAACGCCATGTGACCCTCGGTGAACGCCTCAAGGGCTGGATAGAAGTGGGGTTCCAAGCCCAGATAGAAGAGATGCTGCGCCTCTGGATAAACGAGCGTCGATGGCTCGAGCCAGTGTTCCGAACGGCACCAAACTCCTGGGGAATAGACGTGCCCATGGGCCGCAGGAAACTGCTGGACTGGCTCCACAAACTGCCCTCAGGCCGATGGCTGGCACTCCCGTCCCTTCTGAGGGTCATTAGGGAAGCCGATCCCTTTATCCTCAGACCCCGCAGGGAGATCGTTCGCCTAAGGGGGAAGGAGAGCTTGGACCAGCTAGCGTCCGAATGGGATCAAGTGGAAGGACGGTTAATCAGTGGGATCCTGTCGACTTCCCTACAGTGGCTCGGAATTGTGCGAGTGGGTGAGACTGCTTCTGGCACAAAGGCTGTAATGGTCACCGAGTTAGGCCATGGACTGCTCACTGGCTCCGGGACCGACGATCCGCCACAGCCGCGCCTCGTGGTTCAGCCAAACTTCGAAGTGACTGTCTTAAGCGCCTCCGCCCCCATGGTCTGGCAACTGTTGAAGTTCGCCGATCCCGTGAGGTACGACCAGGCCGCCCTCTACACCATAACTCGGGATTCCGTGCTCAAGGGTGTAGAAATGGGCATGAGCGTCGAGGAGATGCTAAAGGTCCTCAGGGACTACTCGGCGCGAGAAATCCCACAGAATGTGGCCTACTCCATGGCCGACTGGGCGCGCCTCTTCAAGCCGGCGCGGCTGGAGAGGGTAGTGCTCCTGGAGACAGAAGACCCCGATACCCTGGAAGCCATACTCAGTTGCAAGATTTTCTGCCGTTACCCTTACCGGCGTATTGGCCAAAACCTCGCAACTATCCAGATCCCTGCCGCCAGCGGCTCGAAAGAAGATCCTCTCCATCATTTGGTCCGACGCCTCAGGAAAGAGGGCTTCTTTGCCTCCCTCCGATGACCTACTTCCCCCTTTCAGCCCATCCCCTGCCCCACCCCAGAAGCCCGGCTAGTAACTGAAATGAAGCTAATTCTGGCTTCTGTCTCACCCCGACGTAGAGAGCTTGTACGGCGACTTTTTGCAGACTGCGAGATTAGATCCGTGGATGTAGACGAAAGTCCCCTACCTGCAGAGACGCCCAAAGACACGGCCCTTAGATTGGCTGCCCAAAAAGCCAGGGCAGCCCAACCTACAAGGGACGAAATCGTGCTTGCGGCTGACACTGTGGTAGCTCTCGATGGCTCCATTCTGGGTAAGCCCTCCACCCCTGAAGAAGCCAGAGAGATGCTCTTAGCTCTGCGAGGCAGATACCACCAGGTCTTCACAGCCGTAGCCGTGGCCACGGCCCAACGCGACCCGTGGCTATCGGTAACGGAGACCTTGGTCCTCATGCGTTCCTATTCTGACGAAGAGGTGGAGGCCTATATTTCCAGCCGTAAGCCCATGGACAAGGCCGGGGGCTACGGCGTTCAAGACCACGACTTCGCTCCGGTGGCCAGCTACATCGGTTGCTATCTGAACGTGGTAGGCCTGCCTCTGTGCGAGGTCATACGCGGTCTCAAGGCCATGGACTTCCCCGACGCCAACGCCCTTTCCTGGGAGGACCTCGAACCCCTGTGCCCTACCTGCCGAAAACGACGCCAAGCAGGCGAAAAATTATAATTGACATGACTGCCCAACCGGTGTATCATCTGAGCGTATTAGAACATATAATCTAAAACTGCGGGGGAAGGGGATGGGCGACCGGGACAAGGCGCTTGAGATCGCTATAGCTCAGATCGAAAGACAGTTCGGTCGAGGAGCGATAATGAAGCTCGGCGAGGCGACGGGCCTCATGCAGGTCGACGTCATACCTACAGGATCCATCGCCTTGGACCTGGCCCTTGGCGTGGGCGGCATTCCCAGGGGTCGCATCACCGAGATCTTCGGACCCGAGGCGTCGGGAAAGACGACCTTAGCACAACACATCATCGCCGAAGCCCAAAAGGCGGGAGGGGTAGCAGCCTATATAGACGCGGAACATGCCCTCGACCCCTCCTACGCCGAGCGGTGCGGCATCAACTTGGACAACCTCCTCATTTCCCAGCCCGATACAGGAGAGCAGGCCCTGGAGATCGCCGAGACCCTCGTGCGCAGCGGTGCCGTAGACGTCATCGTGATAGATTCCGTGGCCGCCCTGGTTCCCAAGGCGGAGATCGAGGGGGAGATGGGTGACCAACATGTGGGCCTTCAGGCACGGCTTATGTCCCAGGCCCTGCGGAAGCTAGCGGGGGCTGTAAGCAAGTCCAACACCGCCCTGGTTTTCATCAACCAGATCCGCATGAAGATAGGTGTCATGTACGGGAGCCCTGAAACTACCACCGGTGGCAATGCCCTGAAGTTCTACTCCTCGGTTCGCCTGGAAGTCCGAAGGGTGGAGAACATCAAGCAGGGCAACGAAATAATAGGCAGCCGAGTTAGAGCCAAGGTCGTAAAAAACAAGGTAGCTCCACCCTTCAGGGTGGCAGAGTTCGATATCCTCTATAACGAGGGAATCTCCAAAGAGGGCAACCTGCTGGACGTTGGAGCGGAGCTTGGTTTCGTCAAGCGTACCGGCACCTTCTACTACTTCAACGACACAAGGATCGGCCAGGGACGCGAAAATGCCCGCGAGTATCTTAAAGCCAACCCACAGACGGCACTGGAACTGGAACGACGCATAAGGGAAACTGCCTCGCAACTTCGGGTCATCGGGGTCGAAAGTGAGGGCGATGCCGTGGACCTGTAGCACTAAAGGATATCTCACCCGCCGATGCTGGACTGTCGAAGCGACGGTCCAGCATCTTTTTTGGAGAAGGCCCATATGGTAAGGGTCAACGACCTTCGGCCCTCGCCCTGGGCACCATCCCTATGGGTCGTTAAACTGGAGGGCTGGCGGCGCAGATTGCTGCTGGAAGAGGAAGTAATCCGGCGCTGTGATATAGGCGTCGGTACCGAAATAGACGCCGACCTCCTCTATGACCTTCAGGCCCTGTCCAGAACCGCAAGACTCAAGGAAGCCGCCCTGAGACTCCTCGCCTGGCGTCCCCGTAGCCGGGCTGAACTCCGACAAAGGCTGCTGCACAAGGGCAACCAGCCCGCAGCTGTAGATAGACTGCTGGATGAACTCCAGCAGCTGGGTTTGCTAGATGACACTCACTTCGCTTCCTACTGGGTTGAACACCGCATGCAGTTTAGGCCCAAAAGCCGAAAGGAGCTACAGGCCGAGCTCAGGGCTAAGGGTGTCGAATCCTCAGAGATCCGCGATATCATCGACGCTTTTCCCGAGGAGAACGCCTGTCTTGCCATAGCCGTAAAAAGGGGAAGGACCCTTCGAAACCTGTCGGAACAAGACTTCACCCGCAAACTTCTACAATACCTCCTTCGAAGGGGCTTTCCCTTCGACCTGGCGTCGAGGGCAGTGAAAGAGGCCTGGGATACCCTCCAAAGGGAGACGGATAACCGTGATAGAATTTAGCCGTGCTGCCGTTATATACATGGAAAACTTCTGCCCGGAGATTGTCCCTTGATCGAACTGACCTGGCTTGGGCATGCCTGTTTCAGGTTGAAAAGCAGGCATGCTGTAATATTGATGGATCCCTACCACGACGGTTCGGAGTTCAATCTGGGTCGGCCCAGAGCCGACATAGTTACAATTAGCCACGACCATCCAGGACACAACAACTGGAGGGCTGTCCGCAACGACCCCATGGTGGTCTTTGGGCCCGGCGAGTACGAGATCAGGGAAGTATTCATCACTGGCATCCGTACCTTCCACGACCAGGAGAAGGGAGCCCGCCTGGGCAAGAACATCGCCTACTTGATAGAAATGGATGGCCTGGCCTTCTGCCACCTAGGCGACCTCGGCCATGCCCTCAACGACGAACAGCTGGAAGCCCTCGGGAAAGTCGATGTACTGATGGTTCCAGTAGGAGGTGTCACCACCTTGGATGCCGCCGGCGCTGCTGAAGTCATCAACCAGGTAGAGCCCAAGATCGTAGTTCCCATGCACTATCGCCTTGGTTCCCTACGGACCGACCTGGAGCCCATAGAGGAGTTCTGTAGGGTTATGGGCATCAAAGATCCAAAGCCCTTGGAGAAGCTTCAACTAAAGGGGACCGACCTGCCAGATGAGACGCAGGTAATCCTCCTCGAGGCAGGCTTCTGATGGAACAGACAGGCATCAGCAGAGGTGGCGTAACCTATGCCTAAATATATCTTTGTAACCGGAGGCGTAGTCTCTTCGGTCGGCAAGGGCATCACCGTGGCCTCCATAGGCCGCATACTGAAAAGCCGCGGGATTTCCGTATCCATCCAAAAGCTCGATCCCTATCTGAACGTCGACCCGGGCACCATGTCCCCTTACCAGCATGGCGAGGTCTTCGTGACCGACGACGGGGCTGAAACAGATCTAGACCTCGGCCACTATGAGCGATTTATCGACGAGAACCTCACTCGCCTCAGCAACGTGACAACCGGGCAGATCTACCAGTCGGTCATCCAAAAGGAGCGCAGGGGCGATTTTTTGGGTGGCACCATACAGGTAGTACCCCATATTACCAACGCTATCAAGTCCAGCATTGGGGCAGTTGCTCGCCATGGAAATCCCGACGTGGTTGTGGTTGAAGTCGGTGGCACCGTGGGCGACATCGAGGGCTTGCCCTTCCTCGAAGCTATTCGCCAGATGCGCAAGGACGCTGGGCCAAGCAACGTACTCTACATTCACGTGACACTTCTTCCTTACATCCAGGCTACAAGGGAGCTCAAGACCAAACCCACCCAGCACTCCGTGAAAGAGCTCAGGAGCATCGGCATCCACCCGAACGTCATCGTCTGCCGGTCCGACTATGCCGTGGCCGAAGATATCAAAGAGAAGATCGCCCTCTTTTGCGACGTGGAATCGCGGGCGGTCATACCCTTGGTAACGGTCGATACCATCTATGAGGTGCCCCTTATCCTCGAGGAGGCAGGCCTTGGCGACTACCTGGTGGAAAAGCTCGGTTTAGCGCCCAATCCGCCCCAACTGGACGAGTGGAAGTCCCTGGTGGCCCGGATCAAGGAGCCAAAACCCAAGGTCACTATAGCGCTGGTAGGCAAGTACATCGAGCTCCGCGACGCTTACCTGAGCGTAGCGGAAGCCCTGAACCACGCGGGAGTACACCACGGAGTGGGGGTAGAAATCCGTTGGGTAAATGCCAAGGAGATAGAACACGGGGGCGTTGAGGAAGCTTTGGACAGAGTCCACGGCATCGTGGTACCTGGTGGCTTCGGGCATCGCGGGGCTGAGGGCAAGATACTTGCGGCCCAGTACGCCAGGGAGCGGAAGATACCTTACCTCGGCCTCTGCTTTGGGCTTCAGATGGCCGTAGTGGAGTTCGCCAGAAACGTATGCGGCCTGAAGGACGCCCACAGCACGGAGATCAATCCCAAGACGCCCCACCCGGTGATCGACGTAATGCCCGATCAGCGCGACATCGTAGATCTGGGTGGTACCATGCGGTTGGGCCTATATCCCTGCGACCTTGTACCCGGCACCAAGGCCTATGCCGCCTATGGCGTGCCCAGGGTCTACGAGCGCCACAGGCACCGGTACGAGTTCAACAACCACTACAGAGAAATACTTACTAAGGCCGGCATGGTCCTCAGTGGGCTATCGCCCGATGGCAGGCTTGTCGAGATCATCGAGCTGAAAGACCACCCATGGTTTGTAGCCACCCAGTTCCACCCCGAATTCAAGTCCAGGCCCAACAGGCCACATCCCCTCTTCCGCGACTTCATCGCTGCCGCCAAACAAGTGCGGCTTCCGGGCGAGCAACAGCCACTGCCCTTGGAAGAAGAACCCCAGGAGATACCGGCATGAGGCCCTCGAGGGAAATGCTAGAACAGCTCTCCACCGAAGCCGAAGCCTTCTTCCGCGAGCTCCTCGAGGAGCACTATTACAACCTTTCCGGTTTAAAGCCAGAGCTTTCACTGCAACCGATCTACACCAGGCACGCCAAGCTCTTCTCGCTCCAGACCGTTACCGCCTTCCTGGCGCCCGACCTCGATCCCAAAGACAGGGAAGCTGTCTACTTCCGGGAATTCGCGGTAGAAGGCTACTTGGAAAACCGCACCAAGGAACTCTCCGAAGAAATACTCAACAAAGAGACCCAAGCTACTGTGCCCTGGGATGGCCGCGATATCCCCCTCAGGGCGGTCTCCAAGGAAATTGCGGCGGAGGCCGACTTGACGCGGAGGCACCAACTCGACGAGGCTCGTCGTCGAGTTAACTCTTCCATCAATCCAGTGCGAAAGGCCCGCTGGCAGACCCTCTACGCTACCGTGGGCGAGTTGGGCTTCGGCAACTACGGCCAGGCCATGGATCAGCTCAAAGGCCTCCAGCTGAACTGGCTGCGGACAGCGTCAAGTGGCTTTCTCACAGATACCCTCGACCTGTATCGAACCCGCCTCCAAACCTACCTCAAGGAGATCGGCGTAGGGCCCAACGAGGCCACCCGGGCAGACCTGGCACACCTTTTCCGAGCTCCTCAGTACGACGTCTTGTTCCCCAAAGAAAGGCTCATCACCACCCTCGAGTCAACCGTAGCGGGTATGGGGCTGCACCTCAGGTCCCAGCCTAACATCGCCCTGGACACGGAGCCCAGACCCCTAAAGTCGCCCAGAGCCTTCTGCGCACCTATCGAAGTCCCCAACCGGATCATGCTCGTGATCAATCCACAGGGCGGACAAGACGACTACCAAGCACTGCTGCACGAGGCAGGCCACGCTGAGCACTTCGCCCATACCGACCCATCCCTGCCCTTTGCCTTCCGGAGGCTCGGCGACAACTCTGTTACCGAGACCTTCGCCTTCCTTTTCCATTACCTGACCATCGACCCCGGCTGGATAGTCACCTACCTTTCGGACGGTGAGGCAGCCAAAGACTATGTGGAGTTTGCCAAGTTCGTGAAGCTCTACATGCTCCGCCGATACGCGGCCAAGCTAATCTACGAGATGGAGATGCATTTCTCCCACGGCCTGGAGGAAGCTCCGTCCCGCTACGCTGAGATCCTTTCCACCCATTTGCTGGTGCGCCACTTCCCTGAAGACTTCCTCACTGACCTGGACGACGGCTTCTACTCCGCCCAGTACTTGCGAGCGTGGATACTGGAGGCCCAGGTGAGATCGTGGCTCCGGGGCAAACACGGCCGCCACTGGTGGGCAGATGAGCAAACTGGGCACGACCTCGTCCTCCTGTGGCAACAGGGTCAGAGATATAGCGCTCCAGAAGTGGCCCGCTCGTTGGGCCTGGATCCTCTGGACCTTCGCCCTCTGCTGAACGATCTGATCTAAAACTCTTATGGAATCCACCGAAGCCAAACCACCCTACCTCTCGATAGTCATACCCGCTTACAATGAGGGGCACCATATAGAGGCTACCCTCAGAGAGATTACTACCTACCTCGATGCCCTTGGCCTGAACTTCGAGATCATTGTGGTCGACGACGGCAGCCACGACGATACTTCTCGAGTGGTCTCTTCATTCCAACGTACGGAGCCCAGGATCAGGTTGATTGCCGAAGACTCAAACCGCGGCAAGGGCTACGCCGTCAGGCGCGGCATGTTGGCGGCATCGGGGAGCATCGCCATGTTCATCGATGCTGACCTCTCTATTCCCATTACTCTGGTTCCAGAATTCCTCGAAGCCATTGAGACAGAGGGCTACGACATCGCCATAGCCTCCCGATGGGTTGAGGGGTTCCGTTGGACATCGCCACCGTCCCTTCTCAGGCGCGTTATGGGTTGGGGTTTCAGGCTCCTGGTCAAACTGGTGCTCGACACTGGCCTTCAGGACACCCAATGCGGCTCCAAGGCTTACAGGGGCACCGTAGCCAAGGCACTGTTCCATAAGCAGCGTATAGATAGTTTCACCTTCGACGCCGAGGTGCTGTTCCTTGCCCGAAAGCTCGGCCTTCGGGTCAAGGAGATCCCCTTCGAGCTCCGACCTTCCAGCAGCAGCTCGGTCAATCCCGTGATCGACCCAATACGCATGCTGAAGGACCTCATCAAGGTTAGAATCAGCTACTGGCGAGGAATGTACGGCTAGACCATGGCTGCTCGAGTGTTGGTTGTCAATGCTGACGATTTCGGCCTGAGCCCTGGCGTCAACGCCGGTATCCTGCAGGCAACCCAGAGGGGAATTGTTACCTCGTTGTCTCTCATGGTCAACGGTCCTGCAGCACAGGGCGCCTTCGAGATCCTTAGGGAGCATCCCCAGCTGGACGTAGGGGTCCATCTGAACGCAACTGATTTTGTGCCCCTTCTCCCGAGCTCGAAGGTTTCGGCCTTGATAGACGGCGAGGGACGCTTCCTGGGACTGAACCGTTTCCTTCTACAGGTCTTTACATCGCGGGCAACCAGGCTTCAGGTTGCGGCAGAGTGGAGGGAGCAAATATGCCGGGCCCTGGCTCTTGGCGTATCTATATCCCACCTGGACAGCCATCACCACGTGCACATGGTGCCCTGGCTGTTCGAGATAGCTGCTTCTCTGGCGGAAGAGTTCCGAATACCCTTTATCAGGGTTTCCGACGAGTCCAAACTGTTGGGAGCCTCTCAGCCGGCCAGCGCCATCCTTACGGCCCACCATCCGAGGGCATACAGGTTCAAGCGCTATCTCCTATCTCTTGCAGCACGCATGGTCCGAAGCCGGAAGGACACTTTGCGCTCCGCTGACTTCTTCATCGATACCTTCCTACCCAACGGTCCACGGCCCCTGCCCTGGCTGAAGGCTGTGGTCTCGGCCCTTCCTCCAGGAGTGACAGAGCTGATATGTCACCCGGGCCTCGCGGACGGCCACCTGGCGGTAGCCACTAGCTACACCACAGGCCGACAGCGAGAATTTGACCAGCTGACCGACGCCAGTTGGCCCCAGTTCCTCACGAACGTAGGTGTCACCCTATCGTCCTTTCGGGAGCTTGCCACCCAGTGAGGAGATCACTTTGGCCGCTGGCACTAGTTGCCCTGGCGATAGCTAGCCGACTGCCGTTTCAGTCCGGCCTGCCTTACGCTTGGGATTCCATCCTCTATATGAGGGCCCTCCAAAGGTTCGATGTGTTACAACACCAACCCCAGCCCCCTGGATACATCTTTTACGTTGGTACGGCATGGCTGCTCAACCAGCTCCTGGGCGATGCCCATCGCAGTCTAGTCCTCCTGAGTGTCTTGGGCACAGCTTGGGCTGCCCTAGCTCTGTACCTTCTGGGCCGTCACCTATATGGTCACCCAGTCGGCCTGATGGCCCCCGCGGTACTTCTGGCGAGTCCCACCTTTTGGGCCTATGGGGAAGTCGCCTATCCCTACACGACGCTAGCGGCGATCTGCAGCACCATGGCCTGGCTGGTGGCAACTACGCTTACATCATCCGAGCAACAAAGGCGACGCAACTTGCTGGTTACCACCGCAGCCTACAGCTTCATGGCAGGATTCCGGCAGGACATCTTGCTCCTTCTGATGCCGCTCTACATGGTGACCTTGTGGCGCCGTCCGTTCGTGGAATGGGCTCTGGCCGCGGCAACAGGGATCGCCACCTGTCTGACATGGATAGCACCTTCAGCCTACTTTTCTGGTGGCCTTCAAAGCTACATGAGGGCAGTGCTGGAGCAGACCCAGCATGTGGAAGAGGCCCACTCCCTTCTCGCCACCGGCCTGGCCATCTTCGAAGAGAATGCTCGACCCCTCCTGCTGGGCCTGTGGCATGGCCTCTATTTGGCCGCCATCCCGGCGGCCTTCGCCCTCGCAAAGCGCATCCTGACCGGGAGAGTCGGGCGCGACATGGCCATTCTCGCGCTGTGGATTTTGCCACCTTCCCTTTTCTACATTGCGGTCCACATCGGGGATGTAGGCTACACCTTCAGCATCCTCCCGGCCTTCTGCCTCGTTGCCGCCTACGGCATCCAGGAGATAGCTGTTAGCACCAGCGCCTATCTGGGCCGTTATCTCCCTTCCCCATCGGCTGCCCTATCCCTTGGGTTGACGATGGTACTTGTGGGCAGCAATGCCGGCCAATTCCTGCTGCGGCCCGCTAGCTCGCCTTATTCCGTGCAGGGCTTGCATTGTCACGACGCGCAGATGGCATCGAAGCTTTCTTACATACGGCAGCACTTTCCTAAAGGCCCAACAGTGCTTCTGGGGGTGAACACTTACCAACACACCAGCTACTTTCTGTCCGAATACTGGTCGTACGACAAGCTGGCAGCCCAGAAAAGTTTCAGATACAAACTTCCCAAGGGGATGAAATGGGCCGTGGTGGTCGACGACTATCTCATCCTGAAGGGTAGCTGGGAAAGGGTCGCCATGCCCTGCGATACGGCAGTGCGCTTCAGATCATTGTCAGGGAGTGGAGCAGTGCTCGTATATTACAGGCCGATACTCGCTATCTACGATGTCGAAGAAAAGGGATGGAAGCCAAGATAAGAGAACAGCTCTTGAAGGCCTACAGCCCGCTGCCCCTTTCCCATCGCCTGTTCGTTAGGGCACGTTTGCTACTGAGCGACCTGGAGTTTGTGGAGCGCTATCTTCCAAAAAGTGGCCTCATCATCGAGCTAGGCTGCGGCCACGGGCTTTTCAGCATCCTTGCCGCCCTTCGGCATCCTGAACGTCAGGTGATAGGCATCGACCTATCGTCGACCAAGATCTACTTGGCCCGCCAGACAGCACATCCGGCCAACGTTCAGTTTGAGATCGCCGACGCCATGACCTACACCCCACCGAGGCCAGCCGACGCCGTAGCGATAGTAGATGTCATGTATCTCCTCGATCCAGAGGCACAACGCCGCGTCTTGGCCCATGCCTTCACATGTCTGGGGCCGGGAGGGACGCTCGTATGGAAGGCCCAGGAGACCCGACCGAGATGGAAGTACTGGTGCACCTACCTCCAGGAACGGATCATGACGTCCACGGGTGTAACCCTCAATCCAGGAAAGGGGCTCCACTTTCTACCGAGACACCGAGCGACTGCCCTCTTAGAAGCTTGCGGATTTGCCGCGGTTTCGGCCATAGATATGCCCAGTTGGAGGCCCTACAGCGACGTCCTCTACCTTGCACACCGACCTCACTAATCTGTCCACTTCTTCCCAAGACCCAAAGCAACGCGCTTTACAGCAACCACGGTGAGAATAAGACCGAGGCTCACGGCAACAATCCATTCCCAATGGCCAGCAAAGTAACCCAAGAGGAAGTCCGGCGATAGGGTGAGCGCTGCCCCGGTTCCTATGGCCAGCGAGGCACCGGACCACAGGAGAGAGGCCGGCAGCAGACCGGCGGCATACCTCACTATGCCAATGCCTGCCAGACCAGCCGCATAGCGGAGATAATCGCGCAGGTAAGGCACCAGTTGGAGGGCGAAAACACCCCAAGTAGCCCAACGGCGCACAGCGGCCTCTGCCCTTTCCACACCGCGACCCACGACAGCCAACCTGCTCCGGACGCCCTCTACCCCCTTCCAACCCAGGCGGCGGGCAAGGCCGTATGAAGCCAAAGAACCCACGAAGTGGGCAGAGGCCGCCACAAAAATCAGCACCACGGGGTCCAAACCCAGCGAGGGTGACAGATAGGCCGCCAACAACAGTCCTACCTGGCCGGGCACGGGCAGGCCTAGGCTCTCACCAACTATGAGCGAAGCCACCCCTAAATAACCGAAGTTGCCTATCCACCAGCCGGCATCCATTCCCCGCTCCGGATTCCCCACCATTTTAGCAGAGTGACCCCTTCCAAACTATGTGATTTGATTCACGAATGGCCTCTATGCTATACTTGCACTCCAGGAGATAAAGGGGCCTTGCGACTGGACAGGGATACCCTGAGGGCACTTGCGCTGGCCACTCAGCTGGGCTTTGCAGTGGCGGGCCCCCTGGTGCTGGGCATAGCCGGTGGGATATGGCTTGACCACCGTCTCGGCACAGCGCCGCTGTTCCTCCTTCTGGGAACGGCCTTAGGGATAGGTGCAGCCGGTTACTCTATCTATGAGCTTTTCCTGTTCCGACGGGACAGGAGAAAGGACGGAGGCGACAACTAGGTGGAACTTGAGGTAAGCATCAAAGCGGAGGAATTGTTTCACCTCGGGCCGCTGACAGTGACCAATTCTATGCTCACCATGGTTTTGGTCATGATCTTCCTATCCGTGGTGAGCTGGTCTGCAACCCGCAAGATGAGGCTAGTGCCAGGAGGGCTTCAGAACCTCTATGAAGCCGTCATCGAAATGCTACTGGCCCTGGTAGAAAACACCGTAGGCAGGAACCTAGGTCGCAAGATCTTCCCCCTCATCGCCACACTCTTCCTCTTCATCACCACCGCCAACTGGTTTGGCCTGTTCCCGGGGTTCGGCACCATCGGCTTTCTGCGCACCGTGGACGACCACCATGTCTTTGTGCCTCTGCTTCGGGCAGCCAATGCCGACCTAAACATGACCCTTGCCATGGCTATCCTGTCGGTAACTATCGTGGAACTGGTCGGTTTCCTTTCCCACGGCCTCTTCGGCTACATACGGGAACTGGCAACCCCATGGTTTCTCTTCCCTGTGCACCTCATCAGCGAACTCAGCCGCATAGTTTCGCTCTCTGCTCGACTTTTTGGCAACATCTTCGGGGGAGAAGTGCTGGTCACCATAATCTTTTACCTCGTGGGCCCGGCTTTCTTCATACCCACTATGTTCCTGGTACTGGAAATGCTTTTCGGCCTTATCCAGGCCCTTATCTTCTCGGTACTCACTTTGGTTTACATAGCCTTGGCCGCCGCGGGGCACGGCGGCGAACACCAGGAGGCCACCCATTGAAAGTCAAAAACAAAACTACATTATGGTCAGGAGGGAAATAAGGTGACACCCGAGAGCATGAAGCTTATAGCCGCTGCCATAGCCATCGCTGTAGGCGCCATCGGGCCGGGTCTCGCCATCGGAATAGCCGTCCGTGGTGCCATGGAAGCCATCGGCCGCAACCCAGAGGCAGAGGGTGCAGTTCGAACCACTATGATCCTTGGCGTTGGCCTGGCCGAGGCTGTAGCCATCTATGCCTTCGTGACTGCGCTCATCCTCATCTTCGTGGGCTAAAGATGCATGCCTCCTGGTCAGAAACTGAGGCAGGATAGGATATGGGACAACTCGGAGTAAATTGGCCAAACCTGATCTTCCAGATGCTAGCCTTTGCCGTGCTCGTATTCATCCTCTACAGGCTCGGATACCGTCCCGTGCTTCGCATCCTCGATGAAAGAGCCGAACGGATCCGCCTCAGCATGGAGACTGCCGAGAGGGTGGAAAGAGAGATGGCCGAGGCCGAACAAAGGGTCAAGGCACAGCTGGAACAGGCCCGCCGCGAGGCCGACTCTATTTTGGCGCAGGCCCACGCCCTGGCCGACCGTACGCTCTCCGAGGCCAGGGCCGAGGCCCGACGAGAGGCAGAGCGCATCCTGGCCAGGGCCAGGGCCGACATAGAGGGCGAGCGTGACCGAGCCGCCGCCGAGCTGCGGCGGCTCGCCACCGACCTGGCAGTTTTGGCGGCTTCCCGCATAGTGAAAGAGACCATCGATCGCCAGACCCATGCACGCCTTATCCAGGAAGCCCTGGACGAGGCCGAGAGACTGCGACTTCAATGAGGAAGCAGCATGCCAGCGCTTAAGGGGGCTGTTGCCCGAAGGTACGCAGAGGCCATAGTCGATCTTGCCTTTCAAAAAGACGCAGTATCCAGATGGCGTGACGAGCTGGCCATCATCCGTGACGCCTTCCTCGAGCCACACCTGGCCGCCATCCTGCACGATCCCCAGACGGGCTTACAGCGAAAGCGGGAGTTGGTGGAGCGGGTGTTAGGGCCCTACGTATCCCCCGAGGCCCTCAACCTGGCTAGGATCCTTGTGTCCAAGGGAAGGGCCCCCATAGTTGGAGAAATACTCAGAGAATTCGACCGAATGGTGGACGAGCGCATGGGCATCGTAGAGGCCCAGGTGACGGTACCGGTGGAACCCACGCCAGAAGAGACAGAACAGATCCGGAATGCCATCGAGAACATGACTGGGAAGAAGGTGAGGCTCGAAATCGAAGTAGATCCATCGATACTGGGTGGTCTGGTCATTAAAATAGGAGATAGGCTGATCGATCTAAGCGCCGCCGGCAAGCTTAAAGCCATGCGAGCCGCCTTGGCAGTTTGATCTTCGGAGATAGCAGGTATGACTATACGAGCTGAAGAGATAAGCTCCATCATCAAACAGCAGATCGAGCGTTTCGAGGCTCCGGTCGAAGCAGTGGACACTGGCACTGTCGTGGAAGTCGGTGACGGCATTGCCCGAGTCCACGGCCTCGCCGGCGTTATGGCCTCAGAAATAGTAGAGTTTCCCGAAAGAGGAGTGGTGGGCCTGGCCTTCAACCTGGAAGAAGACACCGTAGGCGTAATCATTCTGGGCGATTACACCAAGATCCAGGAAGGCGACCTGGTCAAGTCCACCGGTAGGATCATCCAGGTACCCGTAGGCGAGGCCCTCATCGGGCGAGTAGTCAACGCCCTAGGCGAACCAATCGACGGTAAGGGGCCCATCAAGACCGACAAATTCCGTCCCGTAGAGCGCATTGCTCCTGGTGTCATCTACCGCAAGGGCGTAGATACGCCGGTACAAACAGGCATCAAGGCCATCGACGCTATGATCCCCATAGGCAGGGGTCAGCGCGAGCTAATTATAGGCGACCGGCAGACAGGTAAAACGGCCATCGCCATCGACACCATCATCAACCAGAAAGGCGGCAACCTCATCTGCATTTATGTGGCCATAGGGCAGAAATCTTCGGCTGTGGCCCAGACAGTAGCCACCCTGGAGCGCTTCGGTGCCATGGAACATACCATAGTAGTGGCGGCTACAGCCGCCGATCCCGCACCCCTGCAGTACCTGGCGCCCTATGCAGGGTGCGCAATGGGCGAGGAGTTCATGGAGCAGGGAAAGGATGCCCTGGTGATCTACGACGACCTAACTAAGCACGCCTGGGCATACCGGCAGATATCGCTGCTGCTCCGACGTCCACCGGGGCGCGAGGCCTACCCTGGCGATATCTTCTACCTGCATTCCCGCCTCCTCGAGAGAGCCGCCCGAATGGCACCGGAGTACGGCGGCGGAAGCCTCACAGCCCTGCCCATCATCGAGACCCAGGCCAACGACGTTTCCGCCTACATTCCTACCAACGTCATATCCATCACCGACGGCCAGATCTACTTGGAGCCCGACCTGTTCTACGCTGGCATCAGGCCGGCCATCAACGTAGGTATATCGGTCTCTCGCGTGGGTGGCGACGCCCAGCTGAGGGCCATGAGACAGGTGGCCGGACGGCTACGGCTCGACATGGCTCAGTTTAGGGAATTGGCGGCCTTCGCCCAGTTCGGATCGGAACTCGACAAGGCCACCAGGGCAAGGCTCGAACGGGGATTGCGCATTCAGGAGGTCCTCAAGCAGCCTCAGTACAGGCCCTACCCCGTCGAGCAACAGGTCATGATCATCTACGCTGTCACTAACGGCTACCTGGACGAGGTGCCTGTATCCAAGGTAGCCCTCTGGGAGGAGCGGTTCCACGAGTTCATGGCCGCTGCCCATCCGGAAATCGGCCAGGCCATACTTCGGGACAAAGAGCTCAAACCCGAGACTATCGAGGCCCTCAAGGCAGCCATAGAGGAATTCAAGCGTACGGTGTCGTTCTAATGCCAAGCCTCAGGGACCTCAGGCGACGCATACGGAGCGTACGCAACATAAGCCAGATTACCAAGGCCATGGAGATGGTAGCAGCGTCCCGAATGAGGCGCGCCCAGCAGAGGGTTATGGCCAGCCGTCCCTATGCCCATGCGATAGCTGAAGTGATAGCCGACATAGCAGCCCTGGATATCGATCCCGAACGGCGACCCAAGCTGCTCGACAGCAGACCCGTCAGCACCGTAGGCATTGTCCTCATAACCTCCGATCGGGGCCTGTGCGGTGCGCTGAACAGCAATGTGATAAGGACCGCCACAACTCTGGCCCTGGAAACCCTTCAGAAGCCAGTGCGATGGATAACCGTAGGTCGCAAGGGTCGCGACTTCATGCTCCGCTACGGCCAAAATGTAACAGCCGAATTCACCGGCCTGGGAGATTATCCCAGCCTCATGGATGTAGCCCCGATAGCCAGAATCGCCATGGATGAATTCGAACAGGGGCGGGTCGACGAGGTCTATGTGATCTACACCCGCTTCATCAGCACGTTGGTGCAGCGACCCCACGTGATGAAGCTGTTGCCCGTGGAGCCCAGGGCCGAACTGTCAGGAAGACGCATCAACTACATCTACGAGCCAAATGCGGTCACTATACTGGCAGCGCTTCTGCCCCGCTTCGTGGAATCCGAGGTGTACCAGGCCGTGCTAGAAGCAGTGGCCAGCGAGCATTCGGCTCGAATGGTAGCTATGCGCAACGCTACAGATAACGCCGTGGAACTCATTAAGGACCTTACCTTGACCTACAACAAGACGCGCCAATGGACCATAACCAAAGAGATGCTTGAGATCGCAGCAGGCGCGTCGGCTGTAGGCTGAGGGTATTCTGCAGGAGGTAGCTTTCAGTGGCAAAGGGCAAGATAGTCCAAATTATGGGTCCAGTAGTGGACATTCAGTTTCCGCCAGAGGAGCTTCCCGACATCTACAACGCCATCGAAATTCCAAGGGAAGACGGAAGACTGGTGGTGGAAGTCCAGCAGCACCTGGGCAACGACTGGGTGCGCTGTGTAGCCTTAGGGAGCACCGATGGCCTCCGTAGAGGAATGGAGGCCATAGACACCGGTGGCCCAATCACAGTGCCCGTCGGTCGCGCCTGTCTCGGTCGCATCTTCAACGTGGTCGGAGATCCCATCGATGGAAAGGGTCCCGTGC
Source organism: Chloroflexota bacterium (assembly GCA_034432775.1). GTDB lineage: Bacteria > Chloroflexota > Chloroflexia > DAOUBH01 > DAOUBH01 > DAOUBH01. The sequence goes on from DAOUBH010000014.1 coordinate 51,698, forward strand.
AGGCCGAGAAGCGCTACCCTATCCACAGACCGGCTCCTCCCTTCGAGGAACAGAGCACCGAGGTACAAGTATTTGAGACCGGCCTGAAGGTTATCGACCTAATTGCTCCCTTTACCAAGGGAGGTAAAGTCGGCGTCTTCGGCGGAGCCGGTGTGGGAAAGACCGTGATCATAATGGAGCTGATCCGGAACATAGCTGCCGAGCACGGAGGTTTCTCCGTTTTCTGCGGGGTTGGAGAGCGTACCCGCGAGGGGACCCAGCTCTATCATGAAATGATCCAGTCGGGCGTCCTCGACAAGACAGTGCTGGTCTTCGGGCAGATGAACGAGCCTCCTGGAGCACGGCTGCGTGTGGGCCTCGCTGGCCTTACCATGGCCGAATACTTCCGCGACGAAGAGGGACAGGACCTGCTCCTATTCATCGACAACATATTTCGCTTCGTCCAGGCTGGTTCTGAAGTCTCGGCCCTGCTGGGCCGAATGCCCAGTGCCGTGGGCTACCAGCCCACCCTGGCAACAGAGATGGGACAACTCCAAGAACGTATTACCTCCACCAAACGGGGGTCCATAACCTCGGTGCAGGCCATCTATGTGCCGGCCGACGACTTCACAGACCCAGCGCCGGCTACGACCTTCGCCCACCTGGATGCCACTATCTCCCTTGAACGCTCCATTGCCGAACAGGGCCTCTACCCCGCCGTCGATCCCTTGGCGTCCACCTCCAGAATCCTGGATCCCAGGGTGGTGGGAGAGGAGCACTATAGCGTAGCCCGTGGCGTGCAACGGGTCCTGCAGAGGTATAAGGACCTCCAGGACATCATAGCTATACTCGGCATCGAAGAGTTGTCGGAGGAGGACAAGCTCACTGTAGCCCGGGCCAGGAAGATACAGCGGTTCCTGTCTCAGCCCATGTTCGTGGCCGAGGCCTTCACAGGTCGGCCAGGGGTCTATGTGCCCCTCAAGGAGACGGTCAGAGGGTTTAAGGAGATCCTCGAGGGGAAGTGGGATCACCTGCCAGAACAGGCCTTCTACATGGTGGGGACCATAGAGCAGGCTGCCGAGCAGGCCGAGAGGATGGCAGCTGCCGCCAGGTGATAGGATGGCACTGAAACTTCAGATCGTCACAGCCGAAAGGATGGTCCTCGAAGACGAAGTCGACATGGTAGTGGCACCGAGCATCGACGGCCATGTCGGCATACTCCCAAAGCATGCACCCATGGTAACGCTCTTGGACGTCGGCGAACTGCGTATCAAGAAGGGGGCCGAGGAGATATCCATGGCCATCAGTGGGGGCTTCCTCGAGGTGCTGAAGGACAAGGTAATGATCCTGGCCGACACAGCTGAACGAGCTGAGGAGATCGACGAGGCCAGGGCCGAAGCTGCGCGACGCCGTGCCCAGCAGCTGCTGGCAGAGAAGCGCCCTGAAGCCGACATCGTAGAAGCCCAGGCGGCTCTGCGAAGGGCCACCATCCGACTCAAAGTGGCACGCCGGAGGAGAGTCAGGGAGGGAGCACCACCGGGCAGCGGGGTTTAAGGTCTATGCCTCGGATTTTAGTGGAAGGCGGCAGCACCCTCAAGGGGGAGACGCTCGTCAGTGGTGCTAAAAACGCTGCTCTCCCTCTGATGGCTGCAGGGCTGTTGACCACCGAGGAACTAGTTCTCGAGAACGTCCCCATCATCGAAGACACCCTGGCCATGGCACAGCTGCTCCAGCACCTCGGTGCCACCGTAGAGGTCGACACTAAGGCCCACAGGGTGATCATCTGCGCAGAGAAGATCACAAATCACCATATACCCTCACACCTTGGCCGGAAGATGAGGGCTTCTTTCCTGGTAACCGGCCCACTGCTGGCCCGCCTCGGACATTTCAGGGCGCCTCATCCAGGCGGCTGCGCTATCGGTACAAGGCCCGTCAATGTCGATATCCACGGCATGCAGAGCATGGGAGCCAGGGTCGTACAAGACGATGAAGGCTACTGCGCGGAGGCATCGCGGCTGCGGGGCACTAAGATATACTTGGACTACCCGAGCCACACTGGTACCGAAAACCTGCTTATGGCCGCTTGCCTGGCAGAAGGCCGGACTATCATTAAGCATGCTTCCACCGAACCGGAAATCGCCAACCTGGCCCAGTGCCTCGTGGCCATGGGGGCTAAGATCATAGGAGCAGGCACCAGCATGATCGAAATTGAAGGGGTCGAGCGGCTTCACGGTGCCCTGCATATCGTGATGCCCGACCGCATCGAAGCGGGCACCTTCGCCATAGCCGGAGCCATCACCGCAGGTGAGGTTCGCCTCGTAGATGTGAACCCCCTGGACCTCGAACCACTGACGTACAAGTTGCGCCAGGCGGGCGTCGATGTGGCCGAGGGCGATGCCTCTATAGTCGTAAGAGGAAGGAAACCCCTGAAGCCTGTGGACGTCCAAGCATTGCCTTTCCCGGGCTTCCCCACCGATCTCCAGGCTGAATTCGCCGCCCTCATGACCCAGGCAGAGGGCACCAGCACCATATTCGAAAGGGTATATGAGAACCGTTTAGGTTATGCCGGCGAGCTAAGGAAGTTGGGAGCCGACATAGAGGTGCTCTCAGGTCAGGTGGCCCGCGTCAGAGGCCCGTCGGCCCTGAAGGGCACAACGGTACGAGCCCTCGACATACGCTGCGGCGCTGCATTGGTGCTGGCGGCCCTCGCAGCCCAAGGTACCACCGAGATCTTGGATGCCCATCACCTCGACAGGGGCTACGAAAACCTTGTGGGCAAGCTCAAATCTCTAGGCGCCCACATCGAGAGGTTTGAAAGCTGATGGTAGGCAAGCGCATCGGGATCGACCTCGGAACAGCCAACGTGCTGGTCTACGTGAAGGGACAGGGCATAGTCCTCAACGAGCCTTCGGTGGTGGCCATATCTACCCGGGACGGCAAGGTCAAGGCCGTGGGCCTTGAAGCCTTCGAGATGTTGGGACGCACTCCAGATACCCTGGAAATAGTCAAACCCATGAAGGACGGCGTCATTGCCGATTACATCGTGACGGAGGCCATGCTCAGGTACTTTATCCGCAAGGCCATAGGCAGATTCTCCCTTGTGAAGCCAGAAGTCATGATCTCTTGTCCTGCTGGGGTCACCAGCGTAGAGATGCGGGCAGTCAGAGAAGCCGCCCTCAATGCAGGCGCCAGGGTCGCTTATCTTATCCGCGAGCCTATGGCAGCCGCCATAGGAGCTAACATCCCCATTGCTGAGCCCAGCGGCAACATGGTCATCGACATAGGAGGCGGTACTACCGAGGTGGCCGTTATAGCCCTGAACGGCATCGTGGTTTCCAACTCGGTGCGGGTAGGGGGGAATAAAATCGACGATGCCATAGCCGCCTACGTCAAGCGGAAGTACAGCCTTGTCATTGGCGAACGCATGGCCGAACAGATAAAGATCGAGATCGGCAGCGCTCTGCCCCTGGAGAACGAGCTCCGGATGGAGGTCCGGGGCAGAGATCAGGTTACTGGTTTGCCCAGGGCCATCGAGATGGGAACCAACGAGGTGGTCGAGGCCATCCTGGAACCCTTGGAGCAGATAGTCATGGCAGTACGCGCCGTTTTGGAACAGACGCCGCCCGAGCTGGCCTCCGACATCATCGACAAAGGCATGGTCATGACAGGAGGCGGATCACTCCTCCGGCACATCAATGACCTTCTGGCCCAGGTCACCAATGTACCTTGCTATGTGGCCGACAATCCAATAACTTGCGTGGCCGTCGGAACGGGTCTGGCCCTCGAACATCTCGACCTCATCAAGGAGAGCTTGGCCACCTGAGGCCTTGCAGCAGCTGGGGCATCCCCCATGAGCTCGAAAGAGATCCGAAACCTAGACCTACCCATTCTGTTCCTGGTCCTTGCCCTCATCGTCTTGGGAGTTGCCGTCGTCTATAGCGCTACAGGGAAGTTCGGAGATAACGGGCCTGGCTTAGAAGACTACGCGGTGCGTCAAGCCATCTTCGCCGTCTTAGGCCTACTGTTGATGGCTCTGACCGCCTCCATAAACTACCGGTTTTTCGGAAGCCTGGCAATCCCCCTGTACGTAGTCACCTCCTTGCTCCTAGCCCTGGTGTTCGTGATAGGTCTGGAGACTCACGGCGCAACCCGGTGGATCGACCTGGGGCTGTTCCAGTTCCAGCCTAGCGAACTTGCCAAAATCACCGCCACAATAGCAGTAGCCCGATACCTGTCCCTCAACGACCATAGGTTGGATCGGCTCGGCACCTACATGAAGTCAGCTTTGATAGTCCTCCCCCTTGCAGGTATGGTGTATCTACAGCCAGATCTAGGCACATCGGTGGTATTGGTGGCCATATGGTTTACCCAGGCACTGGTAGCAGGTTTCCCAATCCGCTACCTTGCCGCCACAGTGGTGGCCTCCATACCCCTGGCTGTATTTGCCTGGTTCTTCCTTCTCAAAGACTACATGAGGGCCAGACTTTCAGCCTTCCTCAATCCCGAGGCCGATATTTTGGGGCAGGGTTACAACCTTTTACAGGCCCGCATCGCCATAGGGTCTGGCGGCTTCCTGGGTCAGGGCTTCGGCGCAGGTGCCCAAACCCAACTTGGGTTTCTCCCAGTACAGTATTCTGACTTCGTATTCTCTGTGATCGGTGCTGAACTGGGATTCGTTGGCGTAGTATTAACGGCATGCCTCTATCTAGCCCTCTGCTGTCGCCTGTTCGCGGTCAGCCAGCGAGCGCGGGATAGCTTCGGCGGCCTGCTGATAGCCGGGGTCAGCGGGTGGATAGCCTTCCAGGCCTTCGTGAACATGGGAATGAACCTCGGCCTCCTGCCTTCTACAGGAATACCCTTGCCCTTCGTGAGTTACGGCGGAAGCTCTATGGTTGCACTCCTCATCGCCCTGGGCCTCGTTCAGAGCATCATGCTCCGCCGCGAGAGGGTGTTTTGAGGGGGCTTCCCACCTCAGATACCACCCTAGATCGTGCTATGCTCGACGTCCCATGGCTACGTAAACTCACTTCGGGGTTGCCAGCTCATTCATCCACCTGAAGCCCGTCATCAGGTTCCGGTCGGCCAACCCACCCTCCGACGATGCCAGCGTGATCACCCTCACTAAGGGCGTGCTGGGAGCCTCCATAGGTATAATCCAAGGTGCAGGGAGGGGAAGATGGCCTTAACGCGAGAAGCCGTTGAGCACGTAGCATTTCTGGCAAGACTTGGGCTGACCGACGACGAGGTAGAACTCTTTCGGGCCCAACTATCTGCCATTTTGGACTACTTCAGGACACTTCAGGAACTGGACACGGAAGCCATTCCTCCCACAGCGCAGGTGATAGAGGTCATCAACGTATTGAGGGAGGACAGCCCGAGACCGTCCATGCCTGTGGAAGACGTCCTCAAGAACGCACCCTACCGAGAGGACGCCTACTTCCGCGTCAAGGCTGTCCTGGAGGAGTAAGACTTGTCCGAACTGTGGCAGCTCACCGTCGCGGAAGCCGCTGACCTGCTGAGGCGCAGAACCACTACTTCCTACGAGCTCACCGAGAGTGTACTGAAGCGGATTGCCGATGTAGACGGACGGATCAGAGCGTACATTCGCGTCACCGATGACCTGGCACTCCGTCAGGCAGCTGAAGCTGATCGCAGGTTGGCTCAGGGGGATGCAACAGCCCTTACGGGGATCCCCTTTAGCCTTAAGGACATAATATCCACGAAGGGCATACCCACTACCTGTGCATCCCGCATCCTGGAGAACTTCGTTCCCGTGTACGACGCCACTGTGACCGCGCGGCTTTTAGACGCAGGCGCGGTACTGGTGGGCAAAACCAACATGGACGAGTTCGCCATGGGCTCCTCTACCGAAAACTCGGCCTTCTTTCCTACCCACAACCCCTGGGACACTACCCGTGTCCCAGGAGGCAGTAGCGGTGGCTCCGCAGCCGCTGTAGCTGCAGGGGAATGCCTTTTTAGCCTGGGCAGCGATACTGGGGGAAGCATTCGGCAGCCTGCTGCCCTATGCGGCATTACAGGCCTAAAGCCCACTTACGGCTTAGTGTCCCGATATGGTCTCGTGGCCTTCGCCAGCTCCCTCGACCAAATAGGGCCTTTTGCCCGCTCGGTGGAAGACATAGCCCTGGTGCTGCAGACCATCGCCGGTTATGATCCCAACGACTCCACCTCCATAGATCGACCCGTACCCCACTATTCCTCTGCCCTTGTGGCTGACCTCAGGGGCATTAAATTGGCCGTGCCGAAGGAATACTTTGGCGACGGCATCGACGAAGGGGTTAAACAGACCGTGCTCACAGCCATAAATACCCTCGTCCAGTTGGGGGCGGAGGTCGATGAGGTCTCGCTTCCCCACACTAGGTATGCACTCCCCACTTACTACATCATCGCCCCCGCCGAGGCCAGCGCTAACCTGGCCCGGTACGACGGTATAAAATACGGATACTCGGCTCCAGATGCCACCGACATATGGGACGTCTACTTCAAGACACGCCAAAGGGGCTTCGGTCCCGAAGTCAAGCGGCGGATAATGCTCGGGACCTACGCCCTCAGTGCCGGCTACTACGAGGCATACTATCTCAAGGCCCAGAAGGTACGGACCCTCATCAAACAGGACATGGACAGGGTCTTCGCTCAGTTCGATGCCATCGTTTCCCCTACCTCTCCGACAGTGGCCTTCAGGCTCGGAGAACGCACGGCCGATCCGCTTCAGATGTACATGTCGGACATACTCACCATTCCCTGCAATCTGGCCGGTCTCCCAGGCCTTTCGGTGCCATGCGGGTTTTCCCAAGGCCTTCCCGTTGGCATGCAGCTTGTGGGACCGCCCTTCGGAGAGGCCACACTGCTGCGTATTGGCTATGCCTACCAGCAGGCTACCGACTGGCATCGTCAGTGGCCCGTGGTGTAAAATGGAGGGCCCCTTTGGGCCTGTAATCGATGGCGTCGGGTCTTTTAATCGGCTCTCGCGTCTCCCTGGAAGTGCGTACAACGTATGAGGAGTCCCTCCAAAAAGCTGGCGACATTCCTTTTGGCACCTTTATTGGCCTTGGCTCTGGCCTACTTCAGTTACGCCTTCTGGCAGCAGATTTCCAAGGCCCAGGCATTACAGGCAGAACTGGATCAGGTGCAAAGCAGAGTGGCCAGCAAAGAGAAGGAAGTAGCTGAACTGCGAAGGAGGCTGGAGTTCTACCAGTCTCCTCGGTACCTCGACTATGTGGAGCTAGTGGCTCGAGAGGCCCTGGGTATGGCTCGGCCTGGCGATACTGTCATAGTCGTTCTTCCCAACGGCCACTCTCCCCGCTGATCCCACCTACATCGGCATCGTACAAAAGGAAAAGCAGTTCACCGTTGGCTTTCCTGAACTCCATCAACCTACCACCAGGCAACGCCAATGTTACGGCATCCAGTTCCTGCCTGCGCTCAGGTAAGAACACAAAGAGGCGAGGTGGCGGGGCCTCCAATGCTCCAGGCAAAGCCGATGCACCCTTCTCCACATCTACACCTTTGGCATTGGGGGCAATGAAAGGAAGCGTGGAAAACCCGTAATACCACATCCGCGGGGGCCCGTAGAAGAACACGGTAGGCTTGTCGGAACGCGACTTCAAGTAATATGCCAGCTCCGTAGCCACAGTGGTGTTAGTGTAGCCATATTCATAGGTGAGACTCACGTTAAGGAAGGTATCCATGTTGAGATAGCCAACCAACAAGAAGCCCACCGCCACGGCCGGCGATGCTAACCGCGCGGCTCCCACCCCCTCCACTAGTCCCATCACAGTACGCAGTCCGTGGGCCTGGAGAAGCGCTGCAAAGGGTAGAATCAACACCATGCGCTGGCTGGTCGGAGCCCCCTCCGTCAACCCCACACCCACCACTACAGCAAGGAAAGCCACTAATACCGAATACTGCTCGGTGCGCTTGACTTTCATGAGAACACTGAAGAAGCCTATAAGCAGCAGCGCGGCATTAAAGGGATCCATGAGAGGCTGACCAATGCTGTACCAGCCCTTCGGCAATTCCGTGAAGAATACCAGGAACGTCTTTCGCCACTGGTCCAGAAGTATTTCCCAGCCTGGCCTGCCCGTGAGAGCTATCTCCCGGGCCAACCACCCCGATTGAAAGACGGATACTTGGTTTATCCTTGCCACGTACTCGCCTGGATGCTGCAGATAGTACCCAGCCAGAGGTGCGAAGGCCACTACGAAGCCCAGTAGCATCATTCCCAGATGAGGCCACAGCTGCCTTACTACCTGCCCTTTCGAGGTTATCACTGCGTAAAGCAGCACCAAAACCACTATTGCAGGAAGGAGGCGACCTCCGAAATAGAAATATTGCGTGAAACCAAGAAGGACGCCGGATGCTGTGAAGGGAAGCCATTTGCGCGATGAGAGGCCTTGCAGCAGCAGCAACAGTGTCAACGGTCCCAACAGAGTATCTTCTATCATGTTGGAAGACAGCCTGCTGAAAAACAGATGCATGTGATTGAGGGCAAGAAGAAAAGCGGCCACGGCCCCCCGTTCTCTACCTGCCACCCGGCGACCAAGGAAGTAGGTGGCCAGAACCGAAAGTGCCCCCACCAACGCAGCCTGCCACCGGGCTCCCAGAACTGTGTCGCCCAAGAGGGCCATAGTTGCCGCCTGCACGTAGGAAAACAGGTTCGGAACCGAAAACCAACCGGTGCCGAAGGGGTTAATAGGCTTGCCCTGCAGTATCTCCCTGCCCGGCAGCGCCATACTTCCCTCGTCGCCGCCGAAGTTCCTTGGGAGTTCGCCAAGCCCTACAGACCGTACTGCCAGGCTGCACAAGAACAGAAGGGCTGTGAAAGCTAGTTCCCGCCGCGACAGCTCGATACTGTAGGGCACCCCGTCTTCCTTTATCGATGCAGCTATCATCAGCCCTATAGCGGCAACCCATAGCACGAAAGTATCCAAGTATCCGGCATCGTTTCTCCGACTGAGAGTCATCAGTAGGGTGGTGAGAGACATCGCAAGGGAGAGACCGGCCAACACCCGCATTCCTTTGCTCAGAGTGGGGGCCGCCACGTTGCCGGAGGGGCCGCCTATAACAGCGAACCGGGGCAGCCTCCATGAGATCCCACCTCCGGATGCTGCCCAGAGGCCCAGCACCAGGGCTATTGCCACCATCCAGACTTCCAGCCTGCCCAGTGCAAAGAGGCAGAAGATCACGAAACCCGCAACGGCCACCAGCCCCTGGAAGGGATTACTAATACTGTGTCCCATCGCCTACCCGCCCAAAGCTTTGGTATGGATTATAAAGATGTAAGATACATTGTCAGGAGGTTGGAGCGTGGGCGTACGCCTGAAGAGGGTGTACGATGCGCCAGCGCCAGAGGATGGAACCCGGGTATTGGTAGACCGACTTTGGCCCCGCGGTTTGACGCGGGAGCAGGCCCGCGTGGACCTCTGGCTAAGGGACATTGCACCCTCCAACGAACTAAGAAAGTGGTTCGGCCACCGTGCCGATAGGATCGAGGAGTTCAGAACGAGATACGTGCAGGAGCTCAATGAACCCCAGCGCCAGGAAGCCCTGGCAAGGCTCAGAGAACTGGCTCGAAATGGCACCGTCACTCTCCTCTTCGCGGCTAAGTCGGCGGACCTCAGCCATGCAGGGCTTTTGGCCGAGCTATTGCTCAGCTGACCCCACATGGCACCATCAACCCCCCGCAGGTCCGCAAGAAACCCGAGAGGAACCCCGTTCTTTCTCAAGGTCCCTGCACCTCCACCCGGCTTCCAACCAGAGACGTTAGCGTCAATTCTCCGACCTAGCAAGCCGTGCCGGGCCCTAAGGCGAGGCTAACTCGCCCCAAGGATCTCCTTGTACACCCCTTCGTACTTGGTGACCATAGTCTCAGCAGAGAAATTGCTCTCCACCCAGGTACGGCACTTGCGTCTATCGAGGTCAGGAACTCGCGCCAGGGCCTTCACTGCCTCTTCTAGAGTGTCCACCACAAAACCGCTTACCCCGTGAGCTATGATCTCTGGCACGGCACCGCGCCGAAACCCTATGACGGGTGTACCGCAGGCCATGGCCTCCACCTGCGTCAGCCCGAAGGCCTCTTCGTAGGTCACCAGATGCAGACAGGCAAAGGCACCCCCGAACAGCTGGTTCTTGCGCACATGATCGGCCGGTCCCACAAACTCTATGGCCCCCTTCAGGCGGGGTTTGATAACCTGCGAAAAATACTCGAGGTTCTCTTTCGGAACGATGCCTGCAATGACCAGAGGAAGACCAGCGCGCTCTGCCACCTCGATGGCATGGTGGATCCCCTTGTCCGGCGACAGCCTGCCGACCACCACCAGGTAGTCTCCCCCCTTCGGATCAAAATCGAAGCTCTCCACATCGATACCGTTGTAAACCGTAGCTACATAGTTCAGATGGGGTGCCAAACGACGTTCTGCCTCCGATATAGAAACGTAGTACCCATCCCTATAACTGCTGTAGATCAGATAACTGTCAGGTTCGGCCGCTGATCCGTGTAGGGTGGTCACCAAAGGTGTCTTTACCAGTCTGGAAAGGGCCACCGGGCGGCTCCCCGCATGATTGTGTATTATGTCAAACTCCGCCGCCATTTCGAAGGGCCTGACGTGGTGAAGGGTTTCGTAGCCAGCTGCGGGCAAATCTGGAGCCTCCGACAAGGGTTTCGGGCATACGGCGACCAACCTAGCAGAAGTAATGGAATCCGCTGACGCGAACAGGGTAACCTCGTGCCCTCTAGCCACTAACCCCTCGGTCAGAAGGCTGGTAACGAGCTCCCATCCGCCATAATGGCGGGGCGGCACACGCCACGATATGGGACCAAGGATAGCTATTCTCATCCTTTCCCAGTAGACATTGAGCTAAGAGGGTTCCAGCCTGCCCCGAACGAGATCATCGGCCACTTGCAACAGCGAATGGAAAACGACAACGCCCTCGGGATAGGGGAGACCCCGGTTTCTAGGCCAGTCCCGCAAGTAAACGCGCGGTACTCCGTGGCTAACAAGATAGTAGGCGACAGAGCCATCGTCATCGACGTGCTCCCTCACCCCCAGCTCTTTGCATACCGTCAGCTTATGGTGCACCGGCCGCAGGTTCGTATCGTTCGGCCTCAGAGCATCGAAGTACTGCCGCAGTCCGTGTCGTTCCAGCCAAGCCTCTATCACTGCCAAGCCGACCCACTTCCTACCTGTCAAAAGCACCAGCCGCCGGTACTGATTGATTACCTTTAGGGCATCATGGACATCTGGCATGGGCGGCCTATGCCAGTACTTGATGGCTTCGAGGGCCAACAGCAGAAGGTAAACTGACCTTCGGTAGGATCCCGAGCGGCGAAAGCTGGGGGGCACAGGCGGTATCTCCAGTCGTCGGCTGATAGCCACATTTAAGCCCAGCGGCGGCCGACAGAGTACGCCGTCCATGTCGAAGCTCATGAGAGGTTTGAGGCTGTCCCCGTGCATTATCGTGTCGGTGCGTATCCGCTGTCCCAGGTTCTCCCTGGGTATCTGCATCCTCCTATGATAACCTACCAGCACACCGGGGTGGGTACGCCACGGTCCTTGTAAAGTCAACGAAGCCCCCCATAACTTGGCCCTCACCGATCTTTCTGATATCATAAGAGTAGAGATGACCCCCTACAGTACGACTAGCTTGCGGTCACTTAACATATGTGCGGTTGGGAGGCCTCCTGTACGAAGGCCTAGGAGCTGCAGTGGGACAACCAAACCAACTGGGCGACCTGAAAAGGGGAGGCTGTGAGCTCGGCCGCCGATAGAGGGGCCTCCTTCATAGTGTACCTGCGCCCCCACGATGACCGACCGTGGAGAGTTTATCTCCTGAAGGGCTCTCTGTCCTTGGAGCAGGTCCAGTTTATCGGTCACTATCTCCTGGCGGACCCGGTTCGCGAAGAGGCGGTAGTAGTGCCGGAAGGCGAAAGCAGCCCCCAGCCGGGCGCGGCTCACTGGTTCGACGTAGCGCTCCATGGCTCCCTGGCTGATCTTGAGGGAGATACTCTGAGGTGGCTGATCCGCGAGCTGGGCATTCAGGGCATCGACGTGGCTAGATCCGGACGACGCCTCCTTGTGGATGCACCGATATCGCTCTCCCACGGGGCAGTGCCACCGGACCTGCACGACCTCCTCAACCCAGTAGTCGACGTCTACGTTGCAGACGCCTCAGCGGCCACCTGGCCTGCCCCCCTGCCAGAAGAGCAAGGAGAGCCACCCGACGACGAACAGGTGCCTGTGTTGCACCTCGATCGGAACGGTCTACTCGCCCTCAACAACTCTCGCGGTCTAGCCCTGTCCCTTGAAGAGTTGACCACCATACAGAGTTTCTTTCGGCAATTGGGCCGCAACCCTACGGAAACAGAGCTGGAGACCCTGGCCCAGACCTGGTCTGAACACTGTTCCCACAAGACCTTCAAGGCCCGAATTACCTACCGGGACTTGACAGACCCTTCGGGAGACGGTGCTGTCACCATCGACTCCTTATTTCACAATTTTATAGCTAGAGCTACGCGAGAGGTGAAGCGCAACTGGATAGTCTCTGCTTTCGAGGACAACGCCGGCACCGTACGCTGGACCCCGCACTGGGACATATCGGTCAAGGTTGAGACCCACAACCATCCTTCGGCCGTCGAACCCTTTGGAGGAGCCAGCACCGGAGTGGGCGGAGTTCTGCGGGACATCCTGGGGGTATCAGCTCAGCCCATAGCCTCCCTCGACGTCCTGGCCTTTGGAAGCCTACGAGCGAAGGCCAACTACTTGGGGCGGGGAGTCCTCCATCCGAGGACCATATTCAGAGGCGTTGTAAGAGGTATTGCCGACTACGGCAACAAGGTCGGTGTGCCCACAGTGGCCGGTTCGGTCTTCTTTCACCCCAGTTACAACTTCAACCCACTGGTCTACTGTGGTGCTGTGGGCATCGCCCCCGCAGGTTCCCACCCTCGGCACCCGCGACAAGGGGATCTGGTCGTCCTAGTAGGAGGAAGCACAGGCAAAGACGGCCTCCGAGGCGCCACCTTCTCATCCCTGGAGCTAAGCGGTACCGATGACTTGGGCTCTGTGCAGGTGGGCGACCCTGTAGTGGAGCGCAAGGTCATGGAATTCGTGCTACGGGCCAGGGACGAGCGCCTATATCACGCAGTCACCGACTGTGGTGCCGGTGGACTTTCCTCGGCCGTAGGGGAGATGGGAGCCTCCTTAGGAGTGCATGTGGATCTCGACCGCGTTCCCTTGAAGCAATTGGGTATGAAGCCTTGGCAGATTTGGTTGTCAGAAAGCCAAGAGAGGATGGTGTTAGCAGTGCCTCCTGAGGCGATGGAACGCCTAAAGGCCATCGCAGCAGAGGAGCAAGTAGATATATCCTGTATAGGAATGTTCACTGGGGACGGCCAGCTGCGGGTCACCAGCCGGGGCCGCACCGTTGCCGATCTACCCATGGCCTTCCTGCACCACGGCAGGCCGCCTCTTTCCCTCGAAGCCTACTGGCAGGGCCCGAAATCGCACCCAATGCCGGAAATCCATGACCTACAGGGCAGCTTGCTGGCCTTGTTGCGACACCCCAATATCGCATCCAAGGACGCAATAATCAGACGGTACGACTTCGAAGTCCAAGGTCGAACCTCGGTCAAACCTTTCGTTGGACCAGGGGATGGCCCGGCCGACGGGGTAGTGTTGGCCCTTGGCCGCCAAGGCCTAGCCTTAGGCACCGGGTTCAACCCCCTGTACGGGATGCTGGATCCCCTCTCAATGGCTTGGGCTGCCGTAGATGAGGCCCTTCGGAACGTGGTTGCCGCTGGCGGCGATCCCGACAGGACAGCTGTCGTTGACAACTTCTGCTGGGGCAACCCCAAGGATCCTGCTCTTCTGGGATCCCTGGTACGCTGTGCCCAGGGCTGTTATGAAGCATCCCTCCACTACAGGCTCCCTTTCATATCCGGAAAGGATAGCCTGTACAACGAGTACGTAGACGCCCAGGGTCGGCGGATACCAGTACCCGGGTCTCTGCTAGTTACCGCCGTGGCCTGGGTGCCCGACCTGAAGCGCACCGTCACACCGGCCCTGAAGGCGCCTGGCAATGTGCTATACGTCGTCGGCGAAACCGCCAACGAATTGGGCGGCTCCCATCTGGCACTCCTTTCGGATTCTCTGGGCCACAGCCCACCTGGGCCACCCAGGTACGGCAGGAGAATCGCCCGAGCCCTCCACAGGGCGATACGTAGGGATCTTGTAGCAGCCTGCCACGACGTTAGTGAAGGAGGAATGGCCGTCGCCCTGGCTGAAATGGCCATCGCCGGCCAACTGGGGATCGAAGCACATCTCGATGCTATCCCTTGGAGAGGCAACGGTAAATGCGCCCTATCGGCGATGTTCGCCGAATCCCTGGCTCGCTATTTGATCGAGGTACCCCAAGACAAGGCCGAGCAACTCGAGACCCTTCTGGGCAGGTTGCCCTTTGCTGCAATAGGCAGGGTCACTTCGCAAGATATATTTAGGCTTATGTGGGAAGGTAAACCCGTTGTAGATATACCCTTAAATGAGCTCGTCAAAGCATGGAGGCAAGGCCCAAGCCCATGGTGAGACCTCGTGCCCTTGTACTTAGAGCTCCGGGCACTAACTGCCACAAAGAGACGGCCGAAGCCTGTGCAGCCGCTGGTGGAAAACCTGAAGAGATCCCCCTACAAGTCCTGCTGGAAAGGCCTGAGCGCCTTCTATCCTACCAGATGCTCATAATTCCAGGCGGTTTCACCTACGGCGACCATCTGGGGGCTGGCAAGGTTCTTGGTCTGGTGCTTAGGAAGTTCCTGGGCGATTACCTCGACCACTTCGTTGCCGCAGGGAGAGCAGTGCTGGGAATATGCAACGGGTTCCAGGCACTGCTGTGGTCAGGGCTACTGCCTTCGCCCTGCCTGGCGAGAAGGGTCACACTGGCACCTAACGCCCACGGCCTCTTCGAGTGTCGTTGGGTCAACATAGCGATAGACGATACCTGCCTTTCGCCGTTCCTCCGCGGTCTCGAGGGCACATCCATCGCCATGCCAGTAGCACACGCCGAGGGGAGGTTTCTTCCCGCCAAAGATGCTGAAGAAGAGCTGTTGGCCAGCCGGACGATAGCCCTGCGCTATGTGAGCCCTACGGGATCTCACGAAGACTATCCTTGGAACCCCAACGGCTCCTGGGAGGGAGTTGCAGGTCTCTGCAACCCTTCGGGCAATGTCCTGGGATTGATGCCTCACCCCGAAAGGGCATCCTTCCACTGGCAGATGCCCCATGGTTGGCGCCCTTACGCCCTTAGGCTGTTTGCCAATGTCGTGAACTACTGCAGGGGGATCGACTGATGTCTGAGGCTTACCGCAAAGCAGGGGTGGACCTCGACAGGATGAGCGCTCTGAAGGGGGAACTTATCGAGAAGGTCCACAGCACCTGGACCCGCGACACAGTATCGCTTCCCGGCTCCTTCGCCGGCCTCCTAAAGCTACATGTGGCCGAGGGTACAGAGTTAGCTTTGCTGGCAGCCACCATCGACGGTGTGGGCACGAAGGCTCTCCTAGCGGGCAGCTTCAACCGATGGCACGTCATCGGTGTGGACATGGTGAACCACTGTCTGAACGACCTGCTCTGTGCTGGCGCCGAACCATTGTTCTTCCTGAATTATCTGGCCACATCGCAGCTGGACGAGCAAGCCCTGTTGGGCATAGTGGATGGGATGGTACAGGCCTGTCGAGAGCTCAACTGTCCCATAATAGGCGGCGAAACGGCCCTAATGCCCGACGTCTACTGCCCAGGAGCCGTAGACGCGGTGGGTACTATGATTGGTATAGTTGCTCCCGACAGACATCTGCGGCCCGACCGCGTGCGCTCGCGGGATGTCCTCGTTGCCTTGCCGTCCTCTGGCCTACATACAAACGGCTATTCCCTTGTGCGTAAGCTCTTCAGCATGGAAGACTTACAGCGCCACCGTTCCGAGCTCGGCGCCACCCTGGGCGAGGCCCTCCTCACACCACACCGATCCTACCTGAAGGAGGTACGTCTCGCTGCCGCGACGGGAGGCCTACATTCGGCGGCCCACATAACGGGCGGCGGTATACCTGGCAACCTCCTCCGGGCTGTGCCGGAGGAGCTAATGGTTACGATAGACACGGCAAGTTGGGAGCCGCCCCTTATTTTCCAGATCATCAAGCATCAGGGCAATCTTCCCTTGGAAGAAATGTTCCAGGTGTTCAACATGGGCGTAGGTATGGTGCTGATAATGGACACATCAGCGGCGGTGGAGATCTTACCCCTGATCCCCGAAGCATGGATAATGGGCGAGGTGCTGCCCGCCCAGAAGGGCAAAGGAAGATTACAGTTTGAGAGGTGATGGTATCTCATGGCCAGGGTGGAGAAAATGGCACTGACCTTTGACGACGTGCTCTTGTTGCCGGGGGAATCTGAAGTACTCCCGGGAGAGGTGGACGTGTCAACTTACTTGACCCCCTCCATACGTTTGAACATACCGTTGGTATCCTCCCCTATGGACACCGTCACAGAAGCACGTCTGGCCATTGCTCTGGCTCAGGAGGGCGGAATCGGCATCATCCATCGCAACCTGTCTATCGAGGAACAGGCAGCCGAGGTCGACCGAGTGAAGCGTTCCATATCGGGCATGATCACAGACCCCATCACCCTTCGGCCCACGGACAAATTGCGTCAAGCTGTAGAGGTCATGGACAGGTACCACATCGCTGGAGTGCCTATTACGGAAAACGGCAAGCTGGTGGGCATATTGACCAACAGAGACATCCGCTTCGCCGAAGACTACGAACGGCCCATCTACGAGTACATGACCAAGGAGAACCTCATAACGGCCCCTGTGGGTACCACCCTCGAGGAAGCCAAGCGCATACTCCATGCCCACCGCATAGAAAAGTTGCCCATTGTCGACGATCACTTCAACCTGAAGGGCCTCATAACTGTCAAAGACATCCAAAAGCGCATGAAGTACCCCAATGCCGCCAAAGACAGTCAAGGCAGACTCCTGGTCGGTGCCGCTGTGGGGCCTGGAGCGGACCTCCTACCCCGCACCGAGGCACTGGTAAGGGCCGGCGTCGATGTGGTAGTGATAGACACGGCCCACGGCCACTCAAAGGCTGTGATCAGGGCGGTCCGCGAGTTGAAAGCTGCATGGCCCGATCTTCAGGTCATCGCCGGAAACGTAGGCACAGCTGAAGGTACGGTGGCCCTCGTCAAAGCGGGAGCCGATGGCATCCGAGTGGGGATGGGTCCCGGGGCTATCTGCACCACCCGTGTGATAGCAGGCGTCGGAGTGCCGCAGATGACAGCCATAATCGACTGCGCCGAAGCCGCTGCGCCCTTTAACATCCCAGTCATGGCCGACGGCGGCATCCGATATTCTGGCGACATAACCAAAGCCCTGGCAGCTGGAGCCTCCACCGTGATGATCGGATCCCTCTTCGCCGGGTGCGAGGAAAGCCCGGGTGAGCTGGTAGTCTACCAAGGGGAGCACTTCAAGGAGTACAGAGGCATGGGTTCACTGGGGGCTATGAAGGCCGGTAGCGCCGACAGGTACGGACAGAGGGCCTCCCGCGACACGGTAAAGATGGTTCCAGAAGGCATAGAGGGCCGGGTCCCCTACAAGGGCCCTCTCAGCAACCTCACCTACCAGCTTATCGGGGGCCTTAGAGCTGGTATGGGCTACGTAGGAGCCACTAACCTCCAGGAGCTGCGCACTAAGGCGCGCTTCGTTCAAGTCACCGGTGCCGGTGTGTTGGAGAGTCATCCCCATGGCGTCATTATCACCAAGGAAGCACCTAACTACGAGAGGAGAATGAGGCATTGAGATGAGCACACTCTTCGGCATGAAGTTGGCAGAGGGCAAGACAAAGATCGTCTACGCCCACCCAAAAGATCCTGACCTGGCTTACCTAATGCACAAAGACGACATAACCGCAGGGGATGGAGCAAGACATCACGTCATTCCAGGCAAAGGCGCCCTGGCAGGACGCACCATAGCCAACGTTTTCCGACTGCTCAACCACCATGGACTACGGACTCATTTCCTCGAGGCGCCCGAGCCCAACATATCGCTGGTGCGCATCTGCACTATGGTACCCCTGGAGGTCGTAGTAAGACGCCGGGCCTACGGATCGTATCTGAAGCGGCACCCTGAGGTCCCCGAAGGCTTCAGGTTCGATCCGCCACTGGTTGAGTTCTTCCTTAAAGACGACGCCCTCCACGATCCCCTGATTACTGAGGAGGAGATAGAGGCTCGGGGAATCGCAGACCAGCCCACCCTGCACGAGATGATTGACATTGCCCGTAGGGCCTTTGTCGTTCTGGAGGAAGCCTGGGCAGCAGAAGATGTGGAGATGGTAGACCTGAAAGTCGAATTTGGGAGGGATTCTAGCGGCACCCTGATGCTAGCCGATGTCATCGACAACGATTCCTGGCGCATCTGGCCCAAGGGCGATAAGGCCCGCATGCTGGACAAGCAGGTCTACCGTAACCTTCCCGAAGTAACCCAGGAGGCCCTCGACAGGGTTCGGGCCCTCTACCAGCAAGTTGCCGACCTCACCGAGGGCTTTGTGGCAGGGAGCCGCCTATGAAACCGTTGGTGGCGATACTCATGGGATCTAAAGCCGATCTTCCCGTGGCCAGGGAGGTCTCATGCACCCTCTCAAATCTGGGGATAGAGACCATAGCACGGATAGCCTCTGCCCACAAGACCACCGCTACCCTATTGGCCATAATCCACGAGATACAGGCCATGGGCAGGCCCACAGTATTTATCACCATCGCTGGCAGATCCAACGCGCTCTCTGGCGTCGTTGACGCCAACACAACTTTCCCCACCATCGCCTGTCCACCATATTCCGAGAGATTTTCGGGCATGGACGTGCTCTCCAGTTTGCGGATGCCCAGCGCCGTCGCTCCCATGACGGTGCTCGAGCCAGAGGCAGCGGCCCTCGCTGCTGCGAAGATCCTATCCCTTGTCGACGACCAACTCCGAAGCAAGTTGGCCCAATACCGAGATGCGGAGGTACGGAGGATCGAGGAGGCAGATCGTGAGATACAGGCCAACTGGGCAAGGGACTGACCGGACAAGAGGAGAGAAGTGCGGTGTCTTCGGGGTGTATCTCCCCGGAGCCGACGTCGCCCGCATCGCCTTTTTCGGCCTCTATGCCCTGCAGCACAGGGGACAGGAGAGCGCTGGGATAGCAGTCGCCAACGGCACGCACATCAAATGCCACAAGGGGATGGGCTTAGTCTCCCAAGTCTTCGACGAACCTGCTCTCGAACCCCTATCAGGCATAGCGTCCCTGGGCCATACACGCTACAGTACCACCGGCAGCTCCCGTTTGGAAAATGCTCAGCCCCTGATTGTGGGCGACGACGATCAACTGGCTCTGGCCCATAATGGAAACCTAGTGAACTTAGAGGAGTTAATCTCCTTACTCGGTGGTCGAGACCTCACATCTTCATGCGACAGTGAGCTTATCGCCCACCTGATCTACTCGGCAGCCCAGGCCAACACACCCTCGTCGCCTGATTTAGCTCCCGCCATCGAACAATTCATGCAGGTAGCCCAGGGATCCTACAGTCTCGGCATCCTGACCAAGGACGCCCTCTACGCCGTGCGTGACCCTTGGGGCAACCGGCCCCTATGCCTAGGGAGACTAGATGGCGGCTGGGCCATCGCCTCCGAAAGCTGTGCTTTGGCCACCGTGGGCGCGGAATACGTAAGGGACATAGCCCCCGGCGAAATCCTCAAAATAGATGCCAGCGGACCTCGCAGCCATATGATTGGCCGCAGAGAACGGCGTGCCTTCTGCCTCTTCGAACTCATCTACCTATCCCGCCCCGACAGCCGCATCAGCGGCAGGACCGTCAACTCTGCTAGGAACGCCATGGGCCGCGAGTTGGCACGGGAGCATCCCGTCCAAGCAGATATCGTTATGGGCATACCCGATTCGGCTACACCTGCCGCCATCGGCTTCGCTCAGGCCTCTGGAATCCCCTACGCCGAAGGTCTCATTAAGAACCGCTATATAGGGCGCACCTTTATCCAGCCCGACGACCGTCTCCGCAGGCTTGGAGTGGCCCTCAAGTTCAATCCCTTGCCCGACACCGTGGCAGGCCGCCGGGTAGTGGTGGTGGACGATTCCATCGTCCGGGGCAACACCCTCAGACCCCTTGCGGAGATGCTGCGGCGGGCTGGGGCTGTGGAGGTACATCTCAGGGTAGCTTCTCCTCCCATTCGGTTCCCCTGCTTCTACGGGGTAGATATAGCTAGCTCCGAGGAGTTGGTGGCCAACGGAAGGAGCATAGAGGAGATACGTCAGTTTTTGGGCGTTGACAGCTTGGCCTACCTCAGCCTCGAAGGCATGTGGCGCGCTCTAGAAACCACCGGAGACCATTTCTGTACGGCCTGCTTCACAGGTCAGTACCCCATAGGCCGCCGACATCTGGCTGACAAATTCGTATTGGAGCGCTCCCCGTGAGGATACTGGTAGTGGGCAGCGGGGCCAGGGAACATGCCCTAGGCTGGAAGCTCGCTCAATCCCCCCATGTATCGCACCTCTACTTCGCCCCAGGGAACGCAGGCACGGCCAAGCTCGGGACCAACCTCCCCATCACCGCTGACGCTGTGCAAGACCTGGTCTGTCATGCTAAGGCTCTGGGCATCGACATGATGGTAGTGGGTCCTGAGATGCCATTGGCCCTCGGCGTTGTGGACGCAGCCGCTCGCCAGGGCCTCAAGGCCTTCGGACCTACCCAGAACGGTGCCCAGATAGAGGCAAGCAAGGTCTTTGCCCGCGACCTAATGGCGTCGTCGGCCATCCCTTCCCCACCCTTCGTTGTCTTCGATCAACCCTCTGCTG
The DNA here is from genome assembly GCA_034432775.1 of Chloroflexota bacterium. Lineage (GTDB taxonomy): Bacteria > Chloroflexota > Chloroflexia > DAOUBH01 > DAOUBH01 > DAOUBH01. The sequence goes on from DAOUBH010000014.1 coordinate 72,573, forward strand.
CCCTAGCCTATGTTGCTAAGGCATCCCTGCCGCTAGTGGTGAAAGCCGACGGACTAGCTGGCGGCAAGGGCGCCCGGGTTTGCACAACCCGCCATGATGCCCTTCAGGCAGTAGAAGATATCATGGTGAAACGCTCCTTCGGGCCATCGGGAGATCGCATCGTCATAGAGGAATTCCTAGAAGGCCGGGAGGCCTCTGCTCTGGCCTTCGTCTCGGGCGATCAAGTGATCCCTATGCCCCTTGCCAGAGATTACAAGCGCCTACTGGACAACGACCGTGGCCCCAACACTGGTGGTATGGGATCTATTTGCCCTATACCTGAGGACTCCCAAGAGTTGCGGGAAAGGGTCATGGAAAGCATCTTGAAGCCAGCGGCTAGGGCTCTCCTCAAAATGGGCATCTGCTACAGAGGCGTTCTCTACGCCGGGCTGATGATCACCCCCCAGGGCCCCAAAGTCCTCGAATTCAACTGCAGGTTCGGGGACCCGGAGGCCCAGGCGATACTCCCCCTGCTGGAATGTGATCTCATGGAGGCTCTGCAGGCTTGCCTGGATGACAGACTGGAAACGGTGAATCTCCGCTGGCGTACATCCCACTGCTGCGCCGTTGTGCTGGCTTCCCAAGGTTATCCAGAGGCCTACCGTAAGGGGCTTCCCATCACAGGCCTCGACGCCGTTGAGCAAGAGGGCAGGTGGGTCTTCCACGGCGGCACGGCCCTCGACGAAACCCGCATTGTGACGGCTGGCGGCAGAGTGCTCACCATCTCGGCACTAGGGAACACCCTCCAAGAAGCACGACAACGGGCCTACGCGGGGGTTGAGCTCGTAAGCTTCGAGGGCAAGCATTTCCGGCGCGATATAGGCAGCTGATGGGCAGGTCAAGGCTCGCGGTTCTGGCTTCGGGCAGTGGCAGCAACCTGGCCGCCCTCCTTCAGGCCATCGACAACGGGCAGCTGGATGCTGAGGTGGCTGTTGTGGTATCCAATAAGCTGTCAGGCGCGCTGGAGATAGCCCACAGGGCCGGAATCGAGGCCCTGTACTTGCCTCTGACAGACCTCAAAGATCCTGAGCTCCGCCACCAGTACACCCGACTCCTCACAGAGCACCTATTGCAACGGCGGATCGATCTAGTAGTGATGGCAGGTTGGATGCTAGTGCTGACCGAAGAGATATTCGATGCTTTTCCGCAGAAAGTCATAAACTTACACCCAGCCCTCCTTCCCGACGGCCCTGAAGATTGGGTGATCAGCCCAAGCGGGCACTGGCTTCCTGCGCTCCGTGGTGCCCACGCTGTACGGCAGGCCCTGGAACTGGGCCTGCCCGTCACCGGCTCAACCGTCCACTATGCCACACCCACCGTGGACTGCGGACCGGTGATAGCACGAGTGGAGGTGCCCATACTGCCCGACGACACAGTTGAATCCCTGCACGCCCGCATCAAACAGGCAGAGCACCGCATGCTGCCGCAAGCTGTGGCAGAAGCTCTCCGCCGACTGCCGCGCTGAAGGCAACAGCAGGCGCCTGTCAGGTATAATTTGGCCGACTTTTTAAGAAGGCCCAGAGAATAAACTATGGTGCAGCTTCCCACTTTCGGAATACAGCTTCACGCCGTCTGGCCCATGTCGGCCTATGCAGAGTTGGCCCAGCTGGTGGAGACGTACCCCTGCTTCGAAGAGCTCACCGTACACGACGTCATATGGAACCGGCCCGTATGGCCTATCGTGACTATCATCGCATCCTCCACAAGGCGAGTAAAGGTAGGTCCCGATGTAACCCATCCCTACGTGCGACATCCCGCTATAACTGCCAACAATATCGCCGCCATCGACGAACTAACAGGGGGCAGGGCAGTCCTCGGAATAGGCCGGGGGTCCTTTTTCGAATATCTCGGGATCGACACTAACACTGGCCCCCATGCCGTCAGAGAAATGGTGTTGCTCGTGCGGAAACTCCTATCAGGGGACAGTGAACCCTTCGAGGGCAAAGTTTTCAGGGCCGATGAGCGAGCTGTCTTCCGATGGAAACCTCCCCGAAAGGACATCCCCATATTTATAGGGGCCTTCGGCCCTAAGATGCTGGCCGTGGCGGGTGAAGTCGCCGACGAAGTGCGTCCCCCGGGCATGGGCAACCCTGCAGTGCTGCAGGCGGTGGCGCAGGCGGTGAGGGAAGGCGAACGGGCAGCTGGTCGCGCTCCTGGATCTGTGAAGCTTGGAGCCGAGGTGTGGACCTGTCTTTCGGAGGACAAGTACACCGCCTGGAGGATGGCTAGCCGTCTCGTAGCCCAGTTCGTCCCATACCTGGGGCACCTGCCAACCTTGGCAGGGCTGGATCCTACCGAGCTGGATGAGGTCAGGTCCCTGGCTGCAAAAGGTCAGATCGAAGAAGCCGCCAGTCGCATCTCAGAAGCCACCGTAGACGCTTTCTGCATATGGGGCCCAGCAAAAAGGGCGATAGCGTGGCTAGAGAGGATCGTCTCTATGCAGCTGTCATCGGTCACCTTCTCTGGGATCCTTGGGCCCGATGTGAGGGAAGCCATCGATACCCTTGGACGTAGAGTGGTGCCCCACTTTTCGGGATAGGCCCGCAACCCGCCCCTACGAGAGCAGGAAACCGCCATCCACCACCACAGTGGCACCAGTCATGTAGCTGGATGCCTCGCTGGCCAGGAACAGGACTGCCCGAGCGATATCATCGGGTTCGCCCATCCGGCCCAAGGGTATTCTGACAACAAAGGCCTCCTGCAGGTGTGCGCCCGCCGACCCCGAAGCCTGCGCCATTGCGGCCATGGCCTTCTCTGCACCAGGTGTACTGATACCCCCCGGGGCAACGGCATTGACCCTTATGCCATGCCGCGCTAGCTCCAGAGCCATGGACTTCGTCAGCATCACCACACCCGCCTTAGAGGCGTCATAGTGGGCCAGACCGCCCGACGGGTGGAAGGCATCGATGGACGCTATGTTAACGATTCTGCCCGGCTTCCCAAGCTCTACCATTTTGGTCGCAGCAGCCTGCGAAAATAGGAAGACCCCCTTCAGGTTTATGTCCAGCACTCTGTCCCACAGTTCTTCCTTCAGCTGCAAAACAGGGGATGTCGGGAAGACACCGGCATTGTTCACCAGGACATCCAGGGTGCCAAAGGCATCCACCGTTGCCTGCACCGTTGCCAATACATCGGCAACGCTCGATACATCGGCTCTTACGGCGGCAGCTTTACCGCCCGAACCCTCGATTTCCTCCGCAGTTCTACGGGCTTCGTCCAGATTGACGTCGGCCACCATCACAGCAGCTCCTGCCTCAGCCAGCCTGAGAGCGATAGCTTTCCCAATCCCCATAGCTCCCCCAGTCACTATGGCAGCTTGGCCCTTCAGATCGAAGAGTTGGGCAATGCTAGGCACAGACATGATGGTCCTCCTCGTTACAGCCATATCAACACATTTTAGAACACCCCACAATCGCCATAGCTGGCGCCGAAATCCAGCTGGAGCACGGCACAAACCGCACACAGATCATCTTCTAACGCAGGTGGCGCTGAGGTCCCAACTCAGGCCTTCGCTGAGAAACGACCCGGGAAAACCACAGTTGGGCTGACGTTGTAGAGCGGGGGACAACAACCACTAGCTCTCCCCAAGGGCTTGCGTCGGCCGAAATCTTGGGGCAAAATTCATACGAACGTACACGGAAGTGAGAATCCGTATGCCCAGATATGTGGAACTTCCACCTTCCCTGGTCGAAGAGTTCGCCTCCATAGTTGGGGAGGGCTACGCCTTCCATGACACTGCCACCAGGTGGGCCTACGCCCGGGATGCCAGTCCACTCCCAGGTGTGCCGCCGGCACTGGTACTCGTCCCAGGCACGGTGCAAGAAGTACAAGAGATCCTCATATTGGCCAACCGAACCAAGACGCCAGTTTATCCTAGAAGCTCGGGCGCCAACTTATGGGGTGCCGCCATACCCTACCTGGGAGGCATCAGCCTCGACATGCGGCGCTTCAACCGGATCCTCAGCATAGACGAGGAGTTGTTTTCCTGCACCTGTGAGCCAGCGGTTACGTTCGCTCAGCTTCAAGAGACCCTGCGCAATTACAAGGAGGGTTACTATAACCTGGTGTCACCAGAGGGGGCCGTGGCATCCTGCATAGGGGGCAGCTTCATGGCCCACGGTGACGGTATAGGTTCGGCCCTGTGGGGAACGCAGGGCGATGCCGTAATTGGATGCAAGGTCGTTCTGCCCAACGGCGATCTAGTGGTCACGGGCTCTGCTGCCAATCCCCATGCCCAGTCAATGGCTGGGGGCAGCGGCCAGTTCTTCAGATACGCCTATGCTCACGACTTGACCGGCCTGTTCTGCGGCTCCGAAGGCACTCTGGGGGTGCTGGTGGAAGTCACTACCCGCATCGAGCGGCTCCCTGCGCGATACGGTTTTGCTACCTTCGATTTCGACAACGTGGCCGATGCCTGCAATGTGCTTTACAGGGCCAGGCAGGCACGGATTCAGGCCAGCTTCGCTGCCCTGCGAGAAAGAAGGTCCCTCGAGGCAGTGAACCCAGGTACTTACCCCGAGGCCCAGTTGGTCTACATCATAGAAGGCGATCCCGTTGTTGTGGACCGCCAGATGGGGATCCTCCGGGAGATTGTAGCCCAGCACAACGGCAGAGAATCTAGGGCCGAAATCGCCGAAAAGTACTGGGAGAAGCGGTTCGGCCTGGTTCCTGGCGGTATGTACAAGCTGGGCAGCCGCGCACTCCTGCCTCTCCACTATCCCCTGGGCAAGACGGCCTGGTTTTATGAGCGCATCAGGGAGATCTGTGAAGAGATCATCGTTGGCGAGTACAACTTAGCCTATTTCATAGGAGGGTTCCAAATAAACACTGCCTTTGTCTGCTATCCTACCATCATGTATTTGGAACAGTACCCTCTCCAGTACGAAACAGTCATGCAATGCGCCAGAAAGACACAGCAACGACTGCTGGAGCTGGGAGGGGCGCCCATCGAGATCGGCCGACTATGGTCCGGGTGCATGAGGCAGCTGGGACCGCACTTTGAGCTCATCAAGACCCTTAAACGCGCTATCGATCCCAACAACATCATGTCGCCGGGGCTGCTAGACCTGCCCATCGACGATTACGAGGTGACCCGTGCCCAGTGAATTGCTGACACGCATGTATGGCCCGCAGATAGCCGAACATGAGCAGTTCGGAGAACCTCCGCTGCCTTGGAAGCCACCTGAGGAACTGCCACTACCTGAGTGGGTAGACCACCACAAGTGGAAGCATCTTGGGCGGCCTGAACTAATCAACGCGGTGTTTCGATGCACTAGATGCGGCATGTGCCTGACCACAGAACGCTGCGCAACCATGATCAAGGCCAGGCGCCGTGGAAAAGGTCACCACGAGCTC
>DAOUBH010000015.1:0-44651 GCA_034432775.1 Chloroflexota bacterium
GGAGGAGGAGGGAGAGGTGCTGGTTAAGCCGACCTTAACGCCCACCGCCAACGTTTTGGGAATGCCTGTGTATTCTGGTGGGTGGGAAGAACTGTCCGATGTCCTGCGAGCTATGCTACGGGCAGATGGAGCCAAGCACATTGTCACCCTGAATCCCGAGATCTACATGATGACCAGAAGGGATCCAGCCTATGCCAGGATTGTGTTAGAAGCTGACCTCGTGCTGCCAGATGGCATAGGAATAGTTTGGGCCGGCCGTCTATTGGGGGCACCGATCAGAATGCGATTGCCGGGCGTAGAAACTGTGGAAACTATCTGCAAACTGTGCAGGGAGGAAGGCACAGGCATCTACCTCCTCGGTGGCACGGAAGGAGTAGCATGCCGCGCCGGACAAGAACTCGTGGCACGTCATCCAGGCCTTACCCTAGCCGGGTGCGAAGCGGGAAACCCGGATCTGTCATGCGATGAGGCCATTTTGGAGAGAATCCAAGGGAGCGGAGCCGCCGTCCTCTTTGTTGCCTTTGGTGCCCCTAAACAGGAGATCTGGATCCATCGAAACAAACGGCGACTCACGACAAGGATCGCCATGGGAGTAGGTGGCACCTTCGACTTCCTTGCTGGCGTTGTCCCCAGGGCGCCGCTAGCATGGCAAAGAGCTGGCCTAGAGTGGCTATGGAGGCTGCTCCAGCAACCTTGGCGTTGGAGACGGATGTTAGCCCTACCAAGATTCGCGGTTCTGGTCCTAGCCAAGTGGGGACGCGGTCTGCTGAAATGAAGGACAGACTAAGAGAAATCCTTTCGGCAATGCCACGAGTCTCTGCTCTTGTCGTGGGGGATCTCTTCCTCGACGAGTACCTGGTAGGGCGGCCTTCGAGGATCTCGCGGGAGGCGCCCGTGTTGGTCTTAGAGCACGTACATTCCTTCAGTGGACCAGGTGGTGGAGCCGCTCCTGCTGTCAATGTGGCTACCTTGGGTGGGTCGTCGCACGTGGCAGGTATCGTGGGGGACGATCCAGCGGGACAGCAACTTCTCAACCACCTTAACAACCTGGGGATAGACACTTCGGCCGTTTTAGTGTCACCGCACCGTGGAACTACGCGGAAGATGAGAATAGTAGCTCAAGGGTCCCTCCGGTTCCCGCAGCAGCTTGTACGTATCGACTTCCAGGATCGTTCAGACCTCGAGCCGGCCATTGCGTCACAGTTTCTAGAGAGAATCGAGCCCCTGGGAAACCGAATCCAGCTCTTGCTCCTTTCAGATTACCTTTCGGGTGTTGTCTCAACAAGCGTGGCTCGAGCCCTCTTGCGTATGGCCCACACCCATAGATTGGTCACTGCTGCAGATGCCCAGGGAGCCCTGGACAAGTACCATGGCTACGACCTTGTCAAGTGCAACAAAGAGGAAGCATCGGCTTTCCTGCGAAGGCCTCTCGAAGATCTATCGGACTGCGCATCGGCTGCCCAGGAGCTTGTCCGTAACTTGAATCTGAGGGCTGCTCTGATCACCTTGGGGCCTCAGGGGCTGGTCCTTGCCTGGCAAGGAAAGGTGTGGCACATACCCGCTATGAAACAGGTGGAAGTGTATGACGTGACTGGGGCCGGCGACGTTGTGGTTACCGTTGCTGGAATGGCCCTGGCTGCCTGGGCTACTCCCCTTGAAGCAGCGGTACTTGCCAACCTCGCCGGTGGGATAGCTGTGCAACGCTGGGGGAATGCCCCAGCCCACATGTCGGACTTACAACGAGCACTCGAGGAGTGGGATGAAGAGGTCGTCGAAGATCCTTCTTGAAAACGAGTTGGCAGCCGCAGCGGAAACATGGCATGCCTCCGGAAGGCGCATAGTGCTCACCAATGGTTGCTTCGATATCCTTCACCCTGGCCACATCCGATACCTAAAGGCAGCGCGCGCCCTGGGGGATCTCCTGGTCGTGGGAGTTAACGACGACGCATCAGCCGCCCGTTTGAAGGGACCGCGTAGGCCGATAATTCCGGCGCCCGATAGGGCTGAACTGCTCGCGGCTCTTGAGAGCGTAGATGCAGTCACGGTTTTTTCGGGCGATGCTGCTGAATCGTTGGTCACGACAGTTCGGCCCCATGTCTACGTAAAAGGCGGCGACTACTCATCCGTAGGCGACAGGGCACCCGTCGAGGCAAAGGTAGCCACTCAGCTCGGAGCTCAGGTCGTGATACTCCCCTATGAAGGCGGTTACTCTACCTCCAGGATAATCGAGACCATTGTCTCCCGATACTGCAAAGCCTGACGGAAGCATAGTTCGCGCAACCATCCTGCTCATGGTAGGAAACGTCGCCAGCCGCATTTTAGGCATGGTGCGCGAAGTAGTGATCGCGGACCTCTTCGGCGGTGGCAGCACTGTAGACGCCTTTCGGATTGCATCCAACGTTTTCGCCATAGTCTACGACATGCTGGTGAGCGGAAGCATATCTGCGGCCATGGTGCCAGTCTTCTCAGAGTACGCCCGAGTTGAAAAGTGGAAAGAACTCCGTCACATTGTTGGGAATCTATTCGTCTTGGTAGCGCTGATCCTTGGTCTAGCTGTACTAGTTCTTGAAATCTTGGCATCACCACTGGCATGGCTTTTAGCCGTAGGTTTCGATCGAAACACCCACGACTTGGCTGTGCTGATGATACGGATCGTCCTGCCAGGGGTGGCTTTTATGAGTATGGGAGCAGTATTGATGTCGGCGCACTACGCACTGCGCAGATATCTCTTCCCAGCGTTTGCGGCTCCGGCGCTCAATCTAGCGGTAATAGCGGGAGCCCTCATATTGGCCCCCTATTTGGGTATCCCAAGTCTAGCGGTTGGCATGGCTCTGGGAGCCTTGGTTTTGATGCTATGGCAGGCAGCAGGCTTGAGGGACATGGGTCTCTTACCGAAGCTGTGTCCCCTGCACCCGGCAGTCATGCGGATCTTTCGCCTCTACCTGCCCGTGGTCATGGGCCTTGTAGTAAGCGCCGTTGGCATTGTCATAGATCGAAACCTAGCTTCACGAACCGGAGCAGGAAGCATAGCTGCCATGAGCTATGCAACCACATTGGTTCAATTCGCCCTGGGCGTTGTAGGTGCTGCCATATCGCTAGCGGTCCTTCCAGTCCTGTCACGGCAGGCCGCGGACGGAGACCTGGAAAACTTCAGGAGCACGCTGACTAAAGGTCTTATAAGCATTGCTTACTTAATTCTCCCCGCTACCGCTCTACTGGCTGTTTTGGGAGATCCTGTGATCTCCCTTCTGTTTCAGCACGGAGCTTTCAGTGAAGCTGATCACCAGCGGACCCTCATGGCCCTGGGCCTCTACCTGCCCGGGCTGCCTTTTTCAGCCATAGATCAGCTTCTGATCTATGCCTTCTATGCCAGGAAGGATACTCTTACCCCCGTGCTGGTTGGGGTCGCCGGCGTCGGAGTATATCTTGCAGTGGCCTTGACGCTCATAGGTCCCCTGGGCATGCCCGGTCTAGTCATAGCCAACTCCGTACAGCTCATCTCCCATACAGTGATCATGGCCCTGCTCCTTCGCCGAACGATACCTAGCATGTGCTGGAGCGGTTTAGCGGCTGACTTGGGCAAAGCTATGGTAGCGGCAACCGCCTGTGCCGCTACGGCCCTAATCGCTTTCCACTTGATGCCTGCGCGTAGCTCAGTGCACCTGATGGAACGATTACTGCTGGTCACGGTCCCTGGCGTCCTGGGAGCAGGCGCCTATGTTATTGTGGCGTTGGCCGTCGGATCGGGCGAGAGCATCATGCTTCTGTCTGAGCCTCTCCGCCGCCTTTGGCGGCGTGAAAGGCCTCTATAACCGGCTTCCAGCTCTCAGGAACGCCTTGCAGTGTAACACCATAAAATACACGCAGACGCCCGTCGGGCTGTCGGAGGACCAGGTCGTAACGGGGTGTCCGTCCGGGTTGCATGTGCCACACACCCATATCCCCTTGCCAGAATACATCGCGTAAGGCTCCCTTCGCTTCCTCGTGCAGAAGGATAGCGTAGCGCCATAGGCTCCTGGCAGAGAACCGGGTAACGTTCTGCACAATTTTGCCCGTCCTGAGATCGCACATACTGTAGTATTGCATGCCGTCTCTTTCTTCCGTAGAGACAATCTCAACGCCGGTACATGGAATATCGATAGACAGGGAAAGGTCGGACCTAGGGGAACCAGCTGAGCGTTTTTCCAACAAACCCACCAATTCGTCCCTCGTGGCGACACGGGTTATCCCCGACGTCCGCACATATACCTGGCTTGGCGGTATCACATAGGGCAGGTCAGGCCCCGGCGCCACATGTAGCAGCAATATTAGCTTTCCTTCAGCCTCGGCCACCTGGATGCTCACCTTCGGACGAGGCGTTATGCCTTCTTCTATGGCAGCCATCAAAGTTGCCTTCACCTTTTCCGGATCCTCAACGCCCTTGATCTTAGTGCCTGGCCTGGGCCCTGCCCCCACGTAGACAACGCCCCCGGCCCCGTTGGCCATAGCTGCCACATCGCGCAGTATCTGCAGCACGGTCCGCGATCCGATCGGACCCTCATAAAAGGCGACCTGGGCCATTTGACCCGCCTGCCTGGCCATCTCCAAGCGTTGCACAAAGGGGTGAACAGGTCGGTATGGCCTGTGACGCTCGAAGTGGTCGCTCATGAACAACTCTTTAATGGCATCGAAGCTAAGTTCGGGCAGCAGAAGCTCCGTGGCACGCTCACCAATACCGTAGGTGCCTGGCCTGTCCTCGGGAAGCCGCTCCGGCACGTGCGCGTCTGATCCTTGGATACAGTGCATACGACGCGGGTAGTCCTTGCGACTACCATCGAAGAAGCGGGCTGTAGCATGGCGGGATCTGCTCTCTAGGTCGGTGACCTCAAGGGCATGGAGATTTGGGTCTTGGGTGTAGGCGATACGGGTCTGTCCACCGTAGCCATAGCGAGCCATAGCCACACCATGGCTGGAATTAGCATGGGCGGCAATTACGAGTCCACCCTGGGATGCTATGAGCTGGTAAGCCTGCAACACGTCCACGGTGGCACCCACCTCGGTCGACCCCAGATCTAACTTTTCAACAGGAATCTTGAGCTGGAGGAGAAGGAATTCCAGCTTTCTGATCGGTGTGTCAGGAGGAAACAGCCCCAGGACATGGAAACCAAGAGTGGCCGTAAACTCGAATCCGGGTAGAACCAGTATTTCGCCGAGCAGCTGACGATACTCTTTCAGGGCATTCGCTTCATCAACGGTTAGCCGTCCCTTCTCTTCTAGTAGCTCCAACACCTCGATTTCACGGCGCATGGCGGCTACACCAGCTACCGTGTTGTGGTCAGTAATTCCGACAGCGGAAAGACCCCTCCGACGGGCAGTCCTCAAGATCTCAAGATAGGGGTAAGGTCCGGGTATAGGACGCAGATAATCGGCACTAGCTGGGGTGTGAATATGAAGGTCTACAGCGTACCAGCGTAAATCGTGCTGCTCACTGAACTTCGACACTAATAGTGGGCCTCTCTTTACAATCCCAATACAATATGGACCATCAATCGGCCCAAAACAGAACTAACTTACCGGAAGCATTATACCAGAGGTCTACCTTGTCTACCGTCCAGTAGCCATACGTTGAGCAGCCAGCTTCACCGCACGGATGGGCTTCGTGTATCCCGTACAACGACAGAGTATCCCCTCGAAAGCTTCGCGGATATCGGCCTCTGTGGGGCGAGGATTCCTTTCCAACAGGTGACTGGCCACTAGAAGCATAGCCGGGGTACAGTACCCGCACTGCACGGCGGCTTCGTCCAGGAAGGCCTCTTGCAATGGATGGAGAGATTTGGGATTCCCAAGGCCCTCCACAGTGGTGACAGTGGATCCCTCGAGCTGCGCGGCGAAAACTTGGCATGAATTTACAGGGACACCATTAATGAGGACAGCGCAGTTTCCACACTCGCCCGCATAGTCGCATCCTCTCTTGACACTGAAGTACCCTGCTGTCCTCAAAGCATCTAGCAAGCGGGTGGTCGGTCCCACCTCGAGCGACCTCGCGATGCCATTGATGACGATTTCCACCCTCACCTTACCCCCTCCAAGGCAGCCTCAACTGCTCGACGCAAAACTACCGGGATAACAGCCCGCCTATACTCCGCACTGCCACGAACGTCGCTGGGCGGATTGACGGCAGCCCCTACCGCCCGTATCGCCTGCTCGATACCCACGTCTGAGGCGACTTCAATCTCAAAGTGCATGATCGAGCTCCCTCCACCTACGAGGCCTAGGCTGCCATGCCCTCTAGTGCGGTCGCCGCTAAAGGCGAAGGCTGCACTCACTATGGGTCGGTCCGAGACCGTTCTGGCAACCCTGGAGAATCCCCCGGAAGTCCAACCCGTGGGCACGCTGACTGCAACAATCAGCTTCCCACGGTGAGCCGCCACTTCTGATAGATAGGTGGATAGCGACAGGCTGGCGGGTTCAGGACCCAACAACTCGACGGAGGCTCCAAAAGCCACCAAGGCAGCAAGTATTTCGCTGGTAGGATCAGCTGTGGCTATCTCACCACCCAGGGTCGCCCTATTTCTCACAAGAGAAGTATAGCTGTGCCTGACAGCCACTGGCAGTAACCCATCCGCCAGACTGGAAAGGACAGACACCTTCAAGAGAGCTTCCAGGGACAACCCGCTGCCCAAGCGAATGGCCGCGTCCGAAACAGTGACCCCCTTAAGGGGTAACCGCGACAGATCAATCAGGTATTCCACGTCAGGATCGGGTTTGATGCGGGTTCCACCTCCTACAACACGGGTTCTGGGCCCAAGCTCAGCCATGAGCTGGGCAGCCTGTTCTGGCGAAGCTGGTCGCAACCACTCTTTTACCTTCCACGTCATCGTGAAAACTCCTCTCGGGGCATCGATGCCTATCCTCCGGCACTCAGGCGAGGCCCAAGTCAACCTAGACAACTCTCTGTCTTGAGCCTGTTCCTGAGCCCAAGGATCAGCATCCCAATTGTAAAGCCGTAGCGCAAGCTCCGCAAGAAGTAACCGGTGATCCGCTGCCTGGGTACCACAGAAAAAACCAAACTGGGGACCGAGCCGTCTTGTCACTGCTGTGAACCCGCCACCGTGTGCCGATGCTTTCGATGCACGCGTTGGCCAGACGAGAAAACGCATGCTCGGGATGTCCGACGCAGTGAGCTAGGCCCTTTGGCCCATCAGCTAACTAGCGGACATACTGAGCCCAAACATTTCCAGCTAGTCCGCGTAGATTGTAGCGCAAGAGATCTGGAGTAGAGCTTAAATAGATTGACCGCTCGTGAACGTACGGGTATCATGTTAGAGCTCGGCCCTGCCGCGGCATGATACTTCAATGGCGAAGGAGGAACAGCAACCATGGTCGATTGGCTTGCCCGCCGGAAAATGGCTTCCAGTATCCTTGAGACAGCAGGTCTCACTCCCTTGGTGAAGCTCAATAGGGTGACATCTGGACTTAAGGCCACGATTGCTGGGAAGCTGGAGTACTATGGACCCAGCGGCAGCGTGAAGGACCGCATTCTTCCCTACATGGTCACCCAGGCCGAAAAAAGGGGTGAGCTGCGGCCTGGCATGACCATCATAGAGGCCACTACCGGCAATACGGGCATTGCCACCGCTATGGTGGGTGCGGCAAGGGGCTACCGAGTCGTGATAGTTATGCCCGAAGGCATGAGCGAAGAGCGTAAGAAAGCTATCCGTGCCTACGGAGCCGAACTGGTTTTCACGCCTGGCGGTGAAAGCGACGTAGACTTGGTAGTGCAAAAAGTGCAGGAAATAAAGAGCAGCGCCCCAGGGCAATACTGGGAGGTGGGCCAATTTACCAATCGCGACAATGTCACTGCCCACTATCTGACCACTGGTCCCGAGATCTGGGAGCAGACCGAAGGCAAGATAGACGTATTCGTTGCGTCTCAGGGTACAGGAGGGACCCTCACAGGAACAGCACTATATCTTAAGGAACAGAACCCGCGGATAAAGGTCTTTGCCGTTGAGCCCGCTGAATGCCCCATCCTCTCGGAAGGTCGGTGGGGGTCCCACCGCATCGAGGGCATAGGTGACGGTTTTGTTCCCGACAACCTAGACATCGAGATCCTCGACGGCGTCGTGACCACGACCTCCGACGAGTCGATAGCCATGGCGAAGCGGCTGGCCCGCGAAGAGGGCATCTTCTGCGGCATATCTTCGGGATGCAATGTGGCCGCAGCTATTAAGGTTGCTAGAGAGCTTCCTGACGCCAGCCTGATTGTTACTATGGTCAACGACCATGGCTTCCGTTACTTCTCAACGGAGCTGGCTGGTGAGGTAAAGCATCTCGAGGTGCCTGAACGGGAACATCCCTTGCCCGAGACCCAAGTTCAGCGCTTGGAGAACCTCAGAAAGAGGTGGGTCATTATCCACTGATGGATCAGCTGGCAAGCCCCTTTCTAAGCCACTTGGCTTGCACCTCCTGCGAGGCCACCTATCAGCCGGAGGCAGTGGAGTACTCCTGTCCTGTCTGTGGCCCATCGGGCGTCCTGGAGATGCATTATGACTACGATGGCTTGAGGCGTACCCTGGACAGGCAGCAGCTGGATACGAACCTCAGGCGAGACATATGGCGCTATCTGCCGCTGTTGCCAGTAGCCAACGAGCCCTTGCCTCCCCTCCAGGTAGGATGGACTCCCCTCTACCGGGCTGAGGCCCTTGGAAGGCAGATCGGTGTTCCCAATCTCTACATAAAAGACGACACTCGGAACCCCACCGCCTCCCTGAAGGACCGAGCAAGCGCCGTTGTGGTAGCCCGGGCCTTGCAAAAGGGTTGGAAAGAAACCACGTGCGCGTCCACCGGCAACGCCGCCTCTTCCCTTGCTGGACTGGCTGCATCGGCGGGCCTCCGAAGCTACATTTTCGTCCCTAAAACAGCCCCTCAAGCGAAGGTAGCACAGCTCCTTGTATTTGGGGCAACGGTGTTCGCCGTCAGGGGTTCCTACGATGACGCCTTTGAGCTTTCCATGAAGGCATCGGAAGCTCTGGGCTGGTACAACCGAAACACGGGGTACAACCCGTACACCGTCGAGGGCAAAAAAACCGTCGGCCTGGAGATTGCCGAACAACTTAGCTGGCGGGTACCCGATGTTATCGTCGTGCCTGTCGGCGACGGCTGCATCATTAGCGGCGTCTGGAAAGGTTTTCTCGATTTATACCGACTGGGCTGGATTGAAAGGCTCCCGAGGCTGATTGCAGCTCAGGCAACGGGGTCCGATGCCATAAAGCGGGCTCTAGAAGGCGACGGCACTGTTCGGCCCGTGGCTGCGCGCACTATAGCTGACGGCATATCCGTAGACATGCCTAGGGTCGGGACCATGGCGGTAAAGTACATAAGGGCTTCGGGTGGTGGAGCCGTGAGTGTGGACGACGACAAGATCGTGGCTGCCATCCCACGCATCGGCCGCAGTACAGGAATATTCGCGGAACCATCAGGGGCCATAGTCCTCCCAGCCTTGGAAGCCGCTCTAGAACACCACCTTGTGGACCCTTCCGAGACCGTAGTGCTTCTAGTGACTGGCAGCGGCCTGAAAAACGTTGACGCCGCCCTTAGGGTTGTCCCGCCCCCATTCAAGGTGAATCCCACGCTGGAGGACGTGATGGCGGCTTTGGCGAAAAGGTCTACATCAGACTAAGATAAGATATAACCGATCTCCCAGGAGCGTTAAGGTGGCCAATACCTTTTATAGAGCTGTTACTCCCCAAGGCCTCAGACTGCTTGTAACTCCCATGCCACACACCCGCTCTGCCACAGTTGCCCTGTTCTTCAAGGTTGGCTCACGTTTCGAAGGTAAGGAGCATAGCGGAATATCCCATTTCGTCGAACACATGATCTTCAAGGGCACAACCAAGCGGCCCACTGCAAAGGCCATCTCCGAGGCCATCGAAGGCGTGGGCGGAATTATGAACGGCGCCACCGGCAAAGAGAGCACCGTCTATTGGGCGAAGGTTGCCAGCCCTAGCCTCTTCCTCGCCCTGGACGTTCTGTCAGACATGGTCCTCAATTCCCTCTTCTGTGAAGAGGGGGTAGACAAGGAACGACGGGTCATCATCGAAGAGATCCGAATGACGCTGGACTCCCCAGCCGATTTGGTGCACGATGTGGTGGACCAGGTTCTCTGGGGAGACCAACCACTGGGATGGGACATAGCAGGTACGCCCGAGAGCCTCAATCAAATTGGGCGCGACGAGCTTATCTCGTTCGTTAGACAGCACTACCGGAGCCAGGCTGCAGTAGTAAGTGTCGCTGGCAATGTCGAAGTGCCTCTGGTCGAGGATATGGTCCAGGCCATGTTGGAGGCTTTACCTGGTGGCGAGATCCGGGACATACCGCCAGCTCTGCCGCCGGAACCTGGGCCAAAGCTGAAAGTGGTAGCGAGGGAAACGGAGCAAGCCAACTGGTGTTTGGCAGTACCAGCACTTCCATATACCGATCCGCGGCGTTACGTCCTAAGCATTCTTAATACCCTTCTTGGCGAAGGCATGAGCAGCCGGCTCTTTCAGAAGATCAGAGAGGAGAAGGGTCTGGCATACAGCGTCCACTCTTACATCAGCCAGTACAAGGACGTGGGTGCCCTCACGATCTATGCCGGCGTAGATGTAAAGCGAGCTTCCGAAAGCCTGTCTGCGACCCTCAACGAGCTAGCCTTGCTGACACGAGAACCGGTATCGGCGGACGAACTCGCAAAGGCCAAGGAGTACACCAAGGGCCGGCTGGTCTTGGGCCTGGAAGATACGAGGGGTATCGCCCAATGGTACGGCGGACAGGAGCTGCTGCTGGGGAAAATCTACACTGTGGACGAAGTGATGGGATTTATAGACGCTGTGACAGCAGACGATATCCTGGAGTTGGCCAACCAGTTGTTCCGAACACCCAACCTGAACTTGGCCGTCGTGGGCCCCTTTGCCGACGAGAGCAACTTTCGGCAAGTACTCGCACTACCAGAAACTGTTCAATCTGTTTGAGGATCGGGAAATGGACCGGAAGATCACTTTTCTGAGCTACGGTCTTGGCAGCATCGGGATCGAAATCCTGAGATCAGCGTTGCACCTAGGAAGCCTTACACCAGTGGGCGCTGTAGACAAGGATCCATCCAAGGTAGGAACCGATGTAGCCGAGCTTCTGGGCTTGGAGTCCGCGCTGGGCGTCAAGGTGTGCGCATCCCTCGCCGAGGCCCTAGAGCAGGCTCGGCCCGACGTAGTCTTCCATGCCACGGGATCATATCTGGAAGATGTAGCTGATCAGCTTGCTGAGCTTCTGGAGGCCGGTCTCCCGACGGTCTCCACATGTGAGGAGCTTGCCTATCCCTGGCGCCGCCACCCAGAAATCGCCAGGAAATTGGACCACGTGGCGCTGGAACGGCGAGTAGCTTTGGTCGGTACTGGGGTGAACCCAGGGTTCGCTATGGATACCTTGCCTATCGCCCTTTCGGCCGTGTGTGCTAACATACGGGCCGTCGAAGTGCATCGGGTTGTAAACGTGGCCCGGCGCAGGCGCGCACTCCAGGAGAAGATGGGATTAGGCATGTCCGCCGATGAGTATTACACTAGGCTTGGAGCGGGACGGTTTGGCCATGTGGGGCTCGAAGAGTCCGCATGGATGGTAGCAGCCGCTTTTGGCTGGGAGCTAGAGGACACGGAGAGCACCGTCGAACCCATAATTGCGGATAGACCTAAACGCACGGCCTATTTCTATGTGCCAGAGGGCCATGTCTGCGGCACACGACAGACCACATCCGTCGCCTGCAGTGGGGGAAGGCAGATCTTCCTCGAGCTGTTGATGGAGATCGAACCCTCAGATGAGAGAGATGAGGTCAAGCTCGATTCTGACCCACCTGTGCACACCGTAGTAAAAGGTGGCCTTTTCGGCGACACCGCCACAGCGGCCATCGTCGTGAACACTGCCTTTTCGCTGCTGAAGGCCCCGCCAGGCCTACGCTCCATGTGGGAGCTTACCTACGTCCACCATAGCGTTGCAGGCCGTCAATCAGGGTCCTCTCTGGTATAATCTAATTGGCCCCCACGAAGGCTGACATGCAGGTCTATTATCCAGTCTTTCTATCGTTGAAGGGCCGCCGATGTGTGGTGATCGGAGGC
This sequence comes from Chloroflexota bacterium, assembly GCA_034432775.1. Classification (GTDB taxonomy): domain Bacteria; phylum Chloroflexota; class Chloroflexia; order DAOUBH01; family DAOUBH01; genus DAOUBH01. The sequence continues at coordinate 12,123 of DAOUBH010000015.1, forward strand.
GGTCAAGTCGCGCTGGGCAAGATAGAAGGATTGCTGCAGGCTGACGCGCGCGTCACCGTCATAGCGCCCGAAGTTAACCCCGAGATTGAGCGTCTGGCCGCAGAGGGGCGTATCGTACTTTACCAACGTCGGTATCAGTGGGGTGACCTCCAGGGGGCGTTCCTCGCCATAGCCTGCACAGACGACGCTTCGATCAATCGAACAGTGTGGGAAGAGGCAGAAAGTTGCAATATTCCCGTCAATGTTGTCGATCAGCCGGAGTTTTGTAGTTTTATCGCGCCATCCATTGTGCGAAGGGGGCCAGTAGCCATAGCTATTTCAACCAGCGGCGCAAGTCCAGCTCTTGCGAAACGCCTTAAGGAACAAGTATCGCACATTTTGCCCGATGCCATCGGCGAGTTTGCAGAGCTGCTGACGGAGCTTAGGCCCCTGGCCAAGGAGAGGATAGCCACACCAGAGGAGCGGAACCTGGCCTGGCAGCAGGTGGTGGATTCGGACGCATACCAGATACTACTCACCCAAGGCAAGGAGGCGGCCCGGAATCGCATAAAGTCCATATTGACGGGTGAAACGCGTTGCATATCGTGATGATTGGCATAAGCCATCAGACAGCTCCTGTCTCAGTGCGGGAACGCTTCGCCCTTGCGCAAGGCCCAGTCCCGCTGCTGAACGTACTTCGGGAAAGCCTTCCTGAAGCAGTCGTGCTGTCGACGTGCAACCGCACGGAGCTTTACGGGGTTTCAGAAAATCCGCGCGATGGCATTCAGAACCTGGAGGCCTGCGCAGAAAGGGTTTACCCTGGTGATTTTTACCAGTGGCGCGACAGGTTCTATCAGCGTGTTGGATACCAGGCCGTAAGGCACATAATGCGGGTAGCCTGCGGGCTAGAGTCGATGGTGATAGGAGAAGCCGAGATCCTGGGACAAGTCAGGCAGGCCTTGGAGGCCAGTTTCCCCTACTTTCCGGACGCCAAGATTTTGCCAAAACTCTTTCAGGAAGCGGTATGCATAGGCAGAAAGGCCCGCATCCACACGGCTATAGGCCAGAACCCAGCCTCCGTAAGTTCCGTAGCCGTTGAACTGGCTCAAAGGGTCTTGGGGGATTTTCAAAACAGAAAGGCCCTTCTTCTCGGCACGGGCTTTATGGGTCAGTCGATCGCCCAGTTGCTGAGATCCAAGGGAATAGGATCTATAACGGTCGTCACGCGAGATCCCGAAAAGGCAGCGGCTAACTTACCAGCCTCCTACCTGTTGATTTCGCCTGACCAGATCGCAAGGTACTTGCCCGATGTCGACCTGGTAGTAGCAGCCACAACAAGTCATCGGCCTGTCCTCAGTTCAGGGCTTCTGGAGCCTACCCTTGCACTGCGCCGTGGTAGGCCCTTGGTCGTTATAGATGTGGGCGTTCCCAGAAATGTCTCACCTGAAATTAGAAACCTCCCAGGGATATTTGCCTTCGATCTGGACCAAGTACAGAAGGTAGCCGACGAAAACCTGTATAAGCGTAGGGCTGAGATCGAGAAGGTGGAGGCCATGGTCGAGGCTCACGCGGAAAGCTTCATGAAATGGCTAGGCACCCGAAACGTGCTGCCCACTATTGTGGCGTTGAGGCACAAAGCCGAGGCCATTCGGCAGGCAGAGCTGGAGCGCCTGGGAACACGCATGGGGAACCTATCGGACACCGATCGAAAGCTGGTCGAAAGGCTCACAGAACGTATTGTCAGTCGGCTTCTTCATGAGCCGACCGTACGCCTCAAGGAAGTGGAAGACGACGACCGACGCAGCGCGTACGCAAGGGCCCTCGCGGAGCTGTTCGATTTAAGGTCGGCCGATGACGTGCCGGAGACAGCATGAACTATGGCATGAGCACCTTTCTGCTAGCCATTTGGTCGGCCTATGCCCTGGCCCTGGGCTTTAATGTAATCACGCTGCGATCCGACGCGCTAATATGGCGAAGGCGAGGCATGGGCATTGCCATTGCTGCATGGGCACTCCACTTCCTTTGGCTGGTGCACCATCTGACAAGTTTTGCCTCCGGCAGCAGGAACCTACAAGGTTTCGAGCTTGCCATGGTGACAGGGTGGATAGTGGTGGGCTTGGCCCTGGCCTTCTTCGCCATTTGGAAGGACACGGCTTTAGTCCTTGCGCCGCTGGGCCTTGGCGTGGGGCTCATTTGGTTAGCCATGTTGCTTCCTGCTGCCAGGGAAAGCCTTCCTACGGCACTTCTCACACCGTGGATGCCTATGCACGTGGGAAGCTCAGTGGTAGCCTATGCCAGCTTCGGAGTCGCCACTGCGGCTTCGGTACTGTACCTAGTGCAATGGACTGCACTCAGATTTGGGTGGAAACTCCATTGGGCCCTTCGCCTCCCACCACTGACCAGGATCGAGAGGTTTGCCACCATGTGTGTGGCGGGCGGCCTGCCCTTCATAGGTGTATCGATGGTGACAGGAACAGCTTGGGCCCTGCAGTACTCGGGAAGCCTGGAGGGATGGCTACCAAAAGTTGTGGCCACTGCCTTTGTTGCCTCTGGATATGTGGCGTACCTTGCCCTCGGGCTAGGCACGCAGACTCTCCGTTATAGACCTCTGGTGGCTCTGGCCACTTTTGCGGCCCTGGTTGTCAGCCTACTGATGCTTCCTCTGTTGGGACCCGGACTGCACGATTTTCTCTATAGGTAGCGGTAACGCATGGGTGACATCAGAGTTGGGACACGGGCCAGTCAGCTGGCCATGAAGCAGGCCCAAAAAGTTTGCCAGTGGCTGGAAAGTTGGGCAGGGCTGCCATGCAAGCTAGTCCCAATCCCATCGCGGGCAGATCGGTCGCCTCATCTTCCGTTATCACAGCTAAAAGGAGAAGGGCTTTTTGTGAAGGAACTTCAGCAGGGCCTTTTGGAAGGATCAGTAGATTTGGCCGTTCACTCTTTGAAAGACCTCCCTCTCGCCGAACCGGAGGGAATAGCCCTGGCTGCTGTGTGCTTTCGTGAGCAGGTGACCGACACCCTGGTATCGCGACACCCAATCGAGAGCTTGGATCAGCTTCCTCAGGGTAGCTCTGTGGGTACAGGAAGCCCCAGGAGGCAGACACAGTTGAAAGCGCAACGCCCTGACCTCACCTTTGTGCCCATTCGGGGAAACGTGCCCACACGGATTGACAAAGCCCTGACACGCGGCGAGGTCGACGCTGTGGTGGTAGCCTCAGCAGCCCTCCGACGCCTCGACATACAGGTGGCTTACACTGTAGAGCTGGATTTGGGTATCATGCTGCCCGCGCCCGGGCAGGGCGCCTTAGCGGTAGAAGTTAGGGCTGCCGATGCACGCCTACTGGACCTCCTATCAGGGCTCGATGACCCAGTACTTCGGATCTGCACTGGCGCAGAACGGGAGTTCCTGCGGAGGTGGGGCGGCGGCTGTCGAAGTTCGGTTGCTGCGTACTGCCGATACGAACCCACCCGAGGGTTTGTGTTGGATGCCGGTGTGGAGATAGAAGGTCATTTCGTGAGAACCACCGTAACGACGGCAGAGGCCGATCCCGTGGCCATTGCACGAAAGGCGGCTAGCCAGATCAACAGCAAGGGGTAGGAGGTCCCGGAGTGCCAGGCAAGGTAGTACTCGTGGGCGCAGGGCCCGGGGATCCTGGGCTCATTACCGTTAAGGGCAAGTGGTATCTGGAAAAGGCTGATGCCGTGGTGCATGACGACCTCGTAGCCCCTGAGCTGTTAGCTCTAACGCCGTCCACAGCCCGAATTATTTACGCAGGTAAGAGAAAGGGCCAAGCCAGCCTGGCCCAGAGCGAAATTAACCGGCTGTTGGTGCAGCTCGCCCATGAGCACAACTTGGTGGTGAGACTTAAAGGCGGAGATCCGATGCTCTTCGGCAGAGCTGGCGAGGAGCTCCTGGCGTTAGCGGAGGCCGGTGTACACTTCGAGATCGTGCCCGGAGTGAGCTCGGCGCTAGCAGGACCAACCTACGCAGGGATTCCCGTGACGCATCGTGGCCTTTCCAGAGAACTCATAATACGGACCGGACACGAGGCCGAAGACGCCGAGGTGCAGGGAACTACAACCATCTATTTGATGTCGGCCACACGCCTCGACAAGGTAGCCTTACAACTTCAGGCCGAGGGCACTTTGCCGGACACTCCAGCGGCTGTGATCCAGTGGGCCACAATGGGGCACCAGCGGACCGTCGTCGGACCGTTGGCCGATATACCTAGACTGGCCCGAGAGGCAGGCCTCAGCTCACCCGCCCTCCTCGTGGTCGGACCGGTTGTGGCCCTCAGGGACAGGCTCCGATGGTTCGATACCCGTCCTTTGAGCGGGCTCAAGATCCTGGTGACAAGGCCTGAGGCCGGTGAAAGCACCTTAGCCGACAAATTACGAGCCTTCGGGGCCTCAGTTGTGGCCCTGCCTACCATCGAGACCGTCCCCCCTCCCCAGTGGGATCCTCTGGATCGGGTACTAGTCAATATAGGCAGGTTCCATTGGCTGATATTCACCAGCGCTAGAGGAGTTGCGACGGTGTTCCATAGGCTGGAGGCTTTAAGCCTGGACGCACGGCACCTGGCTTCCGTTAAGATAGCAGCCGTGGGGCCAGGGACAGCCAAGGCCCTAACCCAACGAGGTATCCGGCCTGACTTCATCCCGCCGCGATATACCAGTGAGGATCTAGCCAAGGGACTTCTCTCTTGCGGTGTAGAAGGGAAACGGCTGCTGCTAGCCAGGGCAGACATCGCTAACAGGGCCCTCACCGAAATCCTTCGCAAGGGCGGAGCAGAGGTCGAAGAGGTGGTCGCCTATTGTACTGTGAAGCCACAGAGACTGCCACCGGCCCTAACTTTTGCCGATCTTACCGACCTCGATGTCGTCGCCTTTACCAGCGCATCTACAGTGGATGGTCTCCTCGATCTGCTCGGCGAACGGTGGCACGAGGTGGTCACACCCGAAACAGTGGTGGCCACTATCGGGCCTGTAACCGCGGAACGGGCTAGAAGCCGAGGACTAAAGGTAGATGTCATCGCTGAGCAACATACTCTGGATGGCCTCGTGGAAGCGATCCTGAGATATCGGAGGTTAGGATGAGAGGTGTGGGGAAAACCCATGTGAGCACGTGGCCACAAGTTAGGATGAGGAGGCTCCGCAGTAGCCCCGGTCTGCGGAGGTTAGTCCAGGAGACAGACGTACTGACCCACCACTTGATCCAACCCCTATTTGTACGGTACGGCCACGGGGTCCGGGAACCTGTAAGGTCCATGCCTGGGATATACCAACTCTCTGTAGACCAGGCCCTGCGCGAAACGGAAGAGGTGGTCAGCGCGGGTATCGAGGCTGTGATGGTATTTGGCATACCCGAAACCAAGGATGCCTACGGATCCATGGCATGGAGCGAAGATGCGCCCGTGCAGCGCTACTTGCGTATGGCACGTGAAAAGTTTCCCACGGTCACCCTAATAGCCGACGTCTGCCTCTGCGAATACACGGAGCACGGCCATTGCGGTGTCATCAAGGATGGCAGAGTCGACAACGACGCAACCCTTGAGCTTCTCGCCCGCACCGCTGTCTCCCTGGCTGCATCGGGAGCCCACGTTGTAGCACCCTCGGCAATGATGGACGGACAAGTAGCGGCCATCCGACAGGCCCTGAACGAGAGCGGATTCGGCAATACTCCCATCATGGCGTATTCGGCCAAGTTTGCCTCGGGTTTCTATGGCCCTTTCCGCGAGGCAGCGGAGTCGGCCCCCAGGTTCGGTGACCGACGCGCTTACCAAATGGATCCCCCCAATGGCCGCGAGGCTCTCCGCGAAATAGAGATCGATATAGCCGAGGGGGCAGATATCGTTATGGTCAAGCCAGCCCTGGCCTATCTCGACATAATTAGGGCAGCAAAAGAGACCTTCTCTGTGCCCCTGGCTGCTTACAATGTCAGCGGCGAATACAGCATGGTCAAAGCGGCTGCCGCGATGGGCTGGATCGACGAGAGAACCGTCGTGACCGAAATTTTAACAGGGATAGCACGGGCAGGAGCAGACCTGATCATCACTTACCATGCGTTGGACTTCGCCCGGTGGGCGAAGGAGTACTGAGATCAACGTCGCCGGTATGGATCATCAGTGATACTACTGATCGATGGACAGGGATCACACAACGTTGACAGTGGTGATATAATGAAAGCAGACGGATGAGCCATCCTCGGCCCGACGACCTATCTCCTTCCTAGGTTGATCGAGGCCGGCCATACCGATGGGTTGACGTAAAGGTCCAGAGGTTCTAGAGCTTCTAACTCCGTGACAAGCCCGAAACAGGAGTATCTTTCCCTAATCTGGCACTGCCGAAGGTGAATTTGCCGCAACATGGGCGCAATGGGCTTATTGCTGTCTTAAAGACCGATGTCTTTACCCATATCCCACATCTTAAGAAAATCGAAAGGGGGATTTCTACGTGAGCCTCGCTGAACTTGAGAGCAAGACCATCGATGAACTACAAGAAATGGCTAAAGAGCTGAACGTCTCGGGCTACAGTAGGCTCAAGAAACAAGAACTGATCTACAGGCTGCTGGAAGCCCAAGCGGAGCAACAGGGCTACCTGCTTGCCGAAGGGATACTCGATATAGTGGAAGACGGGTACGGCTTCCTAAGGGGAGACCGCTATCTACCGGGTCCCAACGACATATATGTGTCTCAATCTCAGATCCGCCGTTTTGGCCTGCGTACGGGCGACAAGGTGACCGGGGTTGTTAGACCTCCAAAGGAGAGCGAAAAGTACCACAGCCTGCTCAGAGTCGAGGCTGTAAATGGGCTTGACCCCGAACAGGCGCGGAAGCGACCTCATTTTGAGAACCTGACGCCCATCTTTCCTAACGAACTGATAAACCTGGAGACCACCCCCAACGTTCTCTCCACTAGGCTACTTAACCTTGTGGCTCCAATAGGCAGGGGTCAACGGGGGCTCATCGTATCTCCCCCCAAAGCTGGGAAAACTTTCCTGCTTAAGGCCATAGCCAACGGTGTAACTGCTAACTACGACGACATCCATCTGATGGTATTGCTGGTGGGCGAACGGCCCGAAGAGGTAACCGACATGCGTCGCTCCGTCAATGGGGAGGTGATAAGTTCTACCTTCGATGAACCTGTGGAGAACCACTGTAAGGTCTCGGAGATGGCGCTGGAGCGGGCAAAGCGGTTGGTAGAATGTGGTAAGGACGTCATGATCCTTCTCGATAGCATAACCCGCTTGACCCGTGCCTACAACCTCAACGTGCCACCCAGCGGCCGAACTCTATCGGGCGGTATCGATCCGGTGGCCCTATATCCTCCGAAGCGATTCTTCGGAGCGGCCAGAAACATCGAAGAGGGAGGCAGTCTGACGATAATTGCCACGTGTCTCATCGACACAGGCAGCCGGATGGACGATGTCATCTATGAAGAGTTCAAAGGCACCGGGAACATGGAGGTCCATCTCGACAGGAAGCTGGCTGAGCGAAGGATCTTCCCTGCCATTGACATCCAGCGGTCGGGTACACGGCGTGAGGAGCTACTCCTCGACGAGCAAACCCTGAAGCAGGTCTGGACCATGCGCCGAATGGTGTCGGTACTGGGGGGCACAGAGGGTACTGAGCTCCTACTCAACAGATTGGCGAAGACCTCGAGCAACGCAGAGTTTCTTGCCACGCTCACCAAGGAAATACCTTAAGACACGGCTTGCTGACAGTACCTCCTTAGTGGCATTGCAGCCACCAGGTCAGATCTAACTTTGCCAGCTGGAGCTTTCGAGAGGCCATACGTGTCGCGTACAACACTTGACAGAGGACAGCAATATAGCTATGCTCTCTGACGAGCCTGAGGATGCTTCGGAAAATCTGCCACAAGAGAGCTGAGGAGTAGTGCTCAAGCGACTGGTAGGGCTCGCCACCTTTCTCGCGGGCCTGATCGCTCCCCATAGGCTGCAGAGACAACAGGAAGCCAGAAAGACGCTGCTAAGGGCCCGAGGAGAGGAGGTAGAAGAGCCCGCTCCCGGCATCCCAGCACCACCGGGCCTGGCGGATAGGCGCCCACACTGGGTTGCGGAAGTCATCGAAGAAATCGCCCCAGGCACCCTGAAGACTCCTGTACGACGCCGTACCTCCTCCAGGATTCTCACCTTTCTGGCGTCCCGGTACGTCTCCCACACACTGATGCTGTCAGTCAGCATAGCTGTAGCCTTAAGTGGAGGTTTGAAAGACTGGACCGTTGGGCGCCCCGCGGCTGGAGCGATGGGAGGTGGGCTCGAGGCGGGGACAGACGACCTCAATGGCGACGATCTCCGCAACACAGGGCCTCAAGGCGGCTTCATATCGTCACCTCAGACTCAGACCCAGGAGGTAGCACGGATCATAAGGTACAAGGCCGCGCCTGGGGACACACCGCTCTCCGTGGCACAGAAGTTCGGGCTGCAGATAGAAACAATTCTCTGGGCCAACCAGCTGTATGACCAAGACCAGGAGTTTCAACCCGGCCAGGACGTGATTGTGCCCCCTATCGACGGCATGTACCACGTGGTGAAAGAAGGCGAAACGGTTGAAAGCATCGCACGACTATACCGGGCTGACCCTCAGGCGATCATCGACTTCTTCCCAAACGACATCCCACCGGATGGAACTTTGAGGCCGGGCCAAGAGATCGTGGTCCCGGGAGGCAGAATGCCTCCGCGTCAACAAACCCTAACCTACAAGGTGCGGCCTGGCGACACCCTCTCTTACATTGCCCATAAATTCGGCATTAGTACCAGCACGCTAATGTGGGCCAATAATCTCAGCGACCCTAACAAACTCTCGGTTGGTCAGGAACTCACCATCCTTCCCATCACCGGCATAGTGCACAAGGTCAAAGAGGGTGAAACAGTAGACTCCATTGCCGCCTACTATGGCGTGCTGCCAAAGGCCATAATCGACTATGCTCCGAACGCCATACCGCCTTCGGGAGAGTTAAAGGTAGGACAGGAGATAACCGTACCCGACGGAGTAATGCCTACACCCACGCCTTTGCCCAGGCCAACGCCTCGGCCGGTACCGGTGGCTCCCCCGCAAGTGGCGCCAGTTACAGGCCCGAGGCCCAGCGGCCAACCAGGTGTCACAGGGGGCGGCAACTTCATCTGGCCGGTGGGCGGTATCATCACGCAGTACTTCAGCTCGTACCACAGTGGACTGGACATTGCACAGCGCATGGGCACGCCCATTCATGCTGCAGATGCCGGAAAGGTCACCTTCGCAGCGTGGAGCCCCTATGGCTACGGTAACTTCGTAATAATCGATCACGGCAATGGCTTTGTCACCCGCTACGGTCACCTTTCAGCCTTTGCTGTGCAGGCGGGAGACTGGGTGAACCAGGGCGATGTAATCGGGTACATAGGTAGCACTGGAAGATCGACAGGCCCACACCTACACTTCGAGATACTAAGGAACGGTGTGTTCCAGAATCCCCTCAGCTACCTGCCGTGAGCATGGCTACTCTGGATCGATGCTCACAATCTTCGCATTAAAGAGGTTGATAGCAGCCCTGACCAGCTCGTCCTTCTCCACCAGCTCTTGTGGCCTAATGGGACGAACCTTCGAGTTCCTCCGTGGAGCAAGAACAGTCTTGACCTTTACGCTGCGGCCCATGACTCTGGACAGAACTCGTTCTACCAGAACCCTGTTCTGCGGCTCATCCACTTTGCGTTGATGAAACTCGTAATAGAAGCCCAGGGTCACTAAGTCTCCGTCCACCCGAAGGGGCTGGCAAGACTTAAGCAGAGCCTCGAGCCGCCTGTCAGTGGGCCGCATGTCTTCGAGGACCCTCGCCCACTGGCGGGCGAGCGCCTGGGCCTGCGGATCAGAGGCTATCACCTCCACTTCGCCTTCTGTAGAAGGTTGGGCACGGCCTTCTCTGGTGGAAGGCTGTGCTGTCTGGGGACGAAAAACGGGCTGAGATCGACTATGGACAGTCGTAGGCATGCTAACCACCTTGCCTTCCCCAGTGGACAGCTGTTCCCCATCAACCCGAGGGACCGACGACGCTCCCTGGTCAATGGGCTCGGGCACCACTATCTCTATAGCTGCCAACTCCAAAGGCAGGGCATCGTCGGTACGGAACCTAAGGGCACTCTCCGCACGACTAAACGCCCTTATGGCCCTCTGAAGAGCTACAACATCCATAGCCTGAGCGATGCGCCTTGCAGCTTGGGCATCAAAGGTCCCACCTTCGGGATCTCCACTTATCGCGACAACGAAGGCCTGTCGTAAGCCCTCCAGTATCTCTATGCATAGCTGCCGGACGTCGGCACCCTCGTAAACGGCCCGCCGAAGGCCAGAGAGTGCTGCGTTCAGGTTCCCCTGACCGAGGTCAGTCAGGATGCCAGCCACAGTGTCGCCTGAGACCTGACCGAGAAGGAGTCTGACGTCCTCCAGCGTGACAGGAGATATCCCACTCGAAGCGACCTGATCTAGCAGGCTCAAGGCATCGCGAAGGCTACCCCTGGCCGATCGCGCTAGGGATTCGATGGCCGCTTCCTCAACAAGAATTCCCTCAGCTTCCGCTACTTGCCTAAGCCGCGACACAATAACAGCCGTCGGTATGCGGTGGAACTCAAAGCGCTGACACCTCGAGACGATAGTAGCAGGAACATCCTGCGGCTGAGTGGTAGCAAGCACAAAAAGGGTGTTTGGAGGCGGCTCCTCTAGGGTCTTAAGCAGCGCATTAAAAGCCTCTCGCGTAAGCTGGTGCGCTTCGTCGATGATGTACACCTTGTTTCTCAGCTCTACAGGTCGGAAATTGACCTTATCCCGGAGCGAGCGAATGTCGTCTACCCCTCTGTTTGACGCCGCATCTATTTCTATGACGTCAACTGCCCTCCCTTCAGCGATGGCTCGACATGCATCGCAACGGTCACAGGGGCGTTCCGTTTCGGGCAACAGGCAGTTTATAGCTTTTGCTAAGATTCTCGCCAGGGAAGTCTTGCCAGTGCCCCTCGGCCCTGCAAACAAGTATGCATGGGCTACCCGCCCCGAAGCAACGGCATTGCGGAGGGTGCGCACTACGGGCTCTTGGCCGACCAAATCATCGAAGCTGCGGGATCGCCACTTGCGATATAACGCTTCCTTAGGGCGCTCGTCCACGTGGAGTGCTCCGGCTACCTGCTTGCGTCAGCTCCATTATACTTTTGATAGCTCGGCCAAAGGCAGGTTTTTCCACAATCTTATTCACAGACTTGTCCACGGGTTATTAACAAACATGGGCATCCTGTATGTCGTAGCCACACCCATAGGCAACCTCAAGGACGTGACCTTCAGAGCGCTGCAGGTACTGTCGCAGGTGAAGGTTGTAGCGGCTGAGGATACTCGCCGGACCTTAAAGCTCCTGACGCACTATGGGATCAGGGCCCAGCTAGTGAGCTTCAACGAGCACAACGAGCGAAGCCGCCTGCCCTATCTGCTGAAGGTCCTCGAAGAGGGGGATATCGCCTTGGTGTCGGACGCAGGGACACCAGGCGTCTCCGATCCTGGGCGATCCCTAGTTCATGAGGCCCATAGGCGGGGGCACCGCGTGGTTCCAGTTCCGGGTCCATCGGCCGCAGTGGCTGCCCTATCGGTGTCCGGACTCCAGGCCGACCGCTTTGTGTTTCTTGGCTATCTGCCCCGGAAGCGTAAAGACCGTCATGAGCTCCTCGAAATAGTAGAGCAGCTACCCCTTACCCTTGTGCTCTTTGAGGCGCCTCACCGGCTTCGAAACACCCTTAGAGAACTGGCAGAAAAGCTGGGCAACCGGCAGTGCCTGCTGGCTCGGGAGCTCACAAAGATGCACGAAGAGGTTCGGCTTACCGCTCTGCAGACGCTTGCAGAGGAATTCGAGACCAGGGAAGCTGTTGGAGAGTTTACCCTTGTAATCGAAGGACTGCGCCGTAGGGAAGCTCGCAAGGTTACAGATGAAGTGTTGGCCCAGAAGCTCAAGGAGCTGGTGGCTGAGGGCTTGTCGCCCAGGGATGCCATAGCGAAGGTGGCGAAAGAGTTCTGCCTCAAAAAACGCGAGGTGCTCCGAACCTGGCATGAATGGGTCGAGCCTTCTAGGTAGCTTGAAAAGAGGCCAAGACTGTGCTAAAGTTTTTTGTGGAGCCAGGCGACGTAGCCAAGCGGCCTAAGGCGGGGGTCTGCAAAACCCCTATTCGGCGGTTCGAATCCGCCCGTCGCCTCCTGAAGAGCCCGCCTCCTACCTCCAGCGCCTCGTAGCTCGCCAGGCAGCGCGCCTCATCGCTCGCCGCACCATATACCCAGCAAAGTAGCGTGGTCCCCGGAACAAAGCCCGCAGCAAGAAGTACCTTTGCACCCCGCGCCAGACTGAGCCACCCCTGAGCATATGTCCACTGTACCTCCCTAGTTTTATCTCAAAGCAAAGAATGACCAGAAAACGATAGGTTCTTGGTGGAATTATAGCCACTCTCGTTGTATTCGCTGTCATTCAGCTTTAAAAGGAAGGGCTCCTTGCAATCCGCTAGACAGAGCATCGATCGGGCGATCCGTTAAGGCACGTCCTCCCAGTATGCTGCAGGGCCTTTGTGCCACAAGAAATGAGGGCGTGCCGACAGATAGCACGGGAAACTCTATAATGGAGGAAGCCTACAAGCTAGGGGGCACGCTTGGAGCGGATAATCGGTTCCAGGGATATATACAACGGAAAGATCGTCCGGCTGGCGCTTTTCGATGTCGAGTTGCCCGACGGATACCGCAGCACTCGAGAGATCGTATTGCATCCAGGTTCTGTGGCGATCGTACCACTCCATGAGGATCGGCAGGTTACCTTGGTGCGACAGTTCCGTTTGGCGGCAGAAGGCGAGCTAATAGAGATCCCAGCTGGGACCCTTGAACCCGGGGAGGATCCCGTAAGCTGTGCCCGCAGGGAACTGAAGGAAGAAGCCGGCCTACAAGCGGGCACCCTCCAACCGCTGGCGGTTTTCTACCCAGCACCTGGCATTATAACGGAGCGCATGCACCTCTATCTTGCCACAGGTCTGGAGGAGGTGGAAGGACAGTCGGAAGAAGACGAGCGTATAGAGGTCCTCCGCATGCCGCTCCATCGCGCCATTGAGCTGATCCGTGAAGGCACCATAAGGGATGCCAAGAGCATCATTGGGCTGTTGTGGGCGAACTTCCTTAGTGGATGAGGCGGATTACGCTATTCCCATTCGATGGTCGCTGGCGGCTTGCTGGTGATATCGTACACCACACGGTTGACACCCTCTACCTCGTTGACGATCCTGTTACTGATGCGGGCCAAAAGATCGTGGGGAAGAGGTACCCAATCGGCTGTCATGCCATCTTGGCTGGCTACCACCCGCACAGCCACCACCCAGCCGTAGGTTCGCGAGTCTCCCTGCACGCCCACGCTCCTTGACGACGTGAGCACCGCAAAGGCTTGCCACACATTCCTGTATAATCCGGCGTTCCAGATCTCTTGCCTCACGATGGCATCCGCCCCCCTAACGATTGCCAGTTTCTCAGGGGTCACTTCTCCCACGATCCGAACCGCCAACCCAGGGCCCGGGAACGGATGCCGCCAAACGATCTTCTCCGGCAGCCCTAGCTCTTCAGCAACCTGTCGTACCTCGTCCTTGAAGAGATACCGCAGGGGTTCGAGCAACTTGAAGCCCATATCGGGGGGGAGGCCCCCCACGTTGTGGTGGCTCTTGATCCTCGTGGCCGCTCTTGTCTCCACCGAGGTGCTTTCGATTACATCCGGGTAGAGGGTGCCCTGAGCGAGGAACTCCACAGTCCCAATAGTCCTCGCCTCCTCTTCAAATATCCGGATAAACTGTTCACCTACGATCTTTCTCTTCTCTTCGGGATCCGTTACGCCGCGAAGCCTGGAGAGGAACCTCTCGCTGGCATCGACGAACAAAAGTCGCACCCCCAGCCGCTCGCGGAAGGTGGAAATCACCGTATCGACCTCGTCGCTCCTGAGCAAACCATTGTCGACAAAGATGGCAGTGAGCCGATCCCGCACAGCCATGTCCACGAGAGTTGCGACCACTGCAGAGTCGACCCCTCCGCTCAAGGCACAAATTACGCGGTTATCACCGACGGTCTCCTTTAGCCAACTGACAGTTCTCTCGATAAAATACCCCGGGGTCCATGTCGCGCTGGCACCACATATCTTGAAGAGGAAGTTCTGCAGGACCCGACCGCCGTGCTCCGTGTGGGCCACTTCGGGATGGAATATGATCCCATATCGGCGGCCACTGCGGAAGGCCGCAATGGCAGCATTTTCGGTCCTCGCCAGTATATGAGCATCTTGGGGCAGCCCTGCAACCTCATCGCCGTGACTCATCCATACACGGGACTCCCTAGGAACACCCTCGAAGAGAGGATCGTCCCTAAGGACATGCAGGCTGGCCGAACCATATTCTCCCTTGGCGGCCCGTGTGACCCGGCCGCCCAAGGCGGACGCAAGAAGCTGCATGCCATAGCATATTCCCAGCACCGGCAGACCACTCTCCAGAACCCAGGACGGCATCCGTGGTGCACCCTCGTCGTAGACGCTTCCCGGCCCACCAGAAAGGACGATGCCCCTGGGCCTGAGTGGCATCACGCGCTCGCTTGGGATATCATAAGGCAGGATCTCGCAATACACCCTGGCTTCACGAATCCTGCGTGCGATGAGCTGAGTGTACTGGGAACCGAAGTCTAGGATGACTATCCCTTCTGTGACACCCTCGGGGGCTAGAGGCGGCCCCTCACTGGCACGGTACTGTGTAGGATACCCTTCCATACCCGGTATCGTGTCGCCTCCCTGCGGAATGCTTTTATGGTAAACAGTATATCAGAGATGTGGCCGTGGGACTTTTGATCTTTGTGAGACAATAGTAGTTATGGCTTGAGTGAAAATGCGGCCCTAACATAGTTATGTCAGCCTTGTCGCTTCCGCCGCTTTTACAATCATGGCACAGGCACCTGGACTATGTCGAAGCAGCCCTGAACTACAAATTTCACGATCGCAAGCTGCTGCTTCAGGCCTTCGTACATCGGTCTTTTGTTTTTGAAAACCCTGAAGTGGAGATCGAGTCTAATGAGAGGCTCGAATTCCTTGGAGACGCAGTGTTGGACTTTGTGGTAGCCGACTACCTCTTCCGAGAATATCCCGACAGGACCGAGGGGGAGCTCACTCTCCTCCGTGCAGCCATGGTGAGACTGGAAACCCTAGCCGCTTGGGCTAAGGACCTTGCGCTTGGTCAAGCCCTGCTATTAGGCAAGGGGGAGGACACGGCGGGGGGTCGCGCCCGCACTGCCAATCTCGGCCGATGTTTCGAGGCGTTGATCGCAGCGCTGTACATCGATGGCGGGCTGGAACCGGTACGAGCTTTGGTGCTGCCCCGCGTTGCCAAGGCGCTAGGAGAAGGGCCACTGCCAGCGGAGATTAAGGATGCCAAGAGTCGTCTCCAGGAACTAATACAGAAGGAGTACCGTATCACGCCACGGTATCACACCGTATCAGCCAAAGGCCCAGACCACGCCCGATGGTTCACCGTACAGGTTCTAGTAGGATCACAGGTGCTAGCTGCAGGCGAAGGGCCCAGCAAGACAGCTGCCCAGCAAAAGGCCGCCGAGGCTGCCCTGGAGAAGCTTGCCCGGGGGGAGCTAACGATTCTCGGCAGCATCTCTACCGAGAACGAGAACCACATCGGCTGACGTCGATTCCTGCTCGGCCTCCTCTATACGAGCATTAGGTACCAGCTCCTTAATGGCTGCGACAGTCAGTGGATGATTGCCGTGGTCCAAAATGACCGACGTCCCTGGGTTCGGCTCAGGCGCTTGACTGGTACCCACCACCAGGAATCCATCGTCTTGCAGCACTTTTGCCCAGCGGGCAGCCAGCCCCTGGATATCAGTTCCATTCTGAACAAGTACCGAAGCCCCTTCCTTTACGACGCCTGGGCGCTGCGTGATGGCTCTAACCAAAGGTCTGATCAGCTCCGTCCTGGGAAGCAGCACCTGAGCACCATCCGGGGTGGTGTACGGTTGGGTGAACCTTTCGTCAATGGCTGCTCGCACTACATTCTCTCTTGGTATCTGGAGACCTAGTCTCGCCAGCGAACCTATCTGGAGGACACTCAGGTCAGTTCTCACGGTATCGGCCAAGTTGGATATGAGTACTGGAAGCTTCGGGAAGAGATCCAGCCGGATGCCCTGGTCCCGGATCGCCATTAAAACCTCCTGTTGGCGTTTTGACCTACCAAAATCGCTGTCGGCGTGGCGAGACCGGGCATATTCCATCGCTGTAGTGCCGTCCATGTGCTGAAGTCCAACGGGTATGTATATCCGGGTATAACCGTAGTCTTC
This sequence comes from Chloroflexota bacterium, assembly GCA_034432775.1. GTDB lineage: Bacteria > Chloroflexota > Chloroflexia > DAOUBH01 > DAOUBH01 > DAOUBH01. Next base: position 28,459 of record DAOUBH010000015.1, read on the forward strand.
TGTCGGGAACTCATCGTCCTTGATAGGCATGTGGACATCGATGGTCACACCCCCTATGGTGTCCACGATTTTCACCAGCCCCCGATAGTCCACCATGGCATAGTAGTGAACTGTAACCCCCAAGACCCTGGCAAGGGTAGCCTTAAGCAGCTGCATCCCCGACCCTGGTCTACTTGCCTCACCGATGGCATAGGCGGCATTGATGCGCTCCTGACCATATCCGGGAATCTCAACCCAAAGATCCCGTGGGATAGAAAGCATGCCTACAACTTTGGCCGCTGGGTCGATAGACATTAAGATGAGGGTATCCGTATGGGAAGGTTCACCGGGACGAGTGTCCAAGCCGATCAGTAAAACGTTAAACTTTTCGTTGCTCACCCAGTCTGGATAGGGTTCCGGCGTACCTTCCGGATTAATAGGAGGCACCTGCTGGGGCTCGAGGATTCGACCCACGTCGCTGGCCAGAGTAAACCAGGGCCTCAGAACCGAATATAGCCCTGCAGACACTAGCAACAGGATAGCAACTACTATCAACCACGGCCAGCGGCTGCGGGTCCTGTACTGCACGAGAAATCTTCTAGGCCGACGCGATGACACCTTCCGGAAGTTCCCAAAAAGATCTAGGACAGCTTGCCGAGGACAGCATCCAGTGCGCCGACCGCCATATCCACGTGCTCTTCGGATATTACCAGCGGAGGCATCAGTCGGATCGTCTCATCGCTCACTGCATTGAACAGCACCCCCTCATCGAGGGCCAGCTCTACAACGCGCCTGGCTACGGGCGCATTGAGCTGAACGGCTAAAAGTAGCCCAAGGCCCCGAACCTCTTGGATGATGGGACGTTTAGCCAACAGTCCCGTCAGACGCGATCTGAGATATTCACCCATCTGCCGGGCTCGATCGGGCAGGTTCAGCCTCTCGACCTCGTCTAGTACTGCGAGCGCAACCGAGCACGCCAAGGGGTTGCCTCCGAAAGTAGTCCCATGATCCCCGGGTTCCCACACGTCGACATGGTCCTTTGCTAGCAAGGCACCTATAGGGAATCCACTGCCGAGGCCTTTACCCAGGGTCATGACATCGGGTTCGATGCCAAACTGTTGATAGGCAAAGAGCGTACCCGTTCGGCCCATACCAGTTTGAACTTCATCGACGATAAAGAGGAGACCACGCCTATCGCACCACTCCCTGACCTGTTGTACAAACGCCTTGTCAGCCACATTCACGCCGCCCTCTCCCTGAACGAGCTCTAACATCACGGCGCAGGTACGTTCCGAGGTAGCCTCTTTGATGGCCTCTATGTTGTTGAATTCGACATTCACAAAGCCTGGCGGCAGGGGGCGATACGGCTCCTGGTACTGAGGCTTGCCGGTGGCCGCTACCATGGCTAGGGTGCGGCCGTGGAACGACTTCAGAGCGGTAATAACTTCGTAGGCACCTCCCAGTTTTGTCAGGCCGTACTTCCTCGCAAGCTTCACGGCGGCTTCGTTGGCCTCAGCTCCACTATTGGCAAAGAACGCCTTCTGAAAACAGGATATGGAGGCAAGCCGCTCACCGAGCTTAATCTGTGGTATCGTGTAAAACTGGTTGGAGGTGTGCATCAGCTGAGCAGCCTGTTTACATAGCGCATCGACAACGGCTTGTGGACAATGGCCCATCAAGTTCACTGCCCACCCAGCCATGAAGTCGAGGTAACGGCGACCTTCTCCGTCCCAGAGCCACACACCCTCCCCCCGCACCATAACGGGGCTTGGACGGTTAACCTTGTACATTAGGTAACGCCGTTCCAATTCGGCCCATTGACTCACTAGCGACCCTCCAACGACATCATCTGAGTATCATGGTACCGATACCACTCTCGGTAAGGACCTCAAGTAACAGCGCATTGGGGACCTTGCCATTAATGATGTGTGCTGACCGCGCTCCAGCCAACGCGCGAATGCAGGCCTCTACTTTCGGTATCATCCCCCCCGATATTACACCTTGGGAGATAAGTTCCACAACTTGGCTTTCAGTCAAAGTGCTTATGAGATGCCCATCGGCATCCAGTACCCCATCTACGTCCGTGAGGAATATGGCTTTCTCTGCAGCCATGGCCGCCGCCAGCTCTCCTGCGGCGGTGTCAGCATTCACATTCATCAAGCCTAGCTCCCGATTGTAGCCAATGGGAGCGATCACAGGTATGAAGCCAGAGTCCAGCGCCGCGTATACCGCAGTGGGATTCACTTTTGTAACATTGCCAACCAAGCCGAGCTCCTCGCCCGGGGACAGGGGGATTGCCTCGAACAGAGAACCATCGGCTCCTGTGAGACCCAACGCCGCAAGACTATGGCGCTGCAGCGCTACTACAATATCAGTGTTCACTTTACCAGCCAGCACCATGGCCACCACTTCCATGGTCTCGTCATCGGTAACCCTTAGGCCGTGAACGAAACGAGGTTCCTTCCCGATACGTTGCAGCCATCCGCTGATAGCCTGCCCGCCGCCATGCACGATGACGATGCGGACGCCCAGCTTTCGCAGTATCGCTATATCCTGAACCACCGTATCCCCAGCCTCCGCCACACTTCCCCCAAGCTTGACCACAAACGTGGAGCCAGCATACTGGGAGATGTAGGACACAGCCTCCAAGAGGAAGGAAATCTGCTCCCGCTCGCTCATGTGGTGTACCGTGAGTTCTCCAAAACATATTCGGGGGTAAGGTCGCACCCCCACGCCGTGGCTGACGCTTCGCCGTTATGCAGGTCGATAACGATCGACACAGTCCTCCCCTTCATCGCTTCCGAAGCCTCCCGGCGGTCGAAGGAGACCGCAGCGCCCTTGTAGGCTACGCGCACATCCCCAATGAACACCTCGGTCAGCGCTGGGTCGAAGACGGCTCCAGAGTAGCCTACTGCAGCCAAGATACGGCCCCAGTTCGGATCCGACCCGAAGACGGCAGCCTTAACGAGGTTAGAGGCCGCAACTGCTCGAGCAGCCAACCTGGCATCGTGCCTCGTCCGCGCCCCACGGACAAGGACCTCCACCAGCTTCGAGGCCCCCTCCCCATCCTGCGCTATGGCCCTTGCCAAATGTTTGGTCACGATACCTAACGCCTCCCGGAACATCTCGTTGGAAGACTCAGGCGCCGCTCCGCCCAGCGTCGGGCCTCCCGCTGCTCCGTTAGAAAGAATGAAGACGGTATCGTTGGTGCTGGTATCGCCATCTACGGTGACCATATTGAAGCTGTCATCCACAGCTTCCTTCAAAACAAAAGCCAGAAAGGCGCTGTCGACAGGGGCATCACAGGTGAGGAAGGCCAGCATAGTTGCCATACTAGGATGTATCATGCCTGCACCCTTGGCGACACCGGCCAAGGTGAAAGACTTACCGTTGTCTTGCCATTGCACGGCTACGGCTTTCTCCGTCCTGTCCGTGGTCATCATCGCACGGGGGACTTTGCGGCCGCCGTCTTTGGAAGGCCGCAGGCTAGCGATACCCTCGACCAGCCTGTTGATATCCATAGCGACCCCAATAACCCCCGTAGAAGCCACTAGCACCAGCTCCTCATCGACACCCAGAACTTCCGCCGCTGTACGGGCCATCACCTGGGCGTGAAGCAAGCCCTCCGGCCCAGTACAGGCGTTGGCATTGCCACTGTTGAACACTATGGCTTGTGCCAAACCTTTGGCAAGTCGTTCCCTGGATAACACCACCGGGGCCGCCACCACTTTGTTGGTTGTAAATACACCGGCAGCGGCACAGGGGACTTCGGAGGCCAAGAGCCCCACATCCAGTACGCCGGCCCCGGGCCGCTTAAGACCACAGTAAGTAGCGTCGGCCACAAAACCGACAGGCATAGTAATGCACGCCACATCCGCTGGAATAGTTTCCACCGTTCCTCCACTCTCTGGGTCGATTTTAAGGGTAAATAGGCATTTGCTCGAGACCGGAGACTTCGGGAAGCCCCAGCATGAGGTTCATGTTCTGTACGGCCTGCCCTGACGCCCCTTTCCCCAAATTGTCTATGACAGCCACAACCACCAACCTAGCCGTTCTCCTGTCTACCGTGACGTGGATGTAGCAGCGGTTAGTCCCAAACACATGCTTAGTCTGCGGCGGGAAAGGCACCACATGAACAAAAGGCTGCCCTGAGTAAAACTCTCCGTATATCTCCTGCAAGAGCGACGGATTGGTCCTTGCCTCGTCTGCTACGTGAGCGGATAGGTCAGCGTACGCCGTAACCAAAATGCCCCTGGTCATGGGGACCAAGTGAGGCACGAAGGTGATCCGCAAGCCTTCTCTAAATCGTCCGAGTTCCTGCTGAATTTCCGGCAGGTGCCTGTGCCCGGACAATCCATAGGCCGAGAAGTTGCTATCCACCTCGCCGAAGTGGGTGCTGAGTTTCAAGCCTCTCCCAGCCCCTGATACACCGGACTTGGCATCTATTACAATTCCGGGCTCTATCAAACCTTGGGCAACGGCAGGGGCCAGAGCTAGAATGGCTGCCGTCGGGTAGCAGCCTGGATTGGCCACCAACCGCGCACGGCTAACGGCCTCTCTATGGAGTTCAGGAAGACCGTACACAGCTTCCACCAGCAGTTGAGGAGCTGGATGCCGTTCCACATCGTACCACTGTACGTAATCGCCGGGATCAGCCAGACGGAAGTCGGCCGACAGATCCACAACTTTGACACCGCGATCCAACAGCTCGACTGCGACAGGTGCTGAAGTAGCATGGGGTAGGGCGAGAAAGGCCACGTCCACTTCCTCTTTCAGAGCCCCCTGTATTACCAAGGGACAGGGCTCGAGATGGGGTAGCACCTCGGCCAGCCTCCTCCCAACCTCGCTACGGCCCACCACCTGCGTCAGCCGTACATGGGGATGTTGCAGCAACAGCCTTGCCAGCTCCATCCCCGTGTAACCCGATGGACCAAAGATGGCAGCTTTCATAGTTCGAGCCTAAGGGAAGATCTTTCGAGAATTATACTCGACGGGGCATTCCCAGTATGGCACATCACCACTTATGAATAACCGGGTTTTTATCGTGCGGGCTACTGAACCACGGTGTGCCTACCAACTATAGCAGGAGATGACTGTGTAAGTCGAAGACGGCCGCTAGTAGTGCCTTAGCCCGGTGACCCGACATATCCTGACTGCTCAAAGCAAGGCGGAACATAGCTTTTCGGTGACTTGTGGCCAGACATTCAAGGAATAGCCATACTTGTGCTGCCTGTAACTCAGGGCTTTCCAGCATGGGCAGAGGCAATGGTTATGCTGGGCCTGGGCACTGCGCTAGTTTACCCTACGCTCTTGGCATCCGTGTCGGACGTTGCCCATCCCAATTGGCGAGCCTCGGCTGTGGGGGTCTACAGGCTGTGGCGGGATGGTGGCCACGCCGTCGGCGCCTTGGCATCAGGCATAGTCGCAGACCTCCTCGGCACATCCTGGGCTATAGTAGCGGTCGGGGCCCTCACCTTCGCCTCGGGGGCATTCGCCCTGTGGCGTATGGAGGAAACGCTGCCAACAGGTGGTCGCTAATATCCTTTAGCAACTCTCACGAAGTCTCCCACAAACTACGCCTCCCTAAGACCAACCAATACGGTGAACTCCTGGCCAGGTCGGCACTTATAGCCCCCATGGTTGCAGCCCGAAAATCAGAGATATTACAAACAGCCTGCACGGTTCAACGCCCGTTCCGGCTCTGTGGTTTTAGAGCGTTCGAGAAAGGCGCAGTCAGTTCCCCATCTGTAATCTCATATCGGGCTGTGAAAATGCCCCAGCGCCTTCGCAACGAGGTTTGAGCACGCACTACTAACAGGCCAGAACAAGATAAGGTAGATAGCCATTTACAGCCACCAACGGACAGGAGACACCAAGGATGGGCAGGAACATGGCCTTTACATGGGGAGGCTGTACCGGCAGGCGCTAACTAGGGGAAACCGGACGTTCGTCCCGTCAGCCATTTACATAAAGTGCAGCACCTAAAAGGCCACGGTCGGTGCATCCCCACGAGCATTCCGCGGAATGCGAATCGGATTCCATATGGCTATCGCTGGCCTCCGGAGCTCAGGAACCTAGCCTCGTCGTTTAGCGGGTGCAGCAGTCCCTCGCGCGGGAGATACTCCCAGTCGGCCGTGCAAGCTGTTCCATCCAGCACGTACTTCAGTCGAACAGTCCATCGGTCTTCCCCTCGGGGTAGACACTCCCACGGTCCAATGCGGAACTGGCGTCCAGCACGGTCCATCGATCTCCAGAAACCAAGGATACGATCGTGTAGCGAGTAACCCTCCGGATCCTGCATCTGCTTGACCCGGGATAAGACGTCCCGCGGCCCTAGCCCCGTATCGCCACGATCACCCACGGCGTGCCTGAAGGAGGGGCCGGCAGCCCGCGTCGGCGCCTGCTTGCTCCGCACCAAGCCCTCAAGCCGGACCACAGCTTGCTCGGTTAGTGCCGCTGCCTCTTCATCTAATACTATGGGGCCTGAAAGGTCCAAAGCGCGGTGTAGACTTTGGAGTGCTTTCTTGACCCGTGTGAGGCCTGTCTGAGGATCGGAGGTCCTACCGGTTAACTGCTTTACCTGCTCTCTCAGCTGATCGCGATCCAGCTCCCCCGCAACGACCTTATCGGTGAGCTCCTTCCGGACCGTATCGTCTTCCACCCGCGCCAGCTCTCTGGCTTCGGCTACACCCAGCTCCATCCTGCGGACTGCTTCCTCCACGTCAGGCTTGCTCACAAGCTTCAGCCTCGAATCGATGTATCCCACACTCTTACCCAGCCTATCCGCCAGCTGCCTGTAGGTGTACCTGAAGTCCTCCACCAGACGCCTGAGAGCACGAGCTTCTTCTACTGGATCCAGTTCCTGGCGCTGAAGGTTCTCAATGAGGGATATCTCCAGTTCCTGCCTGGCGTCGGTGATATGAAGCACCCTGGCAGGTATGGTAGCTTTACCCAGCTTCTTGAAGGCGAGGAACCTGCGCTCGCCGGCCACGATCTGAAAGTACCTTCCAACGTTCTTCACGAGGATTGGCTGAAGCAGGCCGTGCTCCGCAATGCTCCTGGCCAGCTCTTCTATGCTCTCTTCTGAGAGGGCAGCAGACTCCCGGCTTCTCGGTTGGTTGATGTTTTCCCGAATGCGATCTATAGGGATCTCTTCGACGGGAATAGTCTCGAGATCAAGTCCGCCAACCAGTTTCTCCAGGGCCGTAAATTTGGCCGACGGTGTATCCGGCCCTATCCCAGCTTTCCTCGCCATTCCCATCGACCTCCTCTGCTAAAGCCCTATATGCCTCCGCAGCCGGCGAATCTCCGGCGTACGCAAGCACGCTCTTCCCATGGACAGGTGCCTCCTTCAATTTGACATTGGTCCTCACAACCGTCCTAAAAATAGGTATCTTGCCGCCGAGTCTCTCGTTGGTTCTTTCGATCACTTCCCGGGCATGCACTGTCCTTACGTCGGCCATCGTGATCAAGATACCGGCAATCTTGAGGGAACGGTTGAGCTTCCGCTTAACAGTGCTAACCGTCTTAATTAGCAGGTCGACACCCTTCATAGCCAGATAGTCGGCCTGCAAGGGGATGATCACCTCATCCGCAGCAGCTAGGGCGTTCACGGTCAGCAAGCCCAGGGACGGCTGGCAGTCAATGATAATGTAATCGTAGGAATAACGCACAGGTTCTAGCATTTCCCGGAGGATCATCTCACCCAAAGTGGCCTTAAAAAGGTCCAACTCGGCTGCTGCCAGATCGATGTTGGCAGGTACCAGCGAGAGCCCTGCAGAGGTGTCCATAACGACCTCTTCGACCGTTGGACCAGACTGCTCATTGATGGTCGCAGAGAGGACCGAATAAATGGTAGAGTCCAACTGATCCGGGTCGATTCCAAGCGCTACAGTCAGGCTGGCCTGGGGATCAAAGTCTACCAACAGCACCCTGCGACCCCTCTCTTTGAGGGCCGCTCCGAGGTTCAACGCAGTGGTGGTCTTGCCCACACCGCCCTTCTGATTGGCTACAGCGATCACTCGGGACACAGGGAGGACCTCACGTGCGCTATGCAGCCGATTATAGCACACCCTCAAAGCGATGGTGAGGATGTTAGAATGTTAGTGACCATGGGAAATCCCGCTCAACCTGTGAACAAACCGAGGATCGTTTTCTTTGGAACTCCGGAGTTCGGCGCGATTATACTCCGTGCCCTCATCCAGGCGACCTACCGCCCTGTACTTGTTGTCACACAGCCGGACCGGCCCCGGGGCCGGTCCGGTACCCCACAGCCATCGCCTGTGAAGACGGTCGCCCTTGAAAGTGACATTCCTGTCTTTCAACCCACCTCACTCCGACGCGCCGAAGCGGTCGAAACTATTAGGCAAGCGGGCCCAGAACTTATTGTACTGGCAGCCTTCGGCCTCATTATTCCCCCTGAAATCCTATCCATCCCCCGTTGTGGATGTATCAACGTACACCCATCGTTATTACCACGTCATCGTGGACCAACTCCAGTGCAAGCAGCGATCTTAGCCGGAGATGAGGTCACAGGAGTTACCATCATGCTAATGGATGAAGGGCTCGACACGGGGCCTATCCTGACCCAGCGAATGGTTCCAATTCTTGCCCACGACACTGCAGGGACACTTTCGGAAAAGTTGGCAGGGGTAGGTGCTGATCTTCTCTTAGAGACTATACCTTGCTGGTGTTCCGGGGAGCTCCGGCCTACACCGCAAGACACGGCCAAGGCTACCGTCAGCCTGAGACTTCGGAAAGAGGACGGCCTAATCGACTGGTCACGGCCAGCGGCGGAGATCGAACGCATGATAAGGGCTTACCAACCATGGCCATCGGCCTACTGCTTCTGGGATGGCAAGCTCCTCAAGATACTGGAAGCTTCTGCCGAAGATGCACAAGCTTCCGATGCCCATTTCGGGCAGGTCATTGTGCTGGGCGATTGCCCTGCCGTGGTTACGGGACGAGGGCTGTTGGCGCTGCGCAAGGTGCAACTGGAAGGCCGCAAACCAACCGATGGATCCAGTTTTCTCAAAGGCCATCGGGCCCTGCTGGGGAGCATCCTTCAGGGAGCTAGGGATGTGCTAAACCGCGATCCAGGGCCCCGGGATTCTTCGGGGTAGCACTGTCAACCTCCAGCCCCGACCAGCAGCTACTGGCGCCACAGCTTCCACGACTAGACCCGCCTTGTTATTGTGTTGTGAAAGATGGCCCAGGAGAACGATACGGGGACTCCGCTTCAGCGAAGCGAGAGCCTGGGTCACCTGCCGGTTCGACAGGTGCCCAGTCGCACTGGCGATGCGCCTCTTTAAGTGGAAAGGGTAAGGCCCTTGCCAGAGCATCACCTCGTCGTGGTTCGCCTCCAGTATCACCACGTCTGCGTGCTCCATATACTCCAACACCCTAGCATCTACCGTGCCAAGGTCGACAAAGTAAGCCAACCTGGTACCCACGGCAGATATGAAAAAGCCACAGGGTTCCTCAGCATCATGTCTGACTGGCACAGGAGTTACCAACATGCCGTCGACACGGGACGAAATTCCAGCCTTCAAGGGTACCAGCTTTCTATGGAGCCCGACACAGCGTCCGGTGCCTGGCAATGTATAAATGGGCACCGAGAGCTCCTTAGCCAGATACGTTACCCCGCGGGCATGATCGCCGTGTTCGTGGCTAAGGAAAATTCCAGCAATGTCCTTCAAGTGCACCCCCGAGGCTGTGAGCCTCCGTTCCAGCCTATCTGCGGGAAGGCCATTGTCCACGAGATATACAGCATCGCCCACCTGCACCAGCAAACAGTTTGCCCAGCTCCCACTGGCCAACGACCTGATGCGGATACTCACAGCGCAGCCAAACCTCCCGTGAGATCATCCCAAACGTCTTCGGAGTCCTCGATCCCCACCGAAAGCCTCACAAGTCCATCGGTTATACCAGCAGTGTCCCGTTCCTCGGGTGATAAGTGCCGATGCGATGTAGACGCTGGATGATTGATTGTGGTCGCCACGTCAGCCAGTCCGGGTACAAGTCGTACTAGCTTCAGTGACCCCAAGAGCCTGCGGACTGCGGACAGCCCTCCGCTAAGCTCGAAAGAGAGTACGCCACCAGCCAGCCCTCCGAAGAGCCTTACGGCCCGACTGCGATGGGGGTCAGTCTCCAGCATTGGATAGTAAACCCTCGAAATTACAGGGACACCTGCCAGACGTTCAGCAATATGCAGAGCGTTCTCCGATTGAACGCGCACCCTCAGGGACAGAGTGCGGATACCCCTCAGAATCAGGAAGGCATCGAAAGGGCTCATGGCACATCCCAGTTTCGCCGCTATCGCCCTTGCCCGGTCTACTGTTTCGCGGTCAGCCACCAACACCCCGCCAGTCGTGTCGGAGTGGCCACTTAAGTATTTGGACGCTGCATGGACAACCGCGTCCGCACCCATTTTCAGAGGCTGCAGAAGCAGAGGTGTGGTAAAGGTGCTGTCCACCAGCACCTTCTTGCCCATGGCCTTCAACTTTGGCAATAGCAGGTCCATGTTCACCACGCGAACAAGGGGATTTGTGATAGGTTCCAATAGGGTCACATCGGCAGCCGCTGCCATTTCGAGAAAAGAAGCCTCGTCCAGTGGATCGGCCACCTGGATTTGAAAGCCCAAAGGCTCCAATAACTCGCGGCCCAGAGCATAGGTGCCTCCATAAACTCCTTTGGGCAGCAGAACGGACCTGCCGCCACTTACGAGGGCGAGCAGTCCCACAGCAATGGCAGCCATACCTGAGGATGTCGCGAGCCCGCAATCCGCACCCTCCAGTTGCGCCACGGCCTCCTCCAATGCCAACACCGTGGGCGTGCCGTAGCGGTAATAATAACGACCCGGGTAGTGCCCCTCGGCGCCAGCAACCAACTTGTCCAGATCAGGAAAGGCGAAATTCGTGGTCGCGGTAATGGGTTCGACAATAGAGACCGGCCCGTCCTCTGGCCTAGGTCTACCAAGGTGCACCACCTTTGTAGCTATTTTCATGAGTGGCCCTCCTCTCATATCAACCTTCAGGTCTATTGCCAAAGATGGCCCTACCAAGGCGCACCCAGGTAGCGCCCTCTTCGATAGCTACCTCGAAATCGTCGCTCATTCCCATGGACAGCACAGGCAGCGACCTGCCCGCCTTCTGTTCCAACTCGGCTTTCAATCTCGCCATGGTGCGGAAAACCCACCTCGCAGCCTCCGGATCCGACGCCACGGGAGCCACGGTCATCAGCCCCTGCACCCGGAGATGTTCGAGGTCAGAGATCTCGCCCCATGCCGACACTACCTCTGATACAGAGAAGCCGAATTTCGTCGTCTCGCCCGCCACATTGACTTCCAACAAGACATCGACCAGTCTAGGGGACGCCATTAGCCGTCGTTCCAGCTCCCTGGCCAAAGACAGCGAGTCTACGCTCTCTATGACGTCAAAGATCTTCAGGGCAGTCTTGACCTTGTTCCGCTGCAGATGGCCGACCATGTGCAGCACGATGTCATCTGGTCTGGTTGCGTATTTGGCCGTGGCCTCTTGAACCCGGTTTTCGCCGAAGTGCCGCAGGCCCAAAGAATAAGCGGCCTCAATTACATGGGTATCGAATCCCTTCGTGACAGCTACTATCTCCACGGAGGCCGGATCCCGCCCTGCCTTCAGGGCAGCCTCTGTCACCCGTTCCTGAACCGAACGTAAGTTCTGAGCTATGGTCTCTACAGAAGGGCCACCATAGCCGCGAACCTGCCACATTGTCCCTCCCTCCGATGCGAAAAGAACAGATGTCCATTGCATGAAGTACAGAGGGGCCGCGGCCCAACAGCTTTCGGCCTGAGGCCGCCTTTCAACAGTTGAACTACGATGGCTCTGTAGAGGTCCAGACAGTCCCCTTGGAACACTTCAACACCGAAGACGTCCAGTATTGTCTGTCTAGCCTCTCCTTCAAACTGGTAACAACATGGCCCGATGCCCGGTCCGAAGAACACCCGAAGCTCATCCATCGATACCCCGCACCTAGCCATGGCTGAAAGTCCTTCATCGACCACCCCAGCCAGCAATCCCCGCCACCCAATATGGAGTAGCCCGACCGCTCGGGATGCCATCAAAAATACTGGATAGCAGTCTGCATGCACCGTTACTAAAGGGAGATCAGATTCACAGGTAACAAGACCATCTGCCTCATCGTAAATGGGGAGAAGATGTTGGCTAACCGTCACAACCCTCGAGCCGTGGACCTGTCTAGTTTTGGCATAGCGGCTTCCCGAAAGGCCGAGGGCGTCCAGGGTCGCCTTCAAACGCCTTTCCGCTGCTTCACCTTCACGGCTCATCCCCATATCCCAAGGTTCACCAAAGGGCCCCCACCGTAAAGTAACGGCCGCGACGATACCGCGAACGTCGCCTACGGGCAGCCACCAATTACACATGCTCATCCCCATTGCCCTGCTCCGCTTCCTCTTCGAAGCTGGAGAAACTGTAGAAGTTGCCCGTGGGGGCGGTAACCACATCGACCACATAATCGGCGGGCACCCCGTCTGCCGACAGTAGCTCATCCACTACCAGGTCCACTATGTGGCGAATATCCACCGCCAAGTATTCCTCCCAGAGCAGCAGCGTACCCACGGCAGTTTCCTCGGTGTAGTGGATATCTATTCGGCCCACACCCAGAGGTAGGCCGTCGTCGGTAAGTCTGTCCCAATCTACTACCTGAAACTGGTCGGAATGGGGAGTGCGAACCGTCCTCCGGAATCCTATCACTGGTGAACCTCCGCATTTCTGGCTTCTACATTGCGTCAATGATATCTCATATGGCCTAGGGTGATATAATTGCCAGACTGGCAACAATACGCCAGGAGAGACGGGCAGAAGGGCCTACGGTAAAGTGCCAGATTGGCAACAACTCGGGATTTACATAGCGGAAACCAGGCGTCGCCGCGGGCTCAGGAGGGCTGAGCTAGCCAGGAGACTGGGGGTCAGTCCGACCTTTCTCCTTCGGGTCGAGCGGGGCGAGAGGGGGATCTCCGACCTGAGCCTCCTGGAGAGGACCGCATCCGCGCTCGGGCTCGATGCCGAGGAGCGAATAGAACTCTACCTGGCTGCTGTGACAGCCCCTCCGGAATTACAGTCGTTGCTTCTAAGGACCGAGCTCGCGGCACTATTGAGGGGGATCCTGGAACTCAGGGGAACGGCCATTGAGGACCTAGCTTTCAAACAGGCCGAAACGCTAGGGGCCCTGTTTATCGCCATGGCCGGTGTCCTGCGGCAAAGATAGGGACCTGTGAGCGCTGATATACGCCTCGCGTAGGAAGCTGTCAGTTACCTTGGTATAGCGCTGCGTGGTGGAAAGGCTCGCGTGGCCAAGAAAGGCTTGCACGATGCGTATGTCAGCGCCAGCCATCAACTTGTGTACGGCGAATGTGTGGCGGAGCGTATGAGGTGTTGGTGCCTCCGGGAGCCCTGCAGCCTTGGCATATCGGGCGAGCGCAGTCTGGATCATTCTCGGCGTAAGCCGCGCGTCGTTTCGGATCCTACCGCGATATGCCCGGAAAAGGGGAGGATATGGATCCCGGCGAGTAGCAAGATATTCAGCCAGCAGCTGCTGGGCCACCCTGTCAAGAAACACCACTCGGGGCTTGCGCCCCTTCCCGACGATGGCCAGTTCCACCACTTCTTCCTTCAGTAGGGAGCCCTCAGCTACCTGCCCTCTGTCAAGGGCACAGATCTCACCCACCCGCATGCCCGTGGAATACAAGGTGGCCAGGATAGCGCGGTCCCGGAGTCCCCAAGGAGTGCGCCTGTCGGGAACCTGCAACAGAGCCACCAGCTCATCTATGCTCAGCGCCTTCACCCGTGATAGATCTACATAGCTCTTGGGCAACCGAATATCGTCGCGAGAAATGGCGCTAAGCCCGTTAGCCCGAAGAAAAGCCGCGAAGGACCTCAGCACCGAACAATACTTTACGTAAGTAGCATCGTCCAGGGACTTCTCGGTCACCAGGTACCGCTGGAACCTTCTTACGAGGGATCGATCTAAGTCGGCAACGTGTGGAACATTGTCGCCAGAAGGGGACGTGTACTGAAGGAACGCTGTCAGCACCTGCCGATACGTGGCGATAGTTGAAGCGGTGAAACCTTCTTCTATGGCGCAGTAGTCCAGGAAGTCCTTTATGGCACTTGGTAAATCCATCGCGATCCTCCGCCTACTGGCTCCCCTATATGCTACTGGACCTGGTACCTCCTGGTAAAATGTAGCTTAAGCCAGGGCGGCGAACCCCTTTATTTACCTCAATGGTGAGGTCCTACACCGGGAGATGCCCATTGCAGGCCCTTTATGACTATGTCTTTTTCGACTGTGATTCCACCCTCACCAAGGTGGAGGGGGTGGACGAGCTGGCCCGTATGAAGGGTGGTCACGCTCTAGTAACGGATCTAACCAGGAGGGCTATGGAAGGCGAGCTAGAGCTGGCCGATGTTTACAGGCTCCGCCTTCGCACCATTATCCCCACGAGGCGCGAACTCGCAGCCTTGAGACGAATATATCGGGAGGAAGCAGTGGAAGACGCCCGCGAGGTCGTCCAGGCCCTCAGTTACCTGAAGGTCCAGTTACATGTGGTGAGCGGAGGATTATATCAGGCCGTGCAGGACTTCTCCCTGTGGCTCGGGATACCCAGGGATCATGTCCATGCCGTAGTGGAAGACTTCGATGAGCTGGCGGGCCGATGGTGGGCCTACTGGGAATATGCCGATGGGCACAACCCAGAAGAGGCAGTGACCGATGTAAAGGAGACCCCTCTTATCAAGACTTCTGGGAAAGGGGAGATTATAGCCCGCATCGCGCCTAAGGGATCATGGTCCATGTTGGTCGGCGACGGAGCCTCCGATCTAGCTGCAAAGGACAAGGTAAGGCTTTTCGTTGGGTTCGGTGGCGTTGTCTACAGGCCCGCCATCGAGGACCGGAGTGACGTCTACATAAGGTGTAGCAGCCTAGCACCGGTCCTCCCCTTAGCGGCAGGCGAACCGGGCATAAGGATGCTGCAGGCATCGCCTTGCCGAGAGACCTTGGAAAAGGGCCTACATCTCCTGCGCGGCTCCGCGGTTACCTTTAAGGTCGAAGCGCGTCGCAAGTCTCTGATCCGCCTTGCTGAGAGGTTGGCCCTCCTGTGAAGGACGCTCACGCCACTCGAGAACGGACGATCGTAGTAGCGGGGCCACTCTCCAGAGAGGGCCTGCGCATTTTGGAAAAGCGCTCGCATGTCCTGGTGGTGGCGCCAGCAATGCTTGACCGGCTGTCAGACATCCTTCGGCAAGCAGATGCCTTAATAGTGGGTAGGGAGGTATCGGTCGATGAGGCTCTACTTAGCGTGACAAGGCGTCTGAAGGTTATCGGGAGGATAGGCGCTTCGGTAGAGAACATCGATGTGCTTGCCGCGACGGCCCGCGGCATCGTAGTCATGAACACGCCCGGTACTTCCGCCGTATCCATGGCCGAACATGTCTTTGCCCTGCTGCTGTCGCTGGTGCGTCACATTCCCAGGATGCACAGGATATCCATGCACGCGAACCCGACCGATCCGATGCTGGGACTGCAGCTGGCAGGAAGACGGTTGGGTCTCGTAGGTCTCGACCGCGTCGCTCGTCTCGTAGCTACAAGGGCGAAAGCATTTGGAATGGAGGTAGTAGCTACAGATCCGTATGCTAAGGAAGAGACGGCAAAGGAGCTCTCCCTTGAGCTGGTGGATCTAAGTGATCTACTGGCCACAGCCGACATAGTGAGTCTCCACCCTCCTCCGAAGGGAACGCTGTCCCGTTTCGACGCAGAAAAGATCTCATCTATGAAGAAAGGAGCAATTTTAGTGAGCGTGGCCCAGCCCCATGTCGTCGACGAGTCTGCCCTGGCAGACGCCATAAAAACAGGCAAGCTGTATGGCGCCGCCCTGGACGCTGTGGCCGACTATCGAACTAGCCCCCTACTGGGACTGGATCGGGTTGTCATAACTCCTCGGATAGCTGCAGCCACGGAGGAAGCCAGGAAGGACGCCTCGGTTATGATTGCTGAACAGGTACTCGATGCCCTTGAGGGAGCAGCCTACCGCAACGCCGTTAACCTTCCCTTCGTCGATGGAGATCACTTCTACAGGCTTCGGCCCTGCCTCGAATTGGCCGAAGTCTTGGGCAGGCTCCAAGCCTACCTGTGCTCAGGACGCCTTCTACAGGTGGAGATCG
>DAOUBH010000016.1:0-106682 GCA_034432775.1 Chloroflexota bacterium
GATCTCGCAGATTTCAGCACCCAGCCTGGCCGCCAGAGCAACCGCCGTGGTATCGGATCCTCCCCTGCCCAGGGTAGTTATGTCCATGTCTTCGGTCATACCCTGGAAGCCAGCTACGATAACTACCTTGCCGGCATCCAGCTCCCGGGTGATCCTTCGGGGATCGATCCCGACAATCCGAGCTCTGCTGTATCGCCGTTCGGTATGGATTCCGGCCTGCGGACCCGTAAGCGACACCGCATCGATGCCCAGAGAATGGAGTGCCATAGCAGTCAGCGTACTCGACACCATCTCCCCTGTTGAAAGGAGCAGGTCCAACTCCCGCTCGTCGGGATCGGCGGTGATCTGTTTTGCAAGGGATATCAGGTTATCGGTAGTGTCACCCATAGCCGAGACAACCACCACCAGTTGGCGGCCTGGAGCTCGACTCTCGGCTATACGCTGAGCGACGGCCTTGATACGCTCAGGTGTGGCCACCGACGAACCACCGTACTTCTGCACGACAATCCCCATGGAACGAGAACCCTCCTGAACGCTACACCCTCGAAGGCTGAAGGGCAATCGTTCCAGATTCTACCCGATGGAGGCGTGCCCTGGAACGAATGGCCACATCCACATGATCGGGATCCACCGTTGTCACCAGGACCTGGCGCCCCTCAGAGAGGAGGTGGTCCGCCAGAAGTCGGCGCCGGTCGGGATCTAACTCTGACATTACGTCGTCGAGTAGGACCAAGGGAGCTTCGCCAACTGCTACCTCGATAAGCTTCATCTCGGCGAGGCGAAGGGAGAGGGCCGCTGTTCGCTGTTGGCCGCGCGATCCGAAGGCACCCAAGGGCAGACCGCTCACCTCGAGCTCCAGGTCGTCTCTATGGGGCCCCACCAGAGACACTCCGCGGACAAGCTCCCGGGTTCGGAACGCCTCAAGGCCCTCGTTGAAGGTCTCCTTCACCATGGATATGCTGGCATCCACATCTTTGGGCAAAAGCATGGGCCTTTGGACTGTGGATCTATACCGGAGTTCCAGCTCCTCTCCTCCAGACAGGACACGGTAAAACCGTGCAGCTTCCCTACGTATGGCCTCTGCCGCACGGAATCTCTGCACAAGGATGTAACTACCATGGGCGACGAATTCGTCGTCCCAGAAGGCTAGCTCGTCCCTCAAGGCGCCTGAAAGTCGGCTTACACCCTTCTGCTGAAAACCCCTGAGGAGGGAGTTGCGCTGAAGTATCACCCGATGGTAACGCTGTAGGGTAGTAAGGTATCTGTGGTCTATCTGAGATAGCACAATGTCCAAAAAGCGCCTACGCAGGACCGGTGCGCCCGACACGAGCTCCACATCTTCCGGAGAAAAGAGCACTACGTTCACCCTACCCACGAGGTCAGACGTTCTGCGAGCGACACCATTTATCTTGATGCGCTTCGTGGAGACACCCGGGGCGCTGCCGAGATCGACCTTTAGCAGCGTTATCTCTATCTGTAGATCCCCAGCGGCTCGGTGCAGCTCGGCCTCTATCCGGGCGAAGGGTGGGAAATTCAGATCGCCTTCGGCGTAGAGGTTAACTAACTCCGAGTGATTCGAAGTCCGAGGCGAGCGGGCCGTGGCTAGGAAGTATATGGCTTCGAGGAGGCTGGTCTTGCCACTGGCATTGGCTCCGCAAAAGACGGAAAGACCTTGGTCTAGCTCCAGCTCCAGGGATCGGTAATTGCGAAAGTTAACCAGTTTTAGCCGAGCCAGATGCACACCAGCTTTGCCCCCATATCCTTATGCTACTGCCCGTCAGGGCTATCATACAATCTCTTGGGATTTGCTGCTGGTGTGCCCACAGCTACTTCCTGGGACCCGGCCGCTAAGGAGTCGCTCTAGAACGGCTCGATAGCTGTCCTCTGGCACTGCACCTGTCAATCTCCAACGGTGGTCAAACACCACAGTCGGCACAGCTCGGATACCCAGCAGATCAGCCTCCTTAATGTCCTGCCAGACAGCCTGGGTCACCTCTGGCTTCGCCCACATCTCGGCCCAGGCTGCTTCGTCGAGGCCGATGTCTCTGGCACAGCTGCGCAGCACATCGGGGTCGGCGATGTTGCGGGCCTCCACTGCATGGGCACACTGGATACGGTCGAACATATCCCAGTGGACTGCCTGACCGCCCAGGAATTCGGCAGCCTTACAGGCCTTAAGCCCTGGCATCGAGTATGGATAGGGAAAGTCGCGTGAGCGCATCAGCTCCACAGCGATCACCTGGCCATCAGGCTGGGCTGCCGCAGCCTCCCAATGTGTCATTATCTCGACTTTCCCAATCTGGGGGCTTCCGAAGATCCTGGTGATAGCACTTGGGTCTGGTGCAAGGGCAAAGCACTTGTGCACCACCTTTACCCGAGCCCCGTAATGGGCTGTGATCCTGCGTAGCCTCGCCGAGGCTAACAGACACCAAACTCAGAGCACATCATGGAAGAAGGTTATTTCTACGGTCATCCCTTAAAGACAACCTCCACCTGGCCCTATCCCCAAGACCAGCCCAGATACTACAGGGCACCAGGCCTAGCTACGGGCGCTGGACTGCCTATTCAAGGAGCTAGGCCTATAGGGTTCCAGTTAGTGGCATAGCTCATAGCTGCTACCATCAGAAGACTACCCGCAATGGCCAGGTTCTTGTTGAATTGGACCATCTCCATCATGCGCATCTGCTGGTCTTCTATTGCCCAGAACCTGTGCATTACGAAGGCCACTGGAACCAAGAAGAGCACTAGGATTAGGGCCCCAATCCAGAGGTACCAACCCAGCAGAACCATCACGGCACCCACGAGCATCTGAATACCTGTCACAACAACGAAGAAGGAAGGCGCAGGAAGGCCCTTGGAGGCGGCATATCCGCTCATCATGGGAAGCCTTGTCAAGTGGTTCAGGCCGTTGAAAAGGAAGAAAAGAAAAACTACGATGCGGCCGATGAAGAAGAGTATATCCATGGTGCGCACCTCCTGCTAAATTATGCTCAGCAGCCCTTTGTCTATCATATTTCCAAAACTTTCGAAAGTCAAGGCCGAAAAGCTACTCTTCTTTGGTAAGACAGCGGAAAGCCAAAATCTCTGGTGCAGCCCACCCAGTCTACGCGTCAATTAGGCCCGCCCGGAGGGATTCGAACCCCCGACCCTGTGGTCCGAAGCCACATGCTCTGATCCGCTGAGCTACGGGCGGCTACAGATACCATCATACCATTTTTCAGCTACCACACGCTAGGGCCTGATTTACATCAGCGGCAGTAGAGCACTTGATCGTCCTTGTACTGCCACCGACCTCTCAGGGAACGACCTGTTTCGCCTGCCACGATCTCTCCCTTACAGGTTCGGTACGATTCGCTGGCAAACCCCTCGATGTCGCTTAGGTCGAATGCAGCAAGCGTCATACTTAAGGACTATCAGGGCGCCGAACTACTCACACTCGAACTCCATATACGGGAACAGCTCGGCCTTTAAGGCTCGGCGCTGGATAGCCCCAAGGGCCTTATAATCTATTGACTTTCTTCGAGAGGTAACCCTTGCGACGCCACAGCGATGCTGTTGTACTTTTAGCCCTTTATCTGGCCAGCATTGCCATTACAATCAACCAATTCAAGGTGCCTCCAGCGATACCCCTTCTGGTAGAAGACCTATCAATGACCTATAGCCAGGCCGGCATGCTCATGTCGCTTTTTGCCCTGTCGGGATTTGTCCTGGGCATACCGTCAGGCTGGCTGGTAAGGGTACTCGGCCTGAGGTGGTCAGGCTTTTTGGCGGTAGCCGCAGCTGCTTTCGGATCGTTGGTGGGAGCTGTTTCCAACCACGCCTACATACTGATGGCCTCCAGGCTCCTCGAGGGGTTCGGCATGGGAACCATGACCACCGTGGGACCCCTGGCCATTACTTCTTGGTTCCCCTCCACATCCAGAGGACTCCCCATGGGCATTTTGAGCACCTGGGTTCCAGTAGGTGCCATAATTAGCTTGCTGCTTGCACCAGTAGGCGCCAGCCTGGCAGGTTGGCGATCCCTTTGGTACGCTGGGACGGTGATAGCGGCCCTCGCAGGCGTCCTCTATCTATGGGTTGCCTCCGTTCTGCCCAAATTCCCCAAAGAAGGTCGGGGCGAGGCCGTTCGGCTCATGATGACGCGGGGACCGTGGCTCCTGTCCTTTCTCTTCTGTATCTACACTACGGTGCGCATTGGCTACAACACTTGGATTCCAACGTATATCTATCAGCATGGGGGGTCGTTGACATTGGCTTCGCTCATGGCTGTCCTCA
Source organism: Chloroflexota bacterium (assembly GCA_034432775.1). Lineage (GTDB taxonomy): Bacteria > Chloroflexota > Chloroflexia > DAOUBH01 > DAOUBH01 > DAOUBH01. The sequence continues at coordinate 4,276 of DAOUBH010000016.1, forward strand.
ACCTGATCCCTACGATACCCTCTAACCTGTTAGCCGGTTGGCTGGTGGACCGCTTGGGTTCCGAGAAGGCGGTATATACCCTGGGATTTGGAATAGCAACGCCTTTTTGGCTGCTCACCTTCATCTGGCCGATTGAGCTGGCCCCTGTTGCCCTTATCGTTCTAGGCCTCTTGGCAGGTCTTGTGCCCACCTCCATCTTCATCGCCGCACCAAAACTTGCAAGAAGTCCGGCAGATGCCAGCTTGGCAAGCTCGATAGTTACCATGGGTCAGAACCTGGGCATGGTGCTAGGACCTTGGCTCATAGGCATAGAGGTACAGGCAACCGGCAGCTGGATAGCCGTAGGCACCGCCCTGTCGGTCCTTTCCGTGGTAGGCATTGGTGCTGGGTGGGCTGCTGGAAAGCCCAGAAGCTAGCCCCTGTACCAGTTAGTTATAGGCAGACGCCTGTCCCTACCGAAGGCCCTGGGAGTTATCTTCACTCCGGGAGCCGCTTGCCTACGCTTGTACTCGTTTCGGTCCACCATGGACACCACTTTCCGCACGACGGCCTCGTCGTAACCTGCCTGCACGATATCCTCGGGGCTGCTGTCCTCTTCCACGTACATCTTTAGGATCGGATCGAGAATGTCATAGGGAGGTAGAGTATCCACATCCCTCTGCCCGGGCCGGAGTTCGGCAGACGGTTCCTTCATCAGAACGGTTTCCGGTATCACTGGGCTGACACTGTTCCGATACTTGGCGAGGGCATATACCCAGGTCTTGGGCACATCCTTTATCACGGCAAAACCTCCGGCCATGTCACCGTAGAGGGTAGCATAGCCCACGGCCAGCTCGCTTTTATTGCCAGTGGTGAGCACCAGGTACCCGAACTTGTTGGAGAGAGCCATCAAAATGTTGCCACGGATGCGTGCTTGGATGTTCTCTTCGGTTACATCCGGCTGGGTACCGGCGAAGGCGTCGGCCATGGTCTCCAGCATGGCCGTAAAAACCCCCTCTATGGGGATAGTAATCAGCTTGATGCCAAGATTTCGGGCCAAGAGCTGTGCATCTTCTCTACTGCCCGCCGATGAGTACCTGGAGGGCATCGAGACTCCCACCACGTTCTCCGGACCCAAGGCATCGACGGCGATGGACGCTACCAAGGACGAATCTATCCCCCCTGACAGGCCAATGACTACCTGCTTGAATCGGTTCTTCCGCACATAGTCTCTGGTGCCCACCACCAGCGCGCGATAGACTTCGGCCCAGTCCCTGAGCGGTTCGTACCATGTGGGCTGCAGCGGCGGACCCGGCTCTCTGACCCCGTCTGACAGAACTATCTTCGGGAGCGGTTCCACTTCGCGCTTGGTGCGTCTGCGCCTTGGATCGTGAAGCCTAGATCGAAATACAGAATCGGCGTCTATGTCTGCTACCACCAGGGCCTCCTCGAAGGAAGGCCCCCTAGCTATCACACCTCCCTGCTGGTCGAATATCAGACTGTTGCCATCGAAGACCAGTTCGTCTTGGCCTCCAACCATATTGACGTAGGCGATCGCCATGACGTTGTCGCTGGCCCTGGTTCCCACCATCCGTTCCCGGAAGGACTGCTTGCCAGCGTGGTAGGGTGAACCATTGATGTTTATCGCAACCTCGCAGCCGGAGAGCCCCTGCAGCAACACAGGGCCTCCTGGATACCAAATGTCCTCGCAAATGCTCACCCCGACAGTCACACCCCGCACTACATATATGGGCTGCCGTTCGGGACCGGCCTGAAAGTATCTTTCCTCGTCGAAGACCCCATAGTTGGGCAGATAGTGCTTACGATACACGCCCACGAGTCTGCCTTGGTGGATCACAGCGGCGGCGTTGTACAGGTCGTCGTCTTTGTCTACAAAGCCCACTACGGCCACAGTTTCGCCCACATGGCTGGCAAGGGTATGAAGGGCCTCTATGCCATCGCTGATGAAGCTCGGTTTCAGAAGTAAATCTTCGGGAGGGTAGCCTGGTAGCGCCAGTTCGGGGAAGGCCACTACATCGACCCCGTGCTCCTCGGCTAGCCGAAGGTACCTCAATATGAGCTCAACATTGCCCTCGTAATCTCCCACCGTTGGGTTGACCTGGGCCAGGCCGACCCTCAATGTGCGCATAGACATAACCCCCAAAGGCCTTTAGGATCCTAATTGCACATTAAATTCAGTATATCCCAGCAGAAATAGAGACCTGCTGTTGGCAGGTATGCCTGTGCCCGCTATCTTGTGGTATCATTGGGCACCCTTTCGGCGCCACCCGCATGCCCTGGTCGCCAACCGTCGTTAAACGATTGAGGTACTGTAGTCTGGCGACTGCGGTTCTCTGGTACCTTGCCCTTGGACGCCCCCTGGCCTACCCTATCGATACAGATGGGTAAGTTAGCTGCCGCCTTCGTAAGCTTGCTAGCTGTCGTTGTTTACCTCCTGGTGCTAAACGGGCACGGGCGGCCACCTGTTGCCTCCTCGCAGGACGACCTCCTTCGGGCTGTGTACGCAACAGTCACCTATTCGGAGGAAGTTCACGCAGCCGATGCCGGGAAGCTCTTCGTAAACCCCAGCCAGCGTCTTGAGATTACGAAGGTGCGCAAGGCTGGCGATTGGGCCATAGTCGAGGCTCGACTGGTCTGGGCAGATGGCAGCGGCCCTGTGCCCACTTCAGGGGTGATATTCCTCGCTAGGCTTACCCCACAGGGGTGGGTACCTGTCCACAGGGGACATCCAGACTACCAGCAATATTTGGATTCTATACCCACCGATCTATTACCCACTGACAAGGACCTACTGCGGTGAGGCGCAGGCTGCTTCTGCTCACAGCCCTATTAGTTTCTGTGGCTCTGCCGTCCAAACCGGATCCAGCAGTGTCGGCCTCTGGTTTCAAGCTACCTTATCCAGGAGGAGCGACGTACCTGGTCTCCCAGGGCAACAACAGCGGCAGCCATACGGGATACGGAGCTTACGCTTGGGATTTCGCCATGCCCTACGGGGCCACGGTAGTGGCATCGAGAGCTGGAGTTGTGAGGTTCACCCAAGCCAGCTACGGCATCGGCGACTGCGACTCGTCCTATGCAGGGGCCGCCAACTATGTGGTTATCGATCATGGCGACGGCCTCTCTTCTCTATACCTGCACCTAAAGGAAAACGGTGTGTTGGTAAGACCTGGCCAATATGTGGAGCAGGGCCAACCTATAGGTTACAGCGATACATCCGGCTGGTCCTGCGGTGCCCACCTGCACTTCCAGGTTCAGCGCACCTCGGACTCGTGGTGGAGCCAGTCAGTGCCGGTGACCTTCGACGACGTACCAGGAGGGCAGCTGGAGGTCGGCAAGAGCTATACTTCAGGCAATTACCCGTCGCCTGGGTTACAACTCTCTTCCAGCACCACGATCTCGCCTCCTCAGCCCGTTGTAGGCCAGCAAGTTTCGGTGGCTTTCAGCATCTTCAATCCCACCCAACGGACAGTCAGCATCTCCCACCTTATCATCTACGGCACGGGACCTGCAAGCAGCTGGCAGGTGGATGCCGGAGCTCGCGATATGCCTCCTGGAACCACCTGGGACGTACTGATGCCCTTGCCATCGGCCCGCACCATGGGATGGGGAGACATAGGGGGGTGGCGTCTGCAGGGCATCCGGGCCATCCTCTCCGACGGTTCTATGGTGGATATAGCCGCGGCAGGGTACGCGCTAGCCCGGAGTTTCAGGGTCGGTCCACTTGAAGGATCTCTCATCAAAGGCTCGGACGATGCAGTTTACTACGTTATGGGGGGCAGGCGGCGCCATATTCCTGATCTGGAGACCTTCAACGCCTTGGGCTTCAGATGGCAAGACGTCCACATCCTGTCTGACATTGCCCTTGCGTCGGTACCTGGCGGATCAAGGCTCCCTTCCGTAAGAAGCGGGTGGGTGGGGATATACTATGCCACTTCAGACTTTTCCGGCCTCCCCGAGCTGATACGTAGGGATTCGCGGATTAGCTTCGACTGGAAACTCAACAGCCCCTCCGGAAGTCTGCCGGCCGACGGCTTCTCGGCACGATGGGCTAGGCTCAAATACTTCAAAGAAGGTACCTATACCTTCAGCATTCTGGCCGACGACTACGGAATTCTGTATCTGGACGGAAAGGAGCTCGTCAGAAGCAACTCAGCCCCCAGACGGTACTGGATGGGCTACATATCGGAGGGATACCATCTCATAAAGGTAGACTTCAGCGACAACTCGGGCCCGGCCAAGGTACAGCAAACGCTGGTACCTGGCGATGGAATACCTCCTTCTGGCAGCCTGTCGGCGTCGCCTCTGCCCGCAACCCAGGTAATCACTGTAAGCCTCTCCTTTTCGGCGCAGGACAACGTTACACCTCCCGACAACATCCTCTACCGCGTAGGCACTGGCAGGCCCAGAAGCGGCATCTCCTGGAGTCGATGGTTTAGCATGACCTCCGCACGCGAATGGAGGTTGCTGAACGGACCTGACGGTACCCAGACTGTGATCTACACGCAGTACAGGGATTCCGCCAGAAACCTATCAGACAGGTCTGCAGTTACTGTAACTTTGGTACGGGGAGTGCCGACGGTATATCAGCCTACCGAGGGAGCAACTCTTTCACTGCCTAGCAGCTTTTCCTGGAGTTCCGTGCCCGACGCCTCGCGCTATCAGGTGCAGGTAGAGCAATTCACAAACGAAGGCTGGAAAAGCTACCGGACCTACTACACTGCGGACACCACCTTGGATGTCACTTCAGGTCTAGCACCAGGTCAGTACCGCTGGAGGGTGCGGGCATTGGTTTACGGCTATTGGGGCGGCTTCTCGCCCTGGAACTCTTTCACAATCCGCTGATGCCGTAAGCCAATCACCTAGCCCCTAGGTTATCCCTTTGACACCATGGCGTACCGTCTGGGAAAATAGGGGGAATCGAAAGCCCAAAGAAGGGAAAAAGAGTGGACGCTATCTACAGAAACCTTGGGCTCGACCTGGTAAGGGTGACAGAAGCCGCGGCATTGGCTGCAGCTCGCTGGATGGGCCGAGGAAACAAGGAGGCCGCCGATCAGGCCGCTGTTGATGCCATGCGGTATGCACTGGCCCAGGTCGATATGGACGGCATCGTCGTCATAGGCGAAGGTGAGAAAGACGAAGCACCCATGCTCTACATTGGGGAGCGGATTGGCAATGGGAGCTCTCCCGAAGTTGACGTCGCTGTAGATCCCATAGATGGGACCCGCCTACTGGCTAACGGGCTGCCCAATGCCATATCGGTCGTGGCGCTCTCGCCCCGGAACACTATGCTCCGCATCCCCAAGGAGATCGTCTACATGGACAAGATAGCTGTCGGGCCTGAGGCACGAGGCGTCATAGACATTTTAGCCTCGCCTTCCGAGAACCTGCATCGCATAGCTGAGGCCATGGGGAGCCAGATCTCGGACATAACTGTAGTGATCTTGGACAGGCCTAGACACGCTGATCTGATACGACAGGTAAGAGAGGTGGGAGCCAGGATCCGGCTCATATCCGATGGCGACGTGGCAGGTGGCGTTATGGCCGGCATGGTGGAGTACAGCGGCATCAACGTCCTCATGGGCATTGGAGGGGCACCAGAAGCCGTCATCACAGCGGCCGCCCTCAAATGCCTCGGCGGCGACATCCAGTGTCAATTTTGGTTCCGAGACGATGCGGAACGTAGGGCCGCCATTAAAGCCGGCTTCGAGCCCGATCAGGTCTTTACCATGGACGACCTTATAGCGGGTAACGACGTATTCTTCGCTGCGACCGGTATATCGGACGGCGAACTTCTCAGAGGGGTCCGCTACACACCCGGGGGGGCGAGGACCCAGTCGTTGGTGATGCGGTCCCGATCGGGCACGGTTCGATGGGTAGACACCAAGCACAACCTCAACAAGCTCAAAGAGATGTTCGGCGCCGATTACCGGGCTGACTGATGGGAGTGGTGGATGCTGGCCAGTGACGTCATGAAACGGCAGGTTGTCACCATAGCCGAGGAAGCTTCCCTCTACGATGCCGCTCAGATGCTGCTCCAGCAGGGCTTCAATGCCCTGCCCGTTACAGACCTTCAGGGCAGGCTGGTAGGTATGGTGGGACTCCGAGATATTCTAAGGGTACCCTTCCCCAGCGGGCTAGATAGGATGGCAACCCGCTATGAGCCCCTCGAAGAGAAGGCAAAGCTGCTCCGCCAGACCAGTGTGAAACGGGTGATGGCCAAGAAGGTGGTAGCGTATCCACCTACCACTCCTGTCGAGGAGATCCTAGCAGCCATAATAAACCGCGGCATCCATCCTATACCCATCGTTGAAGACGGCCACCTAGTGGGCATCGTGGGCCGTCACGAGATCATAAGAGCTATGCTGGAACTCGCCAGCTAGGTTTCATGGGTCTCAACAGACGGCAGCTCTCCATCGCCGTCGACCGATACAACCAGTTTCTCGCGACCTTCCAGCCACTCTTGGGACAGTGGCTCTTACAGCCCGATGAGGATCCAAGCCTTTTACAACGCTTGTCTGAGACCGCTGCTGAGGCTAAGGCTATTTTGGAGCGGATGTCACGGACCATGGGCCTCAGCCCTAGCTCGCCAAACTCCTATATGTGGGCCCTGGCCCAAATCACGTCTCTGTGGACAACGTTGGAGGATCTGCATCCCGACAAGCTTCGGCGCTATGGAGAGGTGGATCAGTCGGCAAGTTCAGAGTGGGAGGGTCAACTTTCCCGGCTCAAGGTGGTCACCAGAGAGCTTATAGCTTCCTTGGAGAGTCTTGCCGCACGCCGCGGGAGGTCCTGAAGAGCTGTGATCGATACCCTTCTCGCTTGGGGCATAGCTGGCGAAGCAATAGAGTGGATCGCCAGCCTGGTCATACTGGTCGCATGTGCGACTGTCACTTACTGGATCGAGAGCAGGCGGACCAGAAGTTAACCTGCAGGCTTAACCGATTGGATCTTCCACTCATCGGAAACCTTCACCAGCACCATCACATAGTCCGACTTTCTGGCCGCCCGGATCAGGGTGAAGGACACCTCCGCACTGTTCGTCGATTCCCTCAAGTCGCCGATCTCGTAAGAGGCTACCGGCCCTGCCCCTTTCTCGTTCTCCTCATTATGCCATTGGATAAACTGTTGCTTGGCTACAGGGTCCGAGGCATTTACAAAGAAGGCGAAGGCGCCCTCGGGGTCGTTATAACTAAGCTTTGTAAGGAAGGCCCGGACCACAGCCCGCGCCCCTGTCTCCGGAGTGGGCGATGGGGTGGATGGAGATGCAGTCCCACAAGCAGAAAGGGCCAACAGTGCGGCAAGGACACCTCCCATCACCCAACGCATGGTAACCTCCTAAGAATAGGCGTCTACCCCTCTAATTTTCTTTCAGGGATCCCAAAGATACGGTCGCGATACCGGAGCCAGATATATCGTAACACGACCAGCAATACCACCAGAGCCAGCAGGCCCCAGCCTACCCTCGAATAGACCCACTCCAGCAGCGACAGATTCTCGGCCAAGAGGTATCCTAAGCCACAATACAACACATTCCAAAGCCCTGCGGCTACAATCTCGTACATGGCAAAACGCCTATAGGGCACACGGCTGGCCCCCGACGAAAGGGCAACGAAGGAGCGGAGGTGCCCTATGAAGTGGGCGACTATTATGGCCAAAAGGCCATATCTAACCATAAGTATCCGAGCCTTGGCCAGGTCTTTCCTGTAGCGCCTCAAGAGGGCAACGCGCCAGAGGAGAGGCTGAAGCCCCTTCCTGCCTGCCCAGTAGTCGAAACTCGTCCCCAGGAACATCCCAGCCCACCCAAGCAATATCACCAGCGGCAGACTCAGGTAACCCAGGCGTGCATAGAAGGCGCCCAAAAGCACCATGGTACCGCCAGGCATGACCAACCCGAGTAGGAAGGTGTTTTCTGTGAGGGCTCCAATAAAAACAATCCAGTATCCGAAGCTCGCATAATATCCCTTGAGGAACTCTATCGCTGCTTCGACAACGGCCTTAAGGTCCGGCATTGACCGTCCTATAAAAGGGCCGCCGGAGTACTCTATCCGGCGGCCGCAAAATTCTCTGGTCGGCTATGGTGCTCAGTAGGCTGCAAGCCGCCCGAAACCAGGCGTAAGGGCCATCTGGCGCAGCCTTGCAACCCGTTGCGCGATGGGAGGATGAGTGCTGAAGAGGGAAGCCAAAAAGTCCCCACCCTTGAGCGGGTTCACTATGAACAAGTGAGCTGCAGCAGGTTCCACCTGCATGGGGACACGCTGCGAGTAGGCTTCAAGCTTTTCTAAGGCACTGGCCAAAGCTAGCGGCTGGCCAGTGATGGCTGCACCTCCCGCATCGGCCGCGAACTCCCTCGACCTCGATATGGCCAACTGTATCATGGTAGCGGCCAGCGGCGCCAGAATTATCATCAAGAGACCACCCAGCACGCTACCGCTGTTCTCGTCATCGCGGCTTCGGCCGAAGCCTCCGAAGATCAACGCCCACTGGGCCATGTTAGCCAACAAAGTTATGGCACCAGCTACAGCAGCTACCACGGAAGCTATAAGTGTGTCCCTGTGACGCACATGGGCCAGCTCGTGGGCCAGCACACCCGCTAGTTCGTCTCTGTCCACTAGCCTCAAAAGCCCGGTTGTAACCGCTACGGCGCTGTGAGCTGGATCCCTACCCGTAGCGAAGGCGTTGGGGGACGGGCTTTCTATGACGTACACTCGCGGCTTGGGAAGCCTGGCAAGATTGGCAAGATCCTCGACAATCCGGTGCAGTTCGGGCGCTTGCGCCGGAGACACCTCCTTAGCTCCCGTCATGGCTAGAGCGATCTTGTCGCTAAACCAGTAGGACGATAGGTTCATCACCAGCGAGAGGATGAAAGCAAATATCATGCCCCTCGTGCCGGCCACAGCCGACCCCAGAAGCACAAGTAGCACTGTCAGTAGGGTCAGCAGAAAGGCTGTCTTCAGTGTGTTACTCATGTCCTCTACCCTCTAATAGATCCACAGTCTCCACTACAACCCAGTATACCATGTAAAGCTTCCGGCAACTTGCATACCCAGCTGACAGGCGGTCTCCCTGGGGCGGTAGCTCGCGCTAATCTAGGATTTTGGCGGACACTCCGTAATAAAATTACCAAGCCGCTTGGGAGCGAGGATATGGGGGACATTCTCACCCAAATAGCCATTGTTTTTGTGGCAGCCCAGTTGGGGAGCCTGGTTTTCCGTCAGCTCCGACAGCCCCAGGTCATAGGAGAGATCGTGGCAGGTGCTGCCATAGGCCCAGCTGGCCTGGCCCTCATAGGCTCGGTTAACCACCAAGGCTCGGAGCCTTTCCTGGTCACTTTCGAAACCTTGGCCGAACTGGGAGCCATTTCCCTCCTCTTCTACGTGGGCCTGGAAACCCGCCTCGATGAGATGCTGGCCGTAGGGCGCAGAGCCATTACGGTAGCCATAGCAGGCGTCGTTGTCCCGCTGCTCACTGGCTACCTTCTGCTGACGGGTATGGGGGAGGCTGCCCTCGAGGCCGCCTTCCTAGGCGCTGCCATGGTTGCCACCTCCGTCGGCATCACGGCACGAGTGCTCCATGACCTGGGTGCCCTTAACACCAGGGCAGCCAGGGTAATACTGGGTGCCGCCGTGGCCGACGATGTGCTGGGACTGCTGGTGCTGGCCGTGCTCTCAGGAATAGCCACTAAAGGCACGGTGGTGGCACTGGACGTCGTAGTAGTGGCCTTGGAAGCCGTTGCCTTTGTGGCATTCGTAGGTCTGCTAGGTTCGCGCATAGTGGGCCGGTACCACTTACGGCTACAGGAGATACCTCTGGAATCCGGTGCCCTGGGGATCGCGGCGACAGCCATGCTGGTATTGGCCGCCATAGCGTCCCGCATCGGGTTAGCTGGCATCGTGGGAGCGTTTTTGGCGGGCATGATGCTGTCAGAAGCCAAGGAACGTTTCCAGATCGGAGAGATCATACGTCCCCTGTATCAGTTTCTGGCTCCATTTTTCTTTGTATTCGTAGGTGCACAAGTGGATTTCAGGGCCTACTCAGAGTTAGGTACGCTCGGTTTGGCCTTGCTTATTACCGCTCTGGCCGTTGTCACTAAGTTTGTGCCGTGCCTTCTGGCATCTCTGGGAATGGGATGGCACTCTGCGGCGGTGGTGGGCTCAGGGATGATACCCAGAGGAGAAGTGGGCTTCATAGTGGCTGGGCTCGGCCTCAGCATGGGGATAGTTCCCCAGTGGCTCTACACCGACGTCGTCCTTATGAGCATACTTACAACGTTGTTGGCTCCCTATCTCCTCCAGTTTCTTCACAGAAACCGGCCCCCTAAGGAGCCCCCAGCAGCCATGCCCTCAACTCATCGTCTGTGATGGTTTGCTTCTTCCGCCAAGGGCTACCCTTCAAGCGAAACCTCCGCATCTCGCTCAAACCCCTCAGTTGCCCCCTCAGCCGAGCCCGGGCAGCCGCCTCCCTGAAGTGACGCAAGGACTCCAGCACGTAGCCCAGCTGTGCCCTCATTATGGAAGGCCAAAACTCTACGAGTACTCGATTCGGCAAGTCCTTGGCTGCAACCAAAAGGAAATTCCGGCCGCAGTAGTAGCTGGCCAAAACCCCTCCGCCAGTAGAGCTCAATCTGTGGTATGCCACCGCGGCCGGTATATAGAAGCATCGTTGCCCAAGTAGCCTGGCCCGAAGGTTCAGATCCACATCCTCCAGGTACATGAAAAGGTCGGCATCGAAGGGCCCATCGCCCTCGCAGAGCTGCTCCAGGAATTCCCTGCGGTAAAGGCAGGCTGCAGCGCAGGCACCGAAGACCTCCTCCTCAGCATCGTACTGTCCCAAATCCTTCTGCCATACGCCACGGTTCACAGGCCTGCCATCGTATCGATAGAAGTCACCAGCAGAATGGATGATGTCCCGTCTGTCCTGAAGAAGAATCTTGCTGGCCAGCCAACCTGCCTCGGGCCAGCGCCAGGCACCTAGGACAATTTCGGACAAAAAGGCACGGTCCAGCTCCACATCGTTATTCAGAAGAACAATAAAGTCCCCAGCCGCAACACTCACTCCCACATTCGCGGCCCTAGCGAAGCCGCCGTTGCGTTGAAGCCCAACAATCTGCACCTCTGGGAAAAGGCTGGGGATCACCTGCACAGTCCCATCTGTAGAACCATCGTCTACCACTATGATCTCGTCAGGCGGCAAAAGCTGTTCTCGTAGGGAAGTCAGGCAGCTCTTCAGAAGCTCGAGGCCGTTAAAAGTAGGTATTACTACCGAAATCACTTATGAAACCTGGGGTCTTCGGCCAGATAGTCGGCCAAAGCTTCCTTCCACGGCCTCAGTTCTATGCCCAATGCCTTCGCGGCCACATTGGCCAGAGCAGAGTATGCCGGTGGCCTGGAAGGCCGGTTGTATTCCTCCAAAACGATGGGGCGCACCTCTACAGCATCCATGCTTGTCCTCTTGAGCACCTCACAGGCGAAGTCGTAGCGGCTACATTCGCCTTCATTGGTCAGATGATAGACGCCGTAGGCCTCTGTATCGATGAGTTTGCCCAAGGCCTCGCCGAGATCTCGCGCATAGGTGGGGGATGCAACTTCGTCTGTCACCATAGCTAGAGATGGGCTGGAAAGAGCGGCTCGATAGACCTTATAAGGGAAATTGTTGCCACCTATACCAAAAAGCCACGAAGTACGGACTATGTAGTGTCGCGACCAGAGGCTTTGGACCTCCCGCTCCCCAGCCAGTTTCGTTTTGCCGTAAACACTGATGGGGGCCGGGTCATCAAACTCTAGGTAGGGCCTCGTGGAAGTGCCATCGAAGACACAGTTGGTGCTGATGTAAACCAGCGAACAGTCCAGCTCTCGGCAGGCTATGGCAACGAACCGCGTACCTAGCGCATTGATCCTGTAGGCAAGTTCCGGCTGCGACTCGCATCCGTCCACATCGGTGAAGGCCGCACAGTGTATCACTACCTCAGGCTTCGCCTGCCTCAAGCCCGCCCTCACACTGTCCAGTGAAAGCAAATCGAAGGACGGCCTAGAGAGGCCAACAACCTGATGAAGCCCACCCAGAGCCTCTATAACCGCCCTCCCCAGCTGGCCACCGGCGCCCGTTACAGCTACCCTCCTCATCTGCCGCCCACCCTTCTTCCCTCGAGAATTTCCACACGCGCTGTTATGGCTGCACTACAGTGGCTACAGGCAGTTTCAGCACCCTCTAGGACATAATTAGCGCTCACACCTGCAGGAGGCACCCGATGGCCGCAAGCGGGCACGTCCCACGCAACCACAGCCACCTGGGCCCGTGCCGGGCCGCTATTCACCACTAGACAATCGGAACGGAGCGATATAGCTGCAGTTGGACATATCCACACGCACAACTGGCAAGCTACGCATTCCGATGGACGGTATACCAGCAGCAGTTGCCGTTCACTCGCTTCCAGGGCGAAGGTCGAAGTAGGGCAGGAGTCGACGCATAACCTACAGGCCACACATCGGGCACCGTCTACAGAGAGCAACTTCTGGTCCGAGAGGGTGAGGGGCTTACGTGATGGTGGACTACCAGGCCACCTGGCAGCCAGATACAAAACGGAAAGGCTTCCAGCCGATACCACCAGCCAGAGCACACCCCCTAGTACTACGAGCAGCAGCAGTGCTAAGGGCAATAGCCACCCTACCATCTCAGGAGCCCCTCACCACGAAAGCCACGGCTAGAGAAAGGACACCTACGGGCACGCCGAGGGCCCAAAACAACCGCTGCCAACGCCCGGAATGCCAAGCTGGCTGCTCTGCCTCAACGAGACTTGCCCCAAGGGTCATGACCAACATATAGATCGCCCAGGCCAGGAGGGCTCCCAGCCCTGATGGAGGTAGAGGTAAGAAGGCAAAGACCAAAAAAGACATCGACGCTAACCACACGATGCTTCGCCCCAACGTTAATAGTCCCCCTAACTGTCCGGGCAAGAGCCGGTCGAGCCTGCCCGTGTCTAGGCCAGCATCGGTATCAAAAGGCCCTACACGCAACCTAGCGAGTAAGACGCCAAAGCCTACGACACTCAACGTAAGCTTGAGGGCCGTCAGGCCGAAGCCTCCTGACCTGGCTATCTGCAACAGATCCATGGTACCAGCGCCCACGGCAAGGGCTGTCACAACCAGCAGCTGCGGCACAAGGTAACTCTGGAATAAGATAAGACGCCTCCAGCCCAGCAGCAAGGCACGCAGGTCAGGCACCATGAACGCAACCAATATCTGACTGAGAGTCCCCAGCTCCAGGAGAACCAGAAGGACAGGCAGGCTCCAGGGCCGCAGGCGACCCTCTCCCACAGCGTTAATGGCAAAGAGGGGACTGCCGGGATAGGGCAATATGATCTCAGCGACCAAAGCGGACAGAAGGCCCAAAGTCGCCACCCAGGTTGCAGTGACGTTGGGTGCTCCCCGAAACACGAACCAGGGCCTACCAAAGGCTGACACTATCCCCCTCAGTGGCACCAAAGGGGAGGGGATCCCCTGCTTACAGCTGATGCATATAAGGACTTCCCGCAGGAAAGCAGCAGCCCACAGGCAGACGCCAGTGAAAATTAGGCCTGGATAGACTAACAGGGCCAGAGCAAGAGGAAGTAGTATGCCGGACACACTTAGACTCTCCAGTAAGCTAGGCAGGGTTCTAGCTAGTTTACCACTTGTGCCCTGTGAAACAACGCGACTATACGTTTCCAGTGGCTTCCAGGCCAATAGAGCTTAGAACAGTTCGGACATCTTCTGAACTCGCTTTGGGTAACGTAGATGTACGGAGGAAGAAGATCCATCACCTGGCTTCGAGGCACCTCTTCTAGAGGGGCATTGCACAGCATGCACCTAGGAGTACACAGGAAGGGCCTCAACTCGAAGGCTCCCATTACCTGTCGAAGCTGTTCTTCAAGCCTGTCGCTGGATACCAGCAGCGACACAATGCCGGGCCTACACGAAAGCTCCACATCCCTAGTAAGCAAGACTCGGCCTTCGGCACGTGCAAGGCGCACCAATCTGCTATCTGACCACGAGCGGTCGTAAACTGTATCCCACCCGGCCACCCTAAGCCACCGGGCCAGGCGTCCCAGCATCACATCGGCTACGAAGGTAGGCTGCCTTCGATCCATCAAACCTATTGTGTTCGCAGCAAACTAAAACTTCAAGTAGCTTCGCGACAGGAATATGCTAGGATACTCCCCAGGCAGCTATGCAAAATATAGGGCTGAACCCCAACGGGTTCAGCCCTGGCCAGGAGCTCAGGAGCACGGCCCGATCAGTGGCGATGAGGGTGTCCGTGATGGTGCATAGCTCCATCGACGTCGGCGGGGCTCGGCCGTAACTCTGGATATCTCTCCTCCAATTTCATCTCCCTCTCGATGCGCCGCCGCCAGTACCTCAAAACCTCGGGATCGCCGCCGTGGGTGGCTTCCCAGCTGTGAGGCCAGGCAGCCCTCATTGGGCCGGGATCTGCCCCAGATGCCACGGAGAAGGCCGACAATACCTTGCGAGCTAGCTCCCCGCACTGAGGACAGGAGACCTCTTGCCGGGTCACAGGCAGCAGCCTTTCGAAGAAGTGACCGCAGGAGGTACAGAGGAACTCATAAAGTGGCATAGGTCACCTCAGTCGTAATAGGCTTCAGGCGCGAGGCGCAGCTCCTTTATCTGTCCAGGATCGTGGCCGAAGACAACGGTAGCATTGTGTTTAGTGGCCAGATCCCGGATCTTCTCCACAGAACGCAGCCAGGCAAGGTTGTCGTACACGATGGCGGCTCCCACCGGTGGGGGACCATAGCTCTGCTTCATGTATATGGCATCGGACGCGAAGATCATAGTCCCGCTGTTCTTGAGATGCACCATAAGGGCCATGGTGCCCCAAGTGTGACCAGGCACCTCTATTAAGTGCACGCCAGGCATGATCTCTGCGTCACCGTCCAGGACCTCGTAGTTGACCCCGATGTCGTAGTCAGCGCGAATGAACGCCCCTTGGAAGGCTCCGGGAATGGCCATGGCACCATCCCGTTCCTTCCTGGTGGCCAAGATCCTGGCACCTGTTTCCTTGAAGAGACGGATGTTGCCTGCATGATCGAAGTGAAAGTGACTCAGGGCTACATACTTGAAATCGGTGGGTTCCAGCTTAAGGTTCTTCAAAGCGTTCACAAAGTACTGCTCCGGCTTAACGTTCTCGTAGGGGAATATCTCGTTGAGCCCCGATGGCCCCCACCTGTCCTCCCAGTCTACAGGGCACGTTGTATCAAAAAGCAATCTCCCCTCCGGATGCTCCACAACGACAGTAATGGTAGGCACGTCGCCCCAAGCATCGGGGTTCTTGTTCTTGCGACTACCGAAGAGGCTGGGACTCACTAAAAGCCAGCGGAGATCACAGCTCAAATAACCATGATGCTGAACATACACCTTGATATCGGACATGGTACGTACCTCCCTGCCTTTCAGAAACCCGTCACCAGTAGCTCATGGCATCGAGGATAATTCCCCTGAGCTCCTCAGCCCCCACATCCCTGGGGCATCCCGCTAGCAGACGCTGCTGTTTCAAGGTTCCTTCGACGAGGTCCGGGATATCGGCCTCGCTATAGCCCAGAGCGGCTATACCATTGGGGATACCTATGTCCCTCATGAGGTCGATTATCGCTCCCGGAAGTATTTCCCTGCCCTCCGAGATGGGGACGTCGCGCACCCTGGCTCCCAGGAGTTCGGCAGCCCGTAGATGTTTTTCGGGCGATGTAGGGTACGTGAAGCGAAAGGCCGCAGGTGCGCTTACCACTACCGATATACCATGAGGTACAAGGGGTTCCTCTGTCTCATACTGGGGCGGTCTGTATTCACGCACCATTCCGGCGATGGGGTAGGCTATAGAGTGAGGGATGTGCACCCCTGCATTTCCGAACCCTATGCCGGCATAGGTGGCAGCTATGGCCATGTAGCTCCGAGCCTCGAGGTCCAAACCATTGAGCACTGCTCGCCTCAGATACTTACCTACGTACTCGATGGCCTTCTCACACCACACATCGCTCACGAGGTTCGACCCTATGTAGGCAGGTCTTTCAGCTGGGTTGTGCTTCGGTCTCGTGTCGAAGGGTTTAGTTGTATACGACTCCAGGGCATGGCACAAGACATCCATACCCACAGAAGCCGTCACCATGGGAGGACAGGTCAAGGTGTTCAATGGATCTATGATCCCTAGGGTCGGCCTGAGGTTGCGGTGGGAGATACCTGTCTTCACTTTCTGGGCAACTATGTCGAGCACAGCCACAGGGGTAGTCTCACTGCCAGTGCCGGCAGTGGTGGGCACAGCGATGTGGGGTTTAAGGGGGCCAGGCACGGGCATACCTTTGCCTATGGGTCTATTGACGTAATCCATGAGGGGAGCCGGATAGGTGACCAAGAGGTTGATGGCCTTCGCGGTATCGATGCTACTTCCACCACCCACGGAGATGAACCCGTCGAAGCCCCTCCCACTGGCAAAGGAGGCCGCCTCCTCGAAGGACTTGTCGCTGGGCTCAACATGCACGCCGTCGAAAATCTCTACCTGTACCCCGCTTTCGCGAGCGAGTCTGGCCACCCTATCGGGTATGCCAGTCTTCATAAGGTATCGGTCGGTGACCAGGAGCGCCTTGGTAACTTGGAGGCGTTTTAGTTCGTAGCCAATCTCCTCAGTCGCACCCACGCCAAACTTAATAGGCGTGGTCTCCATGACCAGCACAGTCTCCAACTGCATGGGCTTCCTCCCATTCAGAAGGCACCGGACAGGCCTACAAACCCAAAATCTACATGGGCATCCCCCCTTGTGCTGACCCGGATAGCTATTGCGTTGCTGTAAGTGGGAATGGACGCGTGGAAGGTTAGCGCGAGACCTATCGACAGTGGTGGGCCAGATATCTGTCGCAAGGGATTATAGAACACTCCACTGCCTGCGTCAAGGAAAGACTCTGCCCGTGCTTGCCACAAACATTAGGGGTTAAAATGTACGGTCACCTCAATTCATGCAATGCAGTGCTAACGACATGAAGGGATGGAGCCGACGTCAGATAGCAGTCCTCATAACTGTTGGCCTTGGGACCTTTATGGCGGCGCTGGACGGCAGCGTAACCAACACGGTGTTGCCTCTCATATCAGCTGACTTCAGTGTCGGGCTCTCCACGGTGGAGTGGGTGGTAATGTCCTACCTTCTCACGACGGGTAGCCTCGTACTGAGCTACGGCCGCATGGGAGACCTCTTCGGACAGCGCAGGATGTACATGCTAGGGATAGCTATCTTCACCGTCGGATCCCTCGCCTGTGCCCTTTCGCCGACCATAGGGGTGATCATAGCTTCGCGGGTATTCCAGGCTGCCGGCGCGGGGATGATGATGGCCTTAGGTCCTGGCATACTGACGCGGAGCTTTCCTGCCACGCAGAGAGGCCAGGTCCTCGGGATGCAGGGCACCATGACCTACCTTGGGCTGATGGTGGGCCCAGTGCTGGGAGGCAACCTGGCAGGTATGCTGGGCTGGAGGTCGGCCTTCGCCATCAACTTGCCCGTAGGCACGGCGATGTGGTCGTTGGCCTACCTTTCTGTACCGGAGCACACGGCGGCCAAAAGAGAGGAGGGTTTCGACGTGCCGGGTTCCATGCTGCTCTTTATAGGCCTCGGGTCTCTGCTAATGGTCCTCAGCAAAGGTGAAGAATGGGGCTGGTTATCTCCTGGCATTCTGGGGCTGGGTGGGCTGGCAGCTGCGGGTCTGGTCCTCTTCGTGGTGCGGGAGCTGACCTTCGCATCGCCCGTGCTGAACCTGCGGCTCTTTCGAAACTGGGCCCTTTTCTCGGCGACCGCCAGCGCCTTTCTCAATTACATGGGCGTGTACACTCTGCTCTTCATGATGCCCTACTACATGATTACCGGCCAAAGGTTCAGCCCGGCCCTGGCGGGTTCGACCTTAACAGCTATGCCTCTGCTCATGGCCATCACTACCCCCTTCAGCGGCTGGCTTTCAGACCGCATAGGTCCCAGGTTTCCAGCAACCGTAGGGATGGCCCTGCTCAGTTTAGGGCTGGCTCTGCTGAGTGGGCTGGGAGAAACCAGTCTCCCCGGGGACATCCTCTGGAGACTGGCTATAGCAGGTCTGGGGATAGGGATGTTTGTATCGCCCAACAATAGCGCCATCATGGGATCTGTGCCCTCCTCGGCCCAGGGCGTAGCAGGCGGCCTGGTAGCTACCGCACGCACAGTGGGCATGGTCACCGGAGTAGCCGTTGTGAGCGCAGTATTCACAGTTCGATCCAGCCTCTACAGATCGGTGGGATTGCCCGAAAGCGCAGCCTTCTTGGGGGCCTATCACGATGCGATGATGGCCATGGCCATGATAACGGTTCTTGGCATCTTCCTCAGCTTCAGCAGGAGCATCGGTCACCGCACCGTTGCCCTGCCCCAGCCATAGGGTCGCGAACCCCTTTGGACCATAGTCCCAATGCTATAATGGAGCCATGAAGTATAGTACCGTAATCGGCCTGGAGGTCCACGCTCAGCTGCTCACCGCCAGCAAGATGTTCTGTGGCTGCAGCGCCTCTTATGCCGATGCCCCCCCAAACAGCCATGTATGCCCCGTGTGTCTCGGAATGCCCGGGGTTCTCCCAGTGATAAACAAGAAGGCCGTGGAGTTCACCATCATGACTGCCCTCGCCCTCCACTGCGAGATTCCCCCGTACAGCAAATTCGACCGCAAAAACTACCCGTATCCCGACCTGATGAAGGGATATCAGATCTCCCAGTACGATCTGCCCATGAGCCGCAACGGTTGGCTGGAGATCGAAGTGGACGGCCGACCAAAACGCATCGGCATCCGTAGAGTACACCTGGAGGAAGACACTGCCCGACTCCTTCACAGAATCGACCCCGTAACTGGCGAGGCCTATAGCCTCATCGATGTCAATCGATCAGGTGTGCCCCTCATGGAGATAGTCACCGAGCCCCATATATCGAGCCCCGAAGAGGCGGGCCTCTTCCTCCGTAGGTTGCGCCAGGTTCTCCGCTATCTGGGCGTGTCTACGGGAAACATGGAAGAAGGATCCTTCCGGTGCGATGCAAATGTCTCTATACACAGGGAAGGCGCTGAGGAGCTGGGAACCAAGGTGGAAATAAAGAACATGAACAGCTTCAGGGCAGTGGAGAGGGCCCTGGCCTACGAGGTAGAAAGGCAAAAAGCCATACTGGAAAGCGGTGGAACTGTCATCCAGGAAACCAGGGGATGGGTCGAAGATCAGGGCATAACGGTGCCCCAGCGCACCAAGGAGTACGCCCACGACTATCGTTACTTCCCCGAACCCGACCTACCGCCCCTGGTACTTTCCAGGGAGTGGGTGGAGGAGCTGAGGAGGCGCCTGCCGGAACTGCCTGCACAGCGCAAACAGCGCCTAATGGCACTCTATAGTCTCGGCTCCGCTGAAGCCGAACTGCTGACCGAAAGCAGATCCTGGGCCGATTATTTCGAAGCTGCCGTCCAGAGCCGCAACGGGAAACTGGCCAAAGCCATCGGCAACTGGATCCTTGGCGAGCTGCGGGGTTACCTGAACGAGCGACGGATGGAGATAGAAGAAAGTCCTGTAAGTCCCGAAAACCTCGCCGAACTGGTGGAACTAATTGAGAGCGGCCGCATCAGCCGTCCACTAGCTAAGCAGGTGTTCAGCGCCATGTTCGACACACGCAAATCTGCCCTCCAGATCATGGAGGAACAGAAGCTAGCACCAATCACTGACGATGCCGGACTAAAGGAGGTGATACGCCGAGCAGTGGATGAGAACCCTAATGCCGTACATGACTACCGAGCTGGCAAGAAGCAGGCCCTGGGATTCCTTGTGGGCCAAGTAATGAGGATGACCAAGGGCCAGGCAGATCCCAACAAGGCATCGGAGCTTCTCCGGAAACTCTTAGAGGAAACCAGTTAGAGGACGAGGAGGTCATCAAATGGACGCAACGAGGCGTGCAGAGACATCCGCTCAGGTCACCGCAAGAGAAAACCCCCTCACTGTAGCCCTGCAGCAGTTCAAGGTCGCGGCCGATGTAATAAATCTCGACGACGGTCTAAGACAGATCCTCAGCTCCTGCAAGCGAGAGCTCACCGTGAACTTCCCTGTCAAGATGAGCAATGGCGACATCCGGGTCTTCACGGGTTACAGGGTGCAACACAACTTGGCTCGAGGCCCGGCTAAGGGCGGTATACGCTACCATCAGGATGTCACCCTCGACGAAATCAAAGCGTTGGCCATGTGGATGACATGGAAGTGCGCGGTAGTACGCATTCCCTATGGCGGCGCCAAGGGTGGCGTCGTGGTCAACCCTAAGGAGCTAACCCTGCGAGAACTGGAAAACCTTACCCGCCGCTACGCGTCAGAGATTTCGATCCTGATGGGACCTGAACGTGACATACCAGCCCCTGACGTCAATACCAACCCGCAGGTAATGGCATGGATCATGGACACCTACAGCATGCACCATGGCTACTCGGTGCCTGCCGTCGTGACCGGCAAACCCGTCAATATAGGAGGTTCCGAGGGGCGGGTGGAGGCGACAGGTCGAGGTGTTACCTATGTAGCCCAAGAGGCCTGCAGAAAGCTCGGCATCGACCCTAAAGGTTCCACGGTCGCCATACAGGGATACGGAAATGCCGGATCTGTCACCGCGAAACTGCTCCAAGAGGTGGGCTGCAAGATCGTGGCTGTGAGCGACTCGCGGGGCGGAATATACAACCCCCGCGGATTGGACCCTGGAGCAGTACTGAGGGTAAAGGAAGAATCAGGGTCGGTCACCGCTTTCCCCGACGCCGACCGCATATCCAACGAAGAACTACTCGAGCTGGACGTGGATATCCTTGTTCCTGCGGCCTTAGAGGGGCAGATTACCGGTCGCAATGCCGACCGTGTAAGGGCTAAGGTGATAGTAGAGGCCGCCAATGGCCCCACTACCCCCGAGGCCGATCGAATACTCTTCGATAAGGCTACGTTCCTCATCCCAGACATCCTGGCCAATGCCGGCGGTGTCGTGGTGTCCTACTTCGAGTGGGTGCAGGACCTACAGTCCTTCTTCTGGAGTGAGGACGAGGTCAACCACCGCCTTCAGCAGATAATGAGCAGGAGTTTCGAAGAGGTCTACGCTATGGCTAGGGAGCGCAACATCGACATGCGCACCGCTGCTTTGGCCATAGCTGTCAGGCGTGTAGCCGATGCCACCCGTACTCGGGGCATCTATCCGTAGCAGTGGCGGGGAGAGGCTCGCCAGTTAAGGAGCCTTTCCCCGTGAAGCCACCAAGTTGCACGCGAGGTTGCCTCCATCTATTGGTCGTAGCGCTGGCCTTCATCTTGGGCGGCAGCTCGGGGTGGGCTCTCGCCGTCTACACTGGCCAACGCCCACCCACCGAAGTTTCTACCCAAGCTCCCATACTCTGGCAAACCTTCAACTTGCTTCAGAGCGAATATTATGGACGGCCTGTCGACGCCAAGGAGCTTGTCTACTCCGCCATACGCGGCATGACGTCCGCTGTGGGCGACCCTTACACAGTCTTCCTTCCCCCCAAAGAGGCCACGGAGGTCCGCAACAGCTTTCAAGGAAATTACGAAGGGGTCGGCATCTTTGTGGAACTACGCAATGGGCTGCCCACAGTTGTCTCGACTATACCAGACACTCCGGCCGAAAGGGGTGGAATCAGACCCGGCGATGCCATCGTGGCCGTCGACGGTAGACCTACGCAACCCCTTCCTCTGGATCAGGTGATGTCGCTGGTGAGAGGCCCCAGCGGAACCCCCGTCACCCTGACGCTCCAGAGGCAAGGCCTGAGAGATACTGTCGATGTAACCCTCATTCGCCAGAAAATAACCGCTCCTGCACTGACGGCTATGGAGCTGGACGGCCAGGTCATCCACCTGAGGCTTTTCGTGTTCAACGACAGGACTATCCGAGAACTGGACGCAGCGTTGTCACAATACCTTTCGCAGCAGAAGAGAGGCATAATCCTTGATCTCCGTAACAACGGAGGCGGACTAGTGGACGCTGCGCGTCAGACGCTGGGTCGCTTCCTGGAATCGGGCGTTGCCTTCTACGAGGATGACGATCCTGAAGAAGGTGGACTAGCGGAGGTAAGCGTGGAAACGGCCGGTACCCAGGCCTACCAGATTCCTCTGGTAGTTTTGGTGAACAGATACACTGCGTCGGCAGCGGAGATAGTGGCCGGAGCTCTCCAGGATCACCACAGGGCCATACTTATAGGCGAACGCACCTTCGGAAAAGGATCGGTCCAGAGGGTGCACGATTTCGAGGACGGTTCTTCCCTGCGGATAACGGTCGCCCATTGGCTCACTCCCTCTAAGCGGGACATAACAGCTCAGGGCATTATGCCGGATATCCTCATACCCGTGGAGGGTGATTACTCCATGGACGAAGATCCCCACCTGCAAAGGGCACTGGAATACTTTAATACTACCCAATGAGAGCCTCTGTAAGGCCGTCGGCATGGGAACCCGTCGTATCCATCTAATTGGCCTAGATATATCAGCAGGGCGCTTGGCTAAATGGCTGCTTTCCATCGGTTGCGCGATCCTGCTGGCAGCAGGCTCCTTCCGTACTGCAACGGGCTCAATGGCATCGCCGTACCTACCTATCGACTTCGCCGACTATTATGTGGCAGCCAAGATAGTGACTTCGGGGAAGGGTTCGTCCCTGTACGATAGGCAGCTGCAACGTCAGCTCCTTGCGAAGGATGTGCCGGGCATCCTCGACATCCAGGACGAAATTCCCCCGTTTATCTACCCTCCCGCGGCTGTAGTGCTAGGCATGCCCCTCGCGTGGCTGCCCTTCGACAGAGCGGCCTACATTTGGCTAGCTTTGAGCACAGCGGCACTTGCAGGTTATGGATGTCTCCTGGTGAGATTGGCGGGCCTTCGGGGTAGGCCATGGGCTGCCTTAGCTGTACTAGCTGCTGTGTTCCTGTTTCCTCCAGCCCAAGAAGCTCTCCTTCTTGGGCAGGTTACCCCGCTGCTGGCCTTTTTTGTAGCCCTTGGTTTTCTGATGGCTCTTTTCAGTCCGGTTCCTCGGGCTCAAGAGACCGCGGGTGCAGCTCTCGGCTTAGCTGGTGTGATAAAGCTATTCCCGGCAGCGTTGTTCTTGCCATGGCTACTGGCATCGAGATGGAGGCTGATAACTGCAGGCCTGCTAATAGTATTGGTGGCGACAGCCTTTGGCATAATGTTGCCTCAAGGCCTGCAAGCCAGCCTGGTGTACGTTACCAGTGTGGTTCCCAACCTTCCGAGGCCTTGGTCTCCCCCTGAACCTGAGCTTGGCTTCCACCCTGGGCATGGCCGTATCTGGAGCCCGGTTTCGGGTTCCCGTATTCGCCAAAGAGAACCTGCTGGACTTCCAGTTCGGGGCGCTCCTCTGGGCAGGAGCGGCAGGAGAACCACTGGTCGCTACAGCATGCCTAACGGTCATCCTCCTAGGTGTTGTGGGCGTTCTAAGGCGACGGAACGACCCCACCAGGGCAACCAGTCTATGGCTCACCACCCTGCTGGTGGCAATGCCCCTGGTATGGGGCCATTATTATCTGCTAGTCTTGACATCCCTTGCTCTCCTGGCACGATACCGCACCAGGTCCTGCGCCTTCGGGTGGGCTCTCGCTATATTCTGGGGCTTCGGCCTGAACCGCTTCTATAGGCCCATGCTCTACTTCGGCATCCACCCGGCCTTCACCAACCTTTTGGCCTTGGGACCCGTACTGGCCCTGTGGCTCACAGAACTCTGGCAGGCTCTGACTGCTGCCAGGTTCCCAGGCAATGGCAAGCTCACAGTTTAACGAAGACCAGCCAGCTCCTGAAGCCGCCGCCAGTGGCGCAGCCGTTCCTCGCGGGCTGCAATCATAACTTCGTCGGGATTGCCGTGCTTGTCGAAATGTTTGGCGAAGCGCCCCTCCGTTCGGGCCCAGTAGATGAAGTCGATAACTTCGCCTGTTTTGGGGTTAATGTACCAGTCCTCCTTGACGGCGGGATTGCCCTGCAGGCTCAGTCGCTCCCTGATGCGCTCGCCCTTGCGAGGATCGTAGATGAAGATGGGGAAGGCCCTGGAGTCGACAGCCAGTTTTGCCTGATGTACGGCCATGTTATCGGCAACGCCGTGCTCGGGCTGACACGTAGTGTAGGTTATCACCACGGCAGGGCCAGGGAACTCGTTGGCCGCCATGATGGCCCGGTAGAAGTGGTTGATGTGGGCAGGTGTCGTTTGGGCCACAAACACCTCGGGATGCATCATCAGGATCTCGCCCAGCTCTTTTCGCGGCTCAGTCCTTCCCTTCACTACAGATCCAATATAGGACATCTTGGTCTCCTGCCCCAGGAAGGTGCTGGTAGAAGCCTGGCCGCCAGTGTTGGAGTAGACCTGTGTGTCCAGCACCAGTACCTTTATGTCCATACCCGAAACCAACATTCTGGAGAGGGACTGAAACCCGATGTCCCACATGGCACCATCACCACCGATCACCCAGAGGCGCTTGTGCTTCCAGCCTATCTGATCCCATCGGGCGCGTATCCCCATGGCATCGGTGGGGGCATTCTCGAAAAGGGAATTGGTCCAGGGCACGAGATAAGGATTGTAAGGGTACGTCGATGTATAGACCGTGTTACAGCCCGTGGCCGCCACTATACCGATGTTCTCTTTCCCGTACACAAAGCCCGTGGCAGCCAACATCATGCGAAGGGCAGTAGCTTCGCCACAGCCGGCACATGATCCGGCCCCACCCACGTAGAGCAACGACTGGTCGGCCAACATCATGTCCGCCAAGACTTTCTCTTGGATATACTCCCTTGGAGTGGGCGGCAACCGCTTGAAGAAGGTGAAGGCGCGCTTGTAATCCTCTATGAGCTCTCTGCTCTTGCTCACCATGGTGAGGGCACCATGGTCCCCGCAGGCCTCCACACATTCGGCACACCCTTTGCATTTAGTTGGATCTACAAAGATGCCGAACATGCCGGGTTCCTGGCCCTTGCGTTCGTAAAGGGTGTAATATTTCTGGGTGGCCACGAAATGGCTGACCACCTGCTGGCGCTCGCCAGGATCGTCGATCTTGGCCAATTCCTGTTCGAGCTGACCCTTCGGGACCACTTTGCCCAAGATGGCAGTGTCCGGACACTCTACTACACACTCCATGCAGCCCACGCACTTCTCGGCTATGAACTGAGGTATCTCGGGCGCAATGTAGCTGAAGTCCCGCAGGGCACCGGTGCCAGGGGCTATGAAGCTCACTGCCGTTGGAAGATCGGCAGGCAGCTCCTGATCGCCAACACCCTGGTTGTAGGCGACAACCACCCTCTCCATGAAGTCGGTTACGTCTATCAGTTCGTGAGGGCTAACGGAACCTGCTTTACCGCTCATCTTGTACGCCTCCTATCGACTGGCAGCCAGAGGCTGGCCTGCCTCTATGATCTCCCTGGACATTTCGAAGACCTCGTAGTAGCCCCTGCGGACCGCCTCCATGTTGTCTCTGATGACAGCTTCTCCCCTCCGGCCGAAGTACTTGCGGAGGTACCGCTCTACGCCATTGAAAAGTTCCTCCTCAGATATGCCAGCTTCTTCACGGAAGGGCGTTACTTTGAGGAAGACGCCCAGAAGGACGATGCCTTGCATCCTCTGGATCAGGTCCGGGGCTGTGGCCACCGACCTTGCTATACTCACCGTATCCAAGCCATAGAGGCGGAGCTTACGTTCCCTTATGATGTTCTTGGCATACTGGGGTATGTCAGCCCAGAGTTCCTCGGGTGTATTGCGCCTTGTATCTACAAAGATGGCACCTCCCTCGCTCAGGCCTGACAGTGGGTTGGAATAGAAGAAGGCATTAAAGTCGTTCAGGGCAACGAACTCCACGTGCTCCAGCTCGCAGTGGGTGCGGATGTGCTCGCGTGCCACCGTCAAGTAGTAGTTGGTGGGCAAACCCTTCTTCTCGGACCCATACTTCGGATATGCCTGCACCTGAAGGTTGAACAGCTCGGCCATGAGGGATGCGATCACCTTGTTGGTGGTAACCGACCCGAAACCGCCTACGGAGTATCCCCTCATGGAGAAGGCCCCAGCAGGCCTCACGTCGGGATCGTCAGTCATCTCCAGAGCAGTAGGATGCTTGATGCCAACGCTGAAGTACCACTTGGCTTTGTCCTTGGGCCTCAGCATGTTCTCCACTATGGCCACAAAGTGCCCAGGCCGCACGTCCCTACTGCCCAGGCCACCCGACCCCGAGTAGATAGTGGGTACTCCGTCGATCTTGGGGTAGCCGGGAGCCCCCTGCAAAGCATCGGTGAAAGCGGCCTTTATCTCCGCCGTCAGAGGGTTCGACTGGGCTGGAGGACAGTCCATCCGTTCCAGAACCGAAAAGGCCCTGACATGGCGCAAAGCCTCCACCAGCTCGGGACCCGGGAAGGGCCGAAAGGCAGTCACATGGACCGCACCTACCCTGATACCTCTCTCCCTGCGCAAGTAGTCAACGGTGGCCACGGCCGTTTCCATAAAGGAACCCATGCCTACGATGGCGAACTCCGCGTCATCCATCCGATAGAGATCCACCATGTCGTAGCGCCTGCCGGTCAGCCGGTAGTACTCTTCCATGGCCTCCTTCAGCTTGGCAGGCAGCAGGTCGTAAAAATAGCGCTGAGCGATCTTACCCTTCATATAAGAATCCTGGTTCTGGACCACACCGCTCATTACGGGACGGTCAGAATCCATCCAGTTGGTCAGCTTGTCCTCAGGGCGACCAACGTATTCGCGCATCAGTTCGGGTTCTGGTAAGAGCACGTTCTCCACGGTGTGAGTTGTAAGGAATCCATCTTGGACATTGAAGAAGGGGGTGAGAGAATCCTCGGCGGCCCTTCGGGCGATGAGGGCCAAGTCACCCGCCTCCTGGGCATTCCGGGCAAAGAGCATTCCCCAACCCGTATCGGCTACCCCCATCACATCGTCGTGACCAGCGTGGACGTTAAGGGAATGGCTGGTGAGAGCCCTGGCACCTATATGGAATACCACCGGGAGGCGCTTGCCTGCAATGGCGTAGAGGACCTCCTTCATAAGGATCAGGCCCTGGCCAGAGGTGAAGTTTGTCACCCTGCCACCAGCCAGAGCAAAGCCTTCGCAGGCAGAGGCCGAACTATGTTCCGACTCCAATTCCATAAAGACGAGGGTGTCTCCCCACAGGTTTTTCATGCCAGCCGCCACTTGCGCCTGGAAACCCTGTCCCATGGGGGTGGAAGGGGTTATGGGGTAAGCTGCAGCCGCCTGGCTTATGTGGGTCTCAACCCATACTACTGTTCCGGCACCGTCGGAGGTGGTCGGAATACCTGGATAAGGCACCTTTGCCTTGGTCATGCTGTTCCTCCAGCTCGTGAATACTCCCCAGAGACAAGCGCATGGCTCGCCGGTGGATGGTCAGTCCATCCTTTATACCACATCTAATCCCATTGTAGCACCCTTGGAGAAATCATCGGCAAAAGGTGTGTCCTTTACACTCCCATCGCCGCTAGTGGCTGTCCCTTTCGAAGAGGTCCAAATGCCTGACCGGAGAAGCCTCTGCCCACGCTCCGGGCCAAGCCACAAAATTGTGGAAAACTTCCCCCGGCAACCCTTGAAATTCTCTGAACAGCCACTATACTAGTTAGTGAAAGTGATAACTTTCACAAGTTTGGAGGTGGACCATGAGAGGTCCAGGTTGGTTGGCAGTAATCCTCATTCAGGCCATATTCGGTTTCGAGTGGCTCCGTGCTGGCTGGGAGAAGATCGAGGGTGGAGTGTTCGTCTCCAATCTGCCCAAGAGCTTCGCAGCTTTTGCCGACAAGAACCCGTATCCTTGGATGAAGTCCTTCCTGACGGGCACAGCTACAGCTAATGCCACCCTCTTCGGGCAGCTGGTACAGTGGGGTGAGCTGCTGGCTGGGATTGCCCTCATACTGGGCGCCGCTTACTCCATCTATGTGGCCCTTACTCGGCGCACCAATGCCCTACTGATCAGGGTCGAGGAAGTCCTGGTAGCCGTTGCCCTGGTGGGTGGCATGTTGATGAACGCCATGTTCTGGTTCGCGGCAGCCCACATGAACCCATCCACCGACAGCGTAAACTTCGTCATGTTCTTCACCCAGCTTGTGATGCTAGGCTACCATCTCAGGCTCCTTACCCTGCCCGAGGAGCAGCTCAAGGTAATCTATACACCTGCAGCCGCCAAGTGAATCCCTAGCACGGAGGCCACAGGGGCCGGGACCCTCAGCCCGGCCCTTTCGTGTTACAATGGGGCTGATGGATCCTCCTAGGGGATACCGAATTGCGGCTCCTCATGGTCAACGTGAGCCCTTGGGAGCTCACACTGATGGATCAACCCATAAGGCCGCCTAGGGAGGGAGGTTTCAAGGTACTCCAGACCCTGGAGGCCCTGGCAGAGGACCTCCGCATGCCGTACCTGTATCCATGCCTTAGGCATCTGGAGAGGTCAGGCGAACTCCCTAACGGCATCGTCCTCTTTGCCACCGATCAAGGCGAACGTCGCCCCTCTGAGGCTGACACCATCTATTTGGCGAGGGCCATCCGGAGACTGATCACTTACCACTTCGATATCCCTGAGGAGGCCATTGACCTGCAGGTCTTCAGGGATAACCCCAACGATTTTGGAGCAACCTTCGACTACTATCGCCAGGCCATCTCTCAGATCAAAGAGGCATCGAGGTACTACGTTGTCCTTACGCCCGCCCCCGCACCTATGGAATCAGCCCTGCTGATACACGCCCTCCTTACCTTCGGCGACAGGCTGTGGGCCATCTACGCCGGCAAGTCAGGGGATAGCCACGGCGCCCATCCGCTGCACCTGGGCGCTCGACACGACGTATCGCACCGGTAAACCGAGACTACTCCTCAGGCGGCTCGATGGCAGGCTCTTCGCCCTTCTCCATCTCGGTCCAGCAGGCAGGACACACCACATCGTAATCGACCACAGCACCAGGTTCGGCATAATCCACCGGCAGGCGGATCATGAGATCCTTCATAGCGGGCCTACCACACCTGGGGCAGGTCACCACTTTCCGCCCCAGCTCCCTCAGGGGACCAGCAACATCCTCTTCCAAAGTTATTCCTCCTACACCGTACGACCAGCAGCTAATATTACTACGGCCCAATCTCCATGGAATCGAGCAACTGCAGCATTACCTTAAGGCACTGCTCCAGTTCTTCGTCCTCACCAAACTGCGATAGCTCTAGTGATAGGAGCTGGTGGAGGGAAAGATCGGCGGAGGCGAGCACGGAATGCCAGCTACGCCCATGGACCGTAGCATTACATTCTAGGCATGCACCCTCCTGGGTGCGCCGTACCGAGAAGCTGTGGTCTATGCCAGCCAGTTCCAGCCCCGTGAGGCCGCCCGAGGGAGGACCTACACCTGGTTCCGCCTGCCAAACAACGCTAAAGGAACGGCCGCCTTGAAGTAAGAGGCTCAGACCGTCGCCTGCCCACCGCACTTCAAGGGGCTCCAGCCCCAACAAAGCGGCTATCCAAGAAAAGTAGAGCAGGGGCTGAGACAAGTTGCCCGGCTCCGATAAAGAGAATTTCAGAGTATGGAACTCCCTACGGGCTATGGATGCCTCTTCAGCGGTCAGGGCCGCTATGGCGGCTGCCCGCCAGGGTGCAAGCCTCCCCCAGTTTAGGTCTCCCTGCGGGCTCGCCAACTCTATGGCCATTTGTCGTGCTCTTACGAAAGAGCCCAAAGACGAAAACTCCTGGGAATCGAACACCAACCTAGTAACCAACCCCTTCAGGAGATCCAATGACCTGCCGGCAGAATCCAGCGGGTCGCCTCGCCACCAGACAAAGACCGGCAGTTCGGCTACCAGGACCTCCGACACTATGGAGACAGCCTTCGCAATAAGGGAGCGGTCGGTCTCCAGCAGCACTTGGTCGCAACACACCATACCCGACCGATCAGCTGGCGGCTCACACCTTGCCGAAACGTAGGCCCTGAGCTCTTGGGGACCCGTCACCGGGGCTATTATCAAGACCCTGCCGGGATTGGTAGCCACTAACTTTGCCAGCACCCGGTAGGTCTGTTCTTCTTGTACCTTATCCTCCAGGAAGACTATAAGGTTTGCGGTGCAAAGCCTTGATGCCCCGGAGAGCGCATCTCTTGCCCACAGCTGCGAAAGGGACGCCTCTATTTCCTCAGGAGAAACAGGTACTGGACCCCAACTATAGCTATCTGCCATGTTTCTTCCGCATCATAGACGCCTCCAACTCCTGCCATCTCGAGCTATTAGTTCGTCGGCAGACGGTGGCCCCCAGGTCCCAGCCTCGTAGTTTGGAAAGTCAGCAGGGGGATTAGCTGACCATGCCTCCAGTATGGGCATGACAATCGACCATGCGGCCTCCACCTCATCCCAGCGGGTGAAGAGGGTCTGATCACCCAGTAGGCAATCCAGAACGAGCCGATCGTAGGCTTCAAGCGGCACCATTCCGGAGGAAGCATACCGGAACTCCATGTTGACAGGCCTTATGCGCAGCGCGAAACCCGGTTGCTTTACCTGAAAGCGCAGAGAGATGCCTTCATCCGGCTGAATGCGTACCACAAGAAGGTTAGGGTTCATGAGGTCCGCCGGGGTGAGCCTGAACATCAGGTGGGGCACCTTGTTGTATTGGATGGCTATCTCCGTGACGCGCTTAGGCAGTCTCTTACCAGTACGCAGGTAAAAGGGCACTCCCTCCCATCGCCAGTTGTCGATCATGAGCTTCAGTGCCACGAAGGTATCTGTAGGGGAATCGGGTGCCACCCCAGGCTCTTTCCTGTAGCCAGCCACCGGTGATCCGGCAATATAGCCGTCATCGTACTGTCCCCGCACGGCTATCTGATTCACGTCTTTCGGCAGCACTGGCCTGACGGCCCTCAGGACCTTGACCTTTTCGTCCCTAACCGGATCTGCTTCCATAGTTACCGGCGGCTCCATGGCCGTTAAGCTCAGGAGCTGTAACATATGGTTTTGAACTATATCTCTAAGGGCACCAGCTTCCTCGTAGTACCCGGCCCTACGGCCCACCCCTTCGCTTTCAGCAACCGTGATCTGTACATGGTCGATATACCTGCGGTTCCAGAGGGGTTCAAAGATGGCGTTGGCGAAGCGAAACACCAAGATGTTCTGAACCGTCTCCTTGCCGAGGTAATGGTCGATTCGGTATATTTGGTCCTCTCTGAAGACCCTGTGAAGTTCCCGGTTGAGGGCGGTAGCTGTAGCCAGGTCCCTACCGAAGGGTTTCTCCACAACTATTCTGCACCATCCCTTCCAACGATTAAGGCCGCTCTCTTCCATGGCCCTCACAATGCGAACATAATGGCTCGGAAGGGTGGCCAGATAGAAAAGGCAATTCTCAGGCATGCCATGGGTCTGAAAGACCCTCTTCATACATTCCTTCAGCCCCTGGAAGCCGCTGCCGGCCTCGAAGTCCAGCTGAAAGTACTCGATACGCTGGGAAAAGGCCTCCCACAGGGTGGTGTCTGCTGTACTGCTCGTGGCTGGCCCAATGGCTTCTCCCAACCAGTTGCGGAACTGCTCCGAACTCCAGGGTCTTCTTGCCACGCCCAGCACCACAGTGGCAGGGTGTAGTATGCCAGCCTGAGCAAGCCTGAAAAGGGCAGGCACCAACTTATGCTGCGACAGATCGCCTGTAGCACCGAAGATCACGAAGATGTGGGGATCAGGTACCTGTCTTGCCCTGGCCTCATCCCTTGGAGCGATAGAGGTTGCGGGGGTCCTATCCCGCTGCTCCATAGCTCACTCCTCAGCCTCTTTAACTGGGTGGCCACCAAACTCCCTCCTCAGAGCCGCTATCACCTTTCCGGCAAAGGTGTCCTCCTGTCGGGATCTGAAGCGCATGAAGAGGGACAGGGCAATGACCGGTGCCGGCACCGCCATCTCCACAGCTTCGTGCACCGTCCAGCGGCCCTCACCCGAATCGTCCACCCATCCCCTGACGGCCGAAAGATCGGGATCTTTCTCAAAAGCCGCTTCGGCCAACTCCAACAGCCAGGACCTTACGACGCTCCCGTGGTTCCACACGCGGGCAACGGTATGGAGGTCAATACCAAAGGGCGACGCTTTGAGGATCTCAAAGCCCTCCCCGTAGGCCTGCAGCATGCCGTATTCGATGCCATTGTGCACCATTTTCACGAAGTGGCCGGCCCCATGGGGACCCACGTAGGCATATCCTCCCTCGGCGGCCAGATCGCGTAGGATCGGCTCCAGACGGTCGTAAATCTGCCGACTCCCCCCCACCATTAGGCAGTACCCCTCTTGCAGACCCCAGATCCCTCCACTGGTCCCGATGTCCATGAACTCGATGCCCTTGGCAGACAACGCCTCGGCACGTCTCATGGAGTCCCTGAAGTTAGAGTTCCCGCCATCGATAATGGTATCCCCGGCCGCCAGGTGGGGTAGGAGCTCGTCGATCATATCGTCCACGGGCTTGCCAGCAGGCACCATCAACCATATATGCCGAGGCTGCTTCAACTTAGCAGCCAGCTCGGCAAGAGAAAAGGCTGGTTCTGCACCTTCGGCCGCTATTTCGCGAGTTTTGGTAGGGGTCCGGTTGAAGACAATCACCCTGTGGGAATGCCGTAGGAGCCGTCTTGCGATATTGGCCCCCATCCTCCCCAGACCCACAACCCCTATCTCCATATTCTTCACCTCCCGTGCAGCTGCAGTGGCAATCTTCTAGCCACCCAGAAGTTTCCTGACCCTGCCAAGGACATTCGCTAAGTTATATCCGTACCTGTCCAGTACGACCTCTCCAGGGGCTGAAGCACCGAACCTATCGATCGAAAGGATTTCGCCATCAAGCACATACTTGTGCCAACCGTGAGACACTCCCGCCTCTATTACAAGACGCCTGCGCACCGATGGTGGGAGCACCTGGCGTCGATACTCCTCATCCTGCTCCTCGAACAGTTCCCAAGACGGCATATTCACCAGTCTAACACCGACACCCTCGCTCTTAAGGGCCTCCCAGGCCTGAAGCGCCAAATGCACCTCAGAACCCGTGGCAATTATTATCAGCTCAGGCTCGCTTCCCTCGCTATCTGCCAGGATGTAGGCACCATAACGCAACCCATCGGCCGAAGCCAACCGCGACCTGTCCAGCACTGGCAGTTTCTGTCTAGATAGGACAAGCGCCACGGGACCGTCCCGTTTAAGGGCTACCATCCATGCTTCTCGTACCTCGTTGGCATCGGCAGGCCGTATGACTACCAGATTGGGTACAGCCCTTAAAGCCGAAAGGTGCTCGACAGGCTGATGGGTGGGACCATCCTCACCAAGCCCCACACTATCGTGGGTGAAAACGTAGATCACATGAGCACCCATGAGGGCTGCTATACGTATGCTGGGCCTCATATAATCGGAAAACACCAGAAAGGTACCACCGTAGGGTATTATGCCGCCGTGGACCGCCATGCCGTTCATGGCGGCTCCCATGGCATGTTCCCTCACTCCGAAATGGATATTTCTGCCACCATAGTTCTCGGCCTCGAAATCTCCGGCTCCGGGCACGTACGTCTGGGTCGATTCTGAAAGGTCAGCAGATCCCCCTAACAGGTGCGGTATCTTGGTCACGAGCACGGAAAGAACACGTCCCGATGCGCTTCGCGTCGCTATCTCTTGACCAGGATGGAAGGTCGGCAATTCTTGCTCTAGGCCTTCCGGTAAGCGGCCCCCCAAGGCGTTAGCGAACTGAGCAGCCAGCTGAGGGTACTCCTGCTTGTACAGCTCGAAGAGCCGTTCCCACTGTTTCTGGAGCTCCGCACCGCGGTGAATGGCCTTGCGGAACTCGGCCAGGGCCTCCTGAGGCACGAAGAAGGGCGGCTCCAGCGGCCAGCCAAGGTTCAGCTTGGCCTGGCGAACTGCTTCGGGACCAAGGGGAGCCCCATGGGCTTCAGCGGTGTCCTGCTTAGGGCTACCATAACCTATATGCGTGCGAACGCTTATCAGCGAGGGTCGCTCATCAGCCAGGGCCCTTTCGAGCGCACGATATATGGCTACTAGATCGTTGCCGTCTGCCACTTCCTCTACATGCCATCCATAGGCCTGGAAGCGGCGCGACACATCCTCTGTGAAGGCCAGGTCCGTTGGTCCATCTATGGAAATCTTATTGTTGTCGTACAGGACTATCAGTCGACCCAGCCTTAGGTGACCTGCCAAAGATGCCGCCTCCGACGAAACTCCCTCCATCATATCGCCGTCGCTGGCAATAACGAAGGTGCGATGGTCCACCACAGGATATCCCGGCCGGTTGAAGTAGGTGGCCAAATACCGCTCTGCCATTGCCATACCTACAGCAGTGCCGAAACCCTGCCCAAGAGGTCCCGTAGTGGTCTCTATCCCCCTGGCAGGATCCCGCTCAGGGTGGCCAGGAGTGCCACTCTCCCATTGCCTGAAGTTGATCAGCGCCTCCAGGGGTATCGGGTAACCGGTAAGGTACAGCAAGGCATAGAGCAGCATAGACCCGTGACCAGCCGACAAGACGAAACGATCGCGGTTGGGCCAGGAAGGATCTCTGGGATTGTGTCGCAGGAATCTCGTCCACAATACGTATGCCATAGGAGCGGCCCCCATGGGCATGCCGGGATGGCCAGATTTCGCCCGCTCCACAGCATCCACTGCAAGGAAACGAAGGCTGTTGATACAGAGCTGGTCCAGTTCACCCTTGAAATCCGGATCCACGCTGCATCCTCCTGGCAAGGCCAATCCTGGGAGTCTAACCCCGCAGGGAATTCAACGTCAAGAGGAGTACGCAAAGATGTTGGTAATTCGTATCGGCTGTTAAGCCCCCCGGAACAGACATTAGTGACAAGCGCCCTTCTGGACCATCAGCCCGTTCGATGGTAAAAGTGGCGTTGCCAGCCGCGGGCCTGCAGAAAGCTGTGCGGGCGTAGGCAGGTCACGGGCCCAACATGTCACACGCGCCCATAGGACTTCCAGACAAGCTTCAAGATTGCCAACCAGGAGGTCCCTAGGAGCAAGCCTCCGAGCACATCGGTGGGCCAATGCTCACCTGAAGCCACCCTGGACACCCCTACCACGGTTACCCACAAGGCAGCGAGGATCACCGCAGGTACCCTCAACCTCTGATACCTCCAAGCCATCACAGTTACCAAGACCCCCAGAGTGACTATGGCCTTGGTCACATGGCCGCTGGGGAAACTGGAGGTCATTATAAGGTCCGACATGCTTGGTGAGGGCCTTGGCCTGTGGAAAACCAGCTTAAAGGCCAGCACCACCAGATTTGTGGTTAGGGTAGCAGCCACAAACAGTGCTTCCCTGACCATGCGCCTTAGTCCCATAAGGACGGCCGTCGTCGCAACAAGGAGATCCCACAGAGGAAATCCAGCAAGGAGGTTGACAGTCGTTACCAGGGGGAATAGCCAACTGTCTGCTGAGAGTCTGACCATGCCCAAGACCTCGCGGTCCAGCAGTGGCACTCCGTTCCGGATTATCAAGCCCAAATAGCTCATGGCTGAGATCGAAACCAGAGCTACAATTAGTAGGCTACCCGTCCCCTTCTCACAGCGCGGTACCCACATGAAAGCACACCATGACCTGAACGTCTCTGCTACTCCCTACGGATGAAGATATGAAAAGCGATTTGTCACTGGGACTATTGTCTAGCTGTGCGATTTGTAGAGCTCTTGGAGGCTCTGTACGCCTAGGGAGTCCTCACGGAGTGCCCTTATTGCTTGCACAGTAGCCGCTGCCGCGGAAAGGGTTGTCACCAGTGGGACGCCACAGAAAGTAGCAGCCTGGCGGATTGCCATTCCGTCGGTGTAAGTATTTGAGCCCAGTGGGGTATTTATCACCAGATCAACCCTACCGTGCCGTATGGCATCGACGACATGTGGGGAACCCTCGCTGACCTTATTGACCACCTCCACGGCAAGGCCCCGCGCCCGGAGAAAAGAAGCCGTACCACGTGTGGCAACGATCTGGAAACCCATTTGGACCAGGTCCCTTGCGATCTTGAGCACGTGGTCCTTGTCGAAATCGTTCACCGAGATCAGCACGGTGCCTTCCACGGGGAGCTTCTGGCCAGCAGCCATCTGAGCTTTAGCGAAGGCGTGACCGAAGTTATCCGCCCATCCCATGACCTCTCCGGTAGCTTTCATCTCGGGGCCCAGCACAGCGTCAGCGCCCGGCAGCTTTTGGAATGGCAAGACGGCCTCTTTCACGAAGAAGGGCCTAGCCATCTCTCGAAGGCCAGTGAAGCCGATCTCCTTCAGACTCCGGCCGAGCATTACCTGGGTAGCAATGCGCGCCAAGGGTACACCCGTGGCCTTGCTTATAAAGGGCAGGGTCCTAGACGCCCTGGGGTTGGCCTCCAGGACGAACACTATGCCGTCCTTTATGGCCAGCTGCAGGTTGATCAGCCCCCGAATCTCCAGGGCCCAAGCTATTATGCGCGTATACTCCTCTACAATGTCCAGATGGTAGCGGGATATCTTATAGGGAGGCATGACGCAGGCAGAATCGCCCGAATGTATCCCTGCTGCCTCAATGTGCTGCAATACGCCACCGATGACCACATCCGAGCCATCGGCCACAGCGTCCACTTCTATCTCGTAAGCGTCCTCCAGAAATCGGTCGATGAGGACAGGTCGATCCTGCGACGCCTCCACAGCTTCGGTTACGTAGCTCAGGAGCGCTTCCTCGTCGTAGCATATAGCCATGGAACGGCCGCCCAATACGTAGCTGGGCCTCAGCAATACGGGATATCCTATCTTTAGGGCTGCTTGGGCAGCCTCCCTGGCCGAGGTGGCCACAGCATGCTCTGGCTGCGGGATGCCCAGCTCTTGTAGCAGAGCGCTGAACCTGCCGCGGTCCTCTGCCAGATCTATGGAGTTGGGAGAGGTCCCCAAGATGGGAACACCCGCTCGCCATAGGGGTATCGTGAGGCGGAGGGCCGTCTGCCCTCCGAACTGCACAATAGCGCCAAGGGGCTTTTCCCGTTCTACGATGTTCATCACATCTTCGAAGGTCAGCGGCTCGAAGTAAAGTCTGTCGGAAGTATCGTAGTCGGTACTGACAGTCTCGGGGTTGCAGTTGACCATTATGGCTTCGATGCCTGCCTCCCGGAGGGCAGCGGCTGCCTGACAGCACCCATAATC
This sequence comes from Chloroflexota bacterium, assembly GCA_034432775.1. Taxonomy (GTDB): domain Bacteria; phylum Chloroflexota; class Chloroflexia; order DAOUBH01; family DAOUBH01; genus DAOUBH01. Next base: position 41,454 of record DAOUBH010000016.1, read on the forward strand.
GAACTCGATGCCTTGCCCTATCCGATTGGGACCACTGCCCACAATGAGCACCTTGGCCCGTTCACTGGCTGCAGCCTCTTCGCCGCTCTCGTAAGTACTGTAAAGATAAGGTGTAACAGCCTCGAACTCTGCCGCACAGGTGTCCACCTGGAAGTAAGAAGGCTCGATACCAGCTTCCTTCCTACGGCGCCGCAGTTCTTCCTCACTGCAGCCGAGGAGCGATGCCAGCTGGGCATCGGAAAAACCGTTCTGTTTAGCCTCCAGCAGGAGAGACTCCGACACCGTTTCCACAGTGTACTGCTGGAGTTCAGCCTCTAAGCCCACAAGTTCGGCCATCTGGTACACAAACCATCCATCCCACCCTGTAAGTCTGGCCACCTCTTCTGCCGACATACCCCTCTTCAAGGCCGAGTGCGCTGCCAGCAGGCGGTAAGGGTTCGGCGTCCTTAAGGATGCATGCAGATCGGCAATCCTCCGGCTGGGCGGGGGATCTTCGAACCCCCTGACATCGATCTCAAGACTCCGTAACGCCTTTTGAAGTGCCTCCTTAAAGGTACGGCCTATTGCCATGACCTCCCCCACCGACTTCATCTGCGGGCCCAGAGTGTCATCCGCTCCGGAGAATTTCTCGAAGTCCCACCGAGGTATCTTTACAACTACGTAGTCTATCGACGGCTCGAAGGCGGCCACAGTGCTTCCAGTAATCTCGTTCTTCAGCTCATCTAAGGTGTAACCGACGGCCACCAGGGCAGCCATCTTGGCAATCGGGAAGCCCGTGGCCTTGGACGCCAGAGCCGAGGAACGGGAAACGCGTGGGTTCATTTCAATGACCCGCAGGCGACCATCGCGCGGATTTAGAGCGAACTGTACGTTGGCACCGCCGGTTTGGACCCCAACGGCATGCATCACGGCCTTCGCCCAGTCCCTCATCCGTTGATATTCCTTATCCGTAAGCGTCAGGGCTGGTGCCACTGTGATAGAATCGCCAGTGTGAATGCCCATGGGATCCAGATTCTCGATGGAGCACACCACGACGAAGGTTCCCTTACTGTCGTGCATGACCTCCAGTTCGAACTCTTTCCATCCGACAAGGGACTCTTCCACCAAAGCGGAGCCAGACGGGCTCAGCCGCAGTGCTCCTTCCACCCTATCGACCAGCTCGTCGAGGTCAGAGGCTACACCAGCACCCGTTCCACCCAAGGTAAAGGATGGTCGCACCAGCAGAGGAAATACGGCTGTTTGAGCGAAGCTCACAGCCTCATCCACTGACCTCACTAGGGTACTGTGTGGCACCTCCAGACCTGCAGCTTCTACGGCCACCTTGAAAGCCTGCCGGTCTTCCGCAAGGGCGATGCTCGTCAGGGAGGCTCCGATTACTTCTACCCCAAAGCTCTCCAGGATGCCGGCATTCGCCAGGGCTACAGTCAGGTTCAGAGCTGCTTGCCCGCCCACTGTGGGCAAGAGCGCATCGGGCCTTTCCTTGGCGATGACCTTCTCTACGATCTCTGGTACAAGGGGTTCCAAGTAGGTGGCATCAGCCAGATCGGGATCCGTCATAATGGTTGCAGGGTTCGGATTGACCAGTACGACCCTGTACCCTTCCCGACGCAGGGCCTTGACGGCCTGTGTACCCGAATAGTCGAACTCGGCCGCCTGGCCAATGACGATAGGCCCCGATCCAATGACTAGGATGGAGTTGATGTCAGTTCGCCTCGGCATGGGTCACCATTTAAGCTCTTGGTACCAATGCCCGTACCCATCTATCGAACAGCGCATCCCCATCGTGGGGCCCGGGGTTGGCCTCGGGATGAAACTGTACCGAGAAGACAGGCCTACCCCTCAAGGCCATACCCTCCACAGTACCGTCGTTCAGGTTCAGGTGAGTGATTTCCACCTGCTGGGGGTCAAGGGAGTCTGGGTCCACAGCGTAGTTGTGGTTCTGGGAGGTTATTAGCACCCGACCCGTCGACACCTCGATTACAGGATGATTGCTGCCATGATGGCCAAACCTGAGTTTAAAGGTGCGACCTCCCAGGGCAAGCCCCAACAATTGATGACCTAGACAGATGCCAAAAAGGGGCGTATCCGAGTCCAGGAATGCCCTCACTATATCAACAATGACCGGGAGCCCCGCCGGATCGCCGGGACCGTTGGAGAACAGAACGCCATCGGGCGAGAGGGCAAGCGCATCTTCAGCTGGAGTGTAGGCAGGCACCACCGTAATGCGGCAACCCCTGTCGGCTAGGCGACGCAGGATCGACCACTTAACACCGAAGTCGTACACAACAACGTGGGTACGGCGTTGCCGGTCAGCTACAAAGCCATGGGGCTGCCAGATTCCGCATCCACTGTCCCATCTATAGGACGATCCACATGCAACCTCCCTCACCGTATCCCGACCTGCCAGCCCCGACCACGATACAGCCATACCCTGCAGGGTAACAGGATCCACGGTGGGATCGGTGCTGAGGGCAGCCTTCATGGCACCTCGAACCCGAATCACCCGAGTAAGGGCCCGGGTATCTACGCCGCTAAGCCCGGGGACATTATGGGCTGTAAGGTATTCCTGAAGGGAGGATGTTGCGCGCCAACTGGACACCACGGGGCTTAAGGCGCGCACAACGAATCCAGCCACTTGAGGGCGGCCACTTTCCACATCCTCCCAGTTAATCCCCACATTTCCCACGTGGGGGCAGGTCATGACGACTATCTGCCCGCAGTAGGATGGATCGGTAAGTATCTGCTGATAGCCGAACAGGGACGTGTTGAAGACTACTTCTCCCACAGCCACACCGCGAGCGCCAAAGGGCTGTCCTGGAAAGGTCGATCCATCCTCCAGCACAAGGATACCCGTCTGCCTCATTTTCTCATCTGGCTCCACTAGCCACAGGAATTCCCAGTTGATGTATCTCCCCAGGCATCTGACCCTTCAGGGCCTTCCGTCCTCGATGGCTGGGGGTTCGAACAACCTTTCCACGTCACCCGTCCGACGGTACCGTTCGACGAGCTGCTTGAGGATACGCGCTGTGGCACCCCATATAACATGGTCGTCGTCGTAGTCGAAATAATAGAGGATGTGACGGCGACCGTCGCCGGAGTATTCTTCGGCCCTGAATATGGCCGGATCCGCCAAGCGCCTCAGAGAGGCTTCGATGACCTCGGCTACCTCGTGGAGGCTGGGCCGGTAAGTGGGTCTCTCCGGCAGAATTCCCACAAAGGGGTGAATGAGGAAGCCGCTCACCATCGTATGCACCGCCTCAAGTTGCCCCAAAATACGGACCTTGTCAGTATCTAGTCCAAGCTCCTCTCGAGTTTCCCTGAGGGCCGTATCCAACGTCGAAATGTCGCCTTCCTCCTGAAGCCCCCCTGGAAAGGATATCTCACCCTTATGGGAAGCTACTTCGTAAGTTCTTCGAGTAAAAATCACCCTCCAGTCGTCCCCATCGGGGTAGAGCAGCACCAGAACCGCCGCTACAGCTTCTTGCTCGCCCGTGTCTTCCATAAACGTGTCCCTTACTCGGCCAAGCGCCTCAAGATGTCCAGGTTCTCTCTGTCAGGGCCCTTTCCGTCAAAGCCTGGGACTTCCAAGATAAAGGGTAATTCTCTGAAAGCAGGGTGGTGCAGGATGGACCGAAATGCTTCCTCCCCTATCAGACCTCTGCCGATGTTCTCGTGACGATCCACATTAGAGCCTAAGGGAGACCTCGAGTCGTTGGCATGCACCACCACCAGTCTATCTAGGCCGATGTAACGATCGAACTCTTCTACGATCTTTTCCACATTGTGAGTGGGGCGCCAGTCGTAACCTGCCGCGAAAACGTGGGCGGTATCGAGGCATACTTTAAGGGCTCCATCGCCACCCAACCTCTGAATCAGCCTACCGATTTCTGGGAAGGTCCTCCCTACCGTAGCTCCCTGCCCTGCAGCCGTTTCGAGGACGAGGTAAACACCCTCGGGGGTTTCGGCTAACACCCTCTCCATGGCTGCCACAAAGCGGTCCTCTGCTTCCTGATAGCTCCCTGAACCCGCACTGCCCAGGTGGAAAATCACCCCCTTAGCTTCGAGACGTTTGGCCCAATGGAGATAGGAAACCAGTGAACGGATGGACTTAGAGTATGTGTCCTCTTGGGGGGTGGCAAGGTTCAAAAGATAGATGGCATGCAAGAAGTTGGGCCCCAGGTCGTGCGTTCGGCACCCATCGACAAATTTGCGTACCTGCTCGTCGGGATGCGCGGGTTCCCGCCACTGTTGGGGAGCACTGACAAATATCTGGAGGCATTCAGCGCCTATCTCCAGGGCCCTGTCTATGGCATTGCCAATGCCCCCGGCGGTGGAAACGTGTGCCCCAAAGCGCATCCTTGGACCCCTCCGTGGCAGAGACTTAGGTCATTATATAACTCATCGTTGTTCCCCAGAATTGGCAGCCATCCTGTCGTAACAGGCTGCCGTGAGGTCAGGCCTCTCAGTCTTCAACAGGTGTTTGGCCACACGTTGTGTAGGGGTACGCGGTAGATCGGTACGCATTTCGATGTACCTGGGTATCTTGAACGGTGCTAGGCGCCCAGTGCACCAGTCCACAATCTCCTGAGGTGTCAGAAGCTCACCAGGTACCGGAACAACGTAGGCCTTCACCTCCTCCTCGCCCAAGTCGGAAGGGACACCTATAACAGCCACTTCCTGCACCTTGGGGTGCGAGGCTATTACCATCTCGATCTCAGCTGGCGAAATGTTCTCACCTCGCCTGCGGATAATCTCCTTCTTTCGAGATACAAAGTAGAGATAGCCATCCTCATCCCTATAGGCCAGATCTCCCGTATAGAGCCATCCTTCCCTGAGAACCTGTGCTGTCTGTTCGGGATCCCGGTAGTAACCAACCATAGTGGCGGGATTCTTTAGCACTATCTCCCCGGCCACCCTGGGAGGCACCTCGTTGCCCTCATCGTCCACAAGCCGGAGGTTGTTTCGGAAGACTGGGTTAGGATGCTGGCGGGGCAGGCCTATGGTTCCCCACTTACGGGGTCCCGTCAGCGGTTCGATGGTACCAAAGGTAGACTCGCTCAACCCATAACCCACCAGTATCCGCATCCCGAATCGCCTTTCCAGGGCTTCTGTTATCTCCTTAGGAAGCGCCAAGGCCGAATAACAGAGCCTGACCGGGTTATTGGCATCGTCGGGTCTGTCGGGCTGCCTGTACATAATGAGGAGCATGGTTCCGATGGCATTGAATACAGTGGCCCGATACTGCCTTACCTGATCCCAGAAGCGCGTGGCACTGAACCGCTCCAACAGGACCAGGGAGGCATGGGCTCCCAAGGCCCCCATAGTGGAATAGGCTTGGGCGTTGATGTGAAAGAGGGGTAGACAGGTGAGGAGTCTGTCCTCGCCGGTCAGGCCCAGCCAGGAGGGCACGGCCTCGCCAGTGAGCACATAGGTGCGGTGAGGTTGCATTACTGCCTTTGGGCGACCTGTAGTGCCCGATGTGTAGATCAGTACAGCTATATCTTCCGACGAAACCGACGTCGGAGGATGCAACGGAGGCATGCTCGCTCTGATCTCTTCAACGTCAGCGGCATCGGCTGGCCCGCCGGCGCTTAGTAGGCGCGTCCTTAGGCGAAGCGAACTGAGCGCCTGGGCCACAGTTGGCACAAGCCTCGGCGATGTCAAGGTAACCCGAGGCTCGCTGTGGGCCAAAAGATAGGAGAGCTCAGTTGATGTCAAGGCCGTGTTGAAGGGAGCAACAATGGCACCTATGGAGAGTGCTCCCAGCCAATAAAAGAGGAACAGGTCCGAATTGGGCATTACCATGGCCAGCCTGTCGCCCTTCCTCAGACCAAGCTCTCTGAGAGCCTGCCCTGCCTTCCACACGTTTTCCTGAAAGGACGCATAAGAATAAGCCTTGTCCTCCCAAAGTAGGAACAGCTTGTGGGGCTCCCTTTCCACAGCATCGTATAGGAACTGCGGCACGGTGCGCACTGGCATTGGCGGTACACCTAACCCATTAAATTCAACTGCGGCCAAGGCATCCCCGGTATCTCAGTCCCTCCGGGGTCTCATATGGGGGAATAGGATCACGTCGCGTATGGAGTTCTGATCGGTAAGCACCATAGTGAGCCTGTCTATCCCGATGCCCAACCCACCGGTAGGGGGCATACCGTACATGAGGGCGTTTATAAAGTCCTCGTCCATCTCGTGCGCCTCCACATCGCCGGCCTTACGGAACTCCAGTTGCTGGCGGAAACGCTCATACTGGTCCATGGGGTCATTGAGCTCCGTAAAGGCGTTGCAGACCTCCATGCCAGCTATATAGGTCTCAAAGCGTTCTACGTGGGCAGGATCATCCGGCTTCCTCTTGGCCAAAGGCGACATCTCCACGGGATAGTCCACCACAAAGACAGGACCTGTGAGATGCTCCTCGACGAAGCGCTTCAGCAGGGCATCCACTATCTTCCCCCTATGAGTGCCAACGGGGAGATCGACACCGACCTGCTCGGCGGCCTTTCTGAGATCCTCCACATCGGAGTATTGGGCGTAATCTATACCAGAATAACGGGCCACCAACTCCCTTAGGCTTTCCCTTGGCCATGGAGGCGTCAGATCTATCTCACGGCCCCCATACGTTATCTTCAGAGTGCCGAGCACCCTGCGCGCCACGGTCGATATAAGGCGCTCAACCAATTCCATGATATCGTTGTAGTCGGCATAGGCCTGGTACAGCTCTAGCATGGTGAACTCAGGGTTATGCTGAGTACTTATGCCTTCGTTCCGGAAATCCTTACCGATTTCGTAGACCTTCTCGAAGCCCCCAACTATCAGCCGCTTCAGATAGAGCTCATCAGCTATGCGTAAGTAGAGCTGCTGGTCTAGGGCATTGTGGTAGGTGGTGAATGGCCGCGCTGCTGCACCCCCGTACAGAGGCTGCAGAATGGGCGTCTCTACCTCCATGAAGCCCTCCGCGTCCAGAAAGGCCCTGATCTCCCTTACAAGTTGCGTCCTCGTAAGAAAGACCCATCGACTCTCTTCGTTGACCATGAGATCCACGTATCGCTGGCGATATCGCTTCTCTATGTCAGTTAAGCCATGCCACTTGTCTGGAGGCGGGTTGATCGCTTTAGCCAGCAGCTGGAATTGTTGGACCTCTACTGTCACCTCTCCCGTCTTGGTCTTGAACAGGGGGCCCCGGGCACCGATGATGTCCCCCAGGTCCAAGAACTTTCGGAAGAAGTTGTAATTCTCTTCTCCCAGCATGTCCTGGCGAAAGTGAAGCTGGATCTTCCCTGTGCTATCGGCTATGTGGGCGAAGGAAGCCCTCCCCATGATGCGCATGGATTTCAGCCTCCCTGCCAGGGTGACAGGGTCTGTCCCGAGACGATCGAAGGCCTCCAGGGCCTCCACTGCAGTGTGGGTACGGCGAAACCTGTGAGGATAGGGTTCTATGCCTTGCTCACGAAGCCGCTTAACTTTCGAGAGGCGCTGATCCTGCTGCTCTTCCAAGTCCTCGAACACAGCGGTGTCACTCTATAGCTATGATGGTCAGTTCAAAGACCCCATTGGGAGCAGCCACGGTGACCTTCTCACCCACGCGACGTCCGAGGAGCGCCTTTCCCACAGGCGATTCGTTGGAGATTCTCCCGTTCAAGCTGCTCGATTCTGCCGAACCCACTATGGTGAAGGTCTCCTCGATGCCGTCGGAATCCACCACCGTGACCTTACTTCCCAACCGTACGACACCGTCGTCCCTTCGATCGTCATCGATGACTATAGCATTGCTCAGCATGCCCTCTATCTCACGGATGCGGCCCTCCACGAAGGCCTGCTCCCGCTTGGCGTCCTCGTACTCGCCACTCTCGGAGACATCGCCCAACGCTTTGGCCTGCTGGATGCGTTCGGCAATCTGCTTGCGCTTTACGGTGCGCAGATACTCTAACTCCTTTTCCAGTTGAAGCTTCCCATCCGAGGTCAGGTAAACAGGTCTATCGGACTTCGGGCTCATGCCGTTACCCTCGGGGCAACAAAAATCTGAGAGGCTATCCCTCTCAGCCGTTCAAAAAATTATACCGCATCCAAACTTGAGATCTGTCCACACCAGCATGCCACGGGACTCGGATGTAATTTTCCATCGACGTGGGAAGTTACACCCTAAATGTGGCAAAACCCTCACACCTATTCTATAATGTGTTAAGCAGGAGTTGGTCTCCGGCGAAAACCAGATGCCGCGCAAAGATTCGCAACGGAAGGCGCCAATCAGAGAACATTGCATCCTCCCCTCACTACTGGATGCCCTTTCCGTGAGGTTGGTACCCGCACCAACGCACAAGCACATCCGCGCAGCACGACGGGAGTTCCTCCTGGCCCTTCGATCCTGGATCGACGCTATGGTTGAAGAGTTGGAAGAACAGGAACGGGAAGAGGCCCGGCGCAGACCCACGCGTATTGAGATCAGGTGACGGGTGGCGACCTGTTTGGTCACCTCCAGAAGGGAGGGTCAGAGGTGCGATACAGGACACAAGAGCATCTTGGGGCACAGGGAGAACGGACCCTCTCGCTTGACCCCCTTGGACGTTTCCTCAAAGATGTGGCTTCGATCCCCTTGCTCACGCCCGAGGAAGAAATCAACCTCGTCTATAAACTGAAGTCCTGCAGAGGGAGCCCTGGACAGCTCCGGGCCCCCGACGGCAAGCCGGAGCTCCCTCAACGCGGTGAATTCGCAGAGTGCCTCAGGGCCAGGGAACAGCTGATAATGGCAAATTTCCGGCTGGTGGTGAGTGTAGCGCGGCGGTATGTGGGTCTTGGGGCTTCTCTGGAGGACCTGGTTCAGGAGGGAATCGTCGGCCTTATGCAGGCTATCGACAGGTTTGAACCCGCTCTAGGTTTTAAGCTAAGTACCTACGCTACCTGGTGGATACGCCACACAATCCTAAAGCACATAGAAGATAACTCACGCCCAGTGCGGATACCTCAACATCTGATTGCCAAGTTCCAGCACCTTCAGCACGCCGTTGCCGACGTGGAACAACAGCTTCAACGCAGCCCCACTTTCCACGAGTTAGCCGAGTTCCTGGAGATTCCCAGGCAGAAGCTATCGCGCCTCATCTGCAACCTTCAGCCACCCGTTTCCTTGGACTCACCTTCAGCTTACACGGACAGCATGACCTTATACGAGAGCATTGCCGACCTCCAGGCAGAGGATCCCTCTCTTTCCCTGTCAGAAACAGCGCTATCCGAGGACCTCGACAGGGTTCTCCGGAAGCTTCCAGAGCGAGAACGTAGGGTGCTCACCCTGAGATACGGCCTGCCCCCCGCCAGCGGGACCCACACCCTCGATGAAATAGGCCGACTCCTGGGGATAACGGGTGAGAGAGCGCGTCAACTGGAAAAACAGGCCCTACGTCGGCTCCGACAAATGGCGGGGCCATCCCTCCGGCCATATCTGATGGCTGACTGAGAGGGCAGCTTTTCCACAGCTGTATAATCCTAAGGCCTACCTGCAGCCATGGTGAACCATGTTCTATCGTTGGGGACTGATCGTCCACAAGCGACGTTGGGCTGTCCTTATCCTCTGGGCCATTGCCGTAGGTCTGGCCATTCCGGCGGCTCTTAATGTATCGGCGCAGCTAAAGCCAGGCGGATTCACCAAGGAGACCATGGAATTCCTCAGGGCCGACAGACTCCTCCAGAAAGAGCTAGGCTTCAGCCCCAGCTCTATCGTGGTGGTGTACCACAGTGACAGCTACAACGCCTGGGATAGGCAGTTCCAGAGCCAGGTGCTCGGGTCTCTGAAAGGCCTCCGAGACACGCCGCATGTCATGCAGATTGTTACACCTTACGATAATCCGCGCCAGATATCGCCGGACGGCCACACAGCCTACGCCGTTGTGGGATTGGATCTCGACCCCGAGGAAGCCCACAGGGCCATCGATCAGATAACAACCCACCTGGGCGCCACTGATCTACAGACCGAGATAGCAGGCAGTCCAGTATTCTACAGGGACATCCAACTGGTGAGCGAACGGGACCTGCGCAGGGCGGAGCTCATCAGCCTACCTGTGGCGACGCTGGCCCTACTGGTAGTGTTTCGGTCCGCGGTAGCCGCGGCCCTCCCCGGAGTGTCCGGTACTGCTGCAGTTGCCGTTACCCTGGCTTCCATCTACTGGCTGGCCAAGATCACGGACCTGTCTATCTTCGTGATGAACCTGGCCACCATGCTGGGGTTGGGCTTGGGCACCGACTACTCTCTCTTTCTTACAGCGCGATTTCGGGAAGAGCTCAGGCACCGCCCTCCCAGCGAGGCTGTAGCAGTTGCTGTAAATACGGCAGGCAAGGCCGTATTCTTTTCGGGACTGACGGTAATGCTGGGTATGGTAGGCCTTTCGCTCTTCGACATCATGGCTTTGAGATCTGTGGGAATAGCGGGGGCGTTGGTGGTATGCTTTTCGCTTATAGCCGCGCTGACCTTGACCCCGGCCTTGTTCAGCATATTAGAAAACCGCATCAATTGGCTACCCATACTGCCACAGGGGCGCTGGGAGAGCACCTTTTGGGAGAAGATGGCCGATACAGTGATGGCCCGCCCAATAACGGTATTCTTGGCTGTAATGGCCTTACTGATAGGCATGGGCATCCCCTTTCTGGGGGTGCGTCTCAGCCTCCCCGATGCCAGGGTGCTGCCTCCACAGGAGCAGTCCCGTAGAGGATACGAGCTGTTGTCCCAGGCCTTCGAGGCCGAACAGGTTTTCCCGATATCGGTGGTGGTGCAAACCGAACAGTCCCTTTTCTCCCCAAAGACTCTGTCGGCCCTTTATTCCTTCACCCACTTCCTCGCACAGCATCCCTATGTGTCCGGCATAGAATCGGTGGTGGATATAGATCCGCGGCTGACATTGGACCAATACCTACTGCTCTACAGCGACCCCAAAAGAATACCGGATCCCTACGCGGCATCCCTCGCCAGAGAACTAGCCTCAGACCACACTACCCTGGTTCGGGTCATCACCCCTTACTCGTCCAGCGATCCGAGGGCATCGGAACTGGTGCGGTACATCAGGCAGCTGGAACCCCTGGAGGGCCTGAAAATCACGGTAGGAGGCGGTATAGCATCTACGGTGGACATAGTGGACTACCTGTACGGTGAATTCCCCAAGGCTGCAGCCTTCATCGCCATAGCGACCTTTGTGGTCCTCACCCTCATGCTGCGCTCGTTGGTTCTCCCCATCAAAGCTATCTTCATGAACCTTCTAAGCATCACTGCAAGCTACGGTGCCCTAGTGACCATCTTCCAGGAAGGCCTAGGGGCTCCGTTGATAGCAGCACAGTCCATGGGCTACGTGGAAGCCACCATACCAATCATCATGTTCTGCGTACTCTTCGGTCTGAGTATGGACTACGAAGTTTTCCTCCTCAGCCGCATCCGGGAGCTGTACCTGGCCACGGGAGATAACCGGAAGAGCGTTGCCATAGGCTTGCAGCACAGCGGTCAGGTAATCACCAGCGCCGCCCTCATCGTGATCCTTGTGAGTTTGGCCTTTGTGAGCGCCGACGTAGTGCTGGTTAAAGCTCTGGGCCTCGGCATGGCTATAGCCACATTGGTCGATGCCACCATAGTCAGGGCGCTGTTAGTTCCCGCTACTATGCGCTTATTAGGAGACATCAACTGGTGGATGCCATCTTGGCTGGAAAGGGCACTGCCCAAAGCAGGAATACGATATCACTGATAGGGCTTGCAGCCCTAGTCGCAATCCTGGCAGCCTGCAGGCCTTCGCCTCAACCTATAAAGGTGAGCTTTTCCCCTACACCCACGCCACCGCCACCTCCCGTGTCGTTGCCGGCGGACGAGCTGCCTCATCATGTTCTTACGGAGTGGTGGTACTTTACAGGCCATCTGCAGGCATCCAACCGTGCCTACGGCTTTGAATTCGTGATCTTCCAAAGCGAACGGCGCCAGGAAGTAGCCTACGCCGCCCATTTCGCCATCACAGACCATCAACGCTCCAGCTTTCGCTTCTCCCAAGCGACAGCCACTGGAAGCCAGGTAGACAAGCCCACCCTCGACTTGGCCGTTGGCGGGTGGCGCCTGCAGGGTGCCATGGGCAGGTACACCATTAAGGCAACCATGGAAGATTATTCCATAGAGCTGAACACCGAGCCTGTCAAACCTCCCGTGCTACACGCAGGCGGAATCATCGATTTCGGGCCTGCTGGCAGCAGTTACTACTACTCTTACACAAGGCTATCCGTAGCCGGAGTGTTAATGGATGGCAACCAGCCACTCCAGGTGTCAGGGACAGCATGGATGGACCATCAGTGGGGCAACTTCATCCCCCTAGCAGGCGGCGGATGGGATTGGTTTTCGCTTCAGTTGGACACAGGAGACGACCTCATGGTCTTCCTTTTGCGCGACATGTCCAACAGGATAGCAGGTGCCTACATCTCGTTGATAGATCCGCAAGGCAAAGTTCGCACCAAGGATCCACGGGGCCTCCAGCTGCTGCCCACGGGCGCTTGGACCAGCCACCGCACCGGCACTACCTACCCGTCGGGCTGGATCCTCCGCGTGCCAGACGAGGCTCTGGAGCTAAGAATACTGCCGGTCCTTCAGGACCAAGAACTGGATACCCGGCAGAGCACCGGAGTAATCTACTGGGAGGGAGAGGTCACCGTCAAAGGCGCCAGCGCCACCAAACCGGTGGGTGGCAAAGGCTACGTGGAGCTCACAGGATATTCCCAACTTGGAGGACATTAAAGGTATGGCACTATGGGCAAGAGAGAGCTAGAAGAAATAATCCTCAGAGCCAAAAATGAGGATGAGTTCCGCATCCGCCTCATTAAGGACCCCAGAAGCGTCTTCGAAGAGTACCGCCTGTCTGAGGAGGAAATAATAGCACTACAGAGTGGCGATACCAGACTGCTCATGAAATTGGGGGTCAGGCCCGACCTGGCAGCCTCACCACCCGAGGTCACCTGAGACCCCATAGGGTATAATGGGGACAGGTCGCACAGGGGAGGACAGTATCTTGTGGACATCGGGAGCAGATTCCTTTATGGGAAACCTCCCAGGCTTCCTAGAGAGGAATCTGTTGAAGATCCTGTATGGCTTTCTAGCAGGGGCTACGCTGATAGTGGCGGGAGCCGTAGCCTTCTCAACCCTCAGGCCCGTCCAGGTGGTCCCTAGATATGGACCTATCGCGCCCTTCCAGCTGCTGGATCAACGAGGCAACCGGTTCGACCAGGGGCTTCTATTGGGTCGCTTTACGGTCTTCAGCTTCCTAGCCACCAAGGGCGATGCGGTGGCCGAAGAGACCCTGGCATCCCTCCAGAAGCTACGTGCCAGCCTTGCAAGGTCGGAAATTCCACCAGGAAGGGTGCTGCTGGTCACCGTCAGCCTCGACCCCGAAGGCGACACGCCAGCCGTCTTGTCTGAGCTGGCAAACCGCCAGGGTGCCACTCCGTCGCAATGGGTCTTCCTCACAGGCAATCCAGCCGACGTGTACGACCTGGCGACCCTGAGCCTCGGCGTCTTTTACCGGAAGGATCACGACCCGTCGGGCACATCGGTGGTTCATACTAGTCGTTTCGTCCTCGTGGACCAGAATGGCAACCTACGATCCAGCTACGAGGGCCCGAGGTTAGACACAGATAGAATAATCAGGGACCTGAAGCTCCTGGATAGGGAGGCATCCGCGCAAGGGGTATCTAGATATGTCTACGAAGCCGCCCACATCCTCCTCTGCTACCCTAGGTAGCGAGGGCAAGATCAAGGCAGCAGCCATCGTTGTAGGCCTGATGTTGGTGCTGATTTTAGGGTATATAGCAGGGCAAAGCAGCCTTTTCCGGCCCTACACTTACAAGGGTCATGAGCTTCAGCCCGTCAAGGCAGCCCCAGATTTTCAATTGGTCGACCAAAACGGCCACCCCTTTACTCTAAGCTCCCTTCGAGGGCGTACAGTAATGATGTTCTTCGGGTACACCTACTGTCCCGATGCCTGTCCAGCCACCCTCACTAAATTCCGTCAGATCAGACAACAGCTGGGCAGTGACGCCGACAAGGTGGCCTTCGTATTCGTGACGGTGGATCCCGAGCGCGATACCCCGGCGCGCCTGAAGGAGTACCTGCAGAACGTGGACCCAACTTTCATTGGCCTCACGGGCGACAAAGCCGTCCTCGAGAAGGTCTGGAAGGATTACGGCGTCTACGCCGAGAAAGAGCCAGCACCTACCGGGAGTGCAGTAGGCTACTACATGGCCCACAGCAGCTTCACCTACCTCATAGACGGAAACGGCAACCTGCGCCTCGTCTTCCCCTTCGACGCTACAGCTCAGGACATGACCTCCGATCTGCAGGCCGTGCGTCGACAATAGCCTAGGGCTTCCCCTGTCCCCTATATTGTGTGATAAATGCTGTATCTTGAAACATACAATAACAAAATATAACAGGAGGTCTCCATGCGTAAACTTGTCGCAGCCATCTTTGCCCTTTCCGCAGCACTCCTCCTGCAGGCCTGCTCAGCAGCACCTGCCACTCCCGGAGCCACGCCTACTACACCAGCCCAGGCCCCCTCGGGTCCAAAGATAGCGATACAGAGCGCCTGGGCACGCCCGGCCCTGAAGGGGCAGAACAGTGCTGCCTACTTCGTTATCGAGAATACTGGCACTGCGGCAGATTCCCTTACGGGCGCCAAAGTGGACGGTGCTGTGGCTAAAACCGCTGAGGTCCATGAGACGAAGATGGAGGGCGGGGTGATGAAGATGCAACCCACACCCAGGGTCGAGGTCCCCGCTGGTTCCAAGGTGGAGTTCAAGCCTGGCGGATACCATGTCATGATCATGGAGCTACAACACGATCTGAAAGAGGGGGAGAAGATTTCCATAGTGCTTACCTTCGAGAAGAGCGGCAGCATAACTGTGCAGGCGGAGGTAAAGTCCCAGAGCTGAACCGCATGTCCCTGGCCCCACGCGGTTCAGTACTAACGTGGTCCTAGGCAAAAGACGGCCTATGTCCTTCGCACCGTCCACAAAGGCGTTGCCCAGCAGGAATTTCGCCATTGTCACCCTCGGCCAGGGGCCCCGGGGACCCACAAAATTGGTCCTCCTTTAGGTGGCCCTGGAGCACCTCAGGACACTATCCCCCATTACCGCTGCACAGGGTCAGTGGACGGTCAGAGCTAGAGGCAAGGGGCCCTGAGCATCTCGCTAGCATCGGCACGACAGCTTGGGTCTCGACCAGCTACCGAACCCGTCGGCGAAAGCCCCCTATTAACTGCTGGGAGTGGCCGTAGGCGTCGGCGAAGGAAGCGGCGTCGGCATCGGCAAGGTAGGTTCTGGTGTGGGGGTCGGCTTGGCGATGGGCGGGTCCTCTGCTAACCGCTTGACGTCCTCCACCAAGTAGGAGCTGATGAGATAGACCTTTTCGCCTTGGCCGAGGCGGGCATAATAGCCGCTCTTGTCGGGATTCTGCTGCCCGAAGGAGATTTCGAATGTCTGACTTTTAGTGGTTAGCCGCAGGGTCACGGAAGGCCTGTCGAGTCCATAGGTAGCTAGGCTCTCGGCTTTTTCCACTACCACCCTGGAGGCCTGAAGGTCGGCCACCCGTGACACCATGACATCGATGCGCGCCTGGTCGGCCTGCTGGCCCGAAGGCTCAATCAGCACCCACTTGTCGTCCTGACGGTTCACCTCCACCCACTTGCCGCCGCTGACCACTGCAAGGCCAGTTACGTCCTTCTCCCCTACCTTGACCACCTGTTTCTCCTGATCCTGGGGCGACGAACCGCCAGACCTAACCTGCAGATAATAGACTGCCGCAGCGACGACCAGGAGCAAAAGCAATAGCACCAAGGAAGAGCGATATCTCCCCACGGGCTAACGCCTCCGCCACCATATTACTCCCCCTGCAGCCAGGACCAGCAAGGGGATGAGCAGAGTGCTAGATACGAACACCAAATTCTGCTGCGTACTGGTAAGGAACACTGAACGGACGTCGGGACTCTTGGGAGCTATGCCCAGCAGCTCCTCAGAGCTGGTGAGCCAGTTCAAGGCATTCAGGAAGAAGTCCGTGTTAGCAGGCACCTGGCTCACGAACTGGTTGGTAACGAAGTCGCTGTCGCCTATTAGCACAATGCGAGTGTCGGGCGCAGTAGATTCAGTTTCTGTCCCCGGCTTTTTGTAGTCCACTGTGGCTGCATTGGCCACAGGCCCACGGATGTCGCCCCGTTGGGGATCGAAGGTGCCCGAGGCTGGATCCGTGGTAACCCAACTGCCGGGGCTGGTCTTCGTGAACAGGGTTCTTATGGCACCCGTGACGGTTTCTGTGGTGGTAATCACGGCAGATGTGGTAGGGAAGATGGTTGCCAGGCCCTGCAAGCCGGTGGTTATGGTCGTAAACTCGTATTCCGCTATGACCGTAAGTCTGATATCCCTGGCTGCGAACCTCTCCGGATCCAAGATCACGCCGTCGGTGAACTTAACCCCATATCGTTCCACCAGGTCATTGAGGGACGGCGGAGGACTGCTGCCGATCCGCGGTTCGGCCATCACGATCATGTCCCCTCCCTTGTCCAGAAAATCGGCTATAGCCTTCTTCTCGGCATCCATCAAGGGTTGCCTTGGGGAGGCTACGACCAGGGCTATGGCATCATCGGGGACACTGCCGGTAGTAATGAGATTCAAATTCGTAGCAAGATATCCGAACTTCTCCAGGGTATCTTTCAGTTGGCTATATCCCGCGGGAGAGAAGTCGTCTATGTTGTGCTCTCCGTGCCCTGTGAGGAAGTAGACCTTCTTCTGGGACGGGTTGGCAAGCCTCACCAGGGCTCCGGTGAAGTCAACTTCGTTGCTGCCCAGAGTTTGCTGCGTACGGCCCTGCATCCTGAAGACGGTGGTCCCGGAAGCCGTAACACCGAACTCCCTGGCTAGGCCAGGCTCCTGGTCCGGGTCAACAAAGTGCACCCTCAGATTCGGATTTTTGGTGGAGTACTCTTTGAGAAGGTCCTGGGCCTGAACCCGCCCAGGATCGTTCTGGGTGTAGAAGGCAAAGACATCGACGGGCTCCTTCAAGTCCGACAGAACCTTCAGAGTGACCTGGGACAGAGTGTAGACCCTACTGGATGTGAGGTCCAGCCGCTGAGAGTAACGATCGGCCAAGAAGTTGACCAAGCCCAAGATGAGGGCCAAGATCACTACCGAAGCCACTATGTTGGCACCTGTGTGGAAACGGGGCCTAAGGATAGCCTTAATGAGCAGCTGGGGATACAGTGCAATGGCCGTGGCAAGCATGCCCACCGTGACACCCAGCAATACGAAGAGGGGCAAGTCCCAACGGTTCAGGACTACGTAATAGAAGGCCGCGGCCAACAATGCGAAGAGGCCGATCCAGGCCAAGAGGGACGAAAGCGTGCGCCTGTTCTGATCCGTCATCGGAGCCTCTTGGCCTCTATAACCCTGGTTGTGGCAAAGAGGAAGAAGATAGTGAGGCTGACGAAGTAGACCACATTCCTGGTGTCGATCACCCCTCTGGAGAAATCGAAGTAGTGATCGCTCACCCCCATATAATTGGCCACATCGGAAAGGCTAGAGGGGAGAATGCCAGACAAATTGCTGAAAAGCCAAAGTAGCACCGTTAGCCCGAACCCCAATACAGCAGCCACAATCTGGTTCTGGGTTACAGCCGAGGTCAACATGCCAGCCGAAAGGAAGGCCATGGCCAGCAGGATGACCCCCACATATCCCGATAGTATGGGTCCAAAATCGGGATTGCCATATACAAAGAGTACGAAGGTGTAATACAGGGTCGGGATGAGGAGCGCGAGAAAGAACGCCAGGGCTCCCAGAAATTTGCCCAACACTACTTCGTACTCTCTGACAGGGAAGGTCAGCAGCAATTCAACGGTACCTGTGCGGTACTCCTCCGAGAGCAGGCGCATGGAGAGCACAGGTGCTATAAGGAGGAGGATGACCCCCATGTTGGAGAACACACCTCGTAGGTCGGCCGAACGGCTGTTGATCAGTATAACGGAGAAGAGAAATCCCATGATCAGCAGATAGCCAAAGCCCACGATGTAAGCCACAGGAGAGACGAAATAACCCCTCAGCTCCTTAAGCGCAACGTTGAGGATGTTCCTCATCGGACCGTCAGCTCCTCCTTCGTCGTTAGCTTAAGGAAGATCTCCTCCAACGTCATGCTGGTGGGTCTGAGCTCCAGAAGCCCCCATCCGCTCCTGACCACAGCCTCAGCTATGGCTTCCCGAAGGTCAGAACCCACCTCTGCATCTACTATTACCTTGACCTTCCCATCATGAGCGCCTTCTACCCTGACCCCAACAACCCTGGGCAGAGAGCGCAACTTCTGTACAACGGCATCTTGGGGACCTCTGATCTCTACCAGGATGCTGTCGGTGCCGCGCAAACGCCTCTCAAGGTTCTGAGGCGTATCCTCGGCCACGACCTTGCCCTCGTTGATGATGAGGACTCTATCGCAGGTCATGCTCACTTCGGGCAATATATGGGTACTGAGGATAACGGAGTGGCTGCCCGCAAGGCTCTTGATGAGCTGCCGAGTTTCTATAATCTGCCTAGGGTCGAGCCCGACAGTCGGCTCGTCCAGGATGAGCACAGGCGGATCTGCCACCAGGGCTTGGGCAAGGCCCACACGTTGGCGGTAGCCCTTGGAGAGCTTGTATATGAGGGTGTCGGCGACGTCGGTGATCCAGCACTTCTCCATGACATCCTTCAGTCGTTCCTTCCGCCGTCGCCCATGGACACCCTTCAGGGCCGCCACGTAGTTCAGGTACTGCCTTACCGTGAGTTCGGGATAAAGGGGAACGGTCTCAGGCATGTACCCTATCCGCTTCCTCACCTGAAGGGAATCTTCAACCACGTCATACCCGTCTACCACCACGGTGCCTTCCGAAGGAGGCAGATAACCCGTTATGATGCGCATGGTGGTAGTCTTTCCTGCCGCGTTGGGGCCCAAGAAGCCCAGGATCTCTCCCCTGGAAAGGGTGAAACTGACCCCGTCTATAGCTTTCTTGGGACCGTAGAACCTGGTGAGGTTTCGAACTTCTACTATGCCATTGCCGACCATATCGGCCGATTGTACCCGTGGCGGCCTCGGCTGTCAAAGGGCTCCCCGTATGTGTTATAAATGATGATACGTTTTAAATACCATTCAATCGAGGCCTGAGCATGAAGATAACCCGTGACGAAGCCCTTGACTACCACCGCCTCGGCCGTCCCGGCAAGCTTCAGATAGTGCCCACCAAACCCATGGTCACCCAGAGGGACCTGTCGTTGGCATACACTCCTGGCGTAGCCGAGGCAGTTTTAGAGGTGGAACGCGATCCCGAGTCCTCCTTCGAACTGACAGCAAGGGGCAATCTAGTAGCAGTGGTGACTAACGGCACTGCCATCCTTGGCCTTGGAGACCGGGGCCCCGGAGCAGCCAAACCGGTCATGGAAGGAAAGGCAGTGCTCTTCAAACGCTTCGCGGATGTCGACGTCTTTGACATCGAGCTCGATGTGAAAGATCCAGACGAATTCGTTAGGTTAGTGAAGGCTCTCGAGCCCTCCTTTGGCGGTATCAACCTCGAAGACATAAAGGCTCCCGACTGCTTTTACATCGAGGAGCAGCTGAGGTCCATAATGGAGATACCAGTGTTCCACGATGACCAGCATGGCACAGCCATCATCGTTGCGGCAGCACTTATAAACGCCCTGGAGCTTACGGGCCGCAGCATGGCAGAGGCTAAGGTCGTCATCAGCGGTGCTGGGGCAGCCGGAATAGCGACGGCCGAGTTCTGCACTCTGCTGGGCATCCCGAAGGACAACCTGCTGCTGGTGGACAGCCAGGGGGTCATATATGAAGGCAGGGGAAGGGGAATGAACCCTTACAAAGCTCGATTTGCCAGTCGCACCTCCGCACGGACTTTGGCCGACGCCCTCAGGGACGCCGACGTGTTTATAGGGTGTTCGGCTCCAGGCCTCGTAGATGAGGAAATGCTCAAAAGCATGGCCCCCAAGCCCATAATCCTCGCGCTGGCCAACCCGGATCCCGAAGTGCCCTACGAGGTCGCCAAGTCAGCCCGCCCGGATGCCATCGTGGCTACCGGCCGGAGTGACTATCCCAACCAGGTAAACAATGTTCTCGGCTTCCCCTTTATCTTCCGAGGAGCCCTCGATGTGCGCGCAAGGGCCATTAACGAGGAAATGAAGTTGGCGGCTGCCAAAGCTTTGGCCGCCCTAGCCCGGGAGGACGTGCCCGACTCGGTGCTCAGGGCCTACGGGCTGGATTCCCTTCGCTTCGGCGTAGATTACATCCTCCCTAAGCCGCTCGATCCGCGTGTGCTGCTCTGGGTAGCACCTGCTGTGGCCAAGGCTGCCATGAGCAGCGGCGTTGCCAGGAAGCAGTTAGACCTCGACACCTACATGAAGGCTCTCAATGAGAGACTCGGCAGAAGCTGGGCCTTCATGCGCTCCATCCTAGAAAAGGCAAAGCGGCAGCCCAAGCGCGTAGTCTTTGGCGAGGGCGAAGAACCGAAGATCATCAGAGCCGCAGCCATAGCCAAGGACGAAGGCATTGCCGAGCCGATCCTGTTGGGGCGTCCCGAGATAATACGAAGGCGAGCCGAAGACCTTGGCATAGAATTGCCCCTCCAGGTGGTGGATCCGTCTAGCCATCCTCGCCTGCAGGATTATATCGATGCCCTCTACGCTTTAAGGCATCGTAAGGGTGTGACTCGGCCGCTGGCAGGTCATCTGGCCCAACAGCCCAATTACTTCGGTCCCCTTATGGTCCTCCATGGTGATGCTGACGCCTACATCAGTGGGCTCACCTACGACTACCCTTCGGTCTTGAGGCCGGCCCTGCAGATAGCCCATACCAGGCCCGGCGTATCGAAGGTAGCAGGGGTTTACATCATGCTCATCAAGGAGCGCGTCTACCTGTTCACCGATGCCACTGTGAACATAGAGACGACATCGGAGGACCTTGCCGAGATCGCTATACTGGCGGCAGATTTCGCCCGAAGCCTCGACATACAACCCAGGATCGCCATGATCTCCTTCTCAAACTTCGGAAGTGCTCCCCATCCCCTTTCCGAAAAGGTGCGGCGGGCTGTAGAGTTGGTAGCACAGCGGCGTCCCGACCTCCAGGTGGATGGCGAGATGCAGGCTGACACTGCCGTGGTGCCTGAGATAGTGGCGAACAGGTATCCCTTTAGCAGGGTCAAGGATGCCAACGTCCTGGTATTTCCAGACCTGGAAGCAGCCAACGTTGCCTACAAACTTCTCCAAAGACTCGGGGATGCTCAGGCCATCGGCCCTATCCTCCTCGGCGTAGGCTTGCCCGTCCAGGTCATTCAGACAGGAGACGATGTGCAGAATATAGTGAATTTGGCTGCCATGGCGGTGCTTGATGCCCAGGGCAGACCGGCGGAAGCAACACCAGTTGCTGCAAGGCCTTGACGGTTGCCTCTGGGCAAGAGGTACCCAGTGCCGATTATCGACGTAGCGGCGTGTGGTAGACTGTAGTAGGAGTACCTTCCGGGATGCAGTTTATGGGCACCATGGGCTACAGAGAACAATCCTATAGGGAGTGGACACCCCTCAGGAAGCCAGAGTCGTCCTACCAGCCCCTGCAGGTCTTTTTCCTGTACAGGCTGGACAGACTGCTGGAGCTGCTGGCCCATGGCCATGCCGAGGGCGACTGGATGCGATCCCTCCTGAATCGGGCCATCTACTCCACTTTTCTGGACTGCATCCGTGAGGGGGTGGGGGAAGAGGCCCGGGAGATGTTGCGACGGGCGGGGCTCCAGAGCGGCAACGGCTGATCTACTCCCGGCAGCAGCTCGCCCTTCAACAGGCTGTGGCACGGGGTCTGGAAGGGCTTATAGCTGTGGGAAGGTCCTTCTACGACCGACCTGGCCCTGTGGCTTACCTTAGCGGTCACTTCCCGCCCTTCCCAACGGTGCCAGCCTTCGACAACCTCTACGGCTTCGGCCATGCCTTTCTGGTCCTGGCTGTGGGTTCCGATCCCACGCTGATAGTGGACGGCCGCTCATACCGAGCAGATTTGGTCCCTATCGCCGACGTACGGCAAGCATCGGACCTGTTGGGAGAGCTGGTGAGGGTGCTCAGAGAAAAGGGACTGCAACGATCTCGCCTCGGTTTGGCTGGCGAAGATCTATTCCCCCTCAGCTTCTACCGCAGGCTCCATTCGGAGCTGCCCGACATGGTTCTGGAAGGCTTCGACGATGTGTTGGATGCCATGCGCGCCCGTAAGGACGCCCACGAGATAGCCGTGCTCAGGAAAGCCGCCCACATAGCCTGCACGGGCTTGGAGGCTGCACTGCTGGCGTGCACCGAAGGAGCCACCGAAGGCCAGGTGGCCGCAGCTGGTACGGGTGCTGCTATGGAAGCCGGGGCAGACTTCGTTCGCTACTTGAGGGTGCACTCCGGTCCTTGGAGTGCTTGGGGGTCGCGCTGGCCACAAGCCACCGACAGACCCATAGCCAGAGGTGAGATAGTAACTCTGGACATCATAGGGGCATATCAGGGTTACGGCTTCGATGTCCTGAGGACTACCTGTATCGGAGTTCCGGACGAAAGGCAGCGCAGGCTCCTGGAAGCCGCGGAGGCAGCCACCGCTGCGGCCCTGAGCGCCATTAGGCCTGGAGCCACAGTGCAAGAGATATATAGGGCCCTCCGCAAACCCGTGGAAGAGGCCGGACTGGCTGACAACTTGTCATCCTTCTTCGGCCATTCCATCGGCATAGAGACCGTTGAGCGGCCACTGCTGACGGCTGCATCCTCTGCACGCATAGAGGAAGGGATGGTTCTCTGCATCGAGCCGGGGATATACGTACCTGACTGGGCCGGAGCCAGCATAGAGCAGGAAGTGCTAGTGACGGCTTCTGGCTGCGAACTGCTCACCTCATGCACCACCCACCTATGGGAGTAGGTTCTCGCAGAGTCCTATCTCCTCCCCGTAACCAGCCTCCACGGCCTTCCTATAGACCAGGACAGCAGCTGCAGCATCCTCGGTGCCCAGACCTACCGACTTGAAGAGTACTATCCCATCGTTGGGTCTGGAAACACGGCCGCCGACTACCTCGGCCAGCTCAACTACATCCGACCACCGACGCACCCCATTGGCCATGGGGATGATGAGATCCCCAGCCTCCACCTTAGCCTGCTCCAGGGAGTCGACCACGATCAGCTCCGCGTCGCGAACGGTGTCGTCGTCGACTTCCCTACGGTGGTGCCAGTTGGAGCCAACAGCTGCAACTAAGGCATGGGGCTCGAGCCAGGCGCGGGAGATGACCGGATCGCGGGACGTGGTCGCCGTTACCACCACATCCGATCCTAGGCAGGCCTCCCTGACCGAGGCTACAGGTTTCGCCGTGATGCCCTCCTCATCCAGCAGCTGACAGAGTTGCCACGCGCTTTCCGCCGTGCGGCTGGCAACCTTCACTTCGGTGAGTTGACACACCGTATTGACCGCCAGCACCTGGGTAAAAGCCTGTTTGCCTGCTCCCACAATGCCCAACACTTTGCTGCCGGGGAACGCTAGGTGCTTAACCGCAACTCCTGTAGCGGCCCCTGTACGCAACCGTCCAAGCCAGTCGCCCTCCATAAGTGCCAAAAGCCTGCCATCGTCGAGATCGAACAGCCCGACCAGAAACCTCACACCCGATGCTGTCGCTGTATATGCCTTGAAGGCCACATAGGCCGAACCTGTCAACGAACCTGCCATGAGGTGGAAAGTCCCGGAGGGCCCGATGAGCCTGCGGCGCGGTATCAACCCTGACTCGCCCGCCGCCATTTTGCGGAAGCACTGCTCCACCGCATCCACCATCTCGGGCATGCTCACAAGGGCCCTGACCTCTGCTTCGCGCAACAGTATCGCCATATAGCCTCTACCTCCTGACGTAGCGGACTACACCGTCCTCCTGGCGAGATAGCCTGCCATCAGCCACCAGATACTCCAAGTGGGCTAGGGTCTCCGTGAGGGCAAAACGCTGGTCCATGATGTCCAGATCTTCCCCAAACACCCGCTGCGACACTTCCCACGCTGTCGAAGCCTCCGGGTCAACAGCCTGCCACATGGCATCCAACCTCCTCTCATGATGGAGAAGGATCTCATCGACCCGGCCGGCAAGACCGCTGAAGGGTTCTCCGTGGGATGGGACTGCGAGATTTGCGGATAGAGCCCTAACCTTGGCCAGAGACCGCAGGTAATCTTCAAGCGGCTGGGGATCAGATTCCGGCCAAAGACTCACGTTCGGCGTGATTCTGGGAAGAACGTGGTCCCCAGCCACCAAAAAACCCAGGCTCTCGGAGTACAGACATATGTGTCCAGGGGTATGACCTGGTGTCATCAGGACACGAAAGCTGTGTCCACCCAAAACCAGCTCTGCCCCTTCATTGACGGCGAAGAGCTCTCCCCAAGGCTCCATGCCCTGTAAGACCTTCTCCACCGATCGTCCCAGGTCCAACAGTACCGCCTGAGGCGTGCCGTGGCGGCGGAAGAAATCCACCAGCACTCCGAGCCTATCATGTTCGATCTGCCATATGCTCTTCAGGGCAGCGATCTCACGAGCTGACATCCAAACCCTTGCACCACACTCCCGCTGAAACCAACCCACCAATCCGAAGTGATCGACGTGATAGTGGGTGACGTACACATCGGTTATCTCATGGCAATCCAGACCCAGCTGGCTCCAGTACTCCTTCCAGGCGGCTATCGCCGGAGGATACTTGTAGCCTACATCCACCACTATCCAGCCGCCCTCTCCGCGGGCAATGATACAGTTCACTGTGCCCATGGGGAAGGGAACAGGGACAGGGGCCATGTATATGCCCGGCGCCAATTCCTTAAGCTGCAGCATCTTTTCCCTCACGGACCTTGGCGAGCCTCTTAACTGGTATCTCCAATGATACTCCCATCCGACCACAGCGAATGGTACACTGTAAACGGGATGAATCCGAAGGTCCTAAGATGCCCATCCGTAGAGAAGGAAACCAGCTGGAGGCAGGCCCCACTTGGGCCGATATAGTGGAAAGGAAGATACAGGAGGCCATCGAAAGAGGCCTCTTCGACGACCTCAAAGGAGTCGGCCAGCCCCTGATCATCGAGGAGAACCCCTACGAGGGCGAATGGAGGCTGGCCTTCAAGATCCTCCGCAATGCCGGTGCGGCACCTGTTTGGATAGAGCTGTCTAAGGAGATAGAAACGGACATGGCATCTCTGGAAAAGCTCGCTAGCAAAGTGCGGAAAAGCACAGGTCACCTGAAGGAACGCCTCTTGCTCGAGCTTGCTTCCAGGGTCGAAGAGATAAATCGCAAGATAGATGAGTTCAATCTGGTCGTTCCTATGTCCTGGCTGCAGAAAGCCAAGATAAGGCTAGACCTCGAAATGCCCCACCTACCGCTCACAGGAACTTCGGAAAACCCTTGACAGTCACCGTAATTTACCCTATTCTAGTCACCAACACTAGGCACCATTCCTTTTGGGGCACCCACCATCTACGTACGAGCGTGGAGGACGGCATGGAAAACTACGTTAAGCCGATCATAGAGACCGAAGGCGACCTGACCTTCATAGTTGCCAGAGTAACGGGACCCGTCTTCTAGAGAAACCTACATTGCACCAGTTACATAAACCGAAGGCGCCTTGACCTCCATGGTTGGCCTTATAACAAGAGGGACCTAAGTCTTGATCTCTGAAGGGGGATCTGTTCTCCCTCGGTCACGAGGCTCTAGCGTGGCTAAAGCCCGGGGGGCGGAGGCACAGGTGCAGGAAGGACGGCTGAAGTGTCGGAGGAGATAACGTCTGGCACGGTTCCCAGGGTGCCTGAGAATGTAGTCTGGCACGAGCTCGAAGGCAAGGTTGTGGCCCTCAACACGGTGTCGGGCCGGTACGTAAGCCTCAACGCAACAGCGTCTTTCTTGTGGCGATCTATTGACGGGAATATCACCGTAGGACAGCTGGCTCAATCCCTGGCCGGCACCTACAGCATCGATGCCGACACAGCCCTGCAGGATACCATTGGATTGTTGGCAGAGCTGAACTCGCGCGGATTTCTCGAGGTGCGCTGAACCTTGGCTGTGGGCCCTCTCATCCCGGCTTCTGCGGGCATATTGCTCGGAAACACAACATTGAGAAGTAACCTACCTATGGCCCTAGCGCTGGACCTGCTGTTGGTCGCGTTGCGGTTAGCCCAGCCGGGTGCTATGAAGAATCTGCTCGCTCTAGTCAATAAGCTCACCCCCTCCAGCTCCGACCCTAGAAGACTGAAATACACGGCAGCTGCTGAAATCGCTGCCATCACAGATCTACTGGCAACCCGTATCAGACCATCTCTGCCCTGCCTGCCGCGGGCGCTTCTGCGCTACCGGGCACTGCGCAAGTTGGGAGAGCCTGCCGTCCTCCGGGTAGGGATAATGCTCGACAACGGAGTGTCCAGCGGCCATGCCTGGGTAACCGTAGATGGCATACCGTTCTTCGAGGACCCAACGCACCTTGCCCGCTACACTGTTCTACTCAGTTACCCACGAGATGGCTGAGCCAGCCTACCTCTGTGATATCTTCGGCCATCGCGTGCTGATCTCTGCCGATACCCTGGAACTGCTCCGCCTCTGGCACGAAGCCTTTTCAACATCAGCACCAACTCCGGTTAGAGATAGGCCCCTTCCAGACGCAGAGCCTCTCCTCGCCGTTGGGCTTAGGCTTGGAAAGCCAGAGGATATAGGGGCGTACCCGCCTCCGAGCCCTGAGAGATTCCTCGGATGGAATGCTGGATTTCATCTGTACCAGGATGGATTCCTCGCCACCATGAGCAGCGTTGCGTGGGCCCGTTATTGCCATGAGCCCCTGCGGCAACTGGACATTTGGATTTCGGATCCCCGTATGGAACCTTCTCTCCTCAGCAATTTCGCCTTCACACCTGCCCTCTCCATCGCCCTTGGTGACTTCGGTCTGTACACATTACATGCCGCCGCTGTCGCACGGGACAACAGGGCAATTCTCATAGCCGGACCCAGCGGTTCGGGCAAGACTACTACTGCCCTTCTGTTGGCATACAGTGGGTTTGACCTTCTCTCGGACGACATGGTGGTCTACCATGCTGCCTCGGGATGTGTGAGGCCCCTTTGGCAGAAACCCCACATCAGGCCTTCAGCGGTTGCGCTTTTCCCCCAGCTGAGGGATGTTGGGTGCCAGCCCCCAGACCCCCAGGTTTCTGCCAAACCCGAGGCCCTGGTGGTACCCGAAGTATCAGCATCGGAGGTGACACTGGAGAAGATGCCCCAGGCCCAAGCCCTGAGCTGGCTACTCCAGGTGGGAGCGGCAGGACTCCTCCCCTACCAACGAGTAGCATCCTTCGAGGCCATAGGGGGTCTGGTCCGCTCCTGCCCGGCCTACCATCTAAGGCTCGCTCCGGATCCAGCAACTATCACGAAGCTGCTCAGGCCCCTTCTGGAATGAGCGATAAACCCCA
Organism: Chloroflexota bacterium; assembly: GCA_034432775.1. GTDB lineage: Bacteria > Chloroflexota > Chloroflexia > DAOUBH01 > DAOUBH01 > DAOUBH01. The sequence goes on from DAOUBH010000016.1 coordinate 68,939, forward strand.
CCTTTCCGCCACCGAACTATTAGCTGGGCTCCTACTCGAGGGCAAATTCTTTGTCGAGGGCGTTGACAGAGAGGACCTATCGGAGCTTTTCCATGTTGCCGCCTGGCACTCTGTGCTGCTGTCGACCTACTGGAAACTGAAGACTCTTGGGCATCTGCCAGATGGCCAGCTCGAGGCGGCCTGGATTGAGGCACAAGTTAGCAAGAGGACGGCCTTCAGGGCGCTCCTTTCGGCCGAACTGCGCCGGATCGGGGCTGCCCTATCCGATGCCGGCATAACTGCCATCGCTCTGAAGGGAGCCCGCCAACTGACCGCCGGCGATTGGAGCGGCCACCTGAGAGAGCTCAGCGACCTCGACCTGCTGATCCAGTACAGTGCTGTAGAGAAGGCCTCCTCCACCATGACAGCCCTCGGCTACCGACACGTGGCAGATCAGGACACAGATCACCACCTATGCTTCGAGAGATTCGTCGGAGGCGTAAGCCTCCTCGTGGAGCTCCACACCCAACTCCTGAGCAAGTCCACCGGCAGCAAGGCAGCTGATGTGCTGTTCTGGATAAGCCGTAAATTTTGGACATCCTCGGTACCCGCAGGAGAAAAGGTGCCAAGCTTTCGCCTCTTGGCACCACAACACGAGATGATTCACTTAGCCCTACACCTGGCGTTGCATCACTTTCCACCTCGGCTCAAATGGCTTGTGGACATTAAAGGGGTCGCTGTGCTCCTAAAGGAGGAACACTGGGAAATGATCCTGTCGGAGATCCAGGATACTCCGGCAGAGTTGCCCTTCTCCTACGCCCTTCTCGTCCTCAACAGGTATGATCCCTCGGCACTTCCCCGACACATAGTCGCTTGGGCCGAGGGTCACCCACAAGCACAGCTGTCCGTTGCCTTAACAGAGGCCCTGTTCAGGACAGGAGCAATCTACCGCATGTCCCCTGCGGAGACGGAAGCCCTCACGATCCTCCACTTGGCCCTCATGGACAGCGACTCGACCTCAAGCTCGACCAGAGCTCTCCCTTTTCCACCGGAAGCCATAGAGGAATTGGCCCGCGCCCCAATGGACGAGATAGTTGCCACCGCCCAGTGGCTGACATGGGCAAGTAAGCGGGGACCAGCATGGACGCGCCTCGCCATGGTCATCCACCATGGGCCGGAGATTCTCTCAGGGAAGGACACTATGGCGAAGATTTTCCGCCTCCTCGCCGACACCGGTCCGTGGCCTCGAGGGGAGGCCAGGATCTGGGAGATAATCCAGGGATCGCGCGGCAGCACCCAGGCCCTTATGGTCAAGCTCTACAGCCTCCTAGGACTGGGTGGTAGTCTAAGGCAAATATTGCCCCTGATGGTTCCGGATCTTATACCGCCACTAACGGGCACAGCCTCTGCCTCCCTGATACCAGCTTATATCCTTAGGAACCTCTTGGCGGTACCGCTGAGTTTCTGGTGGCTAGTCTTGGGCTTGTGGATACGTAGGTCACTCATCCTTACAAAGGCGTAACGGTAGGGCTATAATCAGGACAGGTTGTAGCAAACCTCTCGAGCAGATCAGAAGGGAAAGGGACCACAGATGCCCAAGATAACGATAGTGGGCCTGGGGCTTATTGGCACATCCGTGGGACTTGCCCTCAAGCGGTACGCACGGCAGGAGAAGCTTGGAGAGCAACTGCAAGTTGCGGGCTACGATGTGGACCTCCGTAGAGCCCAGCTTGCACGTTCCCGAGGGGCCGTGGACAGCACTACCTGGACGATAGAAGAGGCCGTAGAGGGCACCGCACTTGTGATACTGGCAGTGCCTGTGATGACCACAGAAGGCCTCTTTCGCACCCTGGCTGAATGCCTGCCAGACGGATCTGCCATCACCGATACCGCTAGCACCAAGAGCAGAGTGATGGCTTGGGCGAGAGATATATTGTCGCCCAGGGGCCTTTCCTTTGTAGGAGGCCATCCCATGGCCGGGGCTACAGCGGGTCCAGAGGCGGCCAGCGAGGCTCTTTTCGACAACTGCGCCTACTGCCTCACTCCAGCCCCTGACGCCAGCCCCGATGCTGTGGGGCTGGTCCATGCCTTCGTCCGCGCTCTTGGGGCAAAACCACTCTTCATCGATCCCGACGAGCACGACAGCTACGTAGCGGCGGTCAGTCACCTTCCCTTCGTGATGTCCACTGCCCTTATGAATCTGGTGGCAGCCAGTGGAGGGTGGATGGATCTTCAAAAACTGGCTGCCAGCGGCTTTCGCGACACCTCGAGGCTAGCCTCCGGAGACCCAACCATGTACAGGGACGTCTGCCTAACCAACAGGGAGGCCATAACCCACTGGATCGACCGATATCTGGCGGAAATGGAGCATTTCAGGCAGCTGATAGCCACAGGACAGGGCGATGCCCTCCTTGAAGCTTTTCAACGGGCTAAGGTGGCCAGGGAGCAATGGCTCCGAGGCGAACATCCCGCTGAGGCTAAACCACCAACAACGGGCCTTGCCCAACTCCTGTTGGGGGAAGGCTGGATGAGACGTCACGGCACTATGCGCCAGGAAGGAGGCAAACGGTAGCGGTACCGTCGAGATGTGGGGATACCTTTGTCCCTTATCCGGCCAACACCTGCGCGCCGAATCTCTGCATAGCTATTGACCACCTGTATTATGCGCCGATCGATCAGGTTGAAGATGACTAGGCCGGCCTTCACCGGATTTAGGCTGTGATCTCGGGTATACTCGTCGACGACCCGGAACACCGGGGTTTCGTACGGCTTGGTGGATGCCAGCACTTCACGTATGTGCTGGCAATTTCCGTCCACGTTGTGCTCGTCGAACACTGCCAAGCCGCTCTGAATGTAGGCCACAAGGTCTGGATCGTACTCCTCGAGGTACTCGAGCAGTTCGCTCAGCCGCCTGGGATCCCTGCTGCAGGCTGCCACCATCATCTTCATAGCGTGGCATGGAGCCACGAAGCTTACAACACCTTCAGCATCTACCACAGTGAACCGCATGACGTTCATCGTGCGTAGTCCCTCCCACAAACCCAATGTTAACACAGCTGAGGAGCAGAGCATACCATAGCGCTCCGGCCCCGATCGTGCTATTATTCGCATATACAACCGTTGTGAGGGGGGTGATCTCCCATGGCAACTAGAAAAGTAGCTGTAGTAGCAGCCGGCCTCACGAAATGGGGCATCAGGCAGGCTACCTATCGGGATCTAATATCGGAAGCCGGGAAGGCCACTCTGGACAGCAACCCGAACATCAGGAACAAGGATATCCAGGGCATCATAGTCGCTTCGGTGTTCCCAGAGCGCACGGACCTACAGTCCCATGTGGCTGGACTAGCGGCCGAACAACTGGGCATACGACCGACCAAGATCTTTGGGCGTACCGAAAACATGTGCGGTAGCGGCACAGTGGCCATACGGTATGCCTATATGGCCATAGCCAGCGGCATCGCCGACCTAATCATCGTGCTAGGGGCCGAGAAGATGAACACGCCGGTTCCGGCCGAAAGTGCCCTCAATATGCTCAGCGGTGTGGACCGAGAGTGGGAGGGATGCTTCGGCGTGGCAGCACCGCCCATGTTCGCCCTCTGCGCCCAGGCACACATGTTAAAGTACGGCACCACCGAGGAACAGCTGTCGTTGGTTTCAGTGAAAAACCATAACCACTCAAAGAACAACCCCTATGCCCACTTCCAGAAGGGCGCTACGCTGGAACAAGTCATGTGCTCCAAAGTTATAGCGTCGCCCCTGCGGCTGTACCACTGCTCGCCCCTCACCGATGGAGCCGCCGGGATGATCTTAGCGTCGGAGGAACGAGCCAGGGATCTTACAGACAAGCCAGTCTGGATTATAGGCACTGCCCAGGCAGCTCAGGGCTATGCCACAGCCAACTTCCACCGCGACCTGGCCGATTGGCCTCCCCTTCACGAGGCAGCACAGGACGCTTACGCCATGGCCGGCATCACACCAGAGGACATCGATGTTGCTGAAGTCCACGATTGCTTCAGCATAGCAGAGATCATCGCCTACGAGGAATTGGGCTTCTGCGACAAAGGCGAGGGCGGTAAGTTCGTTGAAGCAGGGCTTTCCGACTACGGTGGTAAGGTGGTCGTCAATCCGAGGGGAGGCCTAATTGCCTGTGGACATCCTCTTGGAGCCACAGGCATCGCCCAAGGGTGTGAGATTTTCTGGCAGCTGCGGGGCGAAGCGGGAGCTCGCCAGGTGCCCAATGCCAAGATCGGGCTGACTCACAACAACAGCGGGCCTGGAGAACATCACATACTGGTATACGCGAGGGACTGATAATGCTACAGGAAGGCTATTACTACACCCTGGACCCCTACCCTCTGGAGACCCAGGAGTTCAACAAGCTGTACAGTTTCTTCGACCATCTCAGGGAGGGGAGGCTAACTACTACCCAGTGCAATCGCTGTGGTCACAAGGCGTGGCCGCCTCGAACTGTCTGCCCTGAATGCCTCTCAGACCAATTGCAGTGGGTCGACCTACCCAAGAGAGGGCATATCTACGCTTGGAGCATGCAGGAACACGGGCTGCCCCTTGGTTTCGCGGGACCAATCTTCTTTGTACTGGTGGACCTGGAGGACGGGACCCGTATCTTCTCGCGCCTACTTGACGCGTCCTTAGAAGAAATCCATGTGGGCGACACAGTGGAGTTTGCCGTAATGGAGATACCGGGAAACCGCGTCCTCCACGCTTTCAGACTCGTCAAATAGGTCCTGTCAGAAGGTGAGGAATTCGGGCTCCAGGACCGACTTGATGATGTCGCTCCGGGATATGATGCCCACTAGCTTGCCCTTGTCGGTTACGGGCACCCTCAGGATGTGGTGTTCCTGAAGGATGCGCATCACCTCCTCTACTGGGGTGTCCACCTCCACAGTGATCGGGCCCAGTGACATAATGTCCTCTGCCACTAGCGTTTCCAGCCGTTTGCCTTCTATAAGTGCTCTCAGTATGTCTGCCTCCGTGATGATCCCTAACACCGTGCCGTCCCTTTCGGCCACTGGCATGCCGCTGATGCCGTTCACTACCAGCTGTGTAGCAATATCTCTGACAGAAGCCCTAGGAGTCGTGGCGAACACAGGCCGCTGCATAATCTGCGATGCTTTCATGTCCTTTACCCTCAACAAAATCGAAAACCTCCTCTCCCGTTGTCACACCCTTGGAGAAATAATACCGTAGGCTGGGCCCCGTATAACCTTGGTGACATAAGAACCATGGGTTCGATGTAGCTGTGCTATACTAGGTTGGTTTACTATATCGCATGTCCCAACCTCCATCCGTGCCGCAGAAGGCGGTGTAGGGAGGCCTGTTGGGGCAGAGGACAAACGGAGGAAAAAGATCCATGACCAACGGAACGCCTACAGAAACCTTAGTCGCCATGAAGTCCCTCCTGGAAGCGGGGGTCCATTTTGGCCATCAAGCCAAGCGATGGAATCCCAAGATGCGCCGCTACATCTACACCGAGCGCAACGGCATCCACATCATAGACCTGCAGCAGACAGTGGAAGGGCTGCAGAAAGCCTACGACTTTGTGGCCGAGCTGGCGGCATCGGGCGGTACCCTTCTCTTCGTGGGGACGAAGAAGCAGGCACAGGAGACCATCAAAGAAGAGGCAGTGCGCTGTGGCATGCCTTACGTTAACCAACGGTGGCTGGGCGGAACCCTCACCAACTTCGTCACCATCCGGAAACGTCTGGCCTACCTGGCCGATCTGGAGCAAAGGAAAGAGCGAGGAGAGTTCGACCAACTACCCAAGAAGGAAGCCAAAAAGCTCCAGGACCAGATAGAGAAACTTAACAAGCTGCTCGGCGGCATCAAAGGCCTAACGGAACTCCCCTCGGCCATTTACATCGTCGATACCCGCAAGGAGCATATAGCTGTAACCGAAGCCAGACGTCTGGGCCTACCCATAGTGGCCATAGTGGACACCAACTGCGATCCCGACGAGGTGGACTACCTGATACCTGGCAACGACGACGCCATACGGGCAATAAAGCTCATTACTTCCAAGATAGCAGACGCAGTAATAGAGGGACGCAACAGGGCCCAAAGGGTGGAAGAGGAAGCTGAGGAAGCTGAGGCAACCGCAGTCACCGTGCCGTACGAATCCTATATGGTCGAGCACGACTCAGACAGCGCCCTCCTGACCGAAGGATCTGGGTACGAGGAGCTAGGTTTAGAAGCCACCGAAGGGTTCGAAGACGAGTAGGAAGCCACGCCATTCCGTCAACGACATGGAGGACAAATTGCAGATATCTGTTGAACTTATCAAACAGCTTCGCGAACAGACCGGTGCCGGCATCATGGACTGCAAACGGGCTTTGGAAGAGGCCGACGGCGACATGGCACGGGCCGTGGCTATTCTGCGAGAAAGGGGCATGGCCCGTGCCGAAAAGAAGCTGGGCCGTGAGACGCGCCAAGGTCTCGTAGAGTGTTACATCCACGCCGGCGGACGCATCGGCGCTATGGTTGAGGTCAACTGTGAGACAGACTTCGTTGCAAGGAACGAAGCCTTCAAGGAATTCGCTCACAACATTGCCATGCAGGTAGCCGCCACAAACCCGAAGTATCTGAGACCGGAAGAGGTGCCCGAAGGCGAGGAAAGCCCTGAAGAGGTGGCCCTGCTGGCTCAGCCCTACATCCGCGATCCAAGTCGAACGGTCCAACAGCTCCTGATGGAGCAGATAGCCAAGTTTGGCGAGAACATTGCCATTAGGCGCTTTGCCCGATTTGAGCTCGGAGTCGACTGAGGAACATCTATGTTCGAGGACAAGGAGCCCTCAGACGAGGGCAGGACCCCGACCTTCAGGAGAGTGCTTCTTAAGCTCAGTGGCGAAGCCCTCATGGGCGACGAAGGCTACGGTATCGATACCAACGTGGTACGTAAAGTGGCAGAACAGGTCGCTGAGGTCCACGCCCGGGGTGTCCAGCTGTCTGTGGTAGTGGGGGGCGGCAACATCTGGCGCGGCATGGCTGCTGCGGCAAGGGGCATGGATAGGGCCACAGCCGACTACATGGGCATGTTGGCTACAGTGTTGAACGCCCTAGCGCTACAAGATGCCCTGGAAAAGAAGGGCATCCAGACCCGGGTCCAAACAGCCATCCAGATGCAGGCAGTAGCAGAACCATACATACGCCGACGGGCCATCCGCCATATGGAGAAGGGGAGAGTAGTTATATTGGCGGCCGGTACCGGCAACCCCTACTTTACCACCGACACCACAGCAGCCCTTCGAGCTGTAGAGATAGGCGCCGAGGCCCTCCTTATGGCCAAGAACAAGGTCGATGCCGTATACGACGATGACCCCCACATCAACCCTCGGGCGCGCAGGTTCAGCGAGCTGAGCTACATGGACGCCATACGAATGGGCCTCCGCGTTATGGACACAACCGCTTTGACCCTATGCATGGAAAACCATCTGCCCATCTATGTCTTCGATCTAGAGGATCCTCGGAACATCCTTCGGATAATATACGGCGATAACCCTGGCACTCTGATCCACTGAGAGGGAACAGCCATGGTTGACGACATAATCAACCAAGCGAACAGCAAGATGAAAAAAGCCCTTGAGGCCTTGCGGAAAGAGCTGGCAACTCTCCGCACTGGCAGAGCCTCACCAGCCCTGGTGGACCACCTCCACGTGGACTACTACGGCAGCTCTTTGCCCCTCAATCAGTTGGCCACTATATCGGCCCCCGAAGCAAGGACCCTGGTCATACAACCCTGGGATAAAGGAGCCCTGGGCGCCATTGAAAAGGCCATCCTACGATCCGACTTGGGCCTCAACCCCATCAACGACGGCCAGGTAATTCGCCTCAATATACCGCCCCTCACCGAGGAACGACGGCGAGAGCTGGTCAAAGTTGTTAGATCCCATGTAGAGCATGCTAAAGTCAGCATCCGCAATATACGTAGGGATGCCATTGCCGACCTTAAAGAGCTGAAGGATTCCAAGCAGATCTCCGAAGACGAGGAGAAACGGGCCGAAGAGAAGGTACAGAAGCTGACGGAAGACCACGTGAAGGAGGCTGAGGCCATAGGCCACGCGAAGGAAGAAGAGATAATGCGGGTCTAGCGGCGCCCTTTTCCCATGCTGGGTATACCCCCCGAGAAGATCCCAAGACACATCGCCATAATCATGGACGGCAACGGCCGATGGGCGCAGAGAAGGGGATTGCCGCGGCTGGCCGGCCACAGAGCGGGCACCGAGAACATACGTCGCATTGTGGAGGGATGCATAGAGTACGGCGTCCGCTACTTAACCCTCTACGCCTTTTCCACAGAAAATTGGGAACGACCAGAGCCCGAAGTTCAGGGCCTCATGGAGATCCTCAGCGACGTGATCGACAGGGAGACACCCGAGCTCCATAAGGCTGGTGTACAGCTCCGCCACATCGGTAAACTGGATGGGCTTCCCGAGCACCTCCACAAGGCCGTCATAGAAGCCATGGAGCTTACCCGGGGAAACGATAAACTCACCTTACAGGTGGCCTTCAATTACGGCGGCCGTTCCGAGATAGTCGAGGCTGTCAGGAAAATTCTGAGGGCAGGTATTGCTCCGGAAGAGGTCAACGAAGAAGTCTTCGCTTCATTTCTGTACACAGCTGGCGTACCGGACCCCGATCTTATCATCCGCACGGCTGGTGAAAGCCGTCTCAGCAACTTCCTCATCTGGCAAGCGGCCTACAGCGAGTATTGGTTTACCCCTGTCTACTGGCCCGACTTCGGCAAGGAACAGCTCTGCGAGGCAATCCTCGAATACAGTAGAAGGCTCCGGAAATTCGGCAGAGTCCCCGAAGACCCCTACGAGTCATAAGTGATTCTGAAAAGGACCATCACTGCCCTGGCTCTGGCACCTATTCTCCTCCTGGTGGTCGTGGCGGGCGAGCCGTGGTATAGCTTAGTGGTTGTGGCGGCGGTAGTCGTCGCCCACATCGAGCTAAACCACCTCGTGAGAGCCATGGGCTGGCCCGTGCCCCTGGCCCTTCAGCTGACTACCGGGCTCGCTCCCCAGGCCGCAGTGCTGTTGGATCTCGGTGAGACGGGACTGGCAGCAGCCGTCACTTTGGCCGCTGTGCTTCCACCTGTGGTCGCCCTGGCGAGGCACAACACATCGTCCTCGCGCGCTGGCCTATGGTCCTTTGCAACCTTATCGGCCCTCTACATGGGATGGCTCCCGATCCACTTCCTTCTCCTCTATCGGGCTCACACAGCGGCGAGCCAGCCCCTTTGGCAGTGGATCCCCTCAGCACTCCCCTCTGGGCCGCGTTGGATCCTCTTGACTCTATTGGCTACCTGGTGCTCCGACATCTTCGCCTATGTCTTGGGGCGCACCCTGGGACGCTCGGCCGTGGCCCCCGCCATAAGCCCCGGCAAGACCTGGGAGGGCACTGCAGGCGGCGCAGTAGCCTGTGCCCTCGTTGTCTATCCTCTGGCCATTCTCCTGGGTCTACCTGTAGCCGCCCTCGAAGGTGCAACACTGGGCCTGGCCATAGCCCTGATAGGACAACTGGGCGACCTGGTAGAGTCATCGCTCAAGCGGGCAGCGGGAGTCAAAGACTCAGGCTTTCTGCTCCCAGGGCACGGTGGGCTCCTGGACAGGATCGACAGTTTGCTGTTTACAGTTGTCTTTATGTATTATTACGTTGTCTGGCTAAAGGTTTAGGCCGTGGACAACACCATTAGGCTGGCCCTCCTGGGCAGCACTGGCTCTATAGGCAGGCAGACACTGGAGGTCGCAGCTCTCTTCCCGGACCTTATAGAAGTTATAGGGCTGGCTGCGGGCTCCCGTACCGACATCCTGCAGGATCAGATACACCGCTTCCATCCTCGTGTGGTTGCGGTAGCCCAGCCGTCGTTAGCGGCAGACATCGACCACCCGAAGGTAGTTGTGGGCCCTGAGGGCCTCCTCGAGGTGGCTTGCCATCCAGACGTGGACATGGTGGTAGTGGCCACATCTGGAGCTGCAGGTTTACAGCCGACCCTGGCAGCATTGGAAGGGGGCAAAGAGGTAGCCCTGGCCAACAAGGAAGTGCTGGTCATGGCAGGAAAGCTAGTTATGGCTACAGCGGCCCGGAATGACATCGAGATCCGCCCGATGGATTCTGAGCACAGCGCCATCTGGCAATGTCTTAGGTGCGAGGTAGGAAAAGGAGACTCATCGGCGGTGAGGCGCCTCATCCTCACGGCATCTGGCGGGCCCTTTCGGGATCTCCCCTTGGAACGGCTATACCAGGCCACCGCAGAGGAAGCCCTACAGCACCCAATTTGGCGAATGGGTAGCAAGATTACGGTAGACTCCTCCACCCTCATGAACAAAGGGCTGGAAGTGATCGAGGCCATGTGGCTTTTCGGGCTACCCCTCGACGCCATCGAGGTCGTGATCCACCCCCAAGGCATAGTCCACTCCCTGGTAGAGTTTGTGGACGGCAGCCTGAAGGCACAGATGAGTGCTCCGGACATGCGGTTGCCCATCCAGTACGCGCTGCTGTATCCCAGGAGGTTACCCAACCCCTTCCCCAAAGTGGACCTGAAAAGTCTGGGCACTCTAGCGTTCCATGAACCAGACACAACCAGATTCCCCTGCCTACGGCTGGCCTATGAGGCGGCCCGCCTGGGCAAGACCTATCCGGCGGTCTTGAGCGCTGCAGACGAGATCGCCGTGAGGCTCTTCATAGATGGGAAAATAGGCTTCATGACCATACCGACCTTAGTGGAGCACGTGATGGCAAAGCACTCGCCTTCGGAACCAGACACCTTAGAAGCAGTCTTGAATGCTGCCGAATGGGCAAGGCAGGAGGCCTTGGCTGCTTTTGAGATGCTAACTAGGAGATGACAGGTGGATTTCTATTGGCTTTGGGCAATTCCCGTTTTAGGCCTTCTCGTCTTTGTCCATGAGCTCGGCCACTTCATTACTGCGAGACTGGTGGGCATTCGGGTATTAGAATTCGGCTTTGGATTCCCACCAAGGGTGTTGTCCGTAACCAGGGGAGGAGTGGTCTACTCCCTTAACCTGATCCCCCTCGGCGGGTTTGTGAAGATGCTCGGGGAGAACGGGGATTCTTCTGCTCCAGACAGCTTTGCAGCGAAACCTGCACCTCAACGGGCCCTCGTGTTGGCTGCCGGGTCCATCATGAACTTCCTTACTGCCGTGGTCATCTTCGCTGTGGTAGCAGCCACAGGTCTTCCCACCATAACAGATCAGGTACGCATATCTGAGGTATTCCCAGGGACCCCGGCCGAACGGGCAGGCTTACAGCCAGGAGACTTGGTCGTGTCCATGGGAGGAGAGCCTATAAGGAGTACAGATGGTCTCCGAAACATCACCAGTCGCTACCTCGGAGAACAAGTAGAGCTCGAGGTGCAACGTGGCAACCAGCGGCTAACGGTCACATTGGTTCCGAGGAAGAACCCGCCCCAGGGCGAGGGGCCCATGGGCGTGCGCATAGAGCCAGTTATACAGTATATTGCCAAGCCCGTGTGGGAGGCGGTTCCTTACGGCTTTGCCAGATCCATAGAAGTACTGGGTATGTTCCTCTATGGCATTGTAGCCATGATAAGGGGAATAGTAGCTCCTGAGGTAGCGGGACCCATCGGTATAGCGCAGCTCACAGGGGAAGTGGCTCGCCTCGGAGGCCTTATACCACTGGCTAACCTGGCCGCTCTCCTCAGCCTAAATCTCTTTGCTATAAACCTGTTGCCGCTGCCGGCCCTCGACGGCGGCAGGCTACTCTTCGTGATACTGGAGATAGTAAGGGGCAAGCGCATTCCCCCCGAAAGGGAAGGTCGCATCCACTTTGTGGGGATCGTAGTACTCATAAGCCTGGCCATCATCATAAGTTACTTGGACATACTCCGTATAGCCAGTGGACGCAGTATAGCCCCTTGAAACGCGCATAGCCACACGGAAAGAAGGCTCCTCCACGAGCCACTAGGTATGCTGGAAACCCGCCACTCTCAACGGGTGCGGACCCTCTCCAGGTACTCCCCGGTTTCCACGTCCACTAACACGGTATCACCGGGTTGGATGAACTGGGGCACCATGATAGTGATCCCGTTCTCCAAAGTGGCCTCTTTCATGGTGTTCTCTGACCGACCCCGGATGCCAGGCCCACAGACCGTCACAGTGAGAGCAACGGTCTTCGGCAGATCGAGGTCTACGGCACGACCCTCGGAGAACTGCACATAGACTGTACTACCTTCCTTGAGGAAGGGCAGGTAGCGCTCGAGAGCCTTGCGCGCCAGCGATACCTGCTCAAAAGTTTCGGGATGCATGAAGACTACTTCGTCTTCATCGGCATAGAGAAACTGCATCCCGACCCTCTCGAGCTCCACATCTTCCACCCTATCGTCGGGCGCCCAGCGTAGCTCTGAAACGTGGCCTGTGCTCATCTTGCGAACTGTGGCCTTGACCAAGCCCGACTGTTGCCCTGTGGCCGAGTGCACAGAGACTGAGAGGACCTTAAAGAGCTCATCGCCGATACGCACCGCCTGTCCCTCGCGTAGCTCCCTGGCAGTTATCATCGCCCGTTCACCCCCTTCGAACTCCGACAGAGCCCCAAGAAGCAACCTCGTATAACCCATTTTATTGTGAAAGAGCATTCCATGCATTAGTAGCTTCTGCCTGACAGGTTAGAATAGCTTGGATGATGGAAAAGGACATGGCTCTATCCCGCGCTCCTATTTCGTCCAACAGACCCCAATCCAGACTAAGCTCCCGTCCCCTTAGATGGCTGACCCTTGGTCTCCTGCTGGCTTTAACGGCCGGAGCTGGACAGTGGCCATCACAGGAGTACAGGCTATTTCAGGCTGCCCAACCCTACCAGTTCGACGTGGTAGGCTGGATGGCAAGGTCCCTGATAGGTCAGCTATTCAGCCCTAAGTCCTCCACGGCTTCGAACCCTAATACCATCGGAGGATTCCTTCAGTTGGTGACGGAGCTGAACAGTGCTCGGAGCCAGCTGGACCTATCGGTGGCCAGCGGCCATGAGGCAGATTCACGACTGTATCAACGGCAAGTGGAAGAACTGGAGAGGGAGCTCCAGAGGCAGGTCCCGGAGGTCCAAGAGATCCTCGCCTCAGCAGTAGCCCGTGAGCTCTTACAACGGGGTCTGGGCGACAACTTCCTGGGGCTCCACCCCTTTCCTCCCATCAGTTTCCGTATCGAGGAACTTCCCGAAGTACTGATCGTGTCACCGCGCGACCGTATCCAGTACGCGGGGGCCGTTCTGCTGCAGCCTGGGCTATCTATAGAGCAGATGGAACAGGTAGAAGCCAGGGCCGAGGCGTTGGGCTATTCAGCACTAGTAGTTCACATCGGAGGCCTTGGTACGTTTCCAGCCATGATACCTTACAGCTCAGACCTTCGACACCTGATCATAACCATAGCCCACGAGTGGACCCATCAGTATCTTGCCCTTAAGCCGCTGGGCTACAAGTACAGCCTCGGGCTTGAAAGGGATCCCGACATGATAGCCATAAACGAGACAGTGGCCGATATGGTAGGGCAAGAGATCGGCGAGGATGCTTATCGGTCGTTGGGATATCAGCCGATGCAGCCCCAGGCAGCGTCGACAGCACCCATGAAAGTGAGTGATTTTGACTTCAACGCCGAAATGCGCAGGATCCGCCTGGAAGTGGACAAGCTCCTTGCCCATGGGAAAGTCCGGGAGGCCGAAGCCTTCATGGAACAGTCCAGACAACAGTTAGTGGCCCACGGGTACTACATCCGTAAGCTCAACCAGGCCTACTTCGCCTTCTATGGGAACTACGCCGATGCTCCTTACTCAGTAAACCCTGTCGGGCAGGAGCTAAAGGAGCTCCGATCGCGCTACAATAGTCTGGCCGAATTCTTGAGGGTGGTGTCGAGCTTCAGGAGCCGCAACGATCTTAAAGCGGCCTTGGCTGCAGGGAGGTAAAGATTGAAATCATTCGTACCCGTTCTTTTGGCGGCTGTTCTCGTTATAGCCTGCCAGGCCAGTGGTCCGGCTACCCCTACCGCAGGCCGTTCTCCTGAAGCCACAGCTTCATCTTCGCCTGTTCCCACAGTTACACCCAATGCAATATCCTCTCCCACATCGGCACCCTCTGCCGATGTTGCCTACGTCAAGGACGGCGAAATATGGCTCTCGACGGCCCAGGGCACATCGACGCGGAGACTGGCGTCAAAGGGGCCTTTTTCAGCCCTGGCCTGGTCGCCTGACGGAAAGCTTCTTGCGGCAGTAAAGGGCACCGGCATCCATACCGAGCTCCATGTCTTCGACGTAGCCTCCGGTACCGATCGGATCTTCCAGCTCTCTGCCTACGAGGCTGAAAGGCCCGTCTGGAGCCCTGACAGCTCCATGTTGGCCTTTCCAATACTGGAAGACCGAAACTCCAACGGCGAAGTAGACAGCCAGGACTTTGGCAAAGTGGCACTGCTCCGCGTCGACGACGGGGCCACCCTTACCCTCGATGGCCGCTGGGTATCCTGGAGCCCAAAGGGCAGAGAACTGATTGTCGCTACCACGGGCACCTACACGAACGGTATATATCGCGACAACGCCGTGGTCAGCATTGACGTCGCCACCGAGGCCCGCAAGACCCTGATGAAGGTCAGCGATGTGCCTCAGGACCTACAGCAGGAATACCAGTATCCCTTTGGTCCAAGCACTATTCTTCTGGCCTATCCATCGATTTCGCCAGACGGCACCAAGCTGGCCTTCACTGCCCTGGGACATACAGGGCTGGTGGGGATAAAGGACCTTGTATCATCGAAATTGAGGCTCTTCGGCTTCTTTTACGAAGGCGGTGCAGGCGTCTCGGCCTGGTCACCTGACAGCAGATATCTGGCCTATGAGGGCTTCCCAGCCACAGGGCAGAGTGCCTTGGGCATTGTGGAAATTTCGACACAGAAGGAAAAGGTGCTGGGAGGCAAGCCGAACGGAGGATCCGAAGACAGGGCCTTTAGGCAGCCTGCCTGGTCGCCAGATGGCAGAACATTGGCGGTTGTCATGGAAGACCGCCGTGGACAGGCAAGCATAGTATTGCTGGACACATCTGGAAAGGAGATAGGCCAAATAGCCACGGGAAACGTGGCATGGCCAACTTGGAACCCATCCGAGAGGTGAGCGAAATGCTGGTGGTAGTGATGGCTGGGGGCAGCGGCACTAGGCTCTGGCCAAGGAGCCGCCAGAACAGGCCGAAACAGTTCCTCGACCTGATCGGCGAGCGAACCATGCTTCAGCAGACCCTTGACCGTATATCCCCTCTCGTGCCCTGGCACGACATCTACATAGTGACAGCGCGCGAATATGCCCCACTGGTGGAGGAACAGGCAAAGGAGGTCCCGCCCCAGAACGTAATCCTTGAGCCTTCTGGCCGCAATACGGCGCCGTGTGTGGCCCTGGCAGCCATACACCTGGCCAGAAGGGGCAGAGACGAGCCCATCGTGGTGCTCCCCGCAGACCACTACGTCGGAAAGCCTCAGGAGCTGAGACGCATCCTACAGGCCGCCGCCAAGGTGGCTAAACGGGGCTTCCTTGTGACCCTTGGGATTGTACCGGGTTGGCCTGAAACAGGTTATGGGTACATCAAGCGCGGCGGGAAGATGGACGACGTGGACGGAATCCCCGTCTACAGGGTCGATAGGTTCACAGAGAAGCCCAACCTGCAGACAGCCCAGCGCTACCTGTCCAGCGGCGGATACTACTGGAACAGCGGCATGTTTGTATGGACGGCCAACACTATCCTCAGTGAGATCGCCACTCACATGCCAGAGCTCTACGATCAGATCATGAGGGTGGATACAGTGCTGGGAACCGAGCGGGAATGGGAAACCCTCACCTGTGTCTGGGAAAGGGTACAGCCCCAGTCCATAGATTACGGCGTCCTGGAGCGCTCACGCAACACAGTAGTCATGCCGGCTGACATCGACTGGAGCGATGTGGGCGACTGGGCAGCCCTCACCTCGATACTATCCTGCGACGAGCTTGGCAACACCGTCCACAGCGACCACCTGGGCATAGATACCAAGAACACCCTGGTCTTCGGCTCCGGCCGCCTTATTGCCACCATAGGCTTGGACGGGATGATTGTTGTAGACACAGGGGACGCCCTGCTGATATGCCCGAAGGAGCGCGCGCAGCAGGTGAAGGACCTTGTGGACAGGCTGAAGGGCATGGGCAGGACAGATCTGCTCTGAGGAGGATGGCATGAAGATCTTGATCACAGGCGGTGCCGGCTTCGTAGGCTCTAATTTGGCATGGTATATGGCCAGTAAGGGTCACCAGATCCTGGTGTACGACAACCTTTCCCGTAGAGGCACAGAGGCCAATGCTCGGTGGCTGGCCACTTGCCCCGGCAGCATCAGCCTCTTCCAGGGAGACATCCGGGACGCAGCTTCCCTCAGAAGGGCCGCTCAAGGCTGCAATGCCATAATCCACTTGGCAGCACAAGTAGCCGTCACCACCTCAGTAGCAGACCCTGTAACCGACTTCGATATCAATGCGAGAGGAACCCTCAACGTTTTGGAGACAGCCCGACAGTTGGGATGCTCTGTCATATATACTTCCACCAACAAGGTGTACGGTTCCCTGGACAGCATAGCGGTGACGCTCTCTGCTGACGGCAAACGGTATCAATATGCCCAGGAAAACGTCAGAGGTATCGCCGAGACCCAGCCCCTGGATTTCCACTCACCCTACGGATGCTCGAAAGGATGTGCCGACCAGTACGTATTGGATTATAGTCGCATCTACGGCCTGAACACCTGTGTCTTCCGGATGTCCTGCATTTACGGTCCCCGACAGTTCGGTAACGAGGATCAAGGCTGGGTGGCTCACTTCATCATCTCGGCCCTGTGTAATCGGCCCATTACCATCTACGGCGATGGACGTCAAGTGCGCGATGTTCTCTACGTGGATGATTTGATAAAGGCCATGGAGCTGGCGCTGGAAGGCATCGATAGGCTGCCTTATCGCGTATTCAACATAGGCGGTGGACCCAGCAACACGCTGTCCCTGCTAGAACTCGTGGAGGAGCTGGAGCAGCTGACAGGACGGCGGATGCAGATCAATTACGGACCCTGGCGTCCCGGTGACCAGCGGATCTATGTGAGCGACATAAGCCTCGCCGAAGACCTCCTCCGATGGCGCCCCACTGTCTCGCCTGCAGAGGGCGTTCTGCGCCTCTTCCGCTGGGCAAGGGACCATCAGGAACTCCTTTGCTCTAACATTTGAGTGAACAGCTCCTCGTAGAAGGTATAGGTGTCCTCCGGATCGAAGACCTGACGTATCTTCTCGACAGGCACACGATACTGAACAGGGTTACGGAGGACCTTCAGCAGCTTCTCTGTTAAGTCCTCCGCAGATGCCGGCTTGGCGATCTCTCCCATGCCGGTGACCAGCACCGGCTGCCGAACTCCCGGCAGGTCCGACGCCACCACAGGAGTGCCGCAGAGCATAGCCTCTACCTGCACCAAGCCAAAGGATTCCGTCGAATTGAGGCTAGGGAGAGCGAGAACATCGATCAGGCTGAAGAAGGACGCCAGATCCTGCCCGTGGAGGTTGCCCAACAACTTCACGGTAGGGAACATAGATTCCAGCCTGCTCCTTAGCCGCTGATACTCCCTCTCACCTACGACGTCCAGATACTCACCGGCCATGAGCAGATGGGCCGACGGCATCACGCCTCGTATATTTTCAAAGGCATCGAGAAGATAGCTGATGCCCTTTTCAGCAGCTATTCTGCCCGCAAAGCCGATAAGGGGCCTGCTTGGGGATGCTATCCGTCGGTAGAACTCCTCTACCACCGGTTGCGGTGGGCTCTCCATAACGACAGGAGGGTAACAGGTACGGGTCTTCTGAAGCCATCGGGAGACGAAGGCAGAGTGGTGGGCATAATCGGATGTGTAGGTTACCAGGGCACTGGAAAACCGTGCACCGATCCAGTGCATGGTCCAGAGCATCCTAACGACCACGGCTGTCAGCAGACTCCAAGGCGGGCTTAAGTCGCAGTGGTAGGTTATCACCGCAGGTCTGCGCAACATCCGCGCCACAGGAGCGAAGAAAGCTGCCTCCATGAGCGGTAGGTGGAGGTTTACCACATCGTGATTGGCTATCTCGTTGACACCCTCAACAAGGAACGCCGGTGAGATAACGCCTTTATAGAGCCGCAACAGCGACCGCGACCTCCGCACCCTGACGCCGTTTAACTCTTCGCGGAGGGGCAGATCCGGCCTGTGACGCGTGGCCAACACCGTAACGCGATGTCCCCTGCGGACCAGCCCCTCTGCCAGCCGCTGTGCGTAAATGGTAAGGCCACTGGTGTGAGGCCGATAGTAGGTCAGTACCATGAGGACCCGCATGGCAAAATTCTACAGCAACTGCAGCCAATGACGGGGAGAGAACCCTTCAACTGCCAACCATGGTCCAGCCCTGGTTTACCTGTCTCCATATAGAAACTTATGCAAGACACCTCGCGCATGTGAACGGCCAGGATGCCGTCTTGATTGAAGAGTGGTATATAATTTATATAATGGGCTGGAGAGTTATGAGATTCGGCCTAACTGCCGTATTCTCGGCGAGGGTGTATCAGAACCAAGGCCAGGAGCTAATTTTGCAGGAGGCGGAAATGGGTGCCATGAGACCTATCCCTGATTCTCCCGAGTTGATCCATGTTGGCCCCTTCCGACGCTTGGCAGACGCTATCACGGCCCAGCTCCGCCAAGAGATCATAAGGGGCAACCTGAAGCCCGGCCACTGGCTCAAGCAGGAGGAGTTGGCTACAAGATTCGATGCCAGCCCTATCCCCGTTAGGGAAGCATTGCGAGCCCTGGCAGCAGAGGGCCTCGTTCGCCTCATACCCCATCGGGGTGCAGTGGTGACGGAGCTTTCTGCCGAAGACATACTGGAGATTTACGAAATCAGGGCGATACTAGAAGCCCATGCCGCTAGGCTCGGAGCTCCAAGGTTAACGGACGATCAGATCCGCCGCCTCAGCGACTACCTGGACCAAATGGAACAACCCGGCGCCGACGTTGTAATGATAGTAGAAGCCAATAGGCTCTTCCATGGCCTTATCTACGAGGCATCGGGCAAGGAGCATCTGTGCAACTTGATCAATACCTTGCGCAACTCGACGCAACACTATCTCCACGCATATATCAAGGTCCTTGGTAGAATGCCAGAGGCCCAGACCTACCACAGGGCAATCCTCCAGGCCTGCAAGGAGCAGGACGGAGAGACAGCCGCTGCTGCCACTTTCGAGCACCTCATGAGGGTGGGCCAGACTCTGGCCGATTATGTCCGCATGAGTTAGCCCCAAACTTATATCCGACAGGTCTCGTAGGGGTAGCCACGAACCTGCCCCTATTTGACTATCGGTTGGTAGTTGCAATATACTTGCAACAGCACAGTCTTGGTGAAAAACTGTATGCCTCATTCTGGGCTGATCAAGGTGCTGAAGGAAAGGGGATACCGACCAACACCTCAGAGGCTCTGGGTGTTGGAGACCCTCGCCGCAGCTTCGGGACATCTATCGGCCGAGGAGGTCCACGCCCGCGTTACAGAACGCTACCCCTACATGGACCTGTCCACTGTATATCGGACGCTTGAGCTCTTGGTAGACCTGAACCTTGTCAAGGAGTCTGACCTGGGCGAAGGCAAAAGGTACTACGAGTTAGCAAGTTCCGAGGACCACCACCACATAGTATGTCGAAGCTGCGGGAAGGTCCTCCACTTAGAGGACGGTTTCCTTCAACCAGCCAGAAGGGCCGCCCAAGAGCTGTATGGCTTCGAGGTGGAGTTTGCCGACCTAGTCATCTTCGGACGGTGCAACGACTGCTCCAAGGGGAGGTGAAGGACAGTGCACATTCCCGACGGCTATCTGAGCCCCCAGACCTGCGCCGTTATGGGCGCGTCCATGTTGCCCATCTGGTACGTAGCCTCCAACAGGGTAAGGGCGCTCCTCCGCAGCGGTAACATCGCTCTCATGGCTATAGGGGCAGCCTTTGCCTTCGTGATCATGATGTTCAACGTACCCGTCCCCGACGGCACCACAGCCCATGCCACCGGTGGCGTACTCCTCGCCGTTGCTCTTGGGCCCTGGGCCGCCGTGATATCCATGAGCGTAGCTCTGGCCATTCAGGCCCTCTTCTTCGGCGATGGAGGCATTTTGGCCTTTCCAGCCAATGCCTTCAACATGGCTGTGGCGGGTCCCTTGGCAGGATACGTTGTCTACAGGCTGGTGGCAGGTCAATCCACTAACCCCGTCCGGAGATGGTTAGGATCAGCATTAGGCGCCTACATGGGCATCAACGTGGCTGCTCTGCTCACCGCTATCGACTTCGGGCTTCAGCCCCTACTCTTTGTGGCGCCCGATGGAACGCCCCTCTACAGCCCATATAGGCTAGAGCAAGCCATCCCAGCCATGCTTATGGCCCATCTCCTCGTGGCTGGACCCGTCGAGGCAGTAGTCACAGGAATAGTAGTGGCCTACCTCCAGAAGGCCTTCCCCCACCTGATCTATATCCCAAGCCGAGGCACATCGCCGACCGCAGCCTGGCATCGGTCCTACAGACCCCTCTGGGTAGGATTGGCCATCGTGGCCCTCCTCACGCCCTTGGGGCTCCTGGCCCAGGGCACCGCGTGGGGCGAATGGGGGCCCGAGGAGCTACCGTCCATCGTGGGGTTTGTGCCGAAGGGCGTTCAAAGCCTGTCAGGACTGTGGGGGGGCCTGATCCCTGGCTACACTGTTCCGGGGTGGGACAGTGGCCCCTTGGCGGCAGTTGGATATATCTTGTCGGCTCTCCTGGGCATACTGTTGATAGCAGGCGTAAGCCTGCTGATGTTCAGGCTATTTGCTAAGAAAGGGCAGGGCCTCATATGAAGGGTGGGTCCGCTCCACAATGGCTACTCAAAGGGCAAGAGATCGGTCTGTGTGGATGCTACACGGTAGGTAGGAAACGCCGGGAAGGCTTCCTGGAGAAGACGGTTCGTGAAGCTAGGGAGCTCGCAGCCCGCACCGTGTTTTCCGAAGAGATGGCGAAACTACCTGGCCTGCTCCAGAGACGGGACCCAAGGTTGAAACTGATAGCGGTGCTTGCCTTGCTTCTGGTAGCCTCCCTTTCCCGACGGATAGAGGTGATACTGGCACTATACGTGCTGGTGCTCCTCGTGGCCGCGCTCTCAAAGGTGCCGGTATTCTTTTTCGTCAAGCGCGTGTGGCTAACCGTCCCCCTCTTTACTGGCATCGTGGTGCTCCCAGCTATCTTTAACGTCGTGACACCTGGCGACCCCTTATTGGTACTGTTCCCCATGGGGAACGCGAGGATAGGACCTGTCACGCTCCCGGATGCTTTGACTGTCACTCGACAAGGCCTGCTGGGAGGCGCCACCCTGGTTGCCAGGGTAGGGGTTTCTGTCTCTGCCGTGCTGCTACTCACCCTTACAACCCGCTGGGCAGATCTTCTCAAAGCTCTCAGGGTGTTGCTGGTCCCTCGGGCCTTTATCGTAGTGTTGGCCATGACGTACCGCTACATTTTCCTACTGCTGTCCACTGCCGAGGAGATGTTCACTGCCCGGAAGAGCAGGCAGGTGGGCCGCAAGCCAACCACCTCTGAGGGCCAACGCTTTGTCGCCTCGGCGGCTGCCACCCTTTTGGGCAAATCCCACGCCCTGAGCCAGGAAGTCTATTCCGCCATGGTATCCCGAGGCTTCAATGGCAAGGTGGAGACCATCCACACCTTCCGCTTCACCCCTGCCGATGTGGCCTTTGGCGTCGCCATGGGGGCAGCCTGTATCATGGCCGTACTGCTGGAGCGATATGTCGTCTGATACCCTATATTCGGTCAAGGGAATAAGCTACAGTTACCTGGGAATCTTCAAGGCCCTGGAAGATGTCAGCTTTGAGCTCTCTGTCGGCGAGAGGGTCGCTCTCCTAGGCGCCAACGGATGTGGCAAAAGCACCCTCCTTCGCATCCTGGACGGGCTGATATTTCCCGAAGCCGGGCAGGTGGTGGCCTTTGGCACACCTCTTACGGAAGAAACCCTAGCTGACGATAACTTTTCTCTGGCCTTCAGGCAGAGGGTTGGCTTCGTCTTCCAGAACGCCGACGCTCAGCTCTTCAATCCCACAGTGTGGGATGAGATCGCCTTCGGTCCCCTGCACTTAGGGTTACCATCGCCAGAGGTCAAGTCGCGCGTGGAAGACGTTCTGGATATGTTGGGGATCCATCACCTGGCCGATCGAGCACCGTACCAGCTCAGCGGCGGCGAAAAACGAAAGGTGGCCATTGCCTCAGTTCTGGCCATAAACCCAGAAGTGCTGCTCTTGGACGAACCAACAGCAGGCCTGGATCCTCGAACCGAGATGTGGGTTGTGGAGCTCCTACAAGAACTCCACAGCGCAGGCAAAACCATCGTCATAGCCACCCATCACCTGGACATGCTCCAAGACCTTGCCGACAGGGCCCTGGTGTTCTCTGAGGACCACAGGTTGGTAGCAGACCGGCCCGTGGCAAGTGTTCTGGCCGACAGGCAACTGCTTTTGTCCGCCAACCTGATCCACGAACACGCCCACAGCCACATGCACGGGACCACGTCCCACCACAGTTGACCCTATCCTTCGGGCTATAATCGCTCCAGAATCTCACGAGGAGATGCCCCATGGGTGACGCTAGTGTGCTGTGGAGCAGGACTATACCGCCTCGGGCTGGAATGGCCTTCGAGGTCGAGAAGGGCCAGAGGTTCAGGATAGCTGAAGTGGAGGGACAGCAGGTGAGCGACCTTGTAGTCTTCCTCAAGGAAGACCCCTCGGAGAGGCTTTCACAGGGCAACACTCGAAAGCTCAACGGCACTATACTGCTAACAAAGGGACACAAGCTTTACTCCACCAGGTGTCGGCTCCTGCTGACCATCGTCGAGGACACCGTTGGGCGGCACGATATCTTATCCTCTGCCTGCAGCCCCTATGACTACCCTATCCGCTTTGGTATAACTGACCACCCCAGTTGTCTGGCCATACTGAGAGACGTCCTGGCCGGACACGGTGTACCAGAACACCTGATCCCAGATCCCTTCAACGTCTTCATGCATACCCAGGTAAGTGAGGACGGCACCTATAGCGTTCACGCTCCCCTATCTCGGGCTGGCGACTATATAGAGTTCCTGGCTGAGACAACCTGTCTGGTAGCCATGACTACCTGCCCTCAGGACCAGAATGCCTGCAATGCCTACAGAATAAAGCCCCTACAAATTACGCTGCTGGACCGCGACGCTAGCCACTGAAGGCAGGTACTTCCTTCATCACAATTCCGGCAACCTGCTCGCACCAGCTTGCTGCCGCCAGCATCCGGTCTTCCTGCCCGTAAGGACCGACCAACTGGATACCTACCGGCAACCCCTCTTCAGCGATGCCTACCGGGAGGTTCATGCTGGGATGGCCGGAGTAAGTCCAGGGCAAGTTGAAGATGGGATCGCCTGTAGAGGCAAGGCCACTGGGCGCAGTTGAAGGTGTGGAGGGGGTCACCAGCACATCGATGTCCCTCAGCCAATCGGACACCAGAAGCTTCCACCGAAAGCGGAGTTCTCGAAGGTCTATATATTCCAAAGCGGTGGTTTTAAGTCCCTCCTCCAACATGGACCTCATGCGCTCAGAGTAGCGCTCCTTGTGGCGAGCAAAGATATCTCTGTGCACCCAAGCCGCCTCGGTCCGCATCATGGTTCGCTGGGCCTCTATCACTCTGGGGAACCAGTCCGGCAACTGCACCTCCACAATAGTGCCTCCCGCTTTGGAGATGAGGTCCAGGGCCCTTTCATACAGCGACACCACTGCTGGCCCCGCGTTCTCCACAAAGAAGCCAAGGCCGGCACCAAAGACGGGACGTCGAGTGAGGCGCTCCACATGGACTGCATCCAAGAAATCTGGAAGCTGTCCCCCCATGCTGTGCTCATAGTGAGGATCGTAGCCCGCCATGGCCTGCAGCAATCTGGCGACATCTTCGACAGATCGGGCAAAACCGCCGATGGTGTCGAGGGAAGGGGCGAGGGGAAAAGCCCCGCGGGTGCTAACACGACCGAAGGTGGGTTTCAAGCCTACTACACCACAGTAGGCGGCGGGCCTAATGATAGAACCGGCCGTCTGCGTTCCCAGGGCCAAGGGTACCATGCCGCTGGCGACAGCAGCCGCAGAGCCGCTGCTGGACCCACCCGGCGTGTGGTCAGGCTTCCATGGGTTGCGAGTTGGCCCTGGATGAAAGGCAGCGAACTCGGTGGTGACGGTCTTGCCCAGCACTATGGCGCCGGCAGCCTTCAGCCTGGCCACACAGACAGCGTCCTGCTTCGGTACCCTCCCCTCGAAAATAGGGGTACCGTACGAGGTGACCAGCCCTCCCGCGTCTATGATGTCCTTTACCCCCACGGGCACACCGTGCAACACGCCTGCACTCTGTCCGGCCTTTGCCAGGCTATCGAGCCACTGCGCCTGCTCGAGGGCACCGACGTGGTCCACCACTGTCCAGGCCATGAGGGTCGAATCCAGCTTTTCGATACGTTCAAGGCAGGCCTCTACTACCTCCACAGCCGTGAATTTCCCTGCCAGGGTGCCCTGCACTATCTCCGAAGCCGTGAGTTGTGCCAATTCTGCCCTCGCCACACTGAGCCTCCTAGACCAACGCACCATACAGGGAAATATATCACAGGGCGATGCCGCCCCATGCAGGCCCTTCGGAGGCCACCTCCTGGACCTTTCCGACGGCACTTCCAGCTGCACCGCAGAGGCAACACCGTCTCGCCTGACGCCCATCGAAGCCCTGGATCCAGTTCCTCAGACCCGGACGTTCGCAACGGCGCAGCCAAGACACCATCGACACCGGCAGGGAACCTTCGGGCAGAGAGATCTGTGGGCCCATCTCTTTTAGGGACGGCCAATCTTGTGGATATTTGCTAGTACACTGTGGACAAACCCCTTGAATATAGAACAAATGTTCTATATACTCCTGGGCATGGAACCTGAGGGGAAGATGCGAAGGGTGCTACAGCTAGCATGGAGCCTTCATGGACCGGGATCCCTGTACACCTGGCCCATGAAGGCTCAAAGGGCGGGATATCGGCTTTCCACAGGCATACCGTCCTTGGACATAGCCATGGGCGGTGGTGTGCCCTTAGGCTCGATAGTACACATCTGGGGAGAGGCCAGTTCAGGAACCCACGCCCTAGTTCGCAACCTGTCTCTAACTGCCCAACGCAGTGGATGGAGGTTCCTTTGCCTTCAGGACTCCAACTGTGCTGCGGTCCATCCTTCCCCATCTATAGACGTGTCGCCGAGCAGGGGTCTGGTCCTAGCCCTGGCCAGGGCCAGACAACGGGCCAACATCCTGAGCTTGGAGGGAGACATCGCCCTCTCACCGTCCCTCAGAGCCCTGGTGCCAGCCCTAGCCAAAAGCGGCTCCGTAGCCATCCTCCTCACCCGGCAAGGGGCCTCCTTGCCCTTTGCTGGGGTAGAAATATATCTTCGGCGCACAGATTGGATCCGCAGATGGGGCGACATCGTGGGTTGTAGGGCCGTTGCCAGCATCAAGGTAAGGGCCCAGAATCCCATGAAGGTTCCCATCGACCTTCTCTTCGATGGAGATGAAGACCCTCTGCCTCTTCGTGCCAGGCTTGCCTGAAGGCTACGCAGAAAAGCTCATGGACCTCCTCTGCTCCTTTTCCGACAGAACCTGGCAAAGGGGCTCTTCCTTCTACATGGAGGTCGAAAGCTACGACGGAGAACTGCTCAGGACGATCCTGAAAGCAGCCGTGGACATCTCAAAGGGACCGGTAGGCATAGGTGCCGCAGAAGGCCAGACCCTCGCCCATCTGGCAGCCAGGCTAGCCCTAGGGAGAGAACCTATCTCCGTGCCCAAGGGCATGGAATCGGCCTTCCTTGGACCTATTCCGCTGAGGATGGTCCTAAAGGACAGCAGGATCCTTCGGAGGCTCGCCCTATTGGGCATACATACTCTGGGAGACCTGGCATCTACCGATCCTTCTTTGGTAAACATACACCTCGGCCGCAAGTACCGGCAGCTCATCCGCTTGGCCAAGGGGGAATATACCTCAGCTTCGCCAGCGTTGGCGAAAGGGGAGATACGCAGGAAGATAAGGTTCCAGGAACCTCCCAGCAACCTCGCCGACCTACTGCAGGCCATCAGGAAGCCCATAGCCACAGCCACCTTACAGCTTCGCAACAAGGGCATACAGCCAGAACAGCTGGAGCTGGAGGTCCATCTTCAGGAAGGCGCTACCCAGGTCCTGCGGCTGTACATGAGCAACAAGGACGACGTCGAGACAACCCTGGCAAGGCTGGAAGGACTCTTTCTCCGCAAGGGGTTGTCGGGGCATGTATCCTCGGTGCTCTCGAGGATATGGGGCGAAAGGGCCAAGGAAGAGCAGCTTCCCCTCCTGCCCCTAGAAGGGAGCGGAACAGCCGGCAACGATTTCCAAGAGGTTTCTATGCCCAGACCTCGGAACATCCCCTTAAGGGTGAAAGCCGACAGCCACGGATACCCTATCTCCTTCAACCTAGGAGGGCGCGCTTACAGAGTGCTGGAGGTAATAGACCGGTGGAGGATAGATCTTGGCTGGTGGGACGTCCAGATCTCTAAGGACCTCTTCAAAGTCGTAACCTCCGACGGCTCCCTATGGACCCTCTCCAGGGATCTCTCCGGAGGAGAATGGTATCTCGATAAGATGCACGACTGAACCATGGGCTACGTCGAACTCCACTGCCATACTTGTTTTTCTTTCATGGATGGAGCCTCCACGCCAGAAGAGATAGCCCGAAGGGCCGCAGAGCTGGGCATGGAGGCTGTAGCCATAACCGACCACAATGGCCTCTACGGTGCCGTTAGACTGTGGAAGGCAGCCGAAAGGCTTGGGATCAAACCCATATTCGGAGCCGAACTCACCCTGAACACCGGCCACCATCTGACCGTCCTAGCCCGTGACAGGCAAGGCTGGACGAGCCTGTGCCGCATAATCAGCAGGGGAGGCCTCAAAGGGTCAAAGGGCAAGCCCACAATAGACCTGCAGGACCTCGAACACAACCGAAAGGGCCTATTGGTGCTGTCCGGTTGTCACAGGGGTCCCCTGGCAGCCGCGCTGCTAGCCGAGGATACCCTCAGTGCTTTCCAGTGGGCAGGGAAGCTGGCCAAAGCCTTTGGGGAGCATTCCTTCTTCGTAGAGCTCCAGAACCACCTTCTGCCGCATGATGCCTGGCTCATGGACGAGATGGTACACTTAGCCAACCGCCTGGGCCTGGGCACTGTCGCCACTGGCAACGTACACTATGCTCGAAAAGGAGACCGCGAGATAGCCGATGTGCTGCGCGCTGCTGCCCAGGGCAAACCGCTCGCCCAATGCACCGACCTGCTCCCCAATGGAGAATTCTATTTGAAGTCCCCTCAGGAAATGGAGAACCTTTTCCAGAAGTTTCCGGAGGCTGTGGAGAACTCTGTAAGGATAGCCGGCCTTTGTCAGCTGGACTTAGATATGTCCAGCTTCAGGCTACCAGGGTTTCCCGTGCCTGAAGGGGAGACAGCCATATCTTACCTGAAACGCCTATGCCTGGAGGGTGCTAAGGCCAAATACGGGAACCCCGGCCCTGAAGTCCTCAGACAACTGGATCACGAGTTGGAGGTCATTGCCGAGAAAGATCTGGCCCCCTACTTCCTGATGGTGTGGGATATAGCGAGATTCGCCAAAGAGAGGGGCATACCTCTTCAGGGGAGAGGTTCAGCGGCAGGCTCCCTAGTGGCTTACCTCTTGGACATCACCAGGACAGATCCCCTGGCCTACAACCTCCTCTTCGAGCGGTTCCTGTCGCCCGAGCGAAAAGATCCACCTGACATAGACATAGACGTATCCTCCACCCGAAGGGAAGAGGTCATCCAACACGTCTACAAGCAGTACGGTCAGGAACACACAGCTATGGCCTGCACCTTCGTTACCTTTGGAGCCAGAAGCGCAGTACGAGCCGTAGGCAAAGCCCTGGGCCTTCCATCCGAAAAGGTAGACCTATTGGCCAAAGCCCTGCAGATCCACTCGGCACGAGATCTCCCCAAAGAGATGCCCAGCCTTGCCGCGGCTTTCCCCTGGATGAGGAAAAAACCATGGCGCAGGCTCATGGAGCTCGCCACTAGACTTGCCGACCTCCCCAGACATATGGGCATACACGTGGGCGGTATGGTGGTGACAGGTCCTCCCCTCATAGATCTCCTCCCTCTGGAGAGAGCCACCATGCCAGGTAGGGTGGTAGTCCAATTCGACAAGGACGACCTAGAAGACCTCAATCTAATAAAGCTAGACACACTGGGCCTGAGGGCGCTTTCTGTCATACAGGAGACCTTAGAGCTTATAAAGGAGGCCACTGGCACGCAACTGGACCTGGAGAGTCTGCCGCTGGACGATCCCGCCGTTTACACCCTCCTGGGGAAGCCTGACACGGTAGGAGCCTTTCAAGTGGAGAGCCGTGCCCAGATCCAGATGCTGCCGGAGATGCAGCCGAAGGACTTCCACGACCTGATAGTACAGATATCCCTCATCCGCCCCGGACCCATCCAGGGGAACATGGTCCATCCCTATCTGCGACGCCGCAGGGGTCAGGAGCCTGTAAGCTACGTCCATCCCATCCTAGAGCCCATACTCAAAGAGACCATGGGTGTGGTGGTATTCCAGGAGCAGGTGATGAAGGTAGCGGCCGAAGTAGCCGGCTTCAGCCCAGGTCAGGCCGACACCCTGCGGAGGCTCCTGGCACGCAACCCCTCGGACCGCGATATGGAAGGGCTCCGAGAAACCTTCGTCAGAGGGGCTCAAGAGAGGGGGGTGGAGCCTTCGACAGCTTCGGACATATTCCGCATCATAGCTTCCTTTGCCGGATATGGCTTCCCCAAGAGCCATGCTGCAGCCTTCGCCCGCATAGCCTACGAGACCCTCTACCTGAAGGCCCACTACCCGGCCTTCTTCTACGCTGCCCTGCTCAACAACCAGCCGGCAGGCTTCTATCCGCCCGAGGTAATAGTGCAGGAAGCCCTCAGGCATGGGATAAGGATACTGCCACCAGATGTAAACCTAAGTAGCCCACAGTGTACAGTGGAGAGGGAGGACATAAGGCTGGGGCTCAGATCTATAAGCGGATTGGGACCATCGGCCATAGAGATAATGGAAAGGGAGCGGCAGAAGGGGCCCTTTAGCAGCCTAGAGGAATTCTGCCGCAGAACCCGACTCCCGAGGGATGCTCTGGAGGCCCTCATACTTGCGGGAGCAATGGATACCTTCGGCCCGAGGCGGCACCTGCTGGCACGCCTGCCCATCGTCCTCAGGACCATCGGAGGTCAACTGCCCATGGACGAGCCGCTGCCCGCCTGCCACAACTCGACGGAAGGTGCCTCCAACGACGACCTTCTGCTCGACTACGCCCTCATGGGCTTCTCCCCTCGAGGCCACATTGTAGCCATGATTAGGCCCACGTTCCCCGAGGCTCTGACCAGCAACGAGCTGCCCTTCATCGAAGAAGGCCAGAAGGTAACCGTTCTGGGCCTTGCCATAAGCCGACAGCGCCCCCCGACAGCCAAGGGCCTTCTCTTCATGGCCCTGGAGGACGAAGAGGGCCTTATCAACGTCACTGTGCCTCCTACGGTCCAGAAGAGATATAGAACCGCTCTGATGCACCCCCTCATAGCCGTCAGAGGCAAGCTGGAGCGGAGGGGATCGAGCACAGGCATTTTGGCCGAGTGCCTACAGGCCCTGAACCCAGGCTCCTATCTGCGGCAGCCAAATACGTCGCTTCCCCAGAGCTGAGCCCCTGAGGCCCCTCACCGATCCACAGGCCAACAGATTGCCCCATTAAGACGGAGAGACCCGACCCGCTCACTAGGCAACCGCCCATCCGATAGAGCCACTAACTCTCCCTGAAAATCGGGAGGATTTTTGCCAATGAGCTATAATATTAGCCAAGCCTGTTAGCTTCCATACTTTAGAGCATCTCATCATGGTACTAACGTACTATAGACTTGCCCATTGATAACAGTATATTCATCGTTGTATAATGTGAGGGTAGCCCGATGAGGATTCTCGTCATGAATTGGTACGATCCCTATTCTCCCCCTGCCGGCGGTCTCGAGCGCTACCTTCACGAGATTTTCGGCAGGATAGCCAGCTACGGCGACGAGGTGACCATCCTCTGCGGTACACCGACAGGCCCCAGACCCAGCCCATGTCCCGACCGCTTGCATATAGAGCATATAAAGGCCCCCATGGGCAACATGGCCGTACGGGCCATGGTCATGATCCTCGGAGCTCACCGCTATACCTTGGCCAGGCAAAAACAGTTCGACATAGTTGTAGACTGTGTGAACAAGGTTCCATTCTTTACCCCACTGTATGTGTCCCAGCCCAGGGTAAGCTTGCAGGCGCACTTTAACGGCCTAACTTTCTACGAGGAATTTCCCCAGCCCATAGCCATGCTGGGCTATCGCTTGGAGAGAGCCTACTTCCGCACTATCTACAGCCATGAACCCTTCGTAGTTATATCCATGAGTACCAGACGCGAGCTGTCCCACTATGGCATTGATCCCAACAACAGCGCTGTAGTCTACCCAGGCATTTCACGGTTATTTTTCAGCAACGAGGTCGTTAAGGCCGAGAGCCCTACCCTTATATATCTAGGTCGCCTGAAAAAGTACAAACGGGTGGATCTTCTGATGGAGGCCTTGGCCCGCGTGGTCAAGTACCTTCCGAAGGCTAAGCTGGAAATAGTGGGCAGTGGACCTGAGCTTGCAGGGCTGCAGCGCCTGGCGGTCAGATTAGGCCTCTCCTCTCACGTGGCCTTCCACGGGCATTTAGACGACTTCTCAAAATGGAATAAGATGGCGCAGGCGTGGATACACGTTGTGCTTTCGCGAAAAGAGGGATGGGGAATGGCGGTCACCGAAGCGGGCGCCGTGGGGGTACCTACAGTGGCTTCCGACGTTCCAGGCCTAAGGGAATCAGTTATCCACGGGGAAACGGGCTTTTTGGTGCCCTACGGAGACGTGACGGCTGCCGCCGAAGCTATACTGAAGCTCTGTACGATGCCGGAGCTCAGAGCTGCCATGGGAGCCAAGGCCAAGGAGTACGCCCGGACATTTAACTGGGATAGCTCGGCAAGGAAGATGCACTACCTTTTGGGCAAGGTGATATCCGGTCTGCCAATATGTGAAGGACCAGAACTCGATATAGATTTCGCAGCCAACCAGGTGACCTGAGCACGTGGGCGAAGAGCTAGAGAAACTTTACCTTCAGCGCCGCCCGGAGGGGCGTAAACTGCGTCTCATCGACAAATATTTTGGAGGCCTGCATGACAGCAATTCACGGGTCCCATCGATAGTCGACCTAGGAGCAGGCTCGGGGCTCTATCTATCTTGGCTCGCAAGGCACGGACACGTTGTAGCCATCGATATCAGCCTGCGAATGTGCCAAAACATCAAGGCCATGGGCTTTGCCGCCGTGAGGGCCCGGATCGAGAACTTACCCTTTCGAGATGGGGCCTTCGATGCCTGCTGGGCATCGGAAGTCCTGGAGCACACCAGCGACTGGGATGCGGCGTCGGCAGCTATAAGCGAGATGGAACGCATAACTCGGCAGGTACTAATTATCACCATGCCAAATCCGTGGAGTCCCCACTACTACAGCGACCCTACACACGCACTGCGATACTCCGTACCAATGCTGCGCAAACATTTCCGCTCCAGGTCCCGCCAGGGTCCCTGGAGCTACGCAGTGCGGGGCATCGGCCTCCAGGAACTGCTGTCGCTCGAGGCTCTGCGAAGGCTGTCCGTGCACTTGACATGGTATCTTCCGGAGTTGGCTCCTACCATAGCTGTAATCGGAAGGAAGATAAAAGTCGGGTCGCTCGCTAATTGCCGTGGAGACACCACTTCGATGTGACCAATCTGGGAGCGCAGGGCAGATGACCATTCTGGTGGTGGCCACATCCATACCGGCAGCAGAGGCGCTGGCAGGCGGCTACAGAATCTTCTTGGAGTGTGTCCGCGCCTGGGTGGACCTCGCATGCCACAACGTTCACGTTATTACTAGTCCGGGCGGAAGGATAATGACAGATCGCTATCTGCAGAGCAGAAAATTGACCTACACTGTGGTACCCTTTCCGAGCATCATTGGTTCCCTGGCCGTGCGTTATCTGCCGGCAGCTGTAGCCTTCCACCTCGGTATGGCCCTGACTGCCAGCCTCCTTGCCATTTCGCGCCCTACCGTTCCCCGAGGCAGGACCGTAATTTACTCGGTGACTCCCTTCTGGCCAGACGTCTTTCCCGCCCGTATACTGAGCCATCGCAGCCGAGGTGGAAAATGGATGGCTGGATTTAACATGTTCGCGCCCTCACCTTTCCGTGGATTTTCCACTAGCAGGGGGCCACTCAAATGCTGGCCGGAACTACGGGGCATAGCCTTCTTTCTGAACCAAGTGGTTGCGTACCCCCTGATACGACGCCATGCCGACCTTATACTGGTCAACAACGAAATGGATTTTGCCCGATGCATCGAGGAGGGCATAGTACCTGAAAGGTTGGCTATAGTTGGCAAAGGGGTGGATCTAGGTCTCGTGCAACAGACCGCACCAGACGGCCGAACCGAGTACGACGCCGTGTTTATCGGCCGATTGCATCCTCAAAAGGGAGTGCTGGAGCTTGTGGAGATCTGGAAAAGGGTCGTTGAAGCAAGACCGGGGGCGCAGCTGGCCGTCATCGGCAACGGCCCCCTGGAACGCAGGCTGCGGAGCCGTATCCAGGAGATGGGTCTGGCGGGCAACGTCCACCTGCTCGGTTTCATGGACGGGGTGGAAAAGGTAAAGGTCTTCCGACGCTCAAAGTTGGTGGTACATCCAGCGGTCTACGACTCTGGTGGCATGGCCGCGTTGGAAGCCATGGCATGCGGCCTACCTGGGATCAGCTTCGATCTGCCGGCGCTTCGCACCTACTATCCTGTAGGTATGCTGAAGGTACCTTGCTACGACCTGCGGGCCTTCGCTGACGCTATCCTGTTGCTTCTGGGAGATCCACAGAAGCGGGATGAGCTAGGTAGAGCTGCCCAAAGCTGGGCCGCTAGCTGGGAGTGGAAGGAGGTGGCCATGAACCTCCTGCGGAGGCTAGATGGACTCTTTACAGAACAGTAAGGTCAGAGCCACAAGCCCTCTGAGGCAAGCAGTTGCACACCAGATCGCCACATGGTATCCAAGGTTGAAAGGCTGGCTCTGGACCCTGCCGATAATTTGGGCTGGCCTGCTGCCTCTGACATGGTTCAGGGGATCCCTGATAGCAGGCCTTGACCTGCCCTGGCACCTTGCCAGACCTGGCTATCTGCTCTTGACAGCGCTCTCCATGTGGAACCCCTTGGGCGCCCTTGGCGACCCAGGGCTGAACTTCAGGTTCCTCCCTTACGCCCTGATAAACTGGGTACTTTACGTCTTGGGCCTCTCGCCCATAGCCATCGAGCAATTCTTCTTCGTCCTCTGGTTCATGGGTGCTGGCCTCTCGGCGTATTCCATGGTTCGGTGCATATTACCCGAAAGCCGAGGCGCAGCCCTCATAGGTGGGCTCTTCTACATGTTCAACCCTTATACCATGGCGGTGCGATGGTACGAGCTGAATTTCTGGAACTTCTTCTACGCCTTCGCCCCCCTGGCTATGGCGCTGTGGATAAAGGGCCTGTCGACCCTCAGGTTTCGGTACCTTGTAGCCCTTCAGGGGACACTCCTCCTTATGGCACCGTCCTTCAGCAATCTGGCTGCACCTCTCATGTTGGCACTGGTGCTGGGAAGCTATATTCCGGTGCACCTCCTCAAGGTGGTGAGAAGCCACGTCAGCCTGGCGGCTACCTTCAGATACGTCGCTGCCGCAGTGCTGCTGAGTGCTGCTACCAACCTGTGGTGGATAGTGCCCTCTGTTTTCACCCTCCCCTTCGAGATTCCCGTGAGGACGTTCTCTGACGATAGGCTCACCTTTACGTCGCAGAGGACCACCTTAGCGATGGTGCTTCGTCTGAAGGGCTACTGGGGTTTCGATCTGACCTACGGAGGCACTCAGGATCCGATGTTCCCCTACGCCTCATGGTACAGCAGCAACCGTATTTTCGGGGCCATAGGATGGCTGATTCCGCTCCTGGGGCTCGCCGGGGCAGTGCGCTGGAGGCGCAATTCCGCCGTGGTGTGGGCGACGGCCTTCACCTGTATTAGTCTCTTCTTCATGAAGGGTCTACAGCCGCCCCTCCAAGAGGTTACTCGCTGGCTCTACGACAACGTATTTATCATGGCGGCCTTCAGGCATCCCTTCGACAAATTCGGCATGCTGACCTTGCTGGGCCTTGCCCCTTTGGTGGGGGCGGGCACAGTGGCCCCTTCGCAGTTCTTCAGACTCCCCCGACTGGGGGAGGCCCTGATAGGCACCACCGTTACGTTACTCCTAGTGGTAGTGCTGGCGTGGCCCTTCTGGACGGGGGAGGTAATCCATGAGGGAGGAAAGGTAGTGCCTTCGGTTCGGACTTCACCTCCGGCAGGCTATGAGGTCGCCAGGGAATGGCTCGCCCGTGAGGACGACCCCTCCAGACTGATGCCGCTCCCGCTGAACAAGATCAGTTGGACATCCCTGCGATGGCTCTGGGGCTTCGACCCCGCCCCTTTCCTTTTGGAGAAGCCAGTAGCCGCGGTTTCTGATAAACCTGGGGGAGATCTGCTCGAACAGGCTGCTACCGCCCTCCTGAAGGGCCGTAGTGACGACTTGGGCAAGGCCTTAGCTCTCATGAACGTCAGATACGTCTTTGTAAGGGACGATGCAAACTGGGAATTTATAGCCAAGAACGGGGCCGAGGGACAGCGGCATGTTTCTGCCAGCAGGGAGGCAGTGTTCAAGTCGGTGAAGTCCCAGCCTTGGCTTCTACAGAGCCTCACTGCGGCACCACTGTACTTCTACGACAACAGGGATTGGTGGCCCAATGCTGTATACGCTGCGGATTTGCCTATACCAGTTGCCGAACCGGGCTCGCTCGGGACCTGGCGGCTTCCCAAAGGCAATGAACTGAAGCGGGCCGTAATAATCAGCTTCGTTGACGCTTCCCAGATGGCCCTGAGTCCTTCGCGCATACCACCTCAAGTGACCTTTTCCTACGACCTGGCCCGACCCTGGATAGTTACAGGGGAAGTCGAGGCCGAGGGGCCCTTTGTGCTGATCCTAAGCCAGTATTTCGACAAATACTGGGACCTCTACGAGGCTCAGCCTTCCTTCTTGCAGCTGCTTTTCCGCACGGGGCGCGCCAATGCCAGACACTTTGTGGCGAACGGATATGCCAACGCATGGTATTTCCCTGAAGGGGGTATCTATCGGTTCACAATGTTCTATTGGCCCCAGGCGGTATTGTGGTGCGGGATAGGTGCATCGTTGGCGGTCTGGATCCTTTTAACAGTCAAGACTCTGTGGGAGGCTGTACGAAGGGCCAAATTGGTAGGATAGCTTTGGGAAGACCATTTAGATCGCCCTGGGGCTCGATCGCTCTTGCAGCGCCCGCGCTAGCCCTAAGAGCAGTGCTGGCTCCCCTCACGGCTTGGCCCAACGACATATACTACTGGGCACTATTGGGCTGGGATCTAGCAGCAGGCTACGGCCCCTATGAACTGCCAGGATTTAGCTATCCGCCAGGGTTGGCCTCGTTGCTTGGGCTGGTCCTCGTTCCCCTATCGGCAGTTTTCGGCCCCGAGAACTGGGAGAGGCTGCCGCAACATCCGCTCATGGGGTTTCCGGTTCCTCATCCTTTCTTTTTACTAGCCGTCAAGCTCCCGGCAATCATGGCGGATATGGCGGTTGGGTGGCTGTTGCTTCGGCACTCTCTGTTCATGGCGGCACTTTGGCTGTACAACCCGCTAGTGATCTGGGTGTCGTCTGTGCATGGGAACTACGATTCCCTTGTGGGCCTGATGACATTGCTGTCCGCAGAGATGGCGTTTTCCGGAAGGGCATACCTGGCTGGGCTAGCTTGCGGAATAGGCGCAGAACTCAAGCTGGCTCCTCTATTTACTGCGCCCGTGCTAACTGCCGCGCTGGCAAAGCCAAGTTTAAGTCAGGGAAATTGGTCACAAGGTGTAAGGCAAAGCCTTATGTTCGCTCTAGGAATGGCATCGTCCCTTGCGCTTATCTTACCCCAACTGCTCGAGCCAGGGCTGCAAGGCGAGATTCAGAGGAGGGCCGCCGATTTAGCCACGGGTGGCATGAACCTGTCCTCCTTGAGGCTGGTGCCGTTCAGCTCCGACTGGACCTTTTGGAAAGACACGTATCCGTACCTGACGCGTGTCCTTTTGATCGCTGTGCCGATGATTTTTGCTACTGCCGTACTATCCAGGGGCCGCAAAGTTCTGCCTATGGCCATAATAGGAACCATGGCCTCCACAGTAGCTTTCCAGCCTACTACACAGCCTCAATATCTGATCTGGTATATAGCCCCGGCAGTGGCAAGTGGGGGCCAGTGGTCGGGCCTGGCCACTCTACCCGTATCCGCTGTAGGGCTCATGTACTACCGAGCCTTAGTGGGCCATGCCCTGGGATACGTGGCGCAGCCCATGAGTCTCTATTTCGGCTGGGGATTCGCCCATCGCGACATATGGGCTGGATTAGCCGAGTATTCAAGCCAACGAGGCGTCTTTGGGGGCCAAGCTGCCACTGATACCATGGGTATTCTTGGGCCCGTTGCGTGGTCACTGCTGATAATCCACTTGGCATACGCCTTGTGGAGGTCACTCACCCGTGTCTGAGCGCACTTCCGTACTAATGCTACTGTGCATGGTGGTAGCCCTTACAGCAGGCAGCCTGGCTACATGGCTTGTCAAGAGAGACCACCTGTGGCATGGGTACTCCCACGACCCCGCTCAGGTATTCGGCGTATCTTTTCACAGCTACGGGGTCAGCTACTGGGTAGGTCCTTACCAGCACCCTTTCAACTGGCATCTGACACTATCCTGCAGGCCAGACCACCTGAGCAGTGTATGGGTGCTGAAGCTCGATGGCATGGATACACGTTTTGTAGGCCAAAGGTCCTACCTGGAACATTTCACAGGATACCTGAATAGTTACTCATCGGCCATAGGGTGGCGTATAAGTGTGGCAAAGGTTTCGACAAGAGATGTGGCTACATACGTAGCTGGCCAGAAACTTGGTGTGATTGTAGATGCCACAGGCTACATGCCTGCAGACTTGGATCTCTCAGCCCTGAAGGCTTGGCTGGAGTCGGGCGGCGTTTTGGTATGGTTTGGCGATAGGCTAGGCTACTGGACTTGGGGGACCCAAGGTCGCACAAGGGCCAGGCAAGCCCTGGACATTGTGCTGTGGGGAAGGACCATATACGAGGCTGCGCCCCAAACGATTGAAGCCCGACCTCTTCCTGACGGGAAAAATGTGGGGCTTGCCTTCAGATGGCACACCTGGGGCCCTTCGCCTCGGCTCGTGCAGTCCCTAGGTGGCAAGGTCCTGGGATGGACGACGCCAGACGGGGGAAGGGTATCGACGGCGATACTGCCTGTGGGGCGGGGTGCGGTGGTTATATTCGGTGATAGGCTCGCAAGGGAGCGGTCATATGCCCTAGAGGGGGCGACGGATGTCGTCAACTTACTGTACAGGGGGCTAGTATACCCGGCATTCGAGGTCGTGGCCGGCTCCTATCGACAGGGGGTCGATTTCGGCCT
>DAOUBH010000017.1:0-199555 GCA_034432775.1 Chloroflexota bacterium
GTGGATGGGGTGTACACTGCCGATCCTCGTATAGAGCCGGAGGCCAGGAAGCTCGACGAGATCAGTTACGATGAAATGTTGGAGATGGCGACTTTGGGTGCCAAGGTGATGCATCCTAGGGCCGTGGAGTTGGGCGCCATCTACGGCGTACCGATTGTTGTGCGTTCAAGTTTCAATGACAATCCTGGGACCCTCATCCATGGAGGCGCGAAGGAGATGGAGGCGAGAAACAAGGTAAGGGGCATTGCGCATCAAGAGGATATCGCTAAGATAACCGTCCACGGCGTCCCTGATAGGCCTGGCATCGCCTATGCAATCTTTAGCCCGCTGGCTCAGGCAGCTATCAACGTGGACATGATAGTCCAGAATGTCAGCACCGACGGTGTAACGGACCTAAGCTTCACTGTGGCCGAAGGTGACCTACAAAAGGCCCTTAGACTGGTGGATCCTGTGGTGAAGGCGATAGGAGCCAGGGGCGTTACCACCAGCACGGACATGGCAAAGGTCTCCATCGTGGGCACTGGCATCTTCAGCTCTCCGGGTTACGCAGCCTCTATGTTCAAGGCCCTGGCTGATGCAGGCATTAACATCGAAATGATCGCGACCTCGGACATACGCATCACCTGCCTCATCGACGAAGGGAGAGTGAGGGATGCTGTCAGGGCCCTCCACAGAGCTTTCGAATTGGAGAAACCCTGAGGCCATGACTCTGGGTAGGTCCATTGGACTCGGTATCTTGGGTTGCGGAACTGTAGGTACTGGGCTGTTAAGGGCGTTGCGCGGCAGGCAGACTGGGTTAGCTCATGGCATGAACCTGGAAGTCCGGCATGTGTTGGTGAGGGATCTTTCCCGGCCCAGAGACGTCGATGTGCCTGCAGACGTGTTCACCAACGATGTGGAGCGAATCTTAGGGGATCCGGAAGTTGACATCGTGGTGGAGCTTATGGGGGGGACGGAGCCTGCCGGTGCCTACGTTCGGAGGTCCTTACAGGCTGGCAAGCATGTAGTTACTGCGAACAAAGAGCTGATCGCTAAGTTTGGGTCAGAGCTTTTCTCTTTGGCGCGTCAAAGGGGGGTTGAGCTTCGGTACGAGGCGAGCGTGGGTGGGGGCATGCCTGTGGTGCGCCTCCTGCAGGAAGACCTAGCCGGAAATGTTGTGATGCGGTTAGAGGCCATAATCAACGGGACCACCAACTATATTCTGACCCGCATGGCCGTGGATGGTGCGTCTCTGGAAGATGCACTGAAGGAAGCCCAGGCGCTGGGCTATGCGGAACCCGACCCATCCAACGACCTAAATGGTCACGATGCTGTGTTTAAGCTGGCAATATTGGTACGTTTGGCTTTCGGGATCGAGGTAGCACCTGAGGATATCTACAGGGAGGGTATCGGCACGGTGGTGCCCCAGGACTTTGTGGATGCTGCCAGCCTGGGTTACGGGGTGAAGCTTCTGGCTTTAGCTAGGCGGCAAGGGGATGGCATTGTGGCTGGTGTGCATCCTGCCCTTGTACCCGGGCATCACCCGCTGGCCAGGATAGATGGGGTCCTTAATGCAGTGAGGGTAGAAGGTGATCTAGTGGGTTCCCTCCTGATTTCGGGGCGGGGAGCGGGCCCGGAGCCTACCGCCAGTGCTCTGCTAGCCGACATCCTTGGGCTAAGTGGCCGAATAGCCAACGGGTGTCCGTCCGCAAACTATCTCAGGGAGAATGGGGCGCTGCGATTACTGCCCTTTGACGAAGCCGAGTACGCTTACTTCTTGAGACTGCGGACGTCGGAGGCAACCACTAGCGAGGATGGCATTTCGGATTTGCTTGCAAGGTCCGGGGTGCAGACGACGTCGGTTACACGCCAGTCCCGAGATGGACGGCTGTGGGCGATCGTCCTGACAGCGCCTACAACGGGGGTTCGGCTTAGAAGCGCAGTGGGGATGCTGCAACGTGGGGGAAACGTTGCGGTAGAGAAGGTACTGCGGGTCTTGAATTGAGTGCCCGCAGAGCTTTGGGGCGCCCCGGTTAGGAGCATGAGAGGTTGGATCTGATCGGCATAGTGGCCACTATAGTGGCGGTGGGCCTGGTAGTGGCCGTTTCGTATCTTGCTCGACGGGCTGCCCACAGCCATGGGTTGGAGCTTGTTCTTCAGGGATTGATGGTGCTTGGAGGCTCGCTTCAGGTTGTCGGCGGCCTCGTCCTCTTGGCTATTTCTCCCTACTTGGCAGCTGGTATAGGTTTATCCGGCATCCTGTGGATCACCGTGGCTTTCAAGGGAGTTGCGAGGTTCCTGCTGCGCCCCATGCCCCTGGAGCCATTGTTGCCCATCCATAGGGTGGCGGCGGCGCTGGCCTTCGGAATGGCAGCAGTAAATATCTCAGTAGCTTTTAGTTGGCACAGGGTAGCTGATAGAGTGGATGTGGAAGGTTTGGGGAGCCTCGTATCTCTGTCGTTGCTTTTGGTGAACGATATTGGCCTGTTGGCCGTGGCCATGGCCGGCATCGGGTGGCCTGAGGAGAGGGATCTCTCTTCGGCGTTGAAACGTCTGGGTATCGCGCCGCTGGGAACTACCGGTGTCCTTTGGTCGTTGGGAGCAGCGGGTGCGTTGCTGGCGTTTGGCTTTGGGGTAGAGGCGGGTGTGGGCCTGTTGGGTATGGAGCCCGATAGGGCCTCGGAAATTGCCATGAAACAGATGCTTGCACTGGCAGCACACAACCCACTGCGCATTTTCGTCATAGCTGCAGCCACGGGGTTGAGCGAGGAAGTGCTGTTCCGTGGTGCCCTTCAGCCGAGGCTGGGTTTGCTAATGACATCCTTGGTGTTTGCTAGTTTCCACGTGCAGTACGGGGTGGGGATAGGCTTTGTGGAGGTCTTCGTAGCTGGTGTGGTGCTAGGGATTTTGAGGGAAAAGCTAGGCACCCTGGCCGCGGCAGTGAGCCACGGTGTCTACAACGCTGGTGTCCTCACAATCCTGACTCTGGGAGCGTCCGCGACCCAGTAAAGCCTTAGCCTACCATAGGTATCCCTTGAAGGTTAAATCCCGGGGCCACCTTTCGGATCTCTTCCAGCATCTCGTTCAGGCGCTCCTGGGGAGATGTTGCCCGTGCCCAGGGCATAGCGTCATCGTAGTAGAGGCGCATGATGCTCACTACCCGGGGCTGGGTATTATGCAGCTTGATCTCATACTCTCCATGGCGCCCTTTCTTTGGTATAGAACGGATGCTGCGCAGCAGCTTCTCTGAGGCTTTAGGGTCTTCTGGGAGGATCAGCTCCAGGTAGTCGTCGTAAAGGCCTGGAATGTAAAAGAGGCGGCCTCTGGCGCCTCTAAACTCGTAAGTTACTTCAGAGCGGGCTTTAGATCCCGGGTTTAACATTGTGCCCCAACCCCCTGCCTGTCCCGGGAGACGCGGGGAAGCTGGGCACTGACCTATGCCAGCAGAGTCCACTCCCCAAAGCCTGCGAGGTTAGCTGACGGGTTCGGGTCGGGAAGGGCTGACCCTACCTGGTGAGCCAGGATTCACCCCACTGAGCGGCTCCCCCGCTTCCCCTACGGGAATTAGGCTATTTAACCCTGCTTGTAGTATTTTATTTTAATGTCGCTTTATTGGATGCGCAAGGTGGTCCCTTGTCGCCAGAAGCTTCGCGGAGGTGAAGCAGGTGCTAGTTGTCAGGATTCCAGTGGCCCTCAGGCAGCTAGATGACATAGATCAGCAGTCCAAGGGCAAGGTGATGTTCTCAGGGCCAAACTATACGGCGGCGCTGGTGGCTGTCTCGCCAGGACCCACGGCTGGCCCTCCTGCCACCCATGTAGGGAAGGACGTGGTGGTCACGGTGGTGGATGGCAAGGGCTTTTTGAGGGTGCCCGGCGACGAGATTTATCTGGAAAGGGGAACGGTGGTGCGAATACCTTCGGGGATGCCGCACCAGTTGGAAGCAACGGGGCCTGAAGATCTGGTAGTGATCCTAATGGCCATCGATGCTGTTGTGACTTCCTTGGCCAAAGGCATAGCCGGGGCAGAGCCATGACGGTAATAGCTACCCACAGGCCTAGGATCCGCTGGCGCTACCCTGTCTTCCTGTTCTTGGCTTCTGCCGCGTGGGGCAGTCTGTATGTGGCAGGCAAGTGGGCGCTGCCATATATTCCGCCCGTAACCCTTTCCACGGTGCGAATGGTTATAGCCGCCCTAGCACTCCTGATCCCCGTGGTGGTTAGGCGAGAGCGGTGGCCTTCGATGCGAGATCTCCCCCTCATGGCCCTCTTGGGATTCTTTGGGTTTACTTTCGCCATGGGTACTGTGTTCGTAGGAGTGGAGCTTTCATCGGCTCACAATGGTGCTCTCCTGACAGCCACTTCACCTGTATTCATAGCCTTGCTGGCGGCTATCATCCTCCGGGAACGCGTCACGTGGGTGCAGGTCATATCGTTGCTGGTGGCGATCTTGGGCGTAGTGGCCATAGTGGGTTTCCCGGAGGCAGGATCGGGGACCAACCCTCTCCTGGGCGACCTTATCTTCGTGGCCAACGCCGTAGCGTGGGCCTTTTACTCGATACTGGGCAAGATAGCGACTCGAAAATACTCGCCCTTGGTGACGACAGGAGTTGCTAGCCTCTTCGGCACCGTCTTCACGTTGCCTTTTGCGGCCTGGGAGGTTGCAACCCATGCCTGGAGGCCGTTGACCCTAGACGTGATTATGGTAGTCCTGTGGTTGGGCCTGGTGTGCACGGCCATGGCCTTCTATCTCTGGAACAAGGGATTCGAGGGTATGCCGGCCGCTAGCGCCGCCCTCTTTCATCCGGTCCAACCCGTGGTGGGAGGAGTGCTGAGCGTGCTGCTGTTGGGCGAAGTGCTTACACCCCAGTTCCTGGTAGGAGGTGCGGCAGTCATAGCAGGCGTGCTCCTCAGCTCCTTTAGCCGAGGTGTTGACAGCAGACCCTAGCTATGTTAGCATCCTGTATACAATATACCTATTTTCGGGGAGGACCCTATGAAGTTCGGGCTGTGGATACCATCCTACTGTTACAAGGATTTGGACTATAAGCGCGTGCGGAGGGAGGTTCACGAGTTTGCCATAAGGGCCGAGAAGTACGGCTTCGACCTATGGGTGATCGACCATCTACTTCATGCCCCTGGTCTGTATGGTGTGGCTTGGTTGGAACCCCTTACGGTGCTGAGCTATTGTGCCGGCATCACAGAGAAAGTTAAACTCGGCACGGGGATCCTCGTCCTGCCTCTGCGGCATCCTGTGATTCTGGCCAAGGAGATCGCCACCTTAGACTATCTCTCCGGGGGGCGGTTCATTTTTGGAGTGGGGCCCGGCTGGTATCCCCAGGAGTTTACAGCCGTGGGTACCCGCATAGAGGAACGGGGCAGACGCACGGACGAGGTTCTGGAGGCCGTCAAGCTTTTGCTAACGCAGGAGAACGTCACCTTTAAGGGACAGTTCTACCAATTCGAGAACGTGACTATCGAGCCCAGGCCGCCTAAGCTGCCCGAAATCTGGGTTTCTGGCGGCAGCCGCATCCCTGACCCCGAGTACCACGACCTGCCGGTGCTGGCCGAATCGGTGAAGAGGCGGATAGCAAATGCCGATGTGTGGCTATCCAGGTGTTCTGGAAACCAGGAGTGGGTTAAGAACGACTGGAGACAGATCCAAGAATACCTGGTGTCTCAGGGAAGGGATCCCAACTCCGTTAGGTTCGCTCACTGCAATTTCACCTACATCGTAGATACGCAGGACCGAGAGGAAGCTCTCCGTATACAGAGGCCGTACTTCGAAGAGATAATGGGTACCCATAGGACCTTCGAGCATCTACAGCAATGCTACATGATGGGTTCTGTGAACGACATCGTAGCCAGGATCAAAGACCTACAGGATGCCGGCCTCGAGTACCTTGTTCTGGGCCCTGTGAGCGATGAGCTAGAGCAGATTGATCTCATAGCCGAGAAGATAGTTCCCCATTTTCGGTGATCTATGCTGCGGGCATCGTCGCTGTTGGAAGCCCTGCAACGCAACGGGGTAACTCACCTTGTCTGGCTGCCGGACACCGAGACAGCGTCTCTCCTGCAGGCTCTGGAAGGCCAAGATAGGCTGTCGGTTGTGCCCATCGCGCGGGAAGGCGAGGCCCTGGCCATAGCTGCTGGCCTGTGGGCAGGTGGAAAGCGGCCAGCGGTGCTCATCCAGAGCACGGGCTTCTTCGAGGCCGGGGATTCCGTGAGGGGCATAGGGCTGGATCTGGGCATCCCTATGGTCATGTTGGTGGGGTATAGGGGCTATAAGAAACATGGCCCCGTGACCGACTCCGCTGCAGTGTACTTAGAACCCGTGCTGAGGGCCTGGGGTATACCCTACAGCTTGCTTGAAGATGATGCCGATCTATATCGGTTGGCCGAAGCCTTCCATCATGCCGAGGCAGAGGGGAGGCTGGTGGCCTTGCTCATC
The DNA here is from genome assembly GCA_034432775.1 of Chloroflexota bacterium. Classification (GTDB taxonomy): domain Bacteria; phylum Chloroflexota; class Chloroflexia; order DAOUBH01; family DAOUBH01; genus DAOUBH01. Next base: position 6,428 of record DAOUBH010000017.1, read on the forward strand.
GCCGCCGAATACGACGAAGAGGAGTGATATTTATGGACGCCAGAGACGTTCTCGCCATGCTTCTCCCCTATAGGCGAGATGCGTTAGTGGTCACTACCATGACTGCGGCCAAGCTCTGGGGAGCCATCTCGAACCATCCCCTCGATCTACCTCTGATCGGGGCTATGGGCAAGGCGTCGTGTTTGGCTTTGGGACTAGCTCTCGCCAGACCCGAACGGCAGGTCTGGGTGCTCGATGGCGACGGAAGCCTTCTGAACAACCTGGGTTCCCTGGTGACCGTGGCAGCTTCGGGTCCGCGAAACTTCTATCACTTCTTGTTCGAGAACGGAGTATACGAGACCAGCGGTGGACAGCCCATCCCGGGCGCTGGAGTTGTGGACTTCGCAGCCATGGCCAAGGCTGCTGGCTATAGGCAGAGCTTTTGCTTTGATGACCTAGAAAGTTTTAGCGGGCAGGTGGGCCGCATTCTGGCTGCTCCAGGACCAGCTTTCATTGCCTTGAAGGTGCTGCCAGGCGGAGGTCATCTATCTTTCCCAGCCAGACAGACACGGCAGGCCATCCACGAGATCGGGGCCCTTTTCCGGAAGGGCGCTTAGGCCCAAGATCAGCAAAATATCTCTTTTTCCGCCGATCTTGGGCCAACCTCACCACATTTCGTGAGGCCCCTCTATTTAAGCCAGCCAGAACAAGAGGTTGAGCAAGTCACCGAAGGGGAGAATCGCTGCGGCCAGGAGAACACCCATCGTCCTAGCCGCTTTGCGAAGTCCAATGTATATGTGGCAATAGGGCTAACAAGAGGCTCTATTACCTGCCATGCCAAGAACGCGATGATCCATGCGACAGAACGGAGGATCAACCTTGTTCTCTGATGTGTAGGACGGCGATTCCCACGATGAGGCCCAGGGAGTAGATGAAGGCCGCGACTGGGGTTCGTGTTAGCCCATATAGCAGGCTCGTGAGCATCCAGGGCTCCTCTTTGCAGAGGATGTAAGCTTAGCGGTCCCCTTGGCACAGACTATCACCCACAGCACAGCCCCCTTTGAGATGGCGAGTCAGCCCCCGACGTAGCTGTGCCAGACTCTAAGCCACAGCCTGCCCTGTGGCGTATCTTTCGGCCATGTCGCCTATGACCGGCAACTTGAAGCGCTGTCCCTGGTAGGCCTTGATGATGAGGATGATCCAGAGGACGAACCCGCCGAGGCCAACTACGAGCAAGAACAGTGTGCCCAATAGTTCAATTATGAAACCGAGTACGGGAAGTATAAAACCAAGGATAGTCATCAATATCGACCAAGCGATGGACACTACGATCCAGGCAAGGGAGTAGATAATGGACTGGAATGCGTGGAAGCGCACGTAGTCGTTGTCCTTTTCGAGGATCACGAAGATGATACCTGTAATTAACCCTAACACGTAGCTAAGGGCAGCGGCTACGTTAGGAGCGAGACCGGACGTTCCCGCCTGGGCACCACCTGCTCCACCTTCCATGGCTTGCAACCTCCACTGAGAGTTTGCCTCCAGGTGCCCGCTAAGCCGGCCCCCACAGGACTGGCATCAGTGTACAACACAGGGGATATGGTGTCAATAGTTGGCGTTCCTTAAGATAAGTGGCCTCGGATGGAAAGCGGCTGAGAAATGAGTTATCCTCGTGGCTTCCTTCGGCGACGCTTTCCGGCACGATTTTTGAGGTCACCACTGGAGCCCCCAGGGTCGGCACTTTAACCCAGAAGGTTATTTAGGGCGAGGTTTCCGTGCCGATTTACTGAGAGCGATACCTGTCTTTTCTGGTTTTTAGTTACCTGTGGCAGAGTGGATGGATGAGATAGTTGCCTCAAGGGCTTGAATCGGCGTAGAGCATCTGCCTCAGGGTGGTTATAGTCTGCCTGAGGTCTGGATCTTTTTGGACCTCTTTGGCGACCTTTTCGCAGGAATGGATCACAGTGGTATGGTCCCGACCGCCCAAGGCATGGCCTATCTCTGCCAGCGTGATATCCGTTTCCTCCCTGATCAGGTACATGGCGATCTGTCTGGGCACTACGATCTCTCTGGCCCTGGTCTTGCCTTTGAGTTCGGCTGCTGTGACGCCGAAGTAGGAGGCCACGGTCTCTATGATCCTCCCGGGGGTGATAATCCGCCTTCTGCTGGGGCCCAATATCTCATTGACAGCCTCCATAGCCAGCCTCAAGTTTATGGGATTGCCCTTGAGCTGTGAGAGGGCTATCACCCTGTTGAGGGCCCCCTCCAGTTCGCGGATATTGTTGTGGGCCTTTTCGGCCAAAAAATCTACCACATCTGACGGTAAGTTCACCCCCTGTTCCTCGGCCTTTCTACGGAGGATGGCCACTCGAGTTTCATAGTCTGGTTGCCTGATGTCGGCCAGCAATCCCCCCTCGAACCTGGACCTCAGCCTGGCTTCGAGGGTCGCGATCTCTTTGGGTGGCCGGTCGCTGGTGAGGACTATGGCCTTGTTTGCCCCGTGGAGTTCGTTGAAGGTATGGAAGAATTCTTCTTGTGTTTGTTCTTTTCCAGCGATGAACTGGATGTCGTCGATCAGAAGCAGATCGACCCTACGATAGAACCTCCGAAAGTCGTCCACCGAGTTGTAGCGTTGTATGGCCGAAATGAAGTCGTTCGTGAACTTCTCAGAGGAGACGTAACGGACCCTAAGCTCCGGCCTCCTGCGGAGGGCGTACAGGCCGATGGCATGCAGGAGGTGAGTCTTTCCGAGGCCGACACCTCCGTAGATGAAGAGAGGGTTGTGGGCGCTGCCAGGTCTCTCGGCTACGCTTCTGGCTGCTGCATAGGCCAGTCGGTTGCTGTCTCCCACTATGAAGCGTTCGAAGCTGTATCGAGTATTCAGTCCTGCCTCTTCAACCAGCTCTTCGTAAGTGGGTTCGTCGTCGCTTCTCTTGGACCTTGCCGGTATCGCTTCCATCGTTCCTTCCGACACCTGCCTTCTCACCTCCACGGTGAGTGCTGTGCCACTGCCTGCAGCCACGGCCACGGGCTGCTTGGCCTCGTTAGCCATCAGGGGAGCTGTGGCTGCCAGTGTCGATCTGGTCACCATGAACTTTACGTCAACAGTATAGCCCAATATGTTGGTCAGCGTCCGGCGGATCATGTTGGCGAAGCGTTTCTCCAGCCATTCCTTGGCGAAGGTGTTGGGCACCCCGATGACTACCAAGCCGTCCTCGGCAGCAACTATGGAAGTGTTTTTTAGCCAGGTTTCGAAGTTGGCCCTTGTCATCTGAAGTTGCAGTTCTCCCAGTGCTGCTTGCCAGATCTGCTTAGCGTTCATACGAGAAGACTCCCACCCTGTGCCTGTTCCTGACGGACAACCGATAGCCATCGGAGAGTTTGGACCGGGACCACTCAACGGCCGGAGGAGATCCGACGCAGCTCAATGATAGCAGGCCCCGGTCTCCTTTTCAATGGCTTAGGGTGGGAATCCAGTACTGATTCTCCGCCCGACAGGTAGAAAAGTGGAAGAACTGTGGAAATAAATTAGTGTAAAGTTGGATGAGTGAACCAGCAGGCCGTATCCAAGGCCTGCTGGTTGTAGAAAACTTGGGGAAGATCGGGCTAGCGGAAGTAGGTGAGGCCCATGGCGTCCCTGGCTTCGGCTATGGTTTGGATAGCCTCGGCGCGTGCCTTCTTGCTTCCCTCTACGAGGATGTCTCTGACAATGTTGGGCTGTCTGGCAAACTCGGCCCTTCGCTGCCTAAAGGGCTCGAGGAAGTCGTTGAGGGCTCGAGCGAGCTTCTGCTTGACCTCCACGTCGCCGACCCTGCCCCTCCTATATCGGCGCTTAAGGTCTTCCACTTCCTCCTTGTTGGGATTGAAGAGGTCGTGGTAGATGAACACGGGGTTGCCCTTTACGTGGCCTGGGTCGGTGGGATGTATTCGGGTGGGATCGGTGTACATCATCATGACCTTCCTCTCGACCGTTTTCGGATCGTCCGAAAGGAAGATCGCGTTGCCCAGACTCTTGCTCATCTTGGTTTTGCCGTCAATCCCTACCAGTACCGGGACGTCGCCTATCAGGGCCTCGGGCACAGGGAATACCGGTCTGTACAGGTCGTTGAATCTGCGAGAGATCTCCCGGGTGACCTCGATGTGAGAGGCCTGGTCCTTTCCTACGGGCACTACCTCTCCCTTTACCATGAGGATGTCCGCCGCCTGAAGTACAGGGTAGCCTAGCAGGCCGTAGGAGGCTGTCTCGATGCGCATGTCGCGCATCACCTGTTTCAAGGTAGGAACCCTCTGAAGCCGTGGGACAGTCGTGAGCATGGAAAACAGTAAGTGGAGCTCGCAGACCTCGGGTACCAATGACTGAACGTAAATTGTGCTCTTGTTGGGGTCTATGCCGACGCTCAGGTAATCCAGCACCATCTCGTGGATATTCTGTTGCACCTCTTCCAAGCCTGTAATCTTCGTCGTCAGCATGTGGTAGTCAGCTACCAAGAAGAAGCACTCGTACTCGTCCTGCAATCTGACCCTGTTGGCAAGCGTTCCGACCCAGTGCCCCAGATGCATCTTGCCAGTGGGTCGGTCACCAGTAAGTATGCGGCGCCTTCGTGTCACCATAGGTCGAAGCCTCCTAATGTTGTTTGTTTAGATTCAGAAGCCCCCCGTCCACCAGCGGGACGGGGGGCAAAACCCGCGTTGCCACCCGATTTGGGTTGCTTGAACCCCACTCGCTAGGCAGCCGTTAGGCTGCCATCCTCCTATAACGGGGAGGTAGCCGTCGGAGCCTACTCACTGCTGGGTTTTCGGTCCGAAGCTCCGGGACCCATTCGGCAGAGAGCCTACCGCTGGCTTCCACTGTCCCAGCTCGCTGTTGGCTGCCCAGCTGCCTACTAGCTCCCTTCCCAGCCTTTGCAAGCTAATCTATTACTAGTTTAACAGAGTATCCCCGGAGGTTGTTACAGCTACACTCCTGAGGGTGCCTCTTCCTCAACCGGCAACATCGAGCCAAGCATGCGTTCCATGGCCATCACATGGCTGCAGGTGTTCCACCCCTGGAAGAAGTGACAGTCGCAGGACCATCTGCCATCGCTGAAGGCTACTTTGTGATAGCCGTTTTCGCCTCTGAACCTTGCCGTAAGGGCTAATATCGAGACCCGATCTGGTTCTTGGGCGTAGCGCTTGGCCTTTTCGATCTTGCCGATGAGGCTGGAGTGCATGGCTATTCACCTCCCGTGGTATCTCTCATTTAGAGAACGCAAAAGGCACCGCCAGTGTGGCGGTGCCTCACCTTCTCTATAGAGCTGTAGGGCCTTCGAGCTCACCGGTAGTATCCCCTGGCTCCCTATGAGCTCATTATAGGACAGTGGTGGGAAGGAATCAAGTTTCCCTGACTCTGCCTTAGATTTGCTCGGCAACGGGTATTGACAGGTTCCGATCCGGTGCTATAGTTTGGTACTGTATTTCTACTTAGCGCTGGTACACGGCTATAGAGTCAGGGTGAACACAACGGCCGAGGCCAGCGCTGGACCATTTAGGGGTATTGGTTTCACGTCCATGCTGGACCGGCATGTGAGTGGAATAAGCCTCCTTGGCCCTTACAGAACTAGGGGTCCACCTGGCCCAGCGTGGCGATATGGCTTCGGAGCCTGTTTCCCGATGATCGTGGAGTTACCTTCAGGGAGAGAAGCTATGAGCGTATCTGTAAGGGTTACATCCGAAGGAAGACACGAACTTATAGGCGAATTGCCACGTTCTGCCCTGTACAACAGGGATCTGGCACCAACGCCCATATCCCTCAGGACTTGGGGTCTGTATTCGTATCTCGCCTTCTGGGTTGGCTGCTGTGTAGTGATACCTTCATGGTCGCTGGCCAACGTGGGGCTGGTGTTTGGCTTCACGTGGTGGGCTTCGGTGTTGGTTGTGATTGCAGGGAATGCCATTGTCACTATCCCTCTCTTACTGAACTCCCACGTAGGTGCCAAGTACGGTATACCCTTCCCAGTGTTTGCCAGAGCTTCATTCGGCGTCTTTGGGGCCAACATCGCCACGCTGATGCGTGCCATAGTAGCCTGTGGGTGGATGGGCATAGAGAGCTGGCTTGGCGGCTACGCTATGTACGTGCTGCTGGGTATCCTGATACCGGGATTCCAGGACCCTCCCTTCAAGGTTGACTGGTTCCTGCTGCCTGGATGGCGCCAGCTACTTTGCTTCCTGGTCTTCCTGGCCATTCAGGTTTGGCTTGCTGTCATTGCGCCGCCGTGGAAGGGTTCTATGGCTATCAAGGTCATGTTTGATCTTTCGGCGCCCTTCCTGTTGGCCTTCACTACTTTCCTGTTCCTCTACATGGGCCTAACGGCGCCTGGTGGCTTCGCTGCCCTGTTCGATGTCCGTTTAACGCCAGACAAGCCCCTTGGGGCCAACCTCTACCTGTTCTGGCTGCTTCTTAATATCAATGTAGGTTTCTGGTCCACCATGGCGCTGAACATATCCGATGTCACCAGATTCGCCAGGGACCATGTCTCGCAGATGGTGGGACAGGCCATCGGGCTTATCGGGACCATGGCCTACTTCTCCACCATGGGCATCTTGGTGACCATGGGTGGCACCCTGCTGTTCCCGCAGACTGTGAAGGACACAGCCAACCAGGCGGGCACTGCTCTGGACCTCTGGAACCCCATCAACCTTTTCGCGCTTCTTAATCAGAAGTTGGGAGCAATAATTATCTTACTAGCGCTCATCTTCGTAATCTTGGCCCAGCTCTCAACCAATATTGGTGCTAACATTATCGCCCCTGCCAACGACTTTCAAAACGTCTATCCCAAGCGGCTCAACTGGACATGGGGAGTGATCATAACGGCTATCATCGGCGTCGTCATGCAGCCCTGGGTGCTCTTCTTCAATGCCATGTCCTATGCCATCACTTGGCTCTCTGGATATGGCGGGTTCCTGGGGGCCATTGGCGGCATACTTATAGCTGACTACTGGATCCTGCGCGGGCAGAAGCTGAACCTGCTGGACCTCTACAGGTCGGACGGTGTGTACAGCTATGGCAACAAAGCTGGCATCAACTGGTTGGCAGTGGTAGCCCTTCTGGTGGGGATTCTGCCGCCGTTCGTAGGCTGGCTCCATCAGATCCAAGTGATCACTATTGCGGGGTATCAGGGATCGTTGCTGGACTGGCTTCAGACGGGGAGCTGGTTCTATAGCTTCGCAGCCTCGTTCATAGCCTATCTCGTCCTGATGGGTCTCTTCGGCCAGGAATACATCCGCGAGCAGACGGCCGAGGTGGCTCCCAGACCCACCCCCGCGGCTGGTTCATAGAATTATGTGGGGGCTGACGGAAGTCAGCCCCCATCCCTTCGGCAATTGGGACGTGCTATCTAACCCCGTCCCTTTGCAGTGTCCTCTGGGGTACCTTGCCCATTATAGCCAGCACCTTGTGGGTGGTTCCGTCTTCCAGTGGGGGCACTAGGTTTCCATCGAACCTTTTTCCGTCGACCCAGAGTTCGGAGACGCCGCAGGACACACCTTCAGGGTTGCGGACAGTTATGGAGTATTTCGATCCTCGAAACTGGCGGACCACAGTGTATTCCTGCCAATGAGAGGGCACACAGGGGTCTATCAATAGCCCGTGGTAAGTGGGGCGAATGCCCAGTATCCAGTCGATACAGGCCCTCCACATCCACGCTGCAGTTCCTGTGGTCCACGTGAATTCTCCTTGGCCAAAGTTAGGGTGATCTGGGCCATACACGTACTCGGCATAGACGTAGGGTTCGACCTTATAGACCTCAGGTTGTCGGCCTCGGGTCAGGAAAGACGTCTTCTTCCAGTACTCATAGGCCCTATCAGCCCTCTTGAGGATGCATTCGGCTATAACTGCCCAACACACGGGGTGGTTGAATATGGTTCCGTTCTCTTTCGTGCCTGGAACGAACCTTGTAATAATCCCGATTTGGGGATCAGGCCTGCTGTAGGCCGGCAAAAGGAGTGCTGGCCCATAGGGCGTATCCAGGTACTCCTTTACACTGTCCATGGCCCTAAGGGCCCTTTCCAGGGGTGCTACCTGGCTGAGAACAGACCAGCTCTGAGGATTAATGTATATCCGACCTTCATTGTTTGCCGCTGATCCGAAGACTTCGCCGCTGTCCAAGGTGCCTCGCCAATACCATTGGCCGTCCCAAGCCCATTGGTTTACCGCGTTCCGCACTTCTTCGAATCTCTGTAAATAGAACGATGCTGACTGTTGGTCTCCCATGGCTTCCATTAGCTCTGCCATCTCCCTGAGCATCCAAGCCAGGAACTGGGTGGTCATCACGCTTTCGCCCCGGCCCTTGCGGCCTACCTGGTCCAGCCCGTCGTTCCAGTCGGCAGCTCCCATGAGAGAGAGCCCCCTTGGACTGCGGCTGTCGTAGGCATACTCCAACGCCTTTGACAGGTGCTCCAACACTGTGCCCCTACCTGTGTCATAGTAGGGTACTTCCAGGTTCAGGAAGTCGAAGTCGCCTGTCTCCTTGATATAGTTGATGACAGCCATAACCAGCCACAAGGGGTCGTCGGAGTGGCCTGTCCTAGGCCCAGAGTCTGTTATAGGGTCCCAATTGTGGATGCATCCTCCATCGGCGAACTGATGGCGCACTATAAGTATGGTTCTCTCTCTAGACATCTCGACATCAGTGGGCAAGATTCCCAGTATGTCTTGGGCTGTGTCGCGAAATCCGAAGATGGATCCGCCTCCTATGTAGGGGCTCACCATTCTCGACCAATGGGCTGTTATCCAGCACTGGTACTTGTTCCACACATTTACGGAGAGGTTGAAGTCGGGGTCGGGAGTCTCGACCACCAATCTGTCCAGGTAATCGTCCCAAAAGGCTTTCAGGCGCTCGAACTCTTCTTCGACGTCTTGCCTGTCTCGGAACATTTCTTTAAGCTCAGAGGCCTGAGGCTTCCTTTCCACAATACCAGCTAAAAGGTCGAAGGTTGTTTCTTCCCCAGGTGCCAGGGTGAGATCGAACTGGAGTACTGCAACGGCATCGGACCCATCACCTATGCTGCCCGTGCAACGGCCCCTCTCAACTGCCAGCGGATCGGCATGAGATCGGTAGGTCCCTATGAAGGCTTCTCGAAGCGTATCGAAGCCAGTCCAAGGGCCGTTGGTTGTTACGAAAGCCCATTTGTCCCATGCCTCGTTGGGGATATGTACTCCCGACTTAACCCAGAGGCGCTTGGTGGCCAGGATAATCCCGTGTTCAAATTCCACCTCATTGAAAAGGTTGAAGAAGCTCCTTTCTACCAAATCTGTTACATAGTTACCCAGGGAGAACTCCTGGTAGCTGAACAGGCTGAGGCTCCGAGGCCTGGAGCTCCGGTTGGTCACAGTGACAGACCAGATCTCCAAGGGCTGGTGCAATGGCACGAAATAGCGGATGCGGCCATCGATGCCGTTGTAGCTGGACGACAGCACAGTGTAGCCGAGGCCGTGGCGGGTTTCCCAGCGTTCGGGCCACTTTCGCACAGGCTGCCAGTTGATGCTCCAGTACTCACCCGTGTCGTTGTCCCTCACGTATATCCAGCGCCCCGGCCTATCGGCCAATACCATTTCCCCAGGGTAAGACCTGGTGGAACGGTCGTAGCCGGAAGCATCTATGAAGGAGTAGCCGCCTCCAGTGTGGCTGATGAGAGCGCAGTACCGCTTGTTGAAAAGGTAATTGCACCAGGGACGTGGTGTGTCTGGCCTAGATATCACGAACTCTCGCCCGCCATCTGCAAAATATCCGTACGCGTTCATTCCTGGCTGCTGTCTCCTTCAAATGATCTGAAAGATGTTACCATTTGAGGGCCCCTGGCCTCTAGCACCAAATGTGGTGTTTGACCCCAGGCATGGCATCTTATACAATTCGACACAAAGTAAATCGCGGGTTCTATGGGCTTCCATGGATATATCGAAAACAGCGCTCGATGTGCCTGGTCCCACCACATCTCTGGTGTCTCACGATCTGCCCTGTACGGTCCAAGTCGATGTCCGCGATCCCCAGCTCCTCCATGCCGTCCTCGAGGGTCTGTCGGGCCTCGGTCTCAAGCCAATTATCGGCCTGAGGGCCGAAGAGGCTAGTGTCGGCGCGACTGTGGCGGTAATTGAGCTTCCGCAGGGGTTTATGGACCTATTGGCCTTGCCGATGACCGCACACTTTGCCAGGACTCTCGGGGTAATCAGGGCAAAGGACATGGAATGCCTGGAGGGGGGAGTGCTTAGAGGGATTGACGATTTCATTGTGAGCCCGTGGGGAGAGCGAGAATTCCGTATTAGGTTAAAGCGCCTAATGGAGATGGGTCCCAAGTCTACCTCCGCTGAAATCACCCTGGGGCCTCTCACGCTTCAGATAGCGCGCCGCGTAGTGCTTGTGAACGGAAGACCGGTGAAGGTTACTAAGACCCAGTTTTCACTGCTTGCCTATCTCGTTGCCAATGCAGATCGGGTGGTGAGCCGAAGAGAGCTGATGGAAAGGTTCTGGGGTTCTCAGCATGGTGGCTCGGCCACCCTGATTGGCACCCATATGCATGGCCTGAGACGGAAGCTCGGACCTGCGGCGGGCGTTATCGTTACAGTGCGTGGCGTTGGGTACATGGCCACCGGAAACTCTCTTCCCTGAACCTCATCTGGTACGCTGAAGTGTCCGATAGTCCATTGGAAAATCCGGTGCTGTCGGCTTGCCGGTGGGTGGCTGGGCGTGCTGAGCATGTGGCCATCGACGAGGAGCGTATAAAGCAGTTGGCCCCCCGATGGCTGGGTGCAGGGTTTACGCCTCCGCTATGGGATCCTCGGTTCCATTACAGAGGAAGCCCGATCCTCACGGCCCAATACATGTTTGTTGTGGACACCCTGAACTTCTGCTTTTGGGGCGACCCCAAATGGCGTATAAGCTATCGGGGCAACCTTTTGGACGGATACTGGGCCTTGGCGGCGTCCATAACCCGCGCCGTAGAGGAAGGCATGCCAGTGCTGGATGCATGGTACCTGGCGGAAATCTCTGACCAGTCTGTGGCGGCGATCTTTCGCGGTGAGGGGGAGATACCCCTTCTGCGGGAAAGGGCAGCCAATCTTCGCGAGGCAGGCAGATGGCTTCTGGAACGCTATCAGGGTTGGTTCCATAACTTTGTCGACGAGGCCTCACGCAATGCCCTGCGTATTGCGCTGCGGCTTGCAGAAGAGCTAGCGTCCTACCGCGACGTGTCACTTTACGGGGGACGGGAAATCCCTTTCCTCAAGCGGGCCCAGCTCTGCGCTGCAGATCTCCATGGTATATTTGGGGGAAAGCTCTATGGTGCCCTTACAGATCTGGATAAGCTCACTGCCTTCGCCGATTATAAGCTTCCGCAGATGCTTAGGGCCCTTGGAGTCCTGATATACTCCCAGGCCCTATCAGAGGCTGTCGACAGCCTGAAGCCCTTGCCGGCAGGCAGCCCTGAGGAGGTGGAGATCAGGGCCTGCACGGTGTGGGCTGTGGAGCTGCTGAGACAGGAACTATCAGATAGGGGACTTTCTGTAACTGCATCGGACATCGACTATTATCTCTGGTATCTGTCCCAGGGGCCGCAGCAGGACGTGCGACCTTACCATCGCACCTCCACGATCTTCTATTGACCTGTCGCGTCGTGGTTGCAGTAGGGCTCGGTCTCTCCTCAGGTGGCTTCGGTTTTGGGCCATGACCAGCGGAGGAAACCTAGGGTATAATGCTGTGATGGATTAAGATAGGCCCCCCGAGTGTTCCCCGAGGAGACGTGTCGCTTAAGATAGTCGGTTCGTTTCTAACTTTAGCCGTCGTCGTAGGCCTCTTGGTGATTTTGGGGATAGATCTGGCTGCTGGTGGTAGCCCGGCCCGGATTGGGAGCCGCCCAGAGGGAAAGCTGGCGCCCGATTTCAGTTTGACGACATTCGACGGTAGGCCCTTTAGCCTGGCGGCCCAGAGAGGGAGAGTGGTTCTGATCAATTTCTGGGCTTCCTGGTGTGGTCCCTGCCAGGAGGAAGCCCCCGTGTTGGAAGACGGATGGCACCGCTATAGGGATCGTGGTGTGGTGTTCGTGGGCGTAAATGTATGGGACAAAGAGCAAGACGCGAGGGCCTTTATAGCTAGGTATGGGATAACCTACATTAACGGACCGGATGCCTCCGGGAAGGTGGCCATGGATTACGGTGTCTCGGGGGTTCCTGAGACGTTCCTCGTAGGACCCGACGGTGTCATAGTGCGGAAGTTTGTAGGAACTATCAACAGCGCCAAGATACTGGACGACCTGTTGTCTCAGGTGCTGCCCCAGTGATACGGATCGAAGACTTCCCCAATATGCTGCTGTTTTTGGCCCATGGCTTGGCTGCAGGCGCCTGGCTGGGTTTGGCCCTGATCTATCTGACAGTTTACAGGGGCAAACCTCCTGGCCCGGTGAGAGATCGGATCCGCGACGTATCGATGGTGGCAGCTGGCACGCTTCTGGTCACAGGTGCCCTCATTACCTTCCAACGCCTTTCTATAACTCAGCTGGGATGGAACTACGTGGTACTATTGGCGTTGAAGATACTGATGGCGTTGCTAGCCTTTGGGTTGGTCCGCGGGTTAGGTCCCCAGTGGATCCCACGGCCTTGGGCCATCCTTATCTTGACGGTGGCTATATACATCCTTGCCAGCCTTCTCAGAGAGATATATCAGAACTGGCTGGCTACTACGGGAGGTTGAATCGCAGTGGCAGTCGGCACGCAGACGGTAAGTCGATCGAGGGCTAGGTTCTACATAGGCGGCCTGGTAATAGTGGGTGCAATAGCTTACTTGATATATGTGGGCTTACAGAGCGCGCCCGTCTATTATGTTACTACTAGCGAGTTGCAACGCGGTGTCGCGAGTGCTCCCTTGTCGCAGACCGTGCGCGTGGCCGGTACAGTCGTGCCCGGCAGCATTCAGAAAGGGCCCGATGCCTTCGTGACTAGGTTCTCTATCACCGACGGCTCGGGTACCATGCCCGTTTACTACAGGGGTGCCTTGCCTGATATCTTCCAGGAGAACATAGAGGTGGTCGTAGAGGGCAAATATGGCACCGACGGGGTGTTCAATGCCAAGACTGTCCTGGCAAAGTGTCCCTCCAAGTTTGAGGAAGCCGGGCGTGGGCAGAGAGGAGGCGGCCAGTGATCAGCTCGTTGGGTTCAACCGTTGTCATGCTTGCCCTTCCCTTTACGGTGTTTGCCTTCGCCTCAGCACTTCTTGGCAAAGGTCTGGCGTGGCCATCGTTGCTTGAGAGCTCTCGTAGGGCGGTGCTGTCGGTGGCGATACTGATGGCCATCGCCGCTGCGGCTCTGATGTATGCCTTTGCCACCGATGATTTTTCGCTGCGTTTCGTAGCTGAGCATTCCAGCAAGGCTACGCCTTTTTTGCTCAAGTTTGCTGCCTTTTACAGTGGTCAGTCGGGCAGTCTCCTTTACTGGGCGACGCTGTTATCCTTCTTCAGCAGCGCGGCGGTATGGATAAATCGGCGCCGGTTGCCAGACCTGATGCCCTACGTGGTTGCTACCTTGATGGTGATTCAGGCCTTTTTCTTAGTGCTGCTGAACTTCGTGAGCAACCCCTTTGAGCGCCTTGCCTTTACGCCCAGTGATGGGGTTGGGCTTAATCCACTCCTGGTGGACACAGGCATGCTCTTCCACCCACCTTTCTTGTTGGCTGGCTATATGAGCATGTCGATACCCTTTGCCTTTGCTGTCAGCGCGCTAGTGGCAGGTCGGCTAGGCAACGACTGGATCCAAGCGGCGCGGAGATGGATGCTTGTGGGATGGGCGATACTCGGCACTGGCAACCTCATGGGATCCTGGTGGGCCTATCACGTGCTGGGTTGGGGAGGCTATTGGGGATGGGATCCAGTGGAGAACGCGGCATTGATGCCCTGGCTAACGGGGTCAGCCTTCGTGCACTCCATAATGATCCAGGAACGGAAGGGGATGCTGAAGGTTTGGAACATGGGCTTGATCATTGTTACCTTCCTCCTCAGCATCTTCGGCACTTTCGTGGTTCGGAGCGGAGTGCTGACATCGGTACATAGCTTTGCCCAGTCTTCCATTGGGCCATTTTTCTTCGGCTTTTTAGCGCTATTGTCAGTAGCTTCCATTGGATTGTTGCTCTATAGACTGCCACTGCTGCGCAGTGACAGGGTGATCGAGTCTGTAGTGTCCCGAGAGGCCTCCTTCTTGCTGCAGAACCTGCTGTTTGTGGGGATCGCCTTTGCGACGATGTGGGGCACTGTGTATCCACTGATCACAGAGCTCGTGGCCAACGTCAAGATCACCGTAGGTGCGCCCTTCTTTCAGCAGGTGAACGGGCCTCTGTTCCTGATCGTTGTGCTCCTGATGGGAATAGCGCCTCTTCTGCCGTGGCGCAAGGCATCGAGGGCTCTGCTGGTGAACAACTTTCTGAAGCCTGCTTTGGCGGGCTTGGGCACGCTCGTGCTGCTAGCACTGTCTGGTATCCGTAACCCCTACGCGCTGATAGCTTTCCCCGTTTGTGCCTTCGTGTTTGCCACCATAGTGCAGGAATTCTACCGGGGTGTCACAGCGCGGCGCCGCAACTTCGGCGAGAGTGCCCCGTTAGCATTGTTGCGGCTCACGAGCCGCAACCAACACAGGTACGGTGGATATATCGCTCATTTGGGTGTACTTCTGATAGCAGTTGCTGTGACTGGGTCGGGTTTCTTTCAGATCGAACACCAATTCGAACTGAAGCCAGGTCAGATTGCCTCCATCGGCGATTACACTCTCGTCTATCAGGGCGTTAGGGAGGGTACTATCCCCGGGGCTAGGGTGGTGGAGGCAACAGTTGAGGTCCAGCAGGACGGCAGGGAGATAGCGGTACTGACGCCTGGCAAGCGCTTTTATCGCAACTTCGAGAACCAGCCATCGTCGGAGATCGCCATCCGCAGCACGCCGCTCAACGACCTCTATCTGGTATTGGTGGGATGGGACGACTCGGGACAGGCCAGCATTCTGGCCTTCGTTAACCCGTTGGTGTTCTGGCTGTGGATAGGTGGGGCTGTAATGATAGGAGGGACTCTGATCTCTATGTGGCCACAGGCACGGGCCCATCAGCGGGCGGAGGAGAGGGTAGCTAGCGATGTTGCGGTTACCGAACCTGTGTAGAGTCCTGGGACTGCTCGCCATTGTCGTTGTGTTAGCCCTTCCCAGGGTGGCCGTGGCCGATGCCCTGGATGACGAGATGCGGTCCATCGCTAAGGAGCTACAGTGTCCCGTGTGCGAGAACGTGACCGTTGCGGACTCCAACTCGCCCCTCGCCCAACAGATGAGGGAGATGATCAAGCAGAAATTAGCTGCTGGGGAGACCCGAGAGCAGATACTTGAGTATTTCGTAGATCGATACGGGCCGGGCATACTGTCCCGACCGCAGCCTTCGGGGCTAGGCCTCGTGGCATGGTGGATGCCGGTGGCGGGGCTGCTTTTGGGGGCGGGAATACTTATTCTCTTCTTCACTCGAGGTCGTGCCCCGGTGACCGTCCAGGCACCTAACGCTGACCTAGAGGCCGAAGTTGGGGAGGTCCTTAGGGAGTTGGAGGCTGGGAGGAAAGGTGATACTGGCTGAAGCAATTGTTACTCTTGTGCTTATTGCCCTGCTCGCCTATGTGCTGTATCCCATTTTCAAGGGCCGCGACGAGCTGCTGTTCACTGCCGTTAACGGAAAGGAGATCGGTTCTAAGCAGGCCATATATGGACAGATCTACGAATTAGACTTCGACTATCAGATGGGAAAATTGACCGAGGAGGACTACCGCACCCTTCGGCAGCAGCTAGTGCTGGAGGCTGCGAAAAGACTGCGGGAGGAGAAACAACGGGGCCGAGAATTAGAGGCATTGGTGGATCGCGAATTAGCTCGCATGGCCCGGGGAGAGGGGAGATGTGCGCAGTGCGGTTCGGAGGTCCCTCCCGATGCGAGGTTCTGTCACATATGCGGTTCAAAGCTCTGATCCTGGCTGTAGCGCTGCTGCTCGTCAATGCGGTGGCGGCCCTGGCCGAGGGCGTCGAGGTTAGTGGCCAAGTAGTGAACGGTAGCACTGGGGAGCCGGTCCCAGGTCAGCAGGTGGAACTGCTCAGGCTTGGCATCGACGGATCCCAGCAATCCCTCGGCACAGCTGTGGCTGACGGGGAAGGCAATTTTAGGCTTCCTCCTGTGAACCCCAGCCAAGACTCCATATACAGGATAGTCGCGCAATACAAGGGCGTGGTATACAGCAGCGTCGACATAGTTGCCGAGTCCCTGTCGAGGCCTATTGAGGTGCGGGTCTACGAAGTGGCTTCGGATCCGTCGGTGATCGCTTTCAACCGCGCTACAGTAGCCCTCATGGGTATCGATAGAAATGCAAATCTTCTTCGGGTTCTCGAACTGTATACGGTAAGAAACAGTTCCAAGAGCGCCTATGTGTCGGCGCCTGGGAACCCCATGGGCATGTTGCGCTTCGGCCTCCCGCCGGGTGCCATGGAACTTGCACCCCAAATGGGCCTGAGGGTCGATGACATCATCCAGGTGGCGCAGGGATTTGCGGTGAATGCTCCAGTGGTCCCTGGAGATACCGAACTGGCCTTCTCGTACTCGGTTCCACTTACGGATGTCGACATGACTTTCGCTAAAGTTCTGCCCTTCCCGACAGAGAACCTACGATTTCTCGCAAAAGATGGTTTGGCAACTGTACAGCCCGAGGGCCTGATAGATGCCGGTATAGTCAACCTTGGCGGCGAAACCTTTCACATGTGGACGGCGTCATCTCTGCCCGCCCGGTACGAGTTGAGTGTAGAGCTAAAGGGCCTCCCTGCTCCTCCGAAGCCGCCTCTAGAAAGCCCATATGTGAGGCTGGCCCTCTTTGGCATTACGGCATTGGCCCTGGCAATCGGTGTTGTTTACGCATGGAAACGGCGCTCTCCACCTCAGGCTCAAATAGAGCGGCTCTTCCTCCAGCTCTCTGAGCTGGAAGCTCGGAGAAGGGCTAAAGTGGTGACTGAGGAGCAGTATCGAGAGCGGCGGGAGAGCTTACGAGCGTCGTTGAAGGCGATGCTGGCACACTACGGATATAGGGCGGGAGGAGACACCGTTGGCAGCACCACTGGTGGTGACCAGCCAGCTTAGCCGCCGTTTTGGTACCACCTGGGCCCTCAGGGGCGTAACTGTGGAAATACAACCCGGTGAGCGGGTGTTACTGGTCGGTCCTAATGGTGCCGGAAAGACAACCCTACTAAAGGTGTTGGCCACGGTCCTGAGGCCCACGTCGGGCAAAGTATATATCTTCGGCCTCGATGCAGAGCGTCACCGCAAGGCCATACGTCCTAGGTTGGCCCTCCTGGGCCATACTCCGTTCCTGATCGAAGAGCTGACGGTCGCGGAAAACCTGCGTCTCTATGCCACTCTGTACGGAGCTGGCCCCAGGACGATGTGGGTGGTGGAGGAGTTGGAGCTGGGGCCGATAATCAACAAGAGAGTCGGCAGCCTGTCGAGGGGACAGGTACAGCGCGTCGCCCTGGCTAGAGCTTTGATAAATGACCCCGAGCTGCTTCTCCTGGATGAACCCGAGACAGGACTGGACCAGACTGCCTTCCAAGCCCTATGTAAAGCTATATCCCAGGTCGGCAGCACTCTGTTGCTCAGCACGCACCAATGGGATCGGTACACTGATATCCTCGGCCGTGCTCTCATCATGGAGGATGGAAAGATAGTTGCTGACGTGTCCGCAGCCGAATTGGGACACGTCTTCATTTCTAGGGGCTAGGCCCTGTGGAGAAGTTCTTTGCCCTTCTAAAGCGGGACTTGTTGTCCGAGCTTCGTTCCAGGGAGACCATTGTAGTGCTGCTTTTCTTTGCCCTTCTTTCCCTTCTGACCTTCAACTTCTCCCTGGAACTTCGACAGGAGGATATTTCCGGTGTCGCTCCTGGCATCCTCTGGGTGACCTTGCTTTTCGCTGCCATGATGGGGATGGGTCGTAGTTTCGTGAGAGACCGCGAACGAGGCGTTCTGGAGGGGCTGCTCCTTACAGGAGTGGATCCGGGGATCTTGTACTTGTCGCGGGCAACTTCCCTTCTCATACTGCTACTGGCTGTTGAAGCTGCCATGGTGCCAGTGTACCTCGGTTTCTTCGGTATCCGCGTTCAGGTAGCGATGTTGCTGGCCATCGTGCTTTTGGGAACTGTAGGTTTCACTGTCCTGGGGACCCTTCTAGCTGCGATGGCGTCGAATACGAGGGCGCGGGAGACGTTGCTTCCTCTGCTGCTGATACCCCTTTCGATCCCTTTGATAATTGGCAGCGTGAGGGCCACCGGAGACCTCATGGCAGGCACCTTTGGGGTGCCCTGGCTGGGGCTGCTGGCCGCCTTCGATGCCATATTTCTGGTAGTATGCTACTGGGCCTTCGAATTCGTTGTGGAGGAATAGGGAGTGTCTCGAAGGAGAGTATCGACGGTGCGCGTCTTAGAATGGGCGACGGGGCTTGTGCTGATGGTCGGCATCTTCATGGCCTTCGTCTATGCCCCGACGGACCGCCTTCAGGGCCACGCGCAGCGCATATTTTACTTTCATGTCCCCCTGGCATGGGTAGCCTTTGGAGCCTTCGCCATCGTAGCTGTGGCAGGTTTCATTCATCTGGTAAGACGTTCGGCTACTGCGGACCGGTGGGCTAGGGCAGCTGCTGAGATAGGGGTTGTTTTCACCACCCTCGTGCTGATAACTGGATCCCTGTGGGGCAGAGCTGTATGGGGGGCCTGGTGGACCTGGGATGCCAGACTCACCACTACGCTTATTCTATGGACCATCTATGTGGCCTATTTGCTCGTAAGGGCCTATGCTGGCGACAGGGCAAGGGCGTCTCGCTATGGAGCCGTCCTCGGCATAGTGGGGTTTTTGAACGTTCCGATCGTGTACATGTCTGTGGTTTGGTGGCGCACCCTGCACCCTGGTCCTACAGTTGTAACCAGCGAGGGCGTGGGCATGCCCCTACCGATGCTGTGGACCCTGCTTGTCAATCTGCTGGGCTTCACACTGCTGTTTGTAGTACTCATGGCGCAGAAGCTCAGGGTTGAAGGTGCACGGGATCGACTGTTGGAAATGGAAGAAAAGTTGGGGGTAGAGAGCCTATGACCGATGCTCTGATACTTCTCTTTGCAGCCTTCGCTGTGGTGTGGGTCGGCCTTTTCCTATATCTTCTCTACCTGGATCGCCAGACGCAGGCTGTCTCGGAACAGCTTCAGGAGCTCTCCTCAGCATTGTCTAGGGGCGAGCAGGAGGTTGGGAGTGAAAGAAGTGCTCAGCAGGGATGAGAAATTGGCAGTGCTCACCGAGTTGATCCACGATACCGAGGACGCCATCCGTATAGCGGAGAGGGAGTTAATAACTGCCTGCTCCCAACTGAATCGGCTCTTGGTGCAGAGGGAGGCCTTGACCAAGGACCCTGACTTTGCCGAAGAGGTCCGCAGGATAGATGAGGATGCTGCAGTGAGAAGGGATGAAATAGAGACCTTGCAGAAAGCACTGGCCCGAAGCCGCAGGGCTCTCCAACTCTACCAGGAGCTAATGAGTTCGTTGACAGGTTGAGGTCTAAATCCAGGGTTGCGCCTATCAGCCTAGCACGCCTGGCAAGAGCTCGGGCTGATGGAGGCGACCATCTCGGAATCGGCTGTACGAGAAGAACGTCCTTTCGTCCAGCGGGACTTCACCCGTGAGCATTTGAGCTACCAAACGTCCCACAGCTGGTGCGATCTTAAAGCCATGTCCGCTGAAACCTGCCACCACCCAGTGGCCCGACCCTGGGGGCGCCTCGTCAATGATAGCATGGTAATCGGGCGTGAGGTCGATGATGCCTGTCCATCCTCCCTTGAGCTCCCACTCGATGTTGGAAGGTATCCTTCGGCCGAGCCGCTCGGCGGCCATGGCGAGGGTTGTAAAAGGTGGGTTTCCTTCCGGGGCCTCAGCAGAGTCGACGGGTGTATTGCCTAGGTTGGGATCCAGAGAACCGAAGAGCAAGAGATTACCAGTTTCGGGTCGAGCATAGGTCAGATGGCTGAAGTCTATGAAGGCCATGGGCAGCTTGGCTGCACGGGCAGCCATAATACCCACGTCGTGCCTAACGGGGATTATGGGCAGCCCTGGGGCGATAGCCTCGGCCACCTGGGGTGCCCACGGGCCTGTCGCGTTTACTACTACTGGCGACCATACACGATCTGTGTTCGTTTCGACACCTACAACCCGATCTCCCTCGACTATGGGACGGGCTGGTGTGCCCTCCAGGATGACTGCTCCTTTCCTTCTGGCAGCCTTTGCCATGGCGGACACAGCCATGGCAGGGTCGGCCCACCCGCCAAGGGGGGTGAAGGCCGCTCCTGCCAGGTCCTCAGCCGATATCGAGGGTTCCAAGGAGGAGACGCTCTGGGGGTCCAAAAGCTCGTACTGGATCCCCAGGGCCCTACAGCGTTCTGTGAAGGCCACTAATCCTTGCCAGTGGGCTGAGCCGACCAGCACGAGAAAACCCGAAGTCCTGAATCCACAGCCCTCGCCGTACCTGCGAGCGAAGTCTGCAAAGACCTGGTAGGCCTCAAGACCAAGTCTTGCTGGAACGGGGTGTTGAGCGAACAGATCTATAGTGGCTGTGGAACGGCCTGTTGCTCCAGATCCCAACTGGTGCTTTTCGAGGAGGACGATCTTGCCCCAACCAGTGTCCACCAAGGCATTGGCGACGGCCAAACCTATGAGACCGCCCCCGATGATGACTGCATCGGCTACTGGAGTCCGATTCAATAGCGCTTGCCTACCTGTTTGCGTATGTCGAACTTGGCAGTGCGGGCGACCGCCATTACGGCCATCACGCCTGCCTGAACCGGATCGCTGACGACCAGGTCAGCTGCATCAGGCACAGATCCTGCCATATTGAGCGAGATAACTATTATGCCTTCGTTTCTGATCTCCCTTACAGCCTTGGTGATTTCGCCGCCCATCAGCGCCCCTGCCAGCACAAGACATTTGGCCCTGGGTAGCCGGCCGACGGCGCGGACAGCCGCTGCCAGCTCCTCCTCCCCCACCAGGGGAATGGTGTCGACGGATATCCGCTCGCCCCTAATATTGTGGCGATCGGCTTCGCTGACAGCTCCCAGGACCACTTGACCTACTTGGGCGCCTCCTCCGATGACGATAACCCGCTTGCCGAATATCCTGTAGAAAGTGGGGGTCTCTTCCACCTTCTCGACGTCCTTAAGACCCCGCAGGTCTTGCACCAGTTGGCCTGGTTGAGATACATCCTGTAGCTCGAAGTATATTACCGCCACCCCATTGCGGCGCTGTGTTATGTCCACGTAGCTGATGTTGGCTCCGTGCTCCGCAATGACCCCAGTAAGCCGGTGTAGTACCCCGGGCTGATCCCTGGTAGTGATGGCTAGCGCCAGGTCGGGCTTTTCCCGTTCTTCCAGCTCCTTGAGATCCATGGCAGGCAAAATCTAGATGCCAGCTTCGATACCTGCCATTATATCAGGCGCTAGAACCCTTCTGAGAAGGCGTCGATCATGAGCTTTACGTCTTCGCCGAGGGGGTACAGTATGGGGCAGGTGCAGCCGTTGTCTACATATTCTTTGACCTTGGCGAGACATTCGTCGGGCGTGCCCGAAGCGGTTATGAGCTGCACAACGTCGTCGGGCACGAGCTTCATAGCACGAAGGATATCCTCCTCCTCGGCGGGCCACGTGAGGACTTTGCCGATAGCATCCAGGATTGACTGGTCCACCCCGCTGGCCTTCATAATGTGGGGCTGTTGGCCCAGATATTGTGTAACCAGTTTTCGGGCGGCATCCAGCGCCTTCTTGCGGTCACGATCCATGGAGCATACCACCAGTTGGGGCCGATCGATGGTCGTCCAGTCCCTGCCGGCCATAGCCGCGCCGGCCTTCAGATGTTCCAGCACCTGGAGGTTGTACTTGGGGGAAACAAGGTAGTTCATCACGATGCCATCGGCGATCTCGCCGGTGAGTTCCACCATCTGGAAACCTGTAGCACCTATGTAGATTGGCACATTCTTAGGCTTTCTCTCCCCATACACTATGTCCAGCTCGATGTCGTGGACCTTTACAAACTCGCCCGCGAAAGTGACCTTTTCCATGGCCAGGAGCTTTCTGACTACAGTAACGACTTCCCTCATAGCAGTCAAAGGTCTGCGTCTATCCACACCTACCTTCGACGCCAGAGGTTCCCACCAAGCCCCGATGCCGCATATCACCCTCCCTGGGGCAATCTCGTCCAGGGTGGAGAATGTCACGGCAATAAGGGCAGGATTGCGGGTCCACATGTTGATTACGCCAGTTCCAAGCTTGATGCGCTCCGTGATGGCCGCGAAAGCGGCCAGAGGCACAATGGCGTCTCTGGCTAATCGCGACTCTGCCTGCCATACAGCCTCGAACCCCTTTTCTTCAGCGTATCGAACGTAGTCGAAGGCCTCTTCCCTGATGCGATGCTTGTCTTGCAGGTACATGGCTACACGGTTCTTGGGCATGGCCTCTCCTCCTTTCGAAAACCAAGGGCCGCCTCTTGTCTAAGGAGGATTTTATCAGCATTTAACCCAAGAGTAAATACTTAAGCAGCACTTTACTGCTCCGGCCTAAGGGTGTTGGTCTCCTGCGTGGTTGCGGGTCAGGGTGTCTGGCGTTACGGCTCAGGTGGACCTACCTCACGGCTCGGCTGCGGGCCATTGACCGTTCCAGATATATGCCCAGCACAGTCCCGAAGCTGAAGGTGTGAGCAAGGAACTGCTGAACGGCGTTATCACCCTCTGGAAACCATCGCCATCCGAAGATGGGTGCGAAGACATAAAAGTTAACGAGCCACAGAAGTAGGCCGAAAACGCTGGCTTCAACCCACACTGCCCAGCTGGATGTGCTACGGGCCTGGGCCTTCACTAATAGGGCGAAAACGATGCCATAGGCCATTGACAGCACCATGTGGAGCATCATACTAGTAGCAAGGGCTGTACCAAGAGGAAAGGATTCGTCCATGGCTTGGGGACCCACAACAATCCCAGCCATCATCCGTGGTGGCATGAAGGGACTCATTCCCATCAAGGCAGTGCTTACCATCTCGAACATGACCATGACTATGCCAGCTAATATCCCACCCAGTATGCCACCCTTGAGCCACCATCCGATGATCTTCTCGCTCCAGGCAGGTATCTCAACCATTTTTGACCTCCTCTAAGGGAATAGGGTATTGTGCACGGTATGTTGTAGGAATTTTTCGTTCTGCCTATATCTGGCATTATCTGGTTGTCGTGGGTGAGGAAACAGTAGCTGTGATTACAGATATGGCCTAAGTCGCCGTCGAAGGACGTGGTGTGCGGGGGGCGCAGGGCTCAACGGCAGCGTTTGGGCATTAATGTGATCGCGGTTACATTTCACTGGTCCATCCTGTGGCAAACTGGTGGATAAGATGCAGTTGGGCCAACGTCAGTTTCGGGAGGTGGGACACCGTGTTGGGCACTTCTGCAAGGGGGCTTTCTTTCAAGCCATAGTTCCTAAGGGAGGTGGACATATTTCGTGACCTTTCCCAGGAGGATATGCGTTGGCTCGAAAGGAGCACTCGCATGGTCGCTTGGCCTAAGAGGAAGGTCATTTACAGGCAGGGCGATGCTGCCTCTGAGCTCTTTCTAATTAAGAAAGGCGCCGTGAGGTTAGTTAAGTTGAGGCCTGATGGCAAGCGTCTTGAGCTCGCGACCTTAGGACCAGGCACATTTTTCGGCGAGATTCCTCTTCTCGGGGGACTGAAGCGCAATGCCACCGCCGAGGCAGCCGAAGACTGTCTGCTGTGTGTAATTGGGGCCACAGATCTCGAGCATCTGATACTGCGCAGGCCCGAGATGGGCTTCAGGATGCTACGGATCCTTGGCCGCAGGTTGCTAGAGTGTGAAGAGCGGATGGAAGAGATGGCCTTTCAGAGTGCTGCAGCCCGCTTGGCTATGCTCCTTTTGAGGTTGACGAGCAGCACTGGTGGAGCCTTGGAAGCGATCTCCCACCAGGAGGTCGCCGAGATGATCGGGGTCTACCGTGAAACCGTCACAAAGATATTGGATATGTGGCGAAGGCTAGGGTACGTACAACTCGGGCGCCGTCGGATCCGCGTACTGGCCCGCAAGGCACTTCAGGAATTGGCCTACAGCTAGCTGCACCCATGGGGCGCATGTCTATGGCTCCCCACCTCCGTAGCGCTGGTTAATCAGTTCCCTTAATCATTTATTCCAATAACGTACCGTTGGCCGCCAGCCGGTGAAGGCCTGGAGAGGTTTTCTGATCCTCTTGCTCGGCAGGCAGTTTTGAGATGACTTTGCCGGCGAGGGTATCATGGGGATGGCTGAAAGTTCTATGTTGAGGAGGCGACGGAGAGTATGGAACGGCATGCCGATGTGGTGATCATAGGGGGAGGTGTCATTGGCTGCAGCATTGCCTATCACCTGGCGAAGCGGGGATGTACCGACGTAGTGCTGCTGGAGAGAAACACTCTAGGGTCGGGCTCTACAGAGAGGTCTGCGGGCGGAGTGCGCCAGCAGTTTTCCACGCCTGTCAACGTGGCCATGGGCATCTACAACGTGAAGGCCTTCGAGCGGATGGCTGAAGAGTTGGGATGCGAGCTGATCTTCAACCAGTACGGCTATCTTTTCCTCTTGACGCGCGAGGGGGATCTGGCGGACTTCAAAGCCACGGTAGATATGCAACGCCGGTTAGGGGTTCGGGATGTGGAGATCTTGACAGCCGATGAGGTTGCCAAGGAGTTTCCCTATCTGAATGTGGAGGATATCGTCGGAGCGAGTTTCTGTCCCAGCGATGGTTATACCGATCCCCACGAGGCCGTACAGTGCTATTCGCGCCAGGCGAGGCTTATGGGTGCCAAACTCTATGAAGGTGTCGAAGCCCGCGGCATCGTTGTAGCTGGAGGTAGGGTGAAAGGGGTTGTCAGCTCCGAAGGAGTTATAGAAACCCGATGGGTAGTAAATGCAGCAGGTCCTTGGGCCCGAGAGGTGGGCCGCATGGTGGGTGTCGATATACCTGTCGAGCCTGTGCGGCACCAGATATTCTTCACCGAGCCCTTTCCCGAGATACCTCGGCCCATACCCCTTACCATCGATTACACTTCGAGCTTTTACTTTAGGAAAGAAGGACCCGGCCTCCTCATGGGCATGGATGATCCCGATGAGGAACCAGGCTTTAAACTGGATGTGGATTGGGGGTTCCTGGAGAAGGTCGTCGAGGCAGCCGTGCACCGTACCCCCATACTGGAAAAGGCCAAGATACGCTCAGCGTGGGCTGGCCTCTACGAGGTCACCCCTGACCACAACGCCATCCTGGGCCCCGTACCAGAGGTCGAAGGGTTTCTTTGCGCCAATGGCTTCAGTGGACATGGTTTCCAAATGGCCCCCAGTGTGGGCCTCGTCATATCCGAGATCATTTTAGATGGAAAGCCCCGCACCTTCGACATAGAAGACCTCAGCATCGAGAGGTTCAGCACCGGTAGGCTGATAAGGGAAACTAGGGTCGTCTGACGATGCCGGAACCTGCGATGGACGGTTAAAGGCGGCTTTGTTTACATAAAATTGGACAAAAGGTGAGGTAGAGAGCTAGCCGCGAAGCCGATGTTTATAGCTTCTTGCTACTATAATAAGTTAAATCATGGCTGGGAGGGATGGAGATGAGCATCGGTACAGCTACAGCCGCACAGTGGCAAGAAGCCGAAGGTCAGGGCATATGGATACGCAGCCGTAACTGGGACCTCACCTTCATAATCCTGAGTGCCGTTCTAGTTTCCCTTCCTCTCATGTTCTACTATCGTCTGGGCGTGTCTGTAACTGCCATCAACATACTGGTGGCCCTGTTGGTGGGTGGGCCCCACATGTACTCGACCTACAGTTTCACTTTCTTGGAGCGCAACTTCCTTCGCCAGCATCCCGTCTATGCTGCCCTGGCCCTCCTGATCCCTGTAGGCGTAGTATTGCTAGCACTGACCGACCTGACTATCCTACTCACCATGTTCATGTTCTGGGCTTCCATCCATGTGCTCCACCAAATAGCCTGGCTCACCGATGTGTACAGGACGAAGGGCAACGACAGTTCCCTTCTCTCTAGACTGATAGACTACGCTGTGATCTTCACATGTCTCTATCCAGTAGCAACCTATAAATTGGTTAACGATCTCTTCATCATAGAGGAGCGGGCATTGCAGATCCCTCCGTTTCTAAAGGTGGCATGGTTGCCCTATGCGGTCGCCGTAGTGTTTTCTTTGTCCTTGCTTGCCTTCCTTGTCAAGAGCTATCACGAGTACCGAAAGGGGACGCTGCTCTGGCCCAAGTTCCTTCTCATGAGCATCACCATCTTCCTGGGCGTCTTTATACCCACCTTCGACAACCTCGA
Source organism: Chloroflexota bacterium (assembly GCA_034432775.1). Classification (GTDB taxonomy): domain Bacteria; phylum Chloroflexota; class Chloroflexia; order DAOUBH01; family DAOUBH01; genus DAOUBH01. The sequence continues at coordinate 32,841 of DAOUBH010000017.1, forward strand.
TGTGGCTTTTCAAGGGATGAACGTATGGCATTCTTTCCAATACCTTGCTTTGGTGTGGTGGCTGAACAAGCTTCGGAAGGAGAAGGGGCAGATCACTAATCCCCTAGTTAAGGAGATTTCCGGCCAAGGCCGCACAGCACAGTTCTATCTCTTTCACGTGGGCATGACGGTACTGGCGGGTGTGGCCATCGTATTGCTCTTTACCCTTTCGGGCATGAGCTTTGTGCAGGCCTATTACACCGTGATCCTTTCTTGCCTGCTGATCCACTACTATTTCGATCATTTCCTGTTCACAAAGGTCGAAGCTGTCGTCCCCTGAGACAGCTACGGTTGTGTTTGAAGGAACTGGTGCCTCGTTGAGAAAAGGATAATGCGGTAACTGTGGGGCGCCGAGCTCGGATCGCCTCCGAGGCTGGCGCCCCGTACGCATACCGGATACAGGCACGTCTGCCCGGGCTGTGGTTGTGTGGCCCTCATCCCGCTGCACAAAGCGGCGAATGCCTGTTGAGGTTGCCTATTACCATCTAACGGGATGAGAAACCCCAAGTTCTGGAGGGTATGATTAGAGTGCGACAGGTAGGCCAAAGGGACCCTATACGCTATTAGGATAGGGCCCGTGGGCGTATCTTAAACGGGAGGCCAGCCATGGCAGATAGCGAAGCCTATATAGTTAGTGCGGCGAGGACACCCACCGGGAAATTCTTGGGGGCACTAGCGTCTCTCGCTGCTCCGTCCCTGGGGGCCATTGTGATTGGAGAGGCAGTGAGACGGGCTGGGATCGAGCCCGATGCTGTCGATGAGGTGATCATGGGCAATGTGGTGCAGGCTGGTGTAGGGCAGGCGCCAGCGAGGCAGGCGGCCCTTGGAGGTGGAGTTCCCGCCGAAGTGCCCGCCTTCACTGTGAACAAGGTTTGTGGATCGGGCCTAAAAGCGGTAATCTTGGCTGCCCAGGCCATAAGAGCGGGCGATGCGAGCCTGATCGTGGCCGGTGGCATGGAGAGTATGAGCAATGCCCCCTACTTGCTCACCAGAGCCAGAACCGGATACAGGCTCGGTGATGACAGACTAGTGGATGCTGTGATCCACGATGGCCTCTGGTGCGCCTTCGAGCATGGGCATATGGGAGAGCTGGCCGAGCTGATCGCCGAAAGGTACGGGATCACCAGGGGAGAGCAGGACCGCTTTGCACTGAGAAGCCACCAAAAGGCTGTCGAGGCCCAACGGCGGGGTTGGTTTTCCGATGAGATTGTGCCGGTGAAAATCCCCGACAGAACAGGCGAAAAGGTGGTGGACAGCGACGAGCCCCCTCGACCTGACACTTCCCTGGAGGCTCTGTCGAAGCTTCGTCCCGCCTTCAAAGTTGACGGTACAGTTACCGCAGGCAACGCCCCCGGGCTCAGCGACGGTGCAGCTGCGTTGGTTGTAGCCTCTGGTACAGCAGTATCGAGACTGGGTCTGAGGCCTTTGGCCCGCATTGTCGCCTATGCTTCAGCGGCCACGGAGCCCAAGTGGCTCTTTGCAGCTCCGCCTCTAGCCATCCGCAAACTTCTAGAAAAGGCGGGGCTGCGCCTTCACGACTTGGATCTAATTGAAATAAACGAGGCTTTTGCCGCTCAAGTATTGGCCAACGGCCGTGAGCTGGACTGGGACTGGGATAAGGTAAATGTCTGTGGAGGGGCAGTGGCTCTGGGGCATCCGATCGGAGCTTCGGGGGCGAGGATTCTGACCACCTTGGTCCATTCGCTACGACGCCTTGGGCGCCGATGGGGCTTGGCAGCCCTCTGCCTGGGAGGCGGCGGGGCTGTTGCCATGGCGGTAGAGGCTCTTTAACTACATTTTGCAGTTTATTTGAGGCCAGGAGGTACTATGTCCATTCAAGAGAGACTTGAGAAGTTGCGTGAGATGCGGCGTGAGGCCATGTTGGGAGGCGGCCTGAAGCGCATTGAGCAGCAACATGCTAAGGGAAAACTGACGGCCAGGGAGCGGTTGGATCTTCTCCTGGATCCTGGCACCTTCGAAGAACTCGACATGTTTGTCACCCACAGGGCCACCGAGTTCGGCATGGCTGAGAAGCGATATCTGGGAGACGGTGTGGTCACAGGATACGGCAAGATAGACGGACGCTTGGTGTTTGTTTTCTCCCAGGATTTCACAGTGTTCGGCGGTTCTCTTTCGGAGATGCATGCCAGAAAGATATGTAAGGTTATGGACCTCGCGATGAAAAACGGAGCTCCAATTATAGGTCTAAACGATTCCGGGGGTGCCAGAATCCAGGAGGGGGTCGATAGTCTGGGAGGCTATGCCGATATCTTCTTGCGGAACGTCCTGGCATCGGGTGTGGTGCCCCAGATCTCCGTCATCATGGGGCCCTGTGCTGGTGGTGCAGTGTACTCCCCAGCCATGACCGACTTCATCGTCATGGTGCAGGACACTAGCTACATGTTTGTAACCGGCCCCGATGTGGTTCGGGCTGTCACCCATGAGGAGGTCACCTTCGAGGAGCTCGGTGGTGCTATGGTCCATAACAGCATCAGCGGTGTAGCACACTTTGCGGCCGAAAACGAACAGCAGGCCCTCGCACTGGTGCGCAAACTGCTGAGCTATCTTCCTTCCAATAACCTCGAGGATCCTCCGGAGGTACCTAACGACGACGACCCCATGCGTATCGACGAGGAGCTGAACTACATAGTGCCTGACCAGCCGACCCGCAGTTACGACATGCGCGAAGTGATCCGCCGTGTTGTTGACCTTGGCGATTTCTTTGAAGTGCATAAACACTGGGCTCAGAACATCATCGTGGGTTTTGCAAGGCTGGCGGGCCAAAGCGTGGGTATCGTGGCCCAACAACCTGCCGTCTTGGCAGGCGTTTTGGACATCAACTCATCCATCAAGGCCGCCCGATTCGTAAGGTTCTGCGATGCCTTCAACATACCTATCGTGACCTTTGTGGACGTCCCAGGCTTTCTACCAGGGGTAGCACAGGAACACGGAGGAATCATCCGTAACGGTGCCAAGCTGCTGTATGCCTACTGCGAAGCCACTGTCCCCAAGGTAGCTGTGATAACTCGGAAAGCCTACGGGGGTGCCTACGATGTGATGAGCAGCAAGCATGTGCGGGGAGACATAAATTATGCGTGGCCGACGGCAGAGATTGCGGTGATGGGCATAGACGGCGCTGTAAACATAATATTTAGAGAGGAAATCGCCCAGTCGCCAGATCCAGAGGCCACCCGACAGCGACTTGTGAAGGAGTATCAGGAAAAGGTCGCCAATCCCTATGTGGCCGCATCCCGGGGCTTTATAGACGACATCATCGAACCATCCCACACACGGCCAAAGCTGATAGCTGCCCTAGAGATGTTGCGGAACAAGCGAGACACGAATCCGCCCAAAAAACACGGCAATATCCCGTTGTGAGGTCAGTTTGCTCTTCCGCCGAACTTCTGGGGGTATGCTTGCTATAACACAGCCTGCTCATGCCTGGGTGTCCGGTCAGCTGGCCAGGGCATGGGGGAACGATGTCTTTGCTCGACCTGAACCCTGGGAGGAGGTCTGTCTAGCTGCGGAGCAGCATGACATAGGATGGTTGCCCTGGGAGAGCCGGCCTACCTGGAATCCCTCCACGGGCCTGCCTCACAGCTTCTTGGAGCTTCCTTTGCGCACCCATCTGGAGCTTTGGAGTAATGCGCCAACCATGGCCCTTGCCCTGGGCCGCTATGTGGCCCTTCTCGTATCGCTCCACGGCACGTTTCTCTACGGTAGGCATGGGCCATCTGGCCACTCCGAGCAAGATTGGGCCACGATCCGCGCCTACCTCAATGAGCAGGCTCTCTTCCAAGATAGGGTTTTAAACCTTTTGCGAGCTGATCCAGACTACAGGTCCTTTGCGGACAGCCATTTGGTGGACTTTAACCAAAGATTGCTGGCCGTCTGGGACTATATGTCGCTGCTGCTGTGCTGGGGATTGTCGGAACCGAAGTGTGTGGGAGAAGTGCCTAGGACACATGGTTCTACCACCCTGCTTCTCGTGCCAGGGCCTAGGGCCGATACTGTAGCCGTGTCACCGTGGCCCTTCGGCCAGGAGAGGGTCCAAGTAGTGATCGATGCAAGGCTCATATCCGCTTCCTTTGCCAGTGAGGAACAGATGCTGGATCAGTTGTTCAATGCCCCGTGGGTAAGGCTGAGAATCCTGTTGATGCCGGGCGAAAGCGCGGTTGCGGAGAGGTCAGGGCAGTGATCCCTGCCAATTCCCTGGTGGCGCTTCTGACTGATTTCGGCCTGCAGGACACCTACGTTGGACAGATGAAGGGAGTCATGCTGTCCATTAATCCGGCACTGAGGGTTGTCGACCTAACGCACTATGTGCCGAGGCACAATGTGGCGGCAGGTGCCTTTATCCTGTCGACGGCCTACAGGAGCTTTCCCCTAGGGACTATTTTCGTGGCTGTGGTAGACCCTGGTGTCGGAGGTTCCCGCCGACCTGTTCTGATAGCGACGGAAGAGTACTACTTCGTCGGTCCGGACAATGGTCTCTTCACCCTTATCGTTCTGGAGGCTGGCCCTGGGCGCTGGAAGGTATGGCATCTGGATGAGCCGCGGTGGTGGAGGAGCTCTGTGAGCAGAACCTTCCACGGGCGGGACATATTTGCCCCAGTAGCGGCATGGCTCTCCACGGGCATTGCTCCCGACAGGATGGGTAAACCCATCTCCGATCCCGTACTCCTGGATCTGCCGCTGCCTCATACCCTGGCCGATGGTTCAGTGGTTGGCCAAGTCATCCACGTGGACTCCTTCGGGAATCTCATAACGAATTTGAGGCCCCCCGAAGGACCTGCATCCGTAGAGATCGAAGGCCGTGTGTTGGGACGCTTACGATCGTCCTACTCAGAGGTCGACGTGGGTCAGCCTCTGGCGCTGGTCGGCAGCGCAGGGTTTATAGAGATTGCTGTCCGGGAAGGGGATGCGGCGCGCTATTTTCAGCTAAGTGTGGGTGCCAAAGTGGTGGTCCGTCCCGCCATCACCTGACGGCGGCCAGCCGCTACATGGCTTTGGCAGGTTCTCCCTCCATGACTTTGGCTACCAGTTCGGCGATGTCCAGCACTTGAAGCTTATCCTGTGCCCCCACTCCCTTTATGCCGTCTTCGAACATGGTCATGCAGAAGGGACAGGCTGCAGCCAGGGTATCGGGATTGACGGCCAACGCCTGCTCGACCCTCATCTGATTTATGCGGCGGCCAGTTCGCTCCTCCATCCATGCCCGGCCTCCTCCCGCTCCGCAGCAGAAGCTGCGTTCCCGCGTTCGGTCCATCTCGACCAGCTGGAACCGGGGTATCGCCTGAAGAACCCTCCGTGGGTCGTCGTAGATGTCGTTGTATCGTCCCAAATAGCAGGGGTCATGGAAAGCGACTCTAGACTGCCATCCTTCAGGCAAGCGGATTCGTCCTTCGGCGATTAGCTGGGCAATGAGCTGCGAGTGATGTACCACCTCATAGTGACCGCCGAATTGAGGATACTCATTCTTCAGCGTGTTAAAGCAGTGAGGACATGCCGTGACGATCTTCCTGACGTTGTAGCTGTTCAGGGTTTCTATGTTGGACTGCGCCAATATCTGGAAGAGGTACTCGTTGCCGATCCTCCGGGCCGGGTCGCCGGTGCAGTTTTCCTCGCCGCCAAGGATGGCAAAGTCCACCCCTGCCGCCTGCATGATCTTTATGAAGGCTGTTGCCACTTTGCGGTTTCTTGCGTCGAAGGATGCCATGCATCCCATCCAGTACAGGATTTCGGCGTCAGGTTTTTGGGCCAAGGTTTTGACGCCCAGGTCGATAGCCCACTGACCACGGGTCGATCTGGCTTCCTGCCAGGGGTTGCCGTTCCTCTCAAGGTTGTTGAACAGCGGTATTATCTCGGCGGGGAAGTTACTTTGTTCCATCACTAGGTAGCGCCGCATGTCGAAGATCTTGTTCAGATGCTCGATGTTAACGGGACATGCGGTGACGCAGTGCCTGCAGGAAGTACAGGACCAGAGGGTCTCTTCCAGAATGACGCCTCCTACCAACTGCTTGTCGGCCTTCACCTCTTCTTGGTGGCCTACTAGACCGAGTCCTCCCTTCTGGAAGAGAGCTTCCTTAAGGTCGATCACAAGTTCTTTGGGGGACAAAGGTTTGGCCGACAGGAGTGCAGGACAGTTCATATCGCATCGGCCACACTCCGTGCAGGCCATGAGATCCAAGAGCTGCTTCCATCCGAAGTCTTCGATTCGGCCAACCCCAAATTTCTCGGCCTCTTCGATATCCTTAATCGGCTCGATGGCCCCCTTCGGTTTCAGGTCGTAGAAGAATACGGTAAGGGTGGAGGTGAGGATGTGGAGGTGCTTGGAGTTGGGCAGGTAAACCAAGAACCCTAGCACGATAAGGAGGTGCGTCCACCAGAAGACAGCAACCCATGTCTGGCTGGCTTCTCTGCTCAAAGGGGCTAAGATCGATGCCAGCGTACTGCTTATCGGTGCCCACGGTCGCAGCTCTGGATTGAGGTGCACATTGAAGGCCTCGAATAGGAATAGAGTGACCATAAGTACCGCGATGAGGCCCAGGATTATCCAGGCGTCGACGGTAGTTGTAAGTCTGGCTGGCCTAACTACAGCCCTCCTGTAACCGAAGCCGATGACGCTGACCAGCACGGCAAAAGCGAACAAGTCTTGCACAGTGACATAGATGGGACTCGTGCCAACGATCGGTATGCGCAACCCGGGGACGAGGCCTTCAAGCATTAGCTGTATAGTGCCCAACGTCAACACCAGGAAACCCCAGAATACCAGCGCATGTCCAAGTCCAGGCCAAAAACGCTTGAACAGCTTGCGTTGGCCCAGCACGTGGGTCAGCACTAGCAGCAAACGCCTGGGGATCTGATCAAACCTGTCTTCGGGTTGCCCTAGCCTGATCAGCCGGTAAAGTTGGTAGACCCTATAGAAAAAGAGGGAGAAGGATACCAGTACAACTGCTAGGAAGGCCAGTCGCGCAGCTAGATTGTCCCCTGGAAACAATTGTTACCTCCCTGCTACGAGTTTCGCTCCTTGGTTGTCCGCTCTGCGTCGCTTGGGACGCTCTACATAGAGAGCTTCTCTTGGGCACACCCTGGCACAGGCACCGCACTGGGTACAACGTTCTTCGTATACCACCGGGTACTTGCCAGCCATCTCGATGCAGTCGAAGGGGCAGGCAGTCACACAGTCTGCAGAACCATCACATAGATCTCTGTTGAGGATCACCTTGGCCATGGGGCCAAGGTGGACACCTCGGGCATCGACCCAAAAGGACACCAACTGAGACCTCTATTTTGGTATCCTAAGGATAGTACCACACCTCCAGGGAGACTTGCGGGGCTTTCCGACTCGAACCTTCTGTGTCCCGAGATGCGTGGTGAGACGACGACTCACGGCAAGATCGGCTGTCTGGAGATCCTGAAAGTCTTGATCTGGAAACCACCTATGGTGCCCGAGAGCTCCTGTCCCTCGCCCGCACCTACGACTCTATCCTCGTCCATACTGTATTCTGTGGCCGTTAGCCCAGGTGCCTGCAGACGGAGCCGGAACGTCGCCTCCGATCCTTCGGGATTGTAGATCCTCATGATCCAACCGCGGCCGTCCTCGGCCTCCTTGAAGCAGCTTATTGCCAGCCACGGAGGATCGATATCAACCAAGCTGCCGGTGGGAGGCAGGAGGTTCCCCGACGTGTGAGAGAACCAGGCTACGGGTGGCGTAAGGTACGGATCGGCCAGGGAGTGTGGGTGGGCGAGGTCTTCTTCCTTCCCTATCACCAGTGCATATTCGGCGCTGATCGTACCCTGAACCTGCGCTCCCGGTGTCGGCAGCGCAGGCCCGGCATGTCCCTTTCGTGTGGTAAGGTCTTCCCGAGATAGCCAGCCCACAGACCTAACCAGTGTCAGCCCCAAACATACGCCGTCGTCGCCCTGGCGACAAGCGTACTCGGGCAGGCTCCTGGCCATCAAGAGTAGACCTCTGTTCCCCTTAGAGATGAGTACATAGCCGGCATGGGGGCCATCCGAGGAGGGGGTTTCAGGCCACGACGGGTCGGAAGGTCGCTCGACAGGTCTGGTCACAGTCCCGAAGGCTGTGGCTACTTCTATCTTGTCGTGCACTATGCCTGTGGGGAACCAGACTCTGAGCCTGTGGTCCTTCGCGCGGTTCTCGAACTCCGTTTGCAGCTCTATCCGGCGGACTCCAGCCACTAGGCTCACTTTGGTGATGACTTCAGTCTCTACCCTTCTTTTAGAACGTCGGGACCGATCTGGGGTCAAGCCTTCGGGGAGTCGGTAGATGGCCCTTATTTCCAATGTGCCCCTCACAGGCCCGTGCTCTATGGGTCTAGTTCGTACGGTCCTTGTTGGCACCAGATGAATGTGGGGGGCTGTCACAGGTGTGTCATGGGTGGGAGGAGAGTAGTTATACTCATCGCCCGCGTCGCCTTCATCGATGAACTGGAGGAGCTTGCGGTAGACCTGACCAGTTGCTTTGTCTGTGACATGCAGGTAGCCATTACGATCTACCTGAACCATGTAATACTCGTTTTCCACAGCGCGTTTACTTACCTTGAGGCGATTCGAGCTGGCTAAGGGAAGTCCATGCGTCACTCTGAAGGCGCACCATCCTAAAGGTGGCACTGTTGCCCGGAAAAGGGCCTGCCAGTTGGCTGATCGCCATATATGGAGATGGACGTGCTTTAGTTGGGGGTCATCCAATTCCATTAGGGCTTGGGCCTTAAGGCTCTGGATATCTAGCTCGCCCTCGGAGCGGCTGCCCACTATGGCCTGGATCTCCAAAAGATCCGAGCTCGGGCGGGTCAGCTGGACGCTGTTTAGGTGGAGTCCCTGAAATTCTCGCTGACGTATAAGGGTCAGTATGCTCCTGAAACGGCAAGGTGAAAACTCAAACCTGAAGATCTGCTCATAGTGGCCTGCAGTCATCTGTACCGGCAACGGCTTTCCCCCTGGGCCTACGACTATGGGGCTGTCGCCCAAGGGCACCGAGGAGCTCAGGGATACCAGCTCCTCACGACATTGTAGGGTTGGGTTGAACACGAGCACCACAGGTCCCTGACCTGGTAGGGTTCCTGTATCGACCATGGAGGAAAGGTACCCCTGCGCTTCTTTGAGGACTTGGTCAAGGACCTGGTCCGCATGGGCGTGTCTTTGGTGGGCGTCCAGGTACACCTCGTCGATGCCGGTTCCGCATATGGTGTCGTGAAAACCGTTTTCCAACAGCAGCCTACATGCCCTCTGCAGGAACCAAGATGGGTACGGATACCCTCCTATGGCAGCGAAGGCGGCTAGAGGTTCCGCATAACGCAGTAGTTTGCGTTCAAGGAGCCAGTGCCGTTGTTTCATAGGTAGCCTAGTGGAGGCAACGTCATTGAGTAGGTGAGCCCTAGCAGGTGATCTCAGCTCTCCCCTTACCAGAGGGAGTTTGTCCCTCTCCAAAAGGCCGATATAGTGGTGGGGGAGGCCTAGACGGACGGTGGTACCTCTGGCCGTGAGGGCAGCGGCTGCCCGGGAGACGCCGGAAGTCGGTGCGGTGTGATCTGATCCTGCCATTATCAGGATGGGCAGCCCGCGATAGTAGGGCGCCAGGGGCTGAGCTATTTCCTGGAGTCTTATCTCTAGGTCTTCCGGATCTTCGGGTAGAGCGGCTCCGAGAGAATATCCTTCCGGCAAGTACAAAGTGAGCACAGTGGAACCGTCGAGAGCCTCCCAGAGGAGGGCCGGACCGTCAATTTCGGGACCAATGCCGCGCCACACTAAGGCTTGTTCGATGCCGAAACCACGGAGAATCTGTGGCATCTGGGCTGTGTGCCCGAACTGATCTGGAAGATACCCGAATGGGCACCATCGGCCAAGAGAATTGGCCAGGGATTTGCCCAAAAGCAGATTGCGTACATGGAGCTCGCCATCGACTAGGAATTCATCCAGCTGGATGAACCACGGGCCAAGGGGGAGCTTACCTTCTCGCGAAAGCCTACTAATTGTCGGGGACGCATCCCTTCTGACCTCAAGGTAGTCGATCCACATGGCCATCTGTCCGTCGGGCCAGAAACAGGGCATGCCACCCGAGGATAGTTCTTCCAGAACGCAGTCCAGAAGCTTGACGAGTCTGTATCTGTACTCCTCGAAGGTGCTGTACCATTCTCTATCCCAGTGGGTGTGTGGCACCAGGAAGTACTGGATCGGGGTGTGGTTAGCCTCTGGTCCCTCAGACTTGGCCTGTCCTTTCATGGCTGAGGCTGAACGGTCCTTACTTTGCGCCTTCGCAGCGCCGTCCTGATGACCAGCCAGAGCACAATTGCTGGCGGCCCAGCGAAGATGATCACGTAAATAGCGGCATCGGATATAGCCTGAAGCACTGCGATGTAACTGTTGATGGCTGTGACGAGGGTCGCAATAGGGTTCCAGACGCCGGGCTGGATGCCTACCTGTTGGGGTGGAATGGGCAGGAGCTGTACATGGATACTGCTGAAGTCCGATGAACGCTCCAGGAACTGAAGGCGTCCTTTGATTTGCTCTATCTCGGCCTCGTTGTCTTTGAGGGCCTGTTCTACCTTTAGGGCTTCGTCGACGTTCTTAGCCTCTTTCAGGAGCTGTAACAGTCTCTCGTGGGTGGCCTCCAAAACCTGCAGCCTGGCTCGCAGATCTATGTACTCCTCGGTGACGTCCTGAGTTGTTATTTGAGCGTTTTTAGGGATTCTATCTGAGAGGGCCTTGATGCGGTCGAAAGCTTCGGAGAATTTGTCTGCAGGCACGCGCAGGAGCACTTCTGCTGCATTGCCATCGGCTGTGCGATAGGTTCTTGAGCTGACCACATAACCTCCCACCTCGTCAGCTATGCGGCGTACTGAAGCCTCGACCGATAGGGGATCGACGACTTCGATGGAGAGGTCGCCGCTGCGGACTATCTTACGTTGTGTTATGTCGCCTGTCGTTGTGGTAGTGGCCTCGACTGGTTTGGCTGGAGCTTCGGCGGGTTGGGGAAGAGGCCGCACGGAGTCCGAGGGTCCACCTCCCTGGACAGGCGGCTGGGGCGCTGCAGCGGAGCACGCTGAAATGAGACTCAAGCCCAGGGCCAGGAGTACCATAAGTATCCTGATGTGCATATGTCACCTCCACTATGTACCGTAGGCGAGCCTTTCGGCCAGGGGGGAAGGTAGGCCTGCGGCAATCATCTTCCGCTGCACCGCCTCGATGTCGTAGGGCACTCTCGCTATCTCTACGGTACCTGCTTCTAAATTCAACACAGCGCAAGATGCCCTTGGGTCACCGTCTCGGGGTTGACCTACGGCACCTGGATTCACGATGGTCCGTTCGGTTCCAAGGTGTATGGATGAGTTTCCCGCGATCTGTCGAAGGGACACTGAGCGCCCAGGTACAAGTTCGCGGAAGAGCAGGGGAATGTGGCTATGGCCCACAAAGCAGTAGGGAGTGGTTTGTAACCTAAAGTGGCCCATGGCTGCGTCTACCGACACAAGATACTCTTCCAGAGGCTCTCTCAAGCTTCCATGTACGAGCGTGAAGTTGCCTTCCTGCACTTTGTCCGGCAGGGATTTCAGATATGTGATTGCCGATGGGCCGAGGGTCGATGCCGTCCATTCGATGGCCTTCCTAGCTACCGGGTTGAACCAGTAGAGGTCTAACCTCCCCAGAACGGCCGCGTCGTGGTTGCCCAGAACGCAGCGGTGCCTATGGGCTTGAAGAAGCTCAATGCATTCTCTAGGGTTCGGTCCGTAGCCCACTATGTCGCCCAGGCACCAAAGCTCATCGACAGGTCCCATGGCTTCTAGCACGGCCTTAAAGGCCTCGAGATTGCCGTGGATGTCGCTAACTACACCTATCCGCATCGGGCTCTATCCCAGTGAGATGCCTCGTTCCTAATAGTGTATCAGTTTGTGGAGGTAGCGCTCATTGCACTATGGCAGGACCCGGCGTGAACAGCCGCCTTGTAATAGTGAGGCGCTTGAGGCTGTACGTTGGCCCGAAACGAGGGAAATGTGTCTTACGTTTCTATAGGTACAGACCCTTATCCAGATGGCCGTCCAGTCCCAAACAAGTTGGGGTAGGGGCCCGGAGAAGGGGAAACCACGGGCCCCCAACAACTCTTCAACTTTCGAGGGTAGCCTGGACGCTGAGCTGCACGTTGCCCTTGAGGGCCTGGGAGATGGGGCATCCGTCCTTTGCGGCTTCTGCGGCTTGCCTGAAAGTCTCGGGTGTGATACCTGGAACCTTTCCCTTGACCGAAAGGGAACTGGAAACGACTTTCCAACCTTCGCCCACCTTATCGAAGGTTACAGCGGCTGTCACCTCGAGCCTCTGGGGAGGAGTACCGGCTCTTCCCAGCCCTGCTGAAAGGGCCATGGCGAAGCAGCTGGCATGGGCAGCAGCTAAAAGCTCCTCTGGGCTGGTCTTGCCACCGGGAGCTTCCGTACGAGCTACCCAGCTCACACCTATCTCCTTTATAAGGCCGCTAGTCGAGCCAGTGATGGTACCTGCCCCTCCGAACAGGTCTCCTTCCCATACGACACTGGCCTGGCGCACGGCTGCCATAGCTATACCTCCTGGAAGATATTTGCTGTAATTTTAACGCCAATAGGTCGATCTGGGCCAAGAAGGGCACAGCAACGCTATAATCGGTGTCATGATATCGAACGTCGAACCGTGGCTGTCTATAGTAATTCCTGCCTACAACGAGAAGGACCGCCTACCCAACACGATAAGTACCATTGCGTCTCACATGGCGGGTCAGCCCTTCTCTTGGGAGATCGTAGTGGCCGACGACGGCAGTGAAGACGGCACTGCCGATATGGTGAAGGCCCTCACATCCCAGGTACCCTTTCTGCGGTTACTGAGGTTGGAACATCGAGGAAAAGGTTATGCCGTGCGTCAGGGTGTGTTGGCGGCGAGGGGACAGAGGATCCTCTTTACTGATGCCGATCTCTCCACACCCATCGAGGAGGTGCATAAGCTGCTGGCTGCGATAGAGTACGGTGCTGCCGTTGCCATAGGGTCTCGGCAGCTGGCGGGTGCCAAACGCCTATCGGAGCCTCTGCACCGGCATGTTATGGGGCGGATCTTCAACTACCTCGTCCGACTGATGGCTGTGCCCGGCATTCAAGACACACAGTGTGGGTTCAAGGCCTTCAGGGGCGACGCTGCTCACCATATCTTCGCCAAGGTGCGGCTTTATGGCGACGACGCTCCCTTGGTAAGGGGTAGCAGAGTGACGGGTTTTGACGTCGAAGTGCTGTTCATTGCCCGGAAGCTTGGCTACCGCATTGTAGAGGTGCCGGTAGTTTGGCGCTATGATCGTCGCAGCAAGGTACAGCCACTGGCAGACTCGTATCGCATGTTTATGGACGTGCTCCGAGTACGGGCTAACTATATTATGGGTAAATATGACCTCTCATAGTCTGAGCTTTGTTGCGGAGGATCTTTAGATGAGGATGGTTGCGGGGCTAGATCCTCGGGAGATATTAAGGGAGTGGCAGGACGAAGGCGATGCCGACTTGGTGTACAGGGTCCTGGCCGAGGTGGAACGGGACCCGAAGCGAAAGGAGATACTCCTCCGCCTTGCTGAGGTGGAAAGAAGACATCAAGAGGAGTATGCCCGGTATCTTAAGGATGCTGGTGTCGTGCCAGGGCCTTACAGGCCATCTCTTAGGGCAAGGGTCCTGGCATGGTTGGCGCGAAGGGGGATGGCCGACCAGGTCATGAATATCCGCCTTACCGAAGAGGCCAATGAGGTCAAGACGCTCCTTGAGGCTCGCACGCGGGGCCATGCAACGCCCATGGGGCAGGATATAGCCAGAGACGAGGCTCAGCATGCCGAAGTGCTGAAGGGTCTGATAGGAAGACAGAGCGAGCCATGGCACCGGATAGAGTCGGGCGGATTCCTTCGCAACGCCGTCTATGGCTTCAACGATGGGCTCACTGCCAACTTTGGCCTCGTGATGGGCGTGGTAGGGGCGCAGGTAGACCCCCATATCGTGTTGCTGTCAGGGTTGGCTGGGCTGGTGGCCGATGCCCTATCCATGGGGTCCAGCGGCTATTTGGCTGCCAAGAGCGAACAGGAGGTCTACCGCCATGAATTGGAGCTGGAAAAGGCTGAGATACAGATTATGCCAGCGCTGGAAGCCGAAGAGCTGGCCCTGATATACGAGGCCAAAGGCATCCCGAGAGATGTAGCTCAGAACCTTGCCCGCCAAGTGGTAGCGAACCCCGAGTTAGCCACTCAGGAGATGGCGAGGGAGGAGTTGGGAATATCTACGGAATTCGCCTCTCCGCTCAAGCAGGGGATGCTTACCGGCGTGGCCACTGCCCTGGGGGCAGTGATACCCATCTTGCCATTCTTCTTCCTGTCAGGTGACGTAGCTATAGGACTTTCTTTCACCATAAGCATGCTCTCTCACTTTCTGGTGGGTGCCGCCCGTAGCTTCTTCACCGGGCGTGGCGTGATCAGAAGTGGCATCGACATGTTTCTAGTAGGGCTTGGCGTTGCCATAGCTGGCTACGTGATAGGCTATCTGATTACCGGGCATATCATAGGTGGGTAGTTGGAGGGGGCTGGGCATAGGCCGGCGTGCTTTGACCGTGAGGGACAGGTGGCCCTATACTTGGCGTAGTGTCAGCTATCCCTGAGGTGTTGCAGGAGAATGTCCCACAACTCGGTTTACTGGGAGCGGGTACAGGCTGCTGTCAGGGGTCAAGTACCCCTTAAGGTGCCTTACAGCCTGTGGCGGCACTTCTACGATATGGAAGCTTCGGCCGAAGGCCTGGCTCAAGCCATGGTGGACTGGGTCCACAGATATGACTTCGATTTCCTCAAGATAAATCCCAGGGCCGAATATCACTCGGAGGTATGGGGAGCCACCTACGAATATAGCAAGGAACAGGAGGTCAAACACAAGCGTGTGAGCTATCCTGTGAGATCCAGGCACGATTGGCACAAGGTCGGGCCCAGAAGAGCCACCGATGGGAGCCTGGGAGAACAGCTACAGGCCATAAAACTCATTACGCGGCAGCTGGGGAAGGAACGACCTGTTATCGAGACGGTCTTTTCACCGCTCTCAGTGGCGGCCGATCTAACCGAGGACGATGATGCCATGGTGCGTTTCCTGAGGGAAGAGCCCGAGCTCGTGCACGGTGCCCTGAGGGCCATTGCCGAGACTTTGGCCAACTTCGTGGTCGAGTGTCTGAACGCAGGGGTAGACGGCATCTTCTTTGCCACCACCACATGGGCTCGCGGCGACAGGCTGACACGAGACGAGTACGACAGCTTCGGCCGACCATACGACCTCCAGGTCCTGTCGGCAGCTTCGGGGGCCCCCTTCAACGTGCTGCACGTTTGTGGTCCCCAAAGCTACCTTGTGGAGCTATCCGACTATCCTGTCCACGCGATAAACTGGGCGGCAACCGATCCTAGCAATCCCAGGGTCTGGGCCTTTAAAGTACCTGGGAAGGCATCTGTGGGTGGGATAAGCAATAAGGCCTTGACCGTGGCTTCGCCTAACACAATTTTGGCCGAAGCCAAGGAAGTCCTCAACAAGACCCGGGGGAGAGGGATAATTATTGCGGGCGACTGCACCATACCTGTCAATTCTAGAGATACCCACATCAAGGCGTTGTACGACTACTTGAATGTGTACTTGCCAGCCGAGGGTTGACCTATGAGTAAGGATAGGGTGGGCTTCGTGGGCTTGGGGGCTATGGGCTTGCCCATGGCCAAGTGTCTCATTGCGGCGGGATACCATCTCACTGTTGTTCCCCATGTGAGGCTGGAGCCGGCCAAGGAACTGGAGAGCTTGGGGGCCCACGTGGTGAATAAACCGAAGGAGGCCTCCCAGGTATCGGACGTGGTGGTGACGATCCTCCCCGATACACCTCAATTGGAGGAGGTAGTGCTGGGCCCCAGTGGTCTTCTTGAGGGATTCTTGCCAGGGTCTGTGCTCATCGATATGAGTACCGTATCCCCTTTAACTGCGAGAAGACTGGCAGCCAAGTTGTCGGAGAGGGGTGTTGCTATGCTCGATGCCCCCGTTAGCGGTGGGCCAGCTCGGGCAAGCAGTTGTAGCCTTACTATCATGGTAGGTGGTCCCCAGGAGGCTTACCAAAGATGCCTCCCAATACTGCAGGCTATGGGATCCTCTGTGATGCGGGTTGGCGAGGCAGGTGCCGGCCAGATCGTGAAGCTCTGCAACCAGATAATGGTCGGCATGATCATGTTGGCCAACGTGGAGGCCTTGGCCTTTGGCGTAAAACTTGGGGTGCCCGCTGAGGTCATCAGAGAGGTGGTGTTGACCGCCACCGGGCAAAACTACCTGCTCCAACATTGGTTGCCCCAAAACCTCTTGCAGGACAAATATAGCTTGGGCTTCGCCTTGGAGCTTATGCTCAAGGACCTGCACGTGGCACTGCAGACGGCTAAGGACTACGACCTGCCCATGCCGGTCACGGCTTTAGCCGCGCAATTGTATGCCATGGCCAAGGCCCTGGGTTATGGGCGGAGCGACTACAGTGCTGTCAGCCAAATATATCAGCAGGCTGCTAACCTGGTTATCGCTACGGGGGCATCAAGACACTCTTGAGGTGACGCCATGGGAAAGATCGGTGATCTGCATACCTTCCTCCAGGTGTTGGAGGAGGCCGGAGAACTGGTGAGAATAGATGTGCCTGTCAGCCTAAGATACGAGCTGGCCGACGTCACGATGCAGCTGGAGAGACAGAACGGGCCCGCTCCGCTCTTCACCAAGGTGGAGGGTCACTCTGTTCCTGTAGTAGCTAACCTGTTGGGATCCTTAAACCGGATCGCTTTGGCTTTGGAGTGCTCCATAGACCAGGTCTTAACCCGCATGGATCACGGCCTCAATCATCTTGTTGAGCCTGAGCTGGTAGACGATGCTCCCTTCTTGCAGAATGTGATCACCGACCCTGACCTGACGAGACTACCGATACCGATCCATGCGGAGCTGGATGGTGGACCGTACATTACGGGGGCAGTTACGGTAGGAGAGGATCCAGATACTGGTCGGCATAACCTCTGCTATACTAGAGCCGAGCTGAAGGGCCCTAGGCGCCTCACTGTACTGACCAATGAGTGGAGGCACCAGAGGGAGTTTTTCGACAAGGCTGAAGCTAGGGGACAGGAATATCCATTGGCCCTGACTGTCGGACACGATCCAGTGGTCCTGATTGCTGCGGGGGTGAAGACCCCGGTGGATGAACTTCAAATAGCGGGGGGGCTGAGAGGTCGGCCCATTCCCATCGCCAGATGTGCCACCGTGCCGCTCACGGTGCCTGCAAATACCGACATCGTCATCGAAGGAATTGTTCGGCCAGGGGTGCGGGAGATGGAAGGCCCTATGGCCGAGTTTCATCACCATTACGGCGCTGGCTGGCCAGTGCACGTAATGGAGGTAACAGCTATCTGCTTCCGGGACAATCCCGTGTACCACACTATCGTGCCCGCATCCTTCGAGCACATATATATAGGCAACGTATTGCCCCGGGAGCCCGTACTTAAGAGGTTCGTTTCCCACATAAATCCGACAGCCACGGTCCACATACCACCTTACAGCAGTGGATTTATGGCCCTCATTTCCGTGGACAAGCGCAACCCTGGGGAACCTCGTAACCTGGCCTTGGCTGCCCTTACGTCGCACATGAACTTGGATCTATGCATAGTGGTCGATAGGGACGTGGATATATACAATCCCCACGACGTGCTGTGGGCATTGGCAACTAGGGTGGACTGGGAGCACGACGTGTTTGTGGTTCCCAGGGCCCAGGGGCATGAGATGTGTCCAGCTTCCGACGACAGGGGCGTCATTGGTAAAATAGGTATCGATGCCACTCTGCACAAGGGTCGAAAGCGCGAATACGCCCCAAGGGTTCAGTATCACAAGGTTGATCTGGCCCGGTACCTGATGAACCGACTTACGCAGGTGGCGGGCTAGGTGGCCATCTAGCTGGTGGTGTTTCCGCCCGTGGCTTCTGCGACGGTACGCTCCATCTCTTTCGGAGAGGTGAGCCGCTTTCTGAGGCTCCCATGGGAGATCTACAGGTCTGATCCCAACTGGGTGCCGCCCATCCTTTCTGAGCAAAAGAAGCTGCTTGACTGCCGTGTGAACCCCTTCTGGCAGCATGCGGAACGCGAGCTCTTTGTCGCTGAGAGGGATGGGCGGGTTATTGGGAGAATAGCCGCCATAATCAACCACACCCATAATCGCCTCTACAGCGAAAAGGCCGGAGCCTTTGGCTTTTTCGAATGCGTCAACGATCCCTCCGTGGCTACCTCGTTGCTAGAAGCTGCGGCAGCGTGGTTGCGCTCCCGAGGAATGGAAGTCATGCGTGGGCCCCTGAGCCCTTCGACTAACGATGAATGCGGGCTGCTGGTGGAGGGCTTCGATACCCCTCCCGTTTTCATGATGCCCTACAATCCACCATACTACTCGGACCTGCTCGAGAGCTGGGGGCTGGCGAAGAAGGTCGATCTGCTCGCCTACCTTGGCAAGCGGGACACGGTGGGCCCTGAGTGGGTAGAGCGCAAGCGCCGAGCTGTGCAGCACATGATGCAAAAACTTGGTATCACCGTGAGACCTGTCGATTTGAAGCGGTACCGGGGAGAGATGAAGCGGTTCGTGGATGTCTACAACCGAGCTTGGGCCGGGAACTGGGGTTTCGTGCCTCTAACTGAGGCAGAGCTGGACTTCATGGCGGCCTCGTTGAAGCCTATACTGGTACCCGATCTACTCCTCATGGCCGAGCGGGCAGGAGAAACGGTGGGGGTATCCCTGACGTTACCTGACTACAACGTGGCTATTCAAAAGATTGGTGGCAAGCTGTACCCCTTGGGTATCCTAAAGGTGCTGTGGTACGTTAAGCTGGGCAAGATCAAGAGGATACGTTTCATGGCCTTGGGGGTGCTTCCGGAGTACCAAAAGGTCGGCATAGGCGCTGCCCTCATGCTGGAGACCTATTTCAGGGCGTATCGCATGGGGTACGAAGAAGGGGAGATGTCCTGGATTCTGGAGGACAACCCCTTGATGAGGAACACCCCAGAATCTGTGGGTCTGCGAGCTTACAAGAAGTACAGGATTTACGAGAAGGAGATTTAAGGCTATGCCCACTCAGCCCAGCAAAGAGCTTCAAACCTTCCCCAACCCCGAACCCGGGCGGGATTACGTTATCCACCACGTGTGTCCAGAATTCACGAGCCTGTGCCCTATTACGGGACAGCCGGACTTCGCCACCATATATATCACCTATGTGCCTGACCAAAAATGTATCGAACTGAAGTCCCTTAAGCTCTACCTATGGTCCTATCGGAACGAAGGGGCCTTCTTTGAGGAGGTGACCAATCAGATACTGGACGACCTGGTCCGGGCCTGCGAGCCCCGGTGGATGAAAGTGGTGGGCAGGTTCAACGTCCGTGGCGGCATCAGGAGCACTGTTGTAGCGGAATATCGCAAGCCGGCAGAGACCGAAGCAGAGGAATGACCGGACCTGCCCGCGAGGATGGCGCCCCAGGAGGGACTCGAACCCCCGCGCCCGGCTCCGGAGGCCGGTGCTCTATCCGCTGAGCTACTGGGGCATCCCATTGCGATTATATTCCACCTACTAGATCCCCTGCAAGGAGATCACGGCTCTATGTGTGACGGTGCAGACCCCAGTATGACCCCCCGTACGGGCTTAGAGCGAAACGGTATAATGGGGTCATGGGAGAGCGCACAGCCAGAGAAAAGCTAATAGCGAGCAACCGCAAGGCGTACCACGACTACTTTGTCGAGGAGACTCTCGAGGCCGGCCTCGTTCTGACTGGCTCGGAGATCAAGTCTGTCCGCGAGGGTCGTGTCAACCTCCGAGAGGGTTACGTGGAGGTTCGGGGCGGCGAGGCATGGGTGGTGGGGATCCACATTGCCAGTTATCCGCAGGCTGGCAAGGCCTTCAATCACGAGCCTGATCGGCCGCGGAAGCTGCTGTTGCACAAGCGCGAGATAGCGTATCTGGCTGGCAAGATACAGCAACAGGGCTATACGGCCGTACCCCTCCGCCTATACCTAAAGGATGGCAAGGCCAAGTTGGAGATCGGAGTGGTGAGAGGCAAGAAACTCTACGACAAGCGGGCTGCCCTTGCAGAGCGAGATGCACGCAGGGAGGTTGAAAGGGCGCTCTCAGGACGCTATTAATAGAAGTGCGGGGATGACAGGTTTCGACAGGGAGGGATGTGCAGGGACTGCAGGCCGCGGCGCTCTCACCGCGTCACCAAGGGAGCAAAAAAGTAACTGGCAAAGAGCCTGCTTACGCTCTGGCCGCCTAATTAGCGCGGCCACGTCCTCGTAACCCCCAGTCCCGGTGGGGTTGCGAAGGGCGAGGAAAAACCGGGATGCGGTCGGTGTCGGGCCGATAGGCATCGACCTAAGAGATGGCCGGCTAGCTCTGTTGGGACTCCGATGGCCGAGGCCTACAGGGCGAAAGAAAAAGGCCATCTAAGCCTGTAGGACGTCTCTGGCTGAACTCTCTGGACGGGGGTTCGATTCCCCCCATCTCCACCAAAAGGACCTGACCTAGCGTCAGGTCCTTTCGTGTTACAATGGGCCAATCCCATTGGAGAGGGAGCCCATGGGTATCGATTACACATCTCTGGGGGAGACTTGGGAGCTCGGCCACGAGGTGTACCAGGCTCTGGAGAAGGGGAAGCCCGTTGTGCTCCTGGAAACAGCGCTCCTGGCCTTTGGCTTACCCTTTCCTAGCAACTTGCAGGTGCTCCTCGACATGGAAAGGCTCATCTATGGCGCCGGGGCTGTGCCCGCTACTACGGCTGTGATTGGCGGAAAGGTACATGTGGGTCTGTCGGCAGGCGAGTTGGAGGAGCTGGCCCAGACTACGCAGGCCCTTAAAGCTGCCTCCCTGGACTTAGGTCCCCTTCTGGCGAGCCGCGGCATTGGAGCGACGACAGTATCGGCCAACTTGCTTATTGCAAGGCGATTGGGGATACGCGTGCTGGCCACGGGGGGCATCGGTGGGGTACACAGGGACGTGCTAGATACCTTCGACATATCCTCCGACCTGACTGAACTGGCCAAGAGCCAGGTCGTGGTGGTGTGCTCGGGAGCCAAGTCTATACTGGATATCCCTCGCACCTTTCAGGTGTTGGAGATGCTGGCAATACCGGTAATCGGATACCAGTGCAACGAGTTTCCAGCCTTTCTTTCGGTCAGCTCCGGCCTTCGGCTTAATCACAGGGCAGATACGGCCCTTGCTGCTGCTGAGATGGCTCTGGCTCACTGGAGATTGGGGTCGCCCACGGCCGTGATTTTGGCCAACCCTATTCCGGTCCAGTACGCCATAGACCCAGCCCAGATGGAGGCGGCCATGGCGATGGCATTGCAGGAGGAGCGAGAGCTTGGCATCTCAGGGAAAGAGGTCACCCCGTATCTGTTGCGCAAGGTAGCAGAGGTGACTGGGGGCAACAGCGTAGAGGCCAATATGGCTCTGCTGCGCTCCAATGCCAGCCTGGCAGGCGATGTGGCTGTGGCCATGAGGGGACTTTCTGCCTGAGCGTCATGGGGGTTCGTTGAGGCCTGCCCCTTTCCTGACGGCCCTTGCGCTGGCATTTACTACTGGTTTTGCCTGGGCGGGGTTTACCGATGCGGACATACCTACCCTGGTCATCGGCGATGCCCAGCTTCGCCTCATGGAACCTGCTCCCAAGCCTGATATCTCTGCCG
Organism: Chloroflexota bacterium; assembly: GCA_034432775.1. Classification (GTDB taxonomy): domain Bacteria; phylum Chloroflexota; class Chloroflexia; order DAOUBH01; family DAOUBH01; genus DAOUBH01. The sequence goes on from DAOUBH010000017.1 coordinate 54,623, forward strand.
TTTCGGCCATAGCTGTGGACGTGTCGACAGGCACTGTGCTCTACGAGAAGGACCCGGAACGCCCCATGGCGCCAGCCAGCACGGTAAAACTGATGACTGCATTAGTTGTGATGGAAACCAGTGCCCTCGATACCGTGGTTACCATTCGGCCCGAGGATCTGGTAGGTGGGTCCACCATGGGCCTGCGGCCGGGTCAGAAGGTGCGGATAAGCGATCTTCTATATGGACTGTTGTTGCCCTCGGGGAACGATGCAGCCATGGCACTAGCCCGTACCGTAGGTGATACCCTCTCCCATGGCGAAGCTGACCCCGTTGGGGTCTTCGTAGAAGTGATGAATCGGGAGGCTCGACGGCTCGGAATGGCAAGTACCCACTTCACCACCCCCCATGGGCTGGACGACCCCGATCAGCACACCACGGCCAGGGACCTTGCTATCCTGGCGGCTTATGTTATGCGTTTCCCATTCCTAAGGAGCGTCATGGCCACTAGAGAGTATGTCTGGAATGGGGATCCCCCTAAGGTGCTGAAGAACACGAACGAGCTCCTCGGTACCTATCCCGGTGCTGATGGCATGAAGACTGGCACCACGGAACTGGCGGGCGAATGCCTTGTGGCCACGGTGACCCGAGGAGGCCGTACTACGCTCTTGGTCCTTTTGGGGAGCACCGACCGCTATACTGACGCCAGGTCGGTGCTAGATCGGATCCTTACCTACTATACGAGCGTTGACGTTGGCGAGGTCCTTTCTAATGTAAACTATCCACCGGTAGTGGTTCCTTACCAGCGGATACCGGAGACGATCGTAATTCCGAAATGGGAGAGGGCTTTCCTTAAGGTCTTCAACTATCCGTGGGAGGACAACCTCGTTTGGAGCGACCTCTGGCTGGCCGATAGCCTGCTGTTCTCCATGTCGTTGCGGGCCCAGCCTTGATTTGGAGAGTGCTACGCCTTGTTGGTACGCTTGCAAAAGGTCATTGCTGATGCTGGAATCGCATCCCGCCGGAAGGCAGAGAGACTGATCACCGCCGGCAGAGTCGCAGTGAACGGTCAGGTGGTCACTCGGTTGGGCACTAAGGTAGACCCCGCCGTTGACCGTGTTACTGTGGATGGAAAACCTATACCCCTCCCTCAGCCTAAGATGTATCTTGCCCTTAATAAGCCTGTGGGATACGCCAGCACAACGCAAGACCGTCACGCCAAGCGCACTGTGCTGGATTTGGTGCCGAAAGGCCATCGGCTCTTCCCGGTGGGTAGACTGGACGTGAACTCGGAAGGCCTCATATTCCTCACCAACGATGGGTATTTTGCTTACAGAGTAACCCATCCGAGGTTTCAGGTCGAAAAGGAATATCATGTCCTGGTGAAAGGCACGCCCACTCAGGATGCTCTGGAGGCTCTGGCCAGGGGCATTCCAATGGATGGGTGGACTACTGCTCCAGCCAAATCGGTTATTATAGGCCGTGAAGGTGGCGATACCTGGCTTTCTATAACAATAGTTGAGGGTCGCAAGCGTCAGGTGAGGCGGATGATGGAGGCCGTAGGCTATCCTGTACTGAGGCTGATCCGCGTGAGGGTTGGTGGCGTGCACTTGGGCGATCTGAAGCCAGGTGAGTATCGAGATCTGACCGAACAGGAAATATCTGGATTCATGCCGGCGAGGTGGCAGCAGTGAAGCTGAGGAACCTGGCTATAGATGGACCTCCAGGTGCCGGTAAGAGCACCGTGGGCTACCGGGTTGCCAAGGCTTTAGGCATGGTGTTTCTGGACACCGGGGCTATGTACAGGGCGTTGGCCTATCGGGCGCTACAAGCAGGGGTTGATCCTAGTGATGAACAGGGTCTCCTGGAATTATTCGCTCGAATGCACATCCGTATCCTCCCTGCCGATGGCTCCGATGGGTCCAAATACAGGGTACAGGTCGACGGTGAAGACGTGACGTTGGCCCTGCGCACTCCGGAGGTCGACCGCATTGTGGCTGTTGTAGCTCAGCATGCCAGGGTGCGGCGTGCCATGGTGCCTGTGCAGAGGGAGCTGGCGCTCCAGAGCCGAACGGTAGTTGTGGGGAGAGACATCGGTACCACCGTCTTGCCAGATGCCGACCTAAAGATCTTTTTGGATGCATCCCTTGAGGTTCGAGCCCGCAGGCGTTGGGCCGAACTGAGTGCTGCAGGGAGGGAAGTTTCCTTCGAGGCTGTGCTGGAGGACATCCGGGAACGTGAGCTGCTGGAAACTACCCGTAAGGAGTCGCCTTTGGTGGTTGCCCAGGGCGCCGTAGTTGTGAACACTGATCATCTCGACGTGGATTCGGTGGTGGATGTCGTTCTCGAGCTTATCAAGCTGAAGGAGTGCTAGATGCCCTGGTGGTATACCATTATCCGCAATCTGGGAATTTTGCTGATAGCCCGACCGCTGGGCTGGGATGTGACGGGCGAACCTGTTCCCTTGAAGGGGCCGCTGATCGTGGTTTCCAATCACCTAAGCTACCTGGATCCCCTGGTTTTGGCCTATGCCATTCCACGGTTCATCTACTACATGGCTAAGGCGGAGCTTTGGACCTTTCCCCTGTTTGGCGCCCTTATCAGCTTGTTGGGCGCATTCCCGGTGCGCCGGGGCATGGCCGACGTTCAGGCCGTGGGCAGGGCTATAACGCTGCTCAAACACGGAAAGGTCCTGGCTATGTTCCCCGAAGGGACTAGGAGCAAGACACATGCCCTCCACAGGGGTAAGCCGGGCGCCGTGCTTCTCCATCTCAAGACTGGGGTTCCAATTCTGCCGGTAGGGATCATTGGCACACATCTTCAGTTCATCCATGGGTTTATACCTGCCAGATTGAGGGTGGTTAAAGCCAGGATAGGACGGCCCTTCGTTCTGAGGTCTCGTTCATTGAACCCAGAAAAAGGGGAACTAAATGACCTGACCGACACCATGATGTTGAAGATAGCTGAACTTCTTCCAGATAGTTACAAAGGCGTCTACTCGGGCAAAGAGGCTGATCCGGGCCTGTACGAGGAACTTCCACGGAGGGATCGGGAGTATGTTCCGGGTGGGTATTCTGACTGTTAGCGACAGTGCCGCCAGAGGTCAGCGAGCGTCGGATGCCAGTGGCGATGAGATTCGCAAGTTTATCGTGGGTAAAGGATGGCAGGAGGCCGCCTATGCAGTGGTGCCTGATGAAATCGCAGATATTGCTTCGGTACTGCGGAGGTGGACAGATGAGGAGGGGCTGGATCTCATCCTGACCACCGGGGGCACTGGAATGTCCCCACGAGATGTAACACCGGAGGCAACCCTGTCAGTGGTAGATAGGCAGGTGCCGGGAATTCCTGAGGCTATCCGTTGGAAGTCTCTTGAGTTCACGCCCTACGCCATGATATCCAGGGCCGTGTCTGGCATTCGTGGGCGTACGTGGATCATAAATCTTCCTGGGAGTCCCAAGGGCGTGCGCGAGGCCCTGGCGATCATAGGGCCGGCCCTTCAGCATGGCTTGGAACTACTGCGCGGCATCAGTACCGGTCACTGAGGTAGAAGCTTGTGTCTACTGAAGGGGCCTGTCGGCCCTCTTGCCGATGACGATCAGCCTGTGGGTGTCGATACCGTAGGGCCAGCAAGTTATCATGGTGACAGTCTCATCGATAGTGGGAGCCATGAAGGCTGCATTGGCCAGCTGTACTTCCCGGGGCACTCCCACCTCTCGAACCAGCTTGATGTCCGTGACTATGTAGTGGAACTCTCCCGCATCCGAGTACAAGGTAAAGCTGTCGCCTATAGAGAGTTTGTCTAGGTCTCGGAAAACCTCGCCCTTAATATCCACATGGCCGGAGAGCACTATGTTGCCGGGACGGCCAGGAATCCCTGTACCTTGGTGGTGGCCTACGGCATAGTCGGCCACCTGCCACGTAGCTTGGCGGATGCCGTTGATGACGGCGGTTGTGATCCCTACCTCCACGATCTTGCTGTCGAGGCGGATCTTGGGTATCACTAGCCGCGTAGGGGGCACGTATGGTGCCATTTCGGGGGCTTGCCGCTCCAGGACCCTGTCGGGGAGAGGTAAGGCCTGAGCAGGGGCTGTCGCTTGCAGATCTTCAGTCGGGAGCCGGGCATCGCGGGAGCTTGACACGAGGACGGGCCCGGTGGCTGGCGGAGCCACAGCGGCCTTTTCGGCGCTTATCCTGGCTTCCAGCTGGCTTGCCCTGAGATCCACGTAAAGCTGTATGGCAAGGTAAATGATGATCAGGAACAGTCCTGTGGCCAAGAGTCCCGTACCCAGAATTCTCCTTACGGGAACTGCCCGCCGCGAGGCCAACACCTCTGGAGATTACCTCCCATAGTGTATTTCTGGCACCATTATAGCCCTAGTTAGGCACGGTAGCGAGGTTCTCCCGTCTCCAGGTAAGCTACGATGTTCTCCTCTGTCATCTGGCGGATCTGGGAGAGGGCGTCCGTTGTGGCAGACGCGATATGGGGGGTTACGATCAGGTTGGGAGCTGTCCAGAGTGGGTTGTCTGGCTCCTTTTCACCTTCCATAACGTCGAGGGCAGCCCCGGCCAAGCGACCCGATTTTAGGGCCTCGGCCAGGGCATGCGGATCCACCACTTCGCCTCTGGCCGTGTTGACCAGATACGAGCCTTTGGGCATCATGCCTATGCGCCTTTGATCCATCATGTGGTGGGTGGCGGGTAACAGGGGCACGTGCAGAGATACGACCGTGCTCTGCTGCAAGAGGCCTTCCAGCGGCAATGGCTCGGCTCCGAAAAAGCGGATGGTCTCCGGCGGTACCGCAGGATCGCTGGCCAAGATGCGACACCGAAAAGGTGTCAGAAGAGAGGCGAGCCTGCGCCCGATATTGCCGAAACCTACAATGCCCACCGTCTTCTGGCGAAGGTCGATGCCCACCCATCGCTTCCAGCCCGCCCAGTTGTGGATGTGTTTCTCTCCTTTAATCGCTTCCCATGACCAGGGCCATCTGTGAAGGATGGCCAATATGAGGCCGAGGGTGTACTCGGCCACCGTCCATGCGTTAGCGCCCGGAGTATAACCTACGGCGATGCCCCGTTCTCGGCAAGCTTCAATGTCGATGTTGTCTAGACCTACCCCGAAACGCAGCACCAGCTTCAGGCTGTGCGCCTTTTCCAGAAGGGAACGGTCTACCTTTAAACCGATGCAGAAGAGTATCTCGCCGCTGGGTAAGGCCCGTTCCAGACCCTCGGGGTCGGAAGAGGGATCTATTTGGAGGAGGTGACCGTACTTTCGGAGCAGGTCGATGGTTTCCCCATCGACCTGCTCGAGGGCCAATATAGTTGGCCTGGCCATATAACCTCTCTAAAGGGATGTAACCTTTACGGCGTTAGGATCTACCTCTTTCAGGAAGTCGAGCTTGAAGTACTTCTTCCAGTCAGGGACAGCCTTGATCTGGCCCTTGTCCTTCAGCCACTTAGCGATGGAGTCCACGTTCTTGATGGCGGCATCGTCCATGTAGATATCGTACTTAAAGCCCTCCTTCCACATCTTGTCCACATCTTCCGGCTTGAGCTTGGTCGCCTCGGCAATTATGGCCTTGGCCTGGTCCGGATTTTGCTTCATCCAGGTGTTGGTCTCTATCAGCGCCTTGAGCAGCCGCTTCACGGCCTCTGGATTCTTATCGGCGTATTCCTTGCGTACCTGCATGTACAGGGTTGCCGCATACATTCCCTTCTCCGAGGAGGGGAAGAGGATCTTGGCACGGCTGCCCATGGCTTCTAATGCCCTGCTAGGCCAGGGCTCCCAAAGGGCGAAGGCGTCGATATCGCCCTTGTCCATGAGGGCTACAGTCTCGGGCGGGGCTACATTGACGATCTTAAAGTCGTTGCGGTTGAGGCCGTATGCTTCGAAGAATCTGTCCCACACGTACTCGGAAACGGAGCCCAGGGCGATGCCGAGGGTCTTACCCTTCAGATCCTCAGGTTTCTGCACATCGGAACGCACCACGAACTTAATGGTCTGGGGAGCCTGGCACGTGACGGCGACGACGTAAAAGTCAGCGCCCTTATCGATGGGCACAATGAAGGTAGATTCGGCTACACTGGCCACATCTTGCTGGCCAGCGATGACGGCGTTTAGGCCCTCGCCTCCCCTGTCGAACTTGGTTATGGTGGCATCGAGACCGTTCTTCTTAAAGATGCCCTGCTTGTCAGCTACGTAGAAGGCGCCGTAAACAGGGTCGATTCCTGTGGTTATGCCTATCTTAATGGGCTGAAGGGGAGTGGGACTTGGCTTGGGAGCCCCTGTTGGTTGGGCTGCTGGGCTCTGGGCCGGGGCCTGCGTCGGTGTAGCAGCAGACGAACAGGATGCTGCCAGCAGCAGTGCAAGCGTACCGATGGCAATTACCGAAAGCCCATTGATCTTCATCGTGCTGTGCCCTCCGTTCTGGAGTTTTTCGTGATCTGGGGGCAGAGTGCATCGGTGCCTACAGCTTGGTGACGTTCACAGCATCGGGCAGAACCTCCTTCAGAAATTCTGGTCTGAAATGCTTCTTCCAATCGGGAACGGCCTTTATGAGCTTCTTGTCCACCATCCATTTGGCTATAGAATCCATCTCTGTCAGCTCGCTGTCGTTAAGAGATAGCCTGTAGTTAAGACCCGATGCAAAGAAGCTTTCCACGTCCTTTGGGTTCAGCTTCATCTCTGTAGCGATCAGCTGGACGGCCTGGCTCCGGTTTGAAGCCACCCAGTCGTTGGTCTCTTTGAGAGCCCTGAGGAGTCGCTTTACGCCCTCGGGGTTTGAATCTGCATAGCCTTTACGGATTTGAAGGATATGACGGCAGTAATAGAGCCCCTGATCCTCTGCCGACGTAAGGATCTTAACCTTGTCGCCCATGGTTTGGACTGCACGGGTCGGGAAGGGCTCCCACAGGGCGAAGGCATCGATATCGCCCCTGTCCATGAGGGCCACGGTTTCGGGAGCAGCTACATTGATCATTTTCACATCGTTCTCGGTCATGCCGTACTTCTCGAAAAACTTGTCCCATATGTACTCCGAGAGGGTGCCCTTGAAAACACCTATGTTCTTTCCCCTTAGGTCCTGGGCGCCGCTGATGTTGGATCGCACTACGATCTTCACGTATCCAGGGCATTCCACGCTAAAGGCCGCTATGTAGTAATCGGCTCCCTTGTCTATGGGAATGATGCCCGTGGGCTGAGAGTTGGCAGCCACGTCCTGCTGTCCAGCTACTACTGCGTTGATCATGGCGGCGCCGCCCTCGAACTTGGTTACAGTGGCATCCAGCCCGTACTTCTTGAATATGCCCTGCTTGTCAGCTATGTAGTAGGCACCATATGTGGGATCTATGCCCACAGCAATACGGATGGGTATGGGGGCCAGTGGCGTGGGCGTGGATGGAGCCTTTGTGGGTGCACCTGCCGGCGGCTGCGTAGGAGCCGATGTCGGCGATGCGGTGGGAGCACAACTCAGTGCAAACAAGCCGAGAATTACAGCAAGGGCTATGATCCTGTTCATACCTGACCTCCTGACCAGTTCTTAGCGAATCGACTGGAAGACCGGTTTAGATACTTTTGCGTTTCCCTGTCGACCAGAACAACCCTTACAGCTGACCCGAGTCAGGCTGTGCTAATTAGAGTTTGACGCTGTAGCGGTATGCGAGTTTTCTGGCAAGGAAACGGACCACGAAATCTGCCACCAGCCCCATAATGCCCAGTGTGATTATTCCCACGAAGATGCGGTCTGTCTGCATGAAGAGCCTAGAGTTGAAGATCAGGTATCCGATGCCAGATTGGGCGGCGATCATTTCGGCGGAAACCACCGTCATGAAAGAATTCCCCATGGCCAGCCGCATCCCCGTAATCATGTAGGGTATGGTGGCGGGAATTACTATGTGAAGGAGAATCTGGCGGTTGTTTGCGCCAAGGCAGAGGCCGGCTCTTATCTTTTCGCGGCCTACCGCCAACACTCCGGCCAGAGTGTTCAGGATGACGATAAAGGTGGTGGTGTAGACGATGAGGGCGATCTTCGAGGTCTCACCGAGACCGAACCATATCAGGGAGAGGGTCACGAAAGCTATAGGGGGTATGAAGCGGAAGAACTGAATGTATGGTTCGAGTAAGGTGCGGACAAAGGGTATCCTCCCCACTATTAGGCCCACTGGGATGCCCAGGATGCTCCCCACCAGCCATCCTGCTAGGATTCTCCAGTAACTCACTGCCACGTACTCGAAGAGGCTGCGGTCGGCCACCATTTCTACAAAGGCCTGGAAAACCATGGCCGGCGGCGGGAAGAATATCGGCTTCGAAAGGGAAGCCACAAACTGCCATAAGAGGAGGGTGGCTATGGCCAAAGCGACATAGGTAGCAACTCGCCGTGCTACGGCAGTCCATTGGAACCCTACAGGTTCGCCCACTCCTCTAGGCAGCGGTATCGCTAGTGATTTCCTGTTCGATTTCATCGTGGAGCTCATTGAAAAGCCTCACAAAGTCTTCGGTAAGGTGGTCGCGGGGCCTGGGCAGCTCTACTTCCACCACCCGCTTGATGCGGGCTGCCGGCCCATGGGTCATTACGCCTATCCTGTCGCCCAGGGTGATAGCCTCGGCGATGTCATGCGTGATAAACACCACGGTCTTCCTAGCCTTCGACCATAGTCGGGTAAGCTCCTGCTGCATCCGGCGCCTGGTCTGGGCGTCGAGGGCGGCAAAGGGCTCGTCCATCAGGAGGATCTCGGGGTCATTGGCCAGAACCCGTGCCAGCTGAACCCTCTGTTTCATGCCGCCCGAGAGTTCGTGGGGAAACTTGTGCCTATGCGCCGTTAGGCCCACCAAATAAAGGTTGCGGTCGACGATGGCTTTACGCTCCTTGGGAGGTATCCCTCTCATTCTCAGGCCGAACTCGACGTTCTCCTCTACGGTAAGCCACTCGAAGAGGGCCTGATCGCTCTGGAATACTACACCCCTATCGGCACCCGGACCCGTTACAGGACGGCCATATACCTTTACCTCTCCAGACGTGGGTCGTTCGAACCCGGCAATGATCGACAGCAGTGTGGTTTTTCCACAGCCACTCGGTCCCAGCAAACAGAAGAATTCCCCTTCTCTTACCTGAAGATCCACCCGATCGATGGCAACGAAGGGCTCGGATGATCGGTCCCTCCTGAACTCCATCCTCAGATCGATGAGCTCTATAGCAGGCACGAGAGACTCCGTAGGTCAGATAGTCTTTGGCCCCTGCTCCGGTGGGACAACATGGTCTCAGTCTGAGAGTGTATTGCTATAAATCTAGCACATTTACACCGACCGTGTCAATAGCATGCGACTTGACATCATCGATGGGCCCTCAGCACTAGATCTGGCGCCTTGACTGTGGTAATATAGGACCAGGAGGCGTCGTCTCGTCGATAGGACCGTTCCCTTAAGACTTGGGGGCAGGGCTGGGCATATCGGAGATAGATGTAACGAGTTTTCAGCCCCTCCTGATGGGGAGGTGGCAGTGAAGGACCTCTATAGCGCCTCCCATAATAGTGTTTCCCTTGGCATCGTGGTCCTAGCCGCAGGAGTTGGTAGCCGTTTCAAATCGGCTCTGCCCAAGGTGTTGCATCCCCTTGCTGGTCGACCCATGCTGGACTATGTCCTCAGAACTGCCGAAGATCTGGCTCCCGACAGGATCGTGGTGGTGGCCGGTTACCGTGCCCAGGAGGTTGAGGGTTGGGTGAATGGGAGGGCCCATGTGGTGATACAGAGCGAGCAGTTGGGTACGGGGCATGCGGTCCTGCAGAGCCGGCCAGTCCTGTCGGATACCGATGAGGTGCTGGTGCTTTACGGGGATGTTCCCCTCGTTCGAGCGCAGAGCCTCTTACGCTTGCTAGACCTGCGTCGGGGCGCTGGTGCTGTTATGGCGGTTCTGAGCTTCTATCCGGAAGATCCCAGCGGATATGGACGTATTATCAGGGATTCTGCTGGTTCCCCGATTGGCATAGTTGAGGAGCGAGAGGCTGACGAGAAGCAGCGGGCTGTCGGGGAGGTCAACAGTGGCATATGTGCCTTCGACGGTCGGTGGCTATGGAGGCATCTGGATAAAATCGAGGCTGGGACCAACGGCGAGTATTACCTGACCTCCTTGGCAAGGGCCGCAGCTCGAGAGGGCGGGTTGGCGGTAGTTCCGGGCGGAGACTCCACGGAGTTCCTGGGGGTGAACGACAGGATTCAATTGGCGAAGGTGGAGGCTATCGTTCGCGATCGAATCCGACACAGGCTTATGGAAGAGGGGGTTACCCTCATCGATCCAAGCAGCACCTTCATCGATGAGCAGGTGGAGATCGGTCCAGATACCGTAATTTTCCCCCAGTGCTTCCTGGAGGGCGAAACCGTCATTGGCAGGGGCTGTCGCATTGGTCCTATGACGCGTATAGTGGACTCCTTCATTGGCGATGGTTCGATGGTAGTTATGTCTGTGATAGAGGGCTCATGGGTTGAGGGGCAGGTGGATATAGGCCCCTTTTCCCATCTTCGGCCAGGCTCGAGGATAGAGAAGGGCGTCCACATCGGTAACTTTGTGGAGGTGAAGGCTTCCACGGTAGGAGCCGGAAGCCGGATGGGGCATTTTAGCTACATCGGAGATGCTGCCATAGGTAGGGACGTGAACGTCGGTGCCGGTACCGTGACGTGTAACTTCGACGGCATCCGTAAGCACCGTACCACCGTAGGTGATAAGGTCTTTTTGGGAAGCGATACCATGCTGGTAGCTCCGGTCAATGTAGGGGAAGGTGCTATGACGGGGGCGGGCTCCGTGGTCACCAAGGACATCCCACCTTATTCCGTGGCCTATGGTGTACCTGCCCGGGTAGTAAAGGAGAAGGCGCATACAAGCCTACAGGAGGGCAAGAGTGCAGACAGCGGAAAAGGCAGTGCTGAGGGAACAGCATCTGGAGAGGACTGAGCATCCCCTTAAGGTGTTCTCGGGCAACTCGAATGTAGGATTGGCCCAAAGTATCTGTGATCACCTGGAGCTGCCCCTGGGCAAGGCATTGGTGGGCAAGTTCGCTAACGGCGAAACCCGCATCCGGCTGGAAGAGAACGTGCGTGGATGCGACGTCTTTGTGCTTCAGTCCATGTGCGAACCGGTAGATCACAACCTAGTGGAGCTGCTTTTAATGATCGATGCCTTGCGCAGGGCGTCGGCTTTCCGCATCACTGCCGTCATCCCCTATTACGGCTATGCCAAGCAGGAGAAGAAGACGGCCGGCCGCGAGCCCATATCGGCGAAGCTAGTGGCTAACATTATAGCTACCGCGGGGGCCCACAGGGTTTTAACGATGGATCTGCACTCTCCTGCTATCGAGGGGTTCTTCGATATCCCTGTGGACCACCTGAGGGCCGCGCCGTTGCTGGCTGAATATTTCAAGGAGAACTTGGACTTACGCGACGTTGTGGTCGTCTCGCCCGACGCCGGTGGTGTGCGGCGTGCTGATGACTTCAGGAGCAGGATCGGGACCGGTTCCCTGGCTATCATCTCAAAGCAACGGCCAGAACCAGACAGAGCCGAGATCTTGGAGATGGTGGGTGAAGTCGAGGGTAAGAGGGCCATTATAGTCGACGACATGATATCTACAGGCGGAACGCTGATAGAGGCCACGGAGTATCTGTTGAAGCGTGGCGCCAGGGAAGTCTATGCCTGTGCGACACATCCAGTTTTCGCTGGGCCAGCTGTGGAGCTTATAAGGAGATCTCCTCTCAAGCAGGTGGTGGTAACAGATACTATACCTGTGCCAGTAGAGGCGAGAGATCATAAAATAGTATTGGTTTCGGTGGCGCAACTCTTTGCCGAGGCCATAGCCCGCATCCATACCGATAGGTCGGTCAGCGAGCTGTTCACGTAGGCCTAGGTCATGAATGCGCCCCAGAGGCAAGAGCATTGGAGTCTGACAGTAGTGTCTGGATAGATTTAGCCCTCTTAGTTCTATCTTTGGGTCTTGTTGCCCTCTCCTCGGCTATAGAGACTGCAGTTACATCCATCAACAAATACCGGGTACAGCAGTTGTTGGAGGAGGGCACGCCTAGGGCTGTTGCCATCAGGGCATTCTTGGAGAAACCCCACCGTTTCGTTGCCACTCTGGTTCTTTTAGAGACGTTGGGCACGGTGTCAGCGGCTGTTCTGGCGGTTCACCTCCTTTATTTAAAGAGCTCTCCTGTACCGCTGGCTGGGGTAATTGTGGTTTTGGTGGCATTCCTTGTTGCCTTCTGTCATGTAGCACCAAGGGCAGTTGCTATGGCCCACACTGAGGGTGTTACTCGACTGTTCGGTAGCCTTGTGGCCGTGCTGTCGACGCTTCTGTCTCCGGTTATTGCCATCTTGACATGGTTCGGGGGCTTGTTCGTGCGAGGCATTAGCGGGCAGAAAGTACCCCTGAGCCCCTTCGTTACAGAGGAAGAGATGAAGTTGCTGGTAAACCTGGGGCGAGAAGAGGGCATAATCGAAGAGGAAGAAAAGGAGATGATAGACAGCATAATTGAGATGGGGGAAACGGTGGTCCGCGAAGTGATGGTGCCCCGCATCGACATTGTGGCTGTAGAAGCTGATGTTCCGGTTCGGGATACCCTGGAGCTGGTCCTGAAGGCTGGCCATACTCGCCTTCCCATCTATCGTGAGGATATCGACCACATAGTAGGCATCGTTCACGCCAAGGATATTCTTAGGTGCGTGCGCACTGGATGCATGGATGACCCAGTGGGAAACTTGGCGAGGAAGCCGTACTTCGTGCCCGAATCGAAGAATGTGTCAGAACTGCTCCGGGAGATGCAGGCGAACAAGGTGCACATGGCTATTGTGATCGATGAGTACGGAGGGACAGCCGGCCTAGTGACAATAGAGGATCTGCTGGAGGAGATTGTAGGCGACATACAGGATGAATATGATGTCGAGTTCCCGCTGGTTGAGAAGACGGGCGAGGCGGAGATGATCTTCGATGGCAGGGTCAGCCTCTGGGAGGTCAACGAGGTTCTGGGAACCCAGTGGGAAGGGGAAGAGTTTGAGAGCCTAGGCGGTTTTATCCAGCATAAGCTGGGGAGACTAGCAAACGTAGGTGACCAGATCGAGGTGGACGGCTATGTTTTGACAGTTCTGTCCACCGAGCGCAGGCGCATCAAGAAAGTTAAAGCAATTAAGAAGGTGCCTCAGGAGGCTTCCGAGGGTGGGAAAGACGTCGCCGGCAAATGAGCTTTCGCCCGAGGCTATTACCTCAGGCCTAAACACGCGGGTAGTGGGAAGGGAAGTTCTAGTATTTCGGCAGGTTACCTCCACCAACCTGCTTTTGGCCGACAGGGCATCGACAGGGGCAGAGGAGGGGCTGGTGGTCCTTGCTGAGGAGCAGACGGCGGGTATGGGACGGCGCCAACGACGCTGGTTTGCCCCCTACGGTACCTCAGTCCTCATGAGCATTCTCCTGAGACCTTCTATTCCCGCAGCGGATGGTTTCCTGATAACCATGATGGCCTCCGTGGCCACCCTAAACGCTATCGAAGCAGAGACGGGCCTGGTGGGGGCGCTGAAATGGCCCAACGACGTGCTTCTCCATGGCAGGAAGACTGCGGGCGTGCTGGTAGAGTCCCACATCCAGTCGGGCGCCGTCGTGGCGGCAATTGTGGGTATCGGCATAAACGTGAATTTTGATCCTGCCCAGATCCCTGACATACCGCCTGGAGCTACTAGCCTTATGGTGGAAGCAGGTCGACCGGTGCCACGGGTTCCGTTGATTCGAGCACTACTCAGGAGGGCCGACGACCTCTACGATTTGGTCAAGGCAGGTCAGGGGATCCAGGTAGTGCAATTGTGGAGGGAACGGCTCTCAACAGTAGGACGGCGGGTGAGGGTTTTGCTCCCGCAGGAGACTGTCGAGGGTGTGGCAGAGGAGGTCACGTACCAGGGTGGACTCGTAATCCGCCTGGATGACGGTAGCAGGCGAACGGTCCATGCCGGTGAAGTGGCGGCATATTGATCTTCTGTCTTCCATGAGATGGCCTGTGAGCAGACTTGTCAACAGTGTTTTGGAGCTGGGCCTTCTGCTGGCGTGGTCCCTTTACCTCGGTAGGGAATATCTCACCCACCTGGGGGCTCAGTACGTTCCTTCAGGGCGCGAGTTCGGCGCCCTAATTGCAAGCCATCACTTTTGGTCCAGGGTACTGGATTGCGGCCTCTGCGCCCTCTGGAACGGCGACCAGGGTGGAGGCTATCCTGCACTGGCGGAGGCTGTAGGTGCCCCGTTTCATCCTTTGGTGGCGCTTGCTACTCTGGCCCTGGGGGTTGTGGATGGAGCAAAGTTGACAGTGATTCTGGCCCTCTTTGTGGGGGCGCTCGCAGGTTGGTGGCTTGCCGTATCCCTAGGGCTCAGCAGAGTAGCCCGCTTGTGGGCAGGTCTTTTGGGGGCCGGTGGCGGCTACATAGCTGCTAAGATGGAGCTTGGAGCTGTTACCCTTGCCTTCTCAACTGCCACCTGTGCTTTGCTGCTGCCGGCGGCCTTCCACCTGTGGTACAGGAAAACCTCCGGTGCTGTCGTTCTCTTTGGGATCGTGGTAGCCTCGGCCATTCTCTCCGGACAGGGATATGTGCAGATTGCCGCTCTGATGACCTTTCCGTCGTATCTTATATTGGCCCTGAGTGGGCGTGGATCCCACCTGCGATTCTTCGCAGCAGGAATGCTGGTTGCGCTGGCACTTACTGCCTTCTACCTGTTGCCTACCCTTAACTTTGCATCTGTCCTCACCAAATGGTCGGATCCTCAGTTTGCAGCTTCCCAGCCCTTAGAGTACGTGCTCCTTAATCTGGTGATAAGGGACGTGAAGTTTTATACATCCGAGGTCCTTGGCAAACTCCCCTATCCCCACATGTATGCCAACTATCTTGGTTGGCCTGCCGTCATTCTCGCTATGTTGACGGTGACATTTGCCCGGAGAGAAGACAGAATACCCTTAGCCTTCCTTCTCTGCAATTTCGTCTTGGGGTTGCTTATCATCTCCGGGGTGTTGCCGCGACTCTTGGTAAAACTCCTTCCAGACCTAGCTATGGCCAGGTTCATAACAGCCGGTAACGGTATCCTCACGCCTCCTGTCATAGCGCTATCTGCCTATGGTCTCGATGGCCTTGTACGATTGAAATGGCCGAAGGTGACATTGGCTTGGGGATATCGGGCAACAGCACAGCAAGATGGTCTTTACTGGGATCTGCGTTACCTGTTGCTTGTGCCCCTGGCATGGAACCTCTGGTCCCTCGACCAGTTCGACCACACCTGGCTCAACACTCGCAGGCTGGGGAACGATGTGGCACAGGTCATCGAAGCCCTGCGTACGCCTACAGCTCAATGGGTCGCCACACCCTTTGGGGAGCAATACTTTGTCGAGCCGTCCGTCTCCGGCGGGCTGAAGCTGAGTCCTGGAGTACTGAACTTCAAGTGGAAGGACCGTGACCCGCCCCAGGCCTTTAGGGAGGCTTCTCGGGAGGGTCAACCTAAAGGTTCTATCTTCGAAAAGAAAATCACTGACGATATCAACTTGTATTCAAGGCCCGAAGCCCAGTTTGCTTACATTCAGACGGCCAACAGCACTGTGCCCTGTACAGCCAAGGCCCAGGGGGGATATATCGATATCTACTGCAGGAGTGAAGAAGATGGATCGCTATTTGTCGCCGCGAACCGGTGGCCGGGATGGCATGCCTGGATAGACGGCCAACCCTTGGATCTGGTTGACAGCCGATGGCTGGTAGTGCGAGCCCCTGCAGGCGCTCATGCCTACAGTTTCAGATATCTTCCACTGGATGTTGGGTTGGGTATGTGCATCACAGTGTTGGGCATAGGGATGACAGCGGTAGCTTGGCGCAGGGGCTACCTTGCATCTGGACCAGCTTCTGGCACGGACCGTAAGTTGACTTTGGCTAATGCTGGTCCAGGGTAGAACCAGCGAAACCCTTGATCCGAACGTATCAAGCCAGCGCCCTCCATGAGGCTGAGCCACTGGCCAAGCTGCCATCGGTCCAGGGCAAAGGGAGGGTCTTGGCCCTTTTCCAAACACTGATGGTGTAGCCTTATGAGCTGGGCTACCATCTCCAAGGATCCAACGCCCTGGGGACCCTTCTCCGCCATTATCTGGAGTACTGCGACGCATAGAGGCGACTCTGCTATGGCATTCCTGAGGAAATCCCAGGGATCGCCAGCGTTGTCCACGAGGTTGTTGCCCCTTTCGGTGAGTTTGAACTTTTTGCCTGCAATGCCTTCGGGGCGGTCGGCATCTTCGGAGCGCTGAAAGCGCTGTTCCTCTGGGCACCTTCCCAGCAGGTGGCAGCCATGTTCGTGGCAAGGAGGCACTCTTTGGCGGATGGGGCTCACCAATCCTGCTTGGACGAGCACGCCAAGGCTCAAGTTGAACTCGGGTTCCAACCAGAACTGGCAGCCTATTCCCCTCTCTCTGGCGCGGCCAAGGGCTGCCTGTATCCGGTCCTTCATCGACTGAACCCCTTGTACGCGACTCGCCTTGAGATTATTCTACGTGTTGTTCCGAAAGTTTCTAGGGATGTAATACAATGGGATTGCCGGTTTGCGATGGAGGATAGGTACTGCCGTGTGGATCAGTACTCGGGGTGACTATGGGTTAAGGGCTATGATCGAGCTTGCCCGCCGTTATGGCACAGGGGAGCCGGTGCAGGCCCGCGAAATCGCCCGGAGGCAGTACGTTCCTGAGGATTACCTCCGACAGCTTCTAGTGGCTCTGCATAGGGCTGGGCTTGTTGAGAGCGCGCGTGGTGCCGCCGGGGGGTACTTCCTTGCACGAGATCCGTCGACCATCACTATGGCAGAAGTACTTCGGGTGTTGGAGGGTTCGCTGTTGCCCCTGGAGTGTGTTACTGAGACTGGATCCCTGTGTCAGCTGGCGCCGGCATGCCTGATGCGGCCTTTGTGGCGAGAGGCCTACGAAGCGATTCTAGAGAGGCTCTCCCAGACTACGCTCGATGTTCTGGCCCGTCTGCCTGAAGAAGTGCCCACGTACCAAATATAGGTCTAGCGCCCGTCGGCACTCGGCAGGCTCTCCAGCGGCTTGATCCTCGGCCAGGCGTGGAGGGCATAGAGGCAAGCGCCCAGAGCTTCTAACGCCCCTCCCGATGTCGGGAGGGTGGGTAGCGATAGGCCCACAGCAGTTAGGGAAAAGCCGACCACGCTTACCAGGAGGCCGAGGTTTATTGAAGCAAACGCCATACCTGCCAGCCATGTGCGCCCACGATGGGCGCCACCGCCAAAGCGGGGAAACATCCAATATCCGACACCCATGGCGAACTGGGCAAGCCATCCTGCTACCATTAGGTGCACGTGGACGGGTAGCAGCTGCCAGAGCTCTGGCATAAAGGCGATGCCCTTGTTTGCCAGTAGGATGGCCCCTAGGAGCATGCCAATGCCGAGGTAGATAAGGCTGATCTTTATGAAGAGTCTGCTCAGCAAGGGCATCTCAGCTTCCCTTTGGCCGAACCCGGGCCCAGATGTTGGCGATATAGGACAGCCCCGCAACGAGCTGGAGTACCCCGGAGGCTACCAGCAGCCATCCCAACCATGGTGCTAGGGAAAGCAACGGTTCGGCGATCACCCTCAAGAGCAATCCTATGTTGAGGCATACATACGTCAGCCAGCCGAGGGATGCGCTTCCCCGAGGTTTATCTTTGCTGAGGATAGGGAACATCCACAGCGAAACGCCGAAGATGAGCTGGGCTACCCAGCCTACCAGGAGGACGTGATAGTAGGTTGGGAGGAAAACGCTCAGGGTCAGGTCCAGGCCGAGGCCATTTGTTATGATGAGGGTACTGCCAAATGTGAATCCTGCCACAAAGTATATCAACGAGGTGCGAATGAACCAGCGGGTCAGTCTGGGCAATGGGTCACCTACCTGTGCACTGTTACGCCCTTTGGGTTTCCCCTACCCTGGCTGTAAACCAGTGTCGTGCTATCATGGCCATGTTACCGCCGAAGGCAAGGGCTGCCAAGGCCATGGAGCAACCTCCCACAGTGAGCACCCAGGAGATCCCAACCAGTAATCCGGCTGCAGAGGAAGCTACGCCGAAAGTCCAAAGGCCAAAGGAAGCCATTGCCATGGGAAGACTGTAGAGCTGCTCTAATTTAGGCACTGGCTGCCTGCCTGCCAATGGGGCATACCTATGCAGCCAGGTCAAAAAGGTTGCGATCTTGTAAAGCATCCCCTGCTCCATAGTACCTGCCCACCCAAAAGTGGCCAGCCACACTACGGCCTTCCACAAGGGGGAGTCTAGGAGCTGTCCCGATAAGACGGCCAGGGCCAGGAGGGCTATGGCCAGTAACTCCCACAAGGTGGCTGCCGCCGCGAAGGGGATATGGACGTCGAAGGTCCTCCTGCGCCGGCCGGCGTACATCCTAATCAGCTGTAGGGCGAAGGCAGCAGCACCCACGGCTAAAAGCAGCACTGCTACCGTCGTTGTCGACGGGCCGAGCTGTAGAGGCCAGGAAAACCCAAGTATGAGAGCGCCAGATGCTGTTGCTGCCAGTTCTGCCCAAGCTAGAGGAGCGTTGACCAGATCTTCGGCTAGAGTGAACATGCCTACTAGCCTGTAAGCTACCCCATGGATCATTAGAGTGACCCAACCGCCCAGCATGAACGTAACGTGGAGCGATAGGAGCGGAAGGCTGGCCCCGCCCAGCAGCGGATGCCATCGGTTGAGGGCCATAGATAACCCTGCCAGAGACGCCAGAAGCAACAGGATGGTAGCAACTACCACGTGCCACGTGATGAAGTCCCTTCTCTCGGAACGTCGAACGGTGAGTAAGACATTGACGGAGTACAGGGACAATGTGGCTAGCAACCCCCCTCCGCCTAGGGCAATGGCTGGGCTCCACGGTATCAGCCAACCCACAAGGAAGCACGCCGCCGAGGGCCAATGGATCCACCAGGTGATGCGACCGAGGCGCACTGAGTAAAGGTAAGTCTGCATAACCACGGGTACCAACTGGTAGCTGGCCCCTATTAGGATAGGGGCTAGCCAGCCTAGGGTGTTGATGTGCACGAAGGCGATTCTCTCGGCCGAGTAGAAGGAGCCAACGAGGGCGGACAGGTACCAAGGATAGTAGAATGCCAACCCCACCATGACCAGGACGGCCAATGTGAGGAATCTGAAGGGGAGGTCTAAGGCCGGCGCATGTCTAGTCGATATGCCACTGGAGGCTGTCGGTGCTCGTCTCATGAGCGTGGCTTGTAGATGTACACTTGGACCCTGCCGTCATCGTGCTCTACAACCCGATAGGGATAGCCCCGCTCATCGAGGACCTGAAGCAGGTATATGGGTCTGCGCTGATGGTTCACGAGGAGGGTGCGGTCGGGTTCCATCTCCTCCAGAGCGGTGAGGACTTTGATCATGGGTTCGGGCGGCACTAGGTCGATTATGTCCACGACTTTGTCTGCTGTGTCAAGTTTGGCGTTGGCGGGCAACTGCAGGCTATCCTGGCTGGAGCGGGAAGGAGCCGGTGCCTCCCGGTAGAAGTAGGTTATCCAGTCATCTTCCGCCAGCTGCATGGCCCAGGCCTTGAAGCCACGCTTCCCGAGCACTTCATAGAGAGGCAGGGGCTCAAAGGTGTTGCGGAGTCTGAAGATACGGCCTGCCGGCACTGCGCCTACAGCCTGCATTATCCGGCTGAAGGGCTCCTCATGCCGCCTTTGCATCTCTCTGACATCTAAGTCCACTGCTACGAGTTCATCCCTAGCCCACTCCGGTCTCTCTCCGGTACGGCTTTCTATTGGCACCGAGGGAGGCTGAGGGGCTTCGATGCCTAAGGCTCGGTTCAAGGTTGCTACCAGCTCTGCAGGGTCCAGCCCGGCCATGGCTGCTGCTTGCCGAAGGGTGACCAGGCGAGTCATTACCTTGCGAAGTACAGGATTTCGAAGCCTTTGAAACTCAGGACTCTGTTTAATCAGCACGTCGAGGAGCTGAGGATACTGTTTTAGAACGTCGCTCACCTTCATGTCAGCAGTTACAGCCATATCTTCCTCCGTCATGCGAGGCCCAGGAGTCTTCTGCCTTCGTCAGTGATACGATCGGGGGTCCACGGGGGATCCCAAACCAGATCCACTACAATATCTTGGACTTCGGGAACGCGGAGACGGATCGCTATTTCAGCCATGCCAGCCATAGATTCGTGGAGGGGACAGCCGGGAGTCGTCATGGTCATGGCTACAAATACCTTGCCGTTGTCTACGGAGACTTCGTAGACCAGCCCCAAGTCGACGACGTTGACGCCCAACTCGGGGTCAACTACAGTTTTTAGAGCGTCCCATACCTCCTGTTCGGTTGCCATGGGGTCCTCGGGATCATGAGATTAAGATCATGATAACATCCTTTAATTTGGAGTGTGGGCCAGTTGTAGGCCGGTGTCTTTGTCATAGATCAAAGTGACACCCAGAGGGGTACAATTTTGCAGTTCCCTTGGGAGGTCGAGATGTGGAAGCCAGGTTTGCCATCATAGGTGGCAGTGGAGTGTACGATCCTGCCATTCTGCAGGAAGTTCACGACAGGGTGGTTCACACGCCTTACGGCGAAGTTCCCGTGAAGCTGGGCGTTTATGCGGGACAGAGGGTTGCCTTTATATCCAGGCATGGTGCAGGGCATGCCCTGCCTCCCCACAGGGTCAATTACAGGGGAAACATTTGGGCACTGAAGGAGTTAGGGGTCGAGAGGGTCTTTGCGACGGCTGCTGTGGGTAGCCTTCGAACCGATATGTATCCTGGGGATCTGGTGCTACTGGATCAGTTTATCGACTTCACTAAGTCCAGGACGGTGACGTACTTCGAGGGGGGCGGCATGGGGGTAGCCCATGTGGACATGACGGAGCCTTACTGTCCCGAACTGAGAGAGGTCTTGGCGAGGGCTGGCAGGGATTTAAGTCTGCCTGTACACGGTGCTGGCACCTACGTATGCACGGAAGGGCCCAGGTTCGAGACGCCTGCTGAAATAAGGTTTTACGGTCAGATAGGTGGTCATGTGGTGGGGATGACCAATGTCCCTGAGGTTGTGCTTGCCAGGGAAGCAGAGCTATGCTATGCGGCTGTAGCCATGGTCACCAACTATGCGGCTGGACTATCGGCAACACCCTTGACCCACAGCGAGGTGGCCCAGGTGATGGCCCAGAACGTGAGTCGAATCAAGGATCTGCTGAAGCTTGCCATTGAGCGGACGCCGGTGGAACGGCACTGCGGCTGCAAGGATGCCCTGAAAGGTGCGAGACCGTAAGCAGCCCGACCCTCTGCAACTGGCTTTAGAGGGCCGGCCGGGGCACGTACAACATGGCTCCGTTTCGGAGCTACGGGCCAGTGGATGACATCGGCGTTCACCCCGAACTGCCACTACAGTGGGCAGGCTTGGCGGTTACGTAAGGGTGGTTTGACGCTCCCCTTGAGACTGGGCTAGAATGAGACATGTAACGGTACCCACCGTGACGGAGGGAACGAGGGAGGTTTCCCAAGTGGCGGCGACGAGACGCATCTACCTCGATCATGCTGCAACAACCCCAGTGAAGCCTCAGGTATTGGAGGCTATGCTGCCCTATTTCAGCGAGAGGTTCGGCAATCCCTCCAGCATCTACAGCTATGGCCGCGAGGCCAATCGAGCGATCCAAGATGCCCATGAGAAAGTGGCGAGAGTGCTTAACTGCGATCCCAGGGAGATAGTCTTCACCAGTGGGGGCACAGAAAGTGACAATCTGGCCATAAAAGGCGTGGCATGGTATGCGCGGCTTCACCAGCGTGGCAATCACATCATTACGACGGCCATCGAGCACCACGCTGTGCTGCATGCCTGCCAGTATCTGGAGAAGTTTGGCTTTGAAGTGACTTACCTCCCCGTGGACCAGTACGGGCTTGTCAGGGTTGAGGATGTCGAGCGAGCCATCCGTCCTGATACGATCTTGATATCGGTGATGTACGCCAATAATGAGATCGGAACGATAGAGCCCATAGAGGAGATAGGGGCTTTAGCCAGAGAGCGAGGCATCGTGTTCCACACAGATGCGGTTCAGGCGGCTGGTTATCTCGATCTTGATGTGCGAAAGCTGCATGTCGATCTGATGTCTCTATCGGCCCATAAATTTTATGGTCCCAAGGGCGTGGGTGCCCTGTACGTGAGGAAGGGTACGCCTATGCTGTATCAGCAGCAGGGCGGGAGTCAGGAGATGAACCGCAGGGCGGGCACGGAGAACGTGGCTGGCATAGTCGGTATGGGCGCAGCCCTCGAGCTGGCGTATTCGGAGCGGGAGAAAGAGTTCCAGCATGCCGTCCAACTGCGGGACAAGCTGATAGGCGGAATTTTCCGCCGAATACCTTTCGTGCAGCTGAACGGGCATCCCGAGAGGCGGTTGCCAAACAACGCTAACTTCTGCATAGATTTCGTTGAGAGCGAGAGTTTGCTTCTCAGCCTCGATCTAAAGGGCATCTGTGCCTCCAGCGGCTCGGCCTGTACTTCGGGGTCCATAGAGCCGTCCCATGTCCTGATGGCCATAGGTGTCCCTGCACAGCTTGCCCATGGGAGCCTTCGACTTACTGTTGGTTCCGGCAATACTGTGGAGGAGATCGATTACACTTTGGATGTGCTCGAGGAGGTGGTGGAGAGGCTCAGACGGCTCTCTCCCAGATCCAGGGAGTTCGAGGCCCGGAAGGCTTCCCTTGGCACCGGTCAGTAGTTTCTTTCCAGTACCCTGAAGGGATCTGCTCTTGGCAGGCGTTTCTCTTTCGGAGCTTTCTTCTTACTTGGACGAGTACCTTTCCATCGCTTCGGTGGAGGATTCCAGCAACAACGGGCTCCAAGTGGAGGGGCCGCCGGTTGTTTTCCGATTAGCTGCGGCTGTAGATGCAAGCCTTGAGACAATCAGAAGGGCTGCCGAAGTGGGGGCCCAGCTCTTGGTGGTCCATCACGGGATCTTCTGGGGTAGGGTCGAGCTTGCTGTCGGTAGGCATTTCCAGAGGCTTAAGGCCCTCATCGAAGGAAAGATCGGACTTTATGTGGCGCATCTGCCTCTAGATATGCATCCGGAAGTAGGGAACAATGCTGTGTTGGCGCGCCGGCTCGGGCTTGTTGAGGTGGCAGCCTTCGGGAAGTATAGGAATGCCGCCATTGGGGCTATAGGGCAGTTGGCCGAACCTACTTCGAGGAATGCCTTTATAGCACGTGTTGCCGACGTTGTGGGTAAGCCGAACGTCGTATTGCCCTTTGGTCCAGAAAACCTTCGAAGGATAGCTATAATCTCAGGTGGCGGAGGTTCCATGGTGGACCAGGCCATCGGCGCAGGTGCCGACCTCTTTCTAACGGGTGAATTTAGCCATACCCACTACCACGTGGCTCAGGAGGGCCGCATAAACGTGGTGGCGGCTGGTCATTACGCCACCGAGAGGGTAGGAGTAGAGGCCCTTGCTCAGCACCTCGCCGGACAGTTCCCCTTGGAGTGGGTCTTCATAGATGCCCCCACAGGCCTTTAGACGATGTAACGGCAGGAGGAAGAGTTTATGCATCGGTCGCCAGAAAACATAGGGGCCCTAAACCCGCCTCAGCGCATATTGATGGCCCCAGGCCCTACCAATCTTCCACCGCAGGTGGTGGAAGCCCTGGTAGCGCCCCTTACGGGCCACAAGGATCCTTACTATCTAGATGTCATGGACGATGTAGCCGAGCTGCTGCGGTACGTGTTTCAAACTAAAAATGCTACCACCCTGGCGGTACAGGGTACTGGGGGCGCTGGCATGGAGGCGTCGTTGGTCAATCTTGTGGAGACCGACGATACGGTTGTTGTAGGAGTAGCTGGACTGTTTGGGCAGCGGATTGTGGAAATTGCTGCCAGGTGCGGGGCGCGGGTTGTGCCCGTGGAGGCGGAATGGGGGCGTCCCGTGGATCCGGACGATGTGCGCCGGGCAGCGGTGCAGGCCCGGGCAAAGATAATCGCTATGGTGCATGGTGAGACCTCGACAGGGGTCGAACAGCCGATAGAGCCGATTGCCGCCATCGCTAAGGAGGTGGGGGCGTACTTCCTTCTAGACACTGTTGCGACCCTAGGGGGCATCCCGGTCCTCGCCGATAAGTGGGGAGTAGATTTCTGCTATAGCGGAAGCCAAAAGTGTCTCAGTGCACCCCCTGGCCTTGCGCCTGTCACGGTAAGCGACAGGGCCATGGATCACATTCGAGGGAGGGCCAGCAAGGTACGAAGCTGGTACTTCGACGTGTCCATACTTGAGAGATACTGGACTAGAGAAAGGGTATACCATCATACGGCGCCTGTAATCAATGTATATGCCTTGAGGGAGGCGCTGCGTCTGGTGTATGCCGAAGGGCTGGAAGAACGCTTTCGGCGTCATCGGCTTCATTCTAGGGCGCTGTTCGCGGGTATCCAGGCCATGGGGCTGGAGCTCCTGGCCGAGGATGGGTACCGCCTTCCTACAGTGTGCGCCATTCGGGTGCCCCATGGTGTGGATGAGGCAAGGGTGAGGGCGGAGTTATTGAGTCGCTACAACATCGAGATCTCTGGTGGGCTGGGCAGTCTTGCAGGGAAGATATGGCGGATAGGAGTAATGGGATACTCCGCTCAGCGGGGTAATATAATGCTGGTTCTGGCAGCCCTGGAGGAGAGCCTGAGGGCACAGGGCTATCCCGTGGAGCCGGGATCGGGTACGGCAGCAGCCAGCAAAGTCTACGCCGAGGCCTCAGCGGCCGTCGGCTAGCTATCGGTTTCATATCCATCCTCTTTTTCTGAAGAGCCAGGTGAGGGCAAGGCCGGCTGCGGCCATGGCGCCGATGGCAAAGCAGAAGCCGTAGGGCCAATCGTTCTGCGGGAACAAAGCGTAATTCATGCCGTAGATTCCTGCTATCAGAGACATGACCATAAGGATGGTGGCCACAGCTGTGAGCACCTTCATGACCTGGTTGAGGTTGTTCGATACCACCGATAGGTAGGCCTCCAGGATGCCGGTAAGGAGGTCTCGCTGTACGTCGAGCAGGTCGGTGGCCCTCAGCAGGTGGTCATAGATGTCAGAAAAGTACGTGGTGAGGGATGGGTCGAAGAAGGGCTGGTCCCTGCGGCTCAGGAGGTTGAAGATGTCCCGTTCGGGGCCTAGCAATCTCCTGAGCTCCAACAGAGCTCTACGGAGCTCGAGGACTTTGGGTAAGATGTTGTCACCCCGGGTGAAGAGGGTTTCTTCAAGTCGGTCTATCCTCTCGGAGATGTCGTCCAGGATTGGAAAGTAGCTGTCCACTAGAGCGTCGGCTATGAGGTAGAGGAGGGCGCCCGCAGGTGCGTTGCCTAGGGCAGCTGGGTTTGTAGCTACGCGGCCCCAGACCTCGTCAACGAGGCCCATGGCATCGCCATGGCTTGTAATGACGAAGTTTTCCCCCAGGAAGATGTCTAGCTCGCGAGCTTGAAGGGTCTCCTCCCAGGTGGCGGTGTACAGCACCACAAAGTCGTACCTTTCGTAGCGGTCCAGTTTCGGGCGTTGATGTCTTTGGAGCGCGTCCTCTACTGCCAGAGGATGGAGATCGAATTCTTCACGGACGAGGTCAAAGAAGGCCTGAGTGGGGGCAGTTACATCGAGCCACACCAACGCCACGCCTGCTTTAAGGAGGTCGCTGACACGGTGGATGGGCTGCGCTAAGTCAGCCCTTCCGTTTCTTAGTACCATGAGCCTTAGGTCGTGAGGGGTTTGGGTAGCCATAACTCACTACCGTGAGGGATGTGTAATTTAGGAATGATACACCTTTGAGGCTGGCTTAATATGCTGTGCGGTTTGTGGGGTGACATTTTGGAGTCTATGGGGACAACAGATATAATCGCACGCCACTTACTAGTCTAGGGGGCACTAGTCTAGGGGGTGTTGTGGGGCGAGTTGTTGCTGTGCTTATGGTGCTTCTGTCGCTGAGTGCAGTCGCCTGCCAGGGTCGCGGGGAGGGCCAGCCGCCCGAGTGGATTATCATGGGGACTTCGACCCTTCCTTCCGAAAGCGGGCTCCTTGCCCGGCTCCTGCCTACCTTCGAGAAGCAGTACGGCCTTAGGGTGAAGGTCCTCGACGTAGGGGCCGGAGCTACCCTCAGACTGGCCCAAAAGGGAGAGATCGATGTGGCCCTTCTCGATTTCGACGATGCGGCAATTCTGGTCAACAGTGGCGATGGGGTAGACCCCAACGAGTTCATGTACACTCACTACCTGCTGGTAGGCCCGCCGGATGACCCTGCTAGGGTGGTGGGTCAACGTTCCATGGTTGTGGCGCTCAAGAATATAGCCAGTGGGCAGTATCGCTTCTATGCGCGCGCCGATGGGTCGGACACTCAGGATGTAGAAGACGAGGCTTGGAAGCTGGCCGAAATTCAGCCAAGTGGTGTTTGGTACACTCGCGTTAACAGGGGCGGAGAGGAAGTGCTGCGGATGGCCAGTGATGACCGTGCCTATACTATCACGGATATCGTGACCTACAACCGCCTCAAGGACCGGGTCAGGCTGGTTGTGGCGGTGAGCAATACCAAACCCCTCGTTCGGAGCTTTGTAATGGTGCCAGTGAATCCGGGAAAGCATCCGGACGTCAAGTACAGTTGGGCCCTTCGTCTTTCAGCCTATATGGCCTCTGTACCTGCCCAGATGGTCATTAACGACTTTTTAGTGGGCGAGACGGGGGCGAGAAGCTTTTTCGCCTTCTCGGCCGAATGGAAACAGTATCTGGATTCCCTCAAACTGACACCGACGGCAGGGGGACAATAGGCCACCTGAGGTAACCGGTCAGCATCAGGTCGGTCCCTACCTTTCGGACCTGTAGGCGTTGTAGCCTCACTGCTTCGGACATTCGGGCAAGGCCTCTGCCGCCGATAGGACTGGGTGCCTGACTGCCTCCAACAAGGATCGGTGCAACGAATGCCACCACCTTATCGATGAGCCCGAGGTCGAAGAAGCTGCCCAGCAATGTGGCTCCCCCTTCTACCAGAAGCGTCGTAACCTCTCTTAGGCCGAGTTCCTGCAGGAGGGCCAGAAGGTATACCCTTTGGTCGCGTTCGGGAAGGACCAATACCTCGTGGCCAGTGGCTCGGATCGAGGCGATCCTTTCAGGATGAAGGGTAGGTGTAGCCTCCCCTACAACCAAGAGAGTGCGGCCAGGAGTTTGGCTAGAGAAGACCTTGGCCGTAGGGGGTATTTCGGCCCTGGTTGCCACTACTACCCGCAGAGGGTGATGTAGGCCTCTCTTAGGGACTGGTTGTAAGCGCGTCGTAAGCTGAGGATCGTCCTGTAGGACAGTTCCCTTGCCTACAGTTATTGCATCGACTTGTTGTCGGAGTTTATGGGCTTCATTGCGAGACTTGTCGCAGCTGATCCATCGAGCATCGCCGGTATAGGTGGCGATTTTGCCGTCCAAGGTCATGGCAAATTTGGCTATCACCAAGGGGGTGCGGGTCGTGATCCACTTTAGGAATCCGGCATTGATCTCCATCGCTTCGTCGGCGTGCTGGGAAGCCATCTGCACGGATATCCCGGCATCGAGCAATTTCTTTATGCCTCTGCCGGAGACCTGGGGATTGGGGTCGGGGATGGCGACCACCACCTTGGCGATGCCAGCGCTGATGATGGCATCGGCGCAGGGTGGAGTCCTGCCATAGTGGGAGCAGGGTTCGAGGGTAACGAACATGGTGGCACCTTTCGCCATGGAACCGGCCTGCTGCAGGGCTACTATCTCGGCGTGGGACTGACCTGGAGGCTGGGTGGAGCCTATCCCGACGATGCGGCCGTCCTTCACGATTACGGCACCCACGGCTGGGTTCGGACTCACGTGGCCTAGGGCCGATCGCGCCAAGCGGAGGGCCAGTTTCATGGGATCACGGGTGGGTTTGACATCAACCTGTACCATCTATGCTTTCCCGTAACAAGGCTATTGCGGCCGCTGATCCGTGCGGATGGCGGAAGACGGCAGAGCCTGCCACTACTACGTCGGCGCCTGCATCCACTAAGTTCCGGACGTTGCTGCTGTTTATTCCCCCATCGACCTCCAACTCGACTGTTGGTGCAAGCTTGTCGATCATGCGGCGCATGCGGGCAACCTTATCCAGCATGGTGGGTATGAATTCCTGCCCGCTGAAGCCCGGGTTGACGGTGAGAACTAGGACGAGGTCGGTATAGGGAAGTATTTCCCCAAGTACATCGATGGATGTGGCAGGGTTGATGGCAACCCCAGGCCGTCGGCCTGCAGTGCGAATAAGATCGAGGACCCGGTGGATGTGTCTTGCGGCCTCCCAATGCACTGTGACAATGTCGGCACCGGCATCTAGAAACCATGGCACCATGGCCTCTGGGTTTTCCACCATGAGATGACAATCGAGGGTAAGGCGTGTGGCCTGGCGGAGGGAGGCCACCAGAGGTACGCCCATGGTGAGGTTTGGCACGAAGTGTCCGTCCATTACGTCGATGTGGACGTACTCGGCTCCCGCCTGCTCGATTTCGCGTAGCTGGGGGAGGAGGCAGCTTAGGTCGGCAGCCAATATGGATGGGGCGATCTTGATGGGACGGCGCATCTATCTTGCCCTCCGGGTTAAGAAGAAGGCGGCACTGCCGCCCAGGGCCAAGAGGACGGCAACGGCTGGGGCTAAGAGTCCTAGATTGATGCCTCCAGGCGTGCTGCCTTGGGAATCTTTGGAGGAGTTGGTTGCGTACTTTGCGGCGGCCTCTTTGACAGCGTAGTATACGGGCCTCGGGGTGAAGTCGGGGTCTACCATGGCGAAGTAGTACTCGGAGGAGTCGGGCGGTATATCTCCCACTTGCCTGAAGTACCAGATGAAGAATACGCCGGCCCACGGCCACTGTTGACGCGCCATCTCAATGCCCTGTACTGTCCATTGTGCCTGTTGTTCTGGGGTCACGCGTCGCCATATGAGTTTTTCTTGGGGCATGGTGGGTGGGGAGGCGTTCCATCCATACTCGTTGAACCAGATGGCTTTGTTAGTATCCCCGTACTTTTCCATTATCTTACGTATGAGGGTGACCCGCTGGAAGTTGAGCACATTGGGATCGGCAGGGGCATCGGGCGGGTATTCGAGGCCGTAACCATTGGCGCTCATTATGTCGAAATAGTCCTTGGCTCCAGCCTGGTACATTTCGTCGATGTAGATGAGCTCGTTTAGGTTGCGCCTGTCGGGTGGGTTGTCGAGGGTCATGGCCATGGGCGCACTGAGGACGACGACATTGGGATCGACAGCCTTTGCTCTCCCATAGGCGAGCTTCAGCATTTCGACATATCTTGCTGGGTTGACTGGGGTTCCCTCGAGCCACTCGTCGTGGAGGTTTGGCTCGTTCCATATCTGTATGTACTGGATGCGGCCGCGGTAGTGCTTGAGGAAGGCCTCCACGAAGTCGGCGTAGTCCTGTAGGTTTTGGGGGGGTGCCCCGGGATTGGATCTAGGAGGGCGTGCCCAGGCCGGTGCCCTGTCCAACCTAGCTACGATCTTTAGCCCGTATTTCTCCGCTAGGGATACGATCCTGTCGAATTTCTCCCAGGAGGATTTCTGCCAGTTGGTATCGTAGAAGAAGCCCTTGCGGAACTCGATCTCCTCCCATGGAAACTGCTGCTTGATCCACGTTATTCCAGCATCGCGGATCATCTGCATGGTTTTTTCGATCTTCCATTCCTCAACCTCCTTGTGGAAGAAGGTGTTGGTACCGTAGGGGTTTACGTCAGTATGGGGGATGGCCGTGGGCCTGGGGGTGGGTTGAGGAGTAGCCTGAGCGCAGGCGTAGAGTGTCAGTGCAGCTATGACATTAGCGACAAACACGACTCGCCGCGGCATAGAGCCGTATGTACCTCCGAAAAGGGTTGCCCGATTATAGCATCCGCCGTGTATAGGGCATGAGACGGTGGGCTTCGGCGGCTAGGAGGACGCCCACGGCTATGGCCGTGGATGGGAAGAAGTGCCTGTGGTCCGGGAGGGCAATCCAATGGGCCAAGGCTGCGCTAGCCATGACTGCATAAGGTAAAAACGCGTATCGAAGGGCAACAAGTGCTGTAAGCCCGGATAGGGCGAAGGACGCGGAAGTGGCTAGGTATAAGGCGTTCTGGCCAAAAGCAAGCGCTGGGGGGACGCTGAGAAAAATGAGGGCCATGGCCAGGGCAGTGGGGCGAGAAGGGCTCGGAAGGTCGGCCAGAAGGGAGAGAATAGCGCAGGTTGCTGCTGCTAGAGGGATGGAGCCCGCAGCTGTTGTGAGAAGCGCCATCAAGTGGCTGAGATCGGGGTATTTCCACCAGAGCTCCAGTGCTTGATTGGTGCTTATCGTCAGTGGAAGGAAGGCGGCGGAGGCCGAGGCTGCGCCGAAAAACTGCAGTCCGACGGGGCGCAGTGTGGGGGCAAGCGCGAGAAGGGAGCCTAGGACCATAGCGGCCGGGACGGCGACGCCCAGCCAAGCAGTATAGCCGGTGCTGTATCCCACACTGTAGATCGCTGCAGCTAAGAGGTAAGGGATAGATAGGAGTGCGTGTTTCACGTGAAACACTCACCCACACATGGTCCTGCCACCGTCCACTACCAGCACCTGGCCTGTCATGAAGGTGGCGTCGGCCGCCAGATATACGGCGGCGGCTGCGATCTCCTGGGGCTTCCCAAAACGGCGCAGGGGCGTTTCGGCCTCGATCTTTGCTCTGGCCTCAGGGGTGAGATACGACTGGATGCGCGTGTCGACGTAGCCAGGCGCGATAGCGTTGGCTCTGATGTTGGGAGCCAGCTCCCGAGCTAGACACTTTGTCAAAGCTATGAGCCCCGCTTTCGATACCGCATAGTGCATGGAGCTTTCGGAGCCGGAAATGGCCCGCATGGATGCTATGTTGATGATGCATCCACCGCCCTGCTTCACCATGAGTCTTGCGGCTGCCTGGGAGCACAGGAATGCCCCTTTCAGGTTGACGGCCATCATTTCATCCCAGATCTCTTCGGTAAGCTCCCACAGTTTGGCCCTGCGCACTATGCCAGCGTTGTTCACCAGGATATCCAGGCGACCCCATTCATCTTCGATTCGTCCAAACATGTCCTTTACTTGGGAGGCCAGAGAGATGTCGGCTCTGAGTATTAAGGCCTTTCCGCCGGCCTCCGTGACATGGCTGGCCAAGGCCTTTGCCTCGTCCTCAGACGTCCTGTAGTTTATGCCTACCCAGGCTCCTTCATTGGCAAAGGCGAGAGCTATGGCCCGCCCTATTCCTGTGGCTGCCCCCGTGATCAATGCTGTCTTACCGTCAAGCTTTCCCATGGTTCCTTGCACCTCCGTGATGCCCTGGTCCAAGCCCTAGGTCCATCTTACTTTCATTGGCATCACCTCGGCTCTGGGATCCCTGTCCTCCAGCACTTCTACAATCTGAACAGCAAAGGTCTCCGTGCCCGGGGTGGGAGGCTGCTGGGTGGATGAAGCAGTGCCCCTGACGTAATAGGCTGCTCCGTCGTAGACGAAGATCATGGCTATCTGGCCCCTATCCTTGAGGTTGGCGACTGTGCGGGTGTTCTCATAGAGGGTGACGTCGAAGGCATCGGGGGCTGCAACGGTGATCTCGCGGAACGAAAGTAGTGCAGGTCGCGGCAGGCCGTCGGTATCTACGGTAACAATGGGGACCACCTCGTCCGACGGGCGGGCGGAAATGTGGTCAAAAAGGTCTGATGGCAGTTGCTTTCCTATGGACCTTGACATGGTGTGTAGCCTTGCCTCCTTATAGATTAGGTTCCCACGGCCCCATCCGGCGTCTTGACGCCATCTTGGCTCTTGTCGCCCCGGAAAGATAAACCTTCGGCCGCGATGGCTCTCCGCAATTCCTCGTACTGGGTGGGAAAGGTGGGCTCAAAGCGCATGTACATGGGAACAGGATACCGTATGCCACCCCGATGGGTACCCTCAAGCCCTTCGACGACTTCTTCCGCCCAAGAGTAAGGGGCGGCGAAGATCATTTCGTCGTCTGCTGTAAGGCCGAAAATGCGGTCGCCGCTGCAAGGAAGTATATATTGGGGCTTGCCTTCCTGGAGAGTGCGTATAACTATCTCCGCGCAGTCTATCCTCCCGGTAGAGACAGAGCTAAGGGCGCCCCCTCTACGGTAAAGGGTGCCTTGGACGAGCCTCATCACCTGGGCGGAGTTGCCGTACACTACGAAGAGCTCGGGTTTGAAATCGATGCGGGAGAGGGGTCCTACCGTTAGCCCTCGGTAGCGGCCATATTCAAGTTTCGGCACCATCTTCTCGGTGTTGCTCCCTGCCTCGGGGGTTGCCGAGTAGATTCCTGCGCAGGCATGGCCCTGGGCCGAGTAGGTTACCTCCTTACTGAATCCGAAGGGTATATAGGTAAGGGGGCAAGCGATATCCTCGTAGGTAACGCCAAGGGTCCATCCATACCTCCGTGCCATCCCGATGGCCTGACAGATAGCTACCCGTATTCCGAGGTCTTTGAGGGGCCTCTTGGCCTTGGCGGGTGGCTCTTCTGCTGGTCCCAAAAGCCTGATGCCTAAGGGAAAGGTCTGCGGCCTGACATACTGCCATAGGTATTGGTCCAGCTGCTGGGGCTCCATGGCTCCCTCCGGGAAGACTTTGTTGGATTCTACTCTGAGGCACATACCAACCGCAGCGATGTACCCCCGGCCCGTCGGCCCCGGCGACGCGGCCTGGCATCGACCCCCGCTTTGCCTCTCTCAGGTAGATGTGGCCTTGTCGTAGTTCGGTTGCTCTGCCCCTCGAGAACGTCCTGTATAGCGTGGAGCTGCCGAATGGGAAGAGGAGAGCTAGGTGGTGCGCGGGTCAGCGGCCTGGGCGAATCTGAGGCCGGGTTAGTCCAACGCCCCTAACGGCCTGCCAGGCCAGCGACCTTTTCGTAGGGGGGCCTGTCGCTACCTGCAAATCTGGCCTGGCAGGGCTTGTCCTAGTGGGCTCGAGCAGTGGTGGAACCCTGCCCTTGCTGGCCGTGGTGCTGCTCAGGCAACTGCCTCCACAGAGGCCACAGGGTATCCCTCCTCGGCCATGCTCGACTTTATGGCGTCGAGGTCTACCTGAGCCTCATCATAGGTCACGGTGACCTTCTTAGAACGAGGGTCGCCCTCGACGTAGGTAACCCCTGGAAGGGCAGTTACTGCGCGCTTTATGGCCATTATGCAATGCTCACAACTGATGTCCGGAGCATAGAGGGTTACGCTCTTCATGGTCATTACCTCCTGACGTATTTGCTTTATCTTCGTTCCTTGGGCGGCCGGTACCGGCGCAGTCTGAGGGAGTTGTTCACGACTGTAACCGAGCTGAAGGCCATGGCCAGCGCTGCCAATACTGGGTTGAGAAATCCATATTCCCCTAGGATAGGCTTGAGGGCATTGGGGACCCCCGTCTGCCCGAAGACCAGATAGAGGATGCCCGCAGCTACCGGTATGAGGCTCACGTTGTAGAAGAAGGCCCAAAACAGGTTCTGCTTGATGGTACGAAGTGTGCGCCTGGATAGATCGATAGCTGTAGCGATATTTCTCAGGTCGCCGCTCATAAGGGTGATGTCGGCGGTCTCCATAGCCACGTCGGTGCCGGTGCCGATAGCTATTCCTACGGTAGCCTCAGCTAAGGCTGGCGCATCGTTTATGCCGTCGCCCACCATGGCGACTGTATGGCCCTCTTGTCTGAGCCGGCGAATGACTTCCAGTTTGTCTTGAGGCAGGGCTTCCGCGTAGAAATCGTCGATGCCGGTCAGCTGGGCGATATGCCGGGCTACCCTTCGGTTGTCCCCGGTGAGCATAATCACCTTGATGCCCAGTCGGTGCAGCTCCTTAACCGCTTCCGCAGCATGAGGCTTTAACGTATCGACGAGTCCTAGGAGGCCAAGGAACCTGTTGCCTGCAGCTACGGCCATTACAGTGTGTCCCTCCTCGGCTAGATGGTTTGCCGCCTCCGCCAGAGCCGACACATCTATACCCGCTTCCCGGAGCATGGCTATGCTGCCAACCCGTACTGGCACACCCTCTACTGTAGCCACGACTCCCCGCCCAGGCACTGCCTGGAAGGAATCCACCTGAGGTAGAGATAGCCCTCGGTCTTCGGCGGCCTTCACCACGGCCCGCGCCAAAGGATGCTCGCTCTTGCGTTCTGCCGCAGCGGCAATGCGGAGGAGCTCTACTTCGCCTACATCCTCGGCCGGTACAATCTCCGATACGGAGGGCTTGCCCTCGGTGATGGTGCCGGTCTTGTCGAGCACGACTACGTCGATTTTGTGGGCGACTTCCAGGGCCTCTCCGCTGCGGATAAGTACCCCATGTTCAGCTCCCTTTCCTGTGGCTACCATGATGGCGGTCGGCGTGGCAAGACCCAGAGCACAGGGGCAGGCAATCACCAGCACAGCCACGGCGTTCAGGATGGCGTGTGTCAGCCTCGGTTCCGGACCTACCACGTACCAGACTGCAAAGGTGATGGCGGCTATGACAATGACTGCTGGCACGAAGTAGCCCGATATAACGTCGGCCAGACGCTGGATAGGTGCCTTGGACCCTTGGGCTTCCTCCACAAGGCGTATTATCTGGGCCAGCACGGTGTCCTTGCCCACGCGGGTGGCCCGGAGGGTAAAGGAACCGGTGAGGTTCACGGTGCCTCCGATCACAGTAGCATCGGCTGCCTTCTCGACGGGGAGGCTCTCGCCGGTAATCATGCTTTCGTCTACAAGGGACTGGCCCTCTAGAATTACACCGTCTACGGGTATCCTCTCACCAGGCCTGACAACCACGGTGTCCCCAGGTAAGATCCCTTCTACTGGAATCTCTTTCTCCTCGCCGGCCCGGATGACCCTAGCGGTCCTCGGCCTGAGGCCCATCAGGCGCTTGATGGCTTCTGATGTGCGACCACGAGCCCGGGCCTCCAGGTAGCGACCCAGCAGGATCAGTGCGATTATTATGGCTGCGGTGTCGAAGTATACATCGGGCATCTGGCCGCGAAGCATGAACAGTTGAGGAGCGGCAGTGGCTACAGCACTGTAGAGATAGGCTACGGTGGTTCCCAAGGCTATGAGGGTATTCATATTGGCATCCAGGTGCCTGAGAGCGGCGATGGCCCCCTTATAGAACTGCCAACCGGCCCAGAACTGCACGGGCGTGGCCAGGGCCCAGAGTACCCACCGGTTTTGGAGTGCCGATGGCACCCATGGGAACCATTCGGGGAAGCTGCCAAAGAAGAGGATAGCGCCGAGGACCGCGGCAACGGTGAACTTCAGCCTCAGAGTGTCAATTTCCCTGCGGCGAGCCTCCTCGATGCCCTCTTCCTTGCCCTCTTGGATCACGAACAAGTCATAGCCAGCCTCCTGGACGGCCTCTCGAAGGTCCTTGAAACTCACCTGGAGCGGGTTGAACTCAACGCTGGCCCGCTCCGAAGCCAGGTTGACGTTGGCCGAGAGGACACCAGGCAGCCCTTTGATGGCCCTCTCGACGCGTGTGGCGCAGGCGGCGCAGGTCATTCCCTTCACACCGTATATATGGCGCTCGGTCCTGACACCGTAGCCCAGCTCGGCTATGGCCTGGACGATACGATCTTCCCCCAGTATATGAGGATCGAACTCAACGAAGGCTCGCTCCGCTGCCAGGTTGACGCTGGCGGATGAGACCCCAGCGAGCTTTTTCAGGCCTCGTTCGATGCGAACGGCACAGGAGGCACAGGTCATACCCTCTATGGGCAGTTCGACCCTTTCCAGTCGAGTTTCTATAGTCACTTGATCCTCCTACGCCCGGGTATTGCCGCTGTACCCTAATGTAGCGGCCAAAAGTCGGATATCTTCTTCTGTCGGTACGCCTACCAGCACTATTCGTCCATCCACTACCAAGGAAGGTACTGCCCTTATTCCGTAGGCCTCGGCAAGCCGACAGCAGGACCCATCTCGACATTCGGATGCCCTGTGGACTGTTAACCTGATGTCGGGTAACCTGCTGCCTATGATAGCCAAGGCCCTGTCGCAAAGCCGGCAATCTGCACTAAAGAACTCAACGTTCATTGAAGTGTCCTCCCTACTCATGGTCACAGCTACCTTTTTCGGCCGGAACTTCCTGAAGTATGTCGTCCAGTTCGGGGGCCTGGAGTTGTCGAGGCCATCCGACGGCGCTGGTTCCCCTGAAGAGCTGTAAGAGCTCGCTGAGGACCTTTTCGCGCTGTCCAGGGTCTTGCCCACGGATGGCCGTAGTTACGCAATTTTTCAGGTGGTTTTCCAGAATGATGAGGTTGACCTTGTCGATGGCGCCCTGCACGGCCTGGGTCTGCTTTAAAATGTCGATGCAGTAGGCATCGCGCTCGACCATCCGCTGCACGGCGCGGATGTGACCCTCAATGCTCTTAAGTCTGTTCAGGACCTCATCCTTTTGTAGCAAAGCTTTCCACCTCAAAGCCCTCCCCATGTGGGGAGGGGCCTTCCATCATTATACGGCATCCTTCCACATTCCGCAAGGGTCATCTCCAATGCCAGAAGGGCGGTGCATGGCAGCCCCTAACACATAGAGTCAAGGCCCACTTGAAAATCCCCTCAGGGTGGGCCAAGGGTCCTATATGCTGTGCAGCCTGGTGGGGGGTGTTAGGGGTGGTTCCTTAATATGGTATGCACGTAGTACAATGGCGGAGAGGTGGTCGGGTGGTAGGCGGCTATAGGCTTTTGGGCATCGCTTCGGTATTTGTGTCCTTGGGCTTCCTCTTGGGCGCGACCTTGTGGCTTTGGTCTGGGTTGGCCGAGGAACGACTGCAGATGTCGGGGTTCTTCCTGGGCTTTTCCCTAGCTCTGGTGCTGGCCCTTGTAGGGGTCGCCTTCGGTATCTTTCTCTATGCCAAGGGCACCAGTGAAGCGCGGCTCTACCAGGAGTTGGAGGCGGAGCAGAAGCTGCTGGGGATAGTGGAAACCAGAGGCCAGGCGCGGATTTCCGAGGTCGCCTTGGAACTTAATCTCACCAAAGACAAGGTGCGAGACTACATTTACGACTTAGTTTCCAAGGGCCTCTTCAGCGGATACGTGGACTGGAAGGACGGCGTCCTCTATGCCCGGGATGCTGGGGACATGAGGGCCAACGGGAAGTGTCCTAACTGTGGAGCTCCTCTTGAGCTAGCAGGCAAAGGGCTTGTCAAGTGCCCTTACTGCGGTACTGAGATCTTCCTGAGCTGAGGTGACCTATGGGCGTCCTTACGGACCGAGACGGTGGGCCTTTGGATAGTTTTCTTCGCTCCCTGCCGGGTTATGCCGGGTACGTCAACAAGGAGAGGC
Source organism: Chloroflexota bacterium (assembly GCA_034432775.1). Classification (GTDB taxonomy): domain Bacteria; phylum Chloroflexota; class Chloroflexia; order DAOUBH01; family DAOUBH01; genus DAOUBH01. The sequence continues at coordinate 91,863 of DAOUBH010000017.1, forward strand.
GGCGAGATGCCGATAAGGTTCTGCGCACCTACTTGGCAGGAAGGGTTGGCGAGCTCGTCCGCAGTATGCAACGTATGCAACGAGACCTTGCCGCCCGTGGCGAGCTGAGCAAGCTTCCGCCAATTGAGCGGGTTCTCCAGCGAATGCAACATGTGGCCGACAGGCTGACCACGGCAACCTACGGATATGCTCCGCTCTTCGACAACGCTCCCATCAGGGAGGAAGAGCTGGACCAACTGTACGCCTTCGATTCTGCGTTGAGCGGGTATGTAGACGGCCTCCAGGCCGCTGTGGCGGGGTTGGAACGGGCGGTTAGCGAGGGCACAGACCCGCAGCCGGCCGCTATGGATGTCGTCAAGGCTGTAGGCGAACTCGACCGACAAATAGATCGGCGTACAGATCTCATCACCAAGCGGCGCCTTCTTACTGTGCCCGAGTTATCGGAGTTGCTGGCAGCCAGGCCAAAGGCCGTCAGCACCGCGGCTCAGCTGTTGTCGGCAAACCCAGGCGATGCCGTGTCTGTGGAGGGGCTAGACTACGTGGTGAAGGCCAAGATATCCTATCAGTCTGCGGCCGATATTGCTAGTCTTTGGATTTTCGACGGAACCCAACACTTCTGGTTGGAAGTTCTAGCAAAGGGTGGTATGCTGGGTTTCGGACCGGAAGAACCCGCACCCTTCCCGGCCAATGCTCCAGACGTCTATACCGTTGGAGGTGTGGAGTTCCGACTTTTGGGCAGAGAGAATACCATCGCCAGCGTGAGAAGTGAGTCGGGAGAGGCCGGGGGTTTAGCTGTCGAAAGGCTGAAATATGCCGCAGGTGATAAGATACTACTGGTCGAACGTTGGCGCCAGGAACTGAAGGTGAAAGTGCTGAGGATAGTGGATCCCGGTTTTGTTCAGGTTTGGCCGAGAAAATGAACTGTCAATGGGAGGCAACAGATGGGGATTCTGGAGCGTATGTCGACGATAATCAGGGCCAACATCAACGAAATTCTGGACCGTGCCGAGGACCCCGAGAAGATGTTGAACCAGCTCATAGTGGATATGGAGGACCAGATTCGGCAGGCACGCGGCCAGGTGGCTTCTATGATCGCTCAGGAGAAGGAGATAAAGGCTGACCAGGAGGAGGCGGAGCGTCTTGCCGCAGAGTGGGCTGCTAAGGCCGAACTGGCGGTCAAGCAGGGGCGGGATGACCTTGCGCGTGAGGCCCTCAGACGGAAGCGTGACTACGAGAGCCATGCTCAGGTCTACGCCAGCCAGTACCAGAGCCAGACCGAAATGGTGGCTAGGCTGAAGCAGCAGCTGGCTGAACTGGAGAGCAAGTACGAAAAGACAGTACGCGATAGAGATATGCTGATAGCCCGATACAAGGCCGCCAAGGCTCAGCGGCAGGTTAGCCAAGTCTCCGCGGAGCTGGGGGCTGTTTCTCCTGAGACCGAACTTCGAAGGATGGAGCGAAAGATACGCTCCGAAGAGGCCAAGGCTGCCGCCCAGGAGGAACTGGCCCAGAGCTCCGTAGAAGCTGAGTTTGAGAAACTGGAGTCCGATGAGGGTATTGAACAGGAGCTAGCGGCCCTGAAGCAGAAATTGCAGTCGCAGTCGTAGCCTAGGGCAGCATTTTGGCGGGAGGGGATTATGTCTGTGTTCCTGGAGGTAATCGAGTTCTTCGATGAGACAGGCGAGGAGATTGTACATCGTATTCCCGAGAGCGGATCTGCAGATATCAAGTTAGGGGCTCAGCTAGTTGTCCGCGAAAGCCAAGTGGCTGTGTTCTTTAGGGATGGCAAGGCACTAGATGTGCTGGGACCAGGCAGGCATACCCTTACCACTGCCAACATTCCCCTCCTCACAAAGCTTCTGAGCTTGCCCTTTGGGTTCACCAGTCCATTCCGAGCTGAGATCTACTTCGTGAACGTGAAGGAGTTCATCGACCAAAAGTGGGGCACAACGGAACCTATCCCCCTTAGGGATCGGGAACTCGGCCTGGTAAGGCTGAGGGCTTTTGGGACATATGCAATGCAGGTGGGCGATCCACAGCTCTTCGTGAACAAAGTAGTAGGCACCCAGGCCATATATGAGACTGCTGCCCTAAGAGATTATCTCAGGGGCATGGTAGTGAGCCGCCTTACCGATGTGCTTGGCCGAAGCCTTACCACGGTCTTTGACTTGCCGGGCAGGTACGAAGAAGTGGCAGCTGCCGTTAAGGCTTTGGTCCAGGAAGATTTCGAGAGCCTAGGCCTTAGGTTAAAGGCGTTCTTCGTGCAGTCTATCACACCGCCCGAGGAAGTCCTGAAAGTGATGGACGAACGGGCGGCCATGGGCACCCTTGGCGACATGGATGCCTACGTGAAATTCAAAGCGGCACAGGCCATGGGGACGGCAGCCCAGGGTGGCGAGGGCACGGCAGCGGCGGGCGTCAATCTAGGAGTGGGGGCAGGTTTGGGGATGGCCGTGGGCCAGGCCATGGCCGAGGCGCTGAAGGCCCGGCAGGCGCCTACAACGGTGGTATGTCCTCATTGTGGAAAGCAGGCTCCCTCGGATGCGACCTTTTGCCCTTATTGTGGCCAGCGTCTTGGATCGGTGACATGTCCGGGATGCGGGAAAGAGGTGCCACCTGGTGCGGCTTTCTGTCCCCACTGTGGGGCAAAGATCAGGTAGCATGTCCGGGGGACCATCCCTCTTCAGCACCTTTAGATGTGACAACCTGAACCTTACCTATACTCTGGAATGTGGCCAGGCTTTCCGTTGGCAGAAGCGAGGTGATTGGTACTACGGTGTGGTACGTGGCCACATCATAAAGATACGTCAACAGGGCAACTTCTTTACCTTCTTCACAGCTCCTACACCCGAGAACTATCCCCTTGTATCCCACTACTTTGCTCTCGATGAGGATTACGAAGCCGTGGTGACCACGCTTCTTCAAGACCCAGTTCTAGCGCCGGCTGTTAGGGAGTACTACGGTCTGCGCATCGTGAGGCAGGATCCTTGGGAGTGCTTGATCTCTTACATAATCTCAGCCAATAACCGCATACCTATGATCGCCAAGAGCCTCCGGTGTCTCAGCGAGAGATTCGGCCAACCGCTGGAACTCGATGGGTATCGGGCATATTCTTTCCCTCATCTCGAGGCACTGGCCGGCGTCGAGGTCAAGGACCTGGCAGACTGCGGACTTGGCTTCCGCGATGCCTACGTTGTGAAGACGGCGCGCATCCTCTCCGAGGAGGGCTGGGATCTGGATGAAGTAGCGCGTCTACCCTACCAGGAAGCCAAGGCCCGATTGATGAGGCTTCCCGGTGTTGGAACAAAAGTAGCAGACTGCGTTCTGCTCTTCTCCATGGGTAAGGGTGAAGCTTTCCCGGTAGATGTATGGGTCAAGAGGGCCGTAGAGGAGCTTTACTTCCGGGGGGAGAAGTTGCCTCTCAGGAAGGTCGAGGAGTTCGGCCGAAGGTTCGGAAGATATGCGGGCTACGCACAGGAGTTTCTGTACTACTATGCTCGAATGAGGCGCATAGGCTCGCCAAAGGCCGAGTGATGTACTTTGTCCGGTAGGCTTTTGCTTCTGCAGCAATAGCTGACCTATCATCTATCAGCAAGCCTGAGACGGCAACTCTGTTATGGAGGTTGTAGTATGGAAATCTCTGCAAAGTACGTTGTGGTGGGAAGCTGCCAAGCAGGTGACGCAGCCGCCAGGGCAATTCGTGAGGTCGACCCGGAAGGCTCCATCCTGATGGTTACGGCCGACAGGCACGCGCCCTATAAGAGGCCTCCCCTAAGCAAGGGCCTGTGGTTCGGGCGACCTGTCGAAAGGGCTTTTATTCATAACAGCTACGATACCCTAAACATCAAGGTTCTGCTCAACACGGAGATCGTTTCCCTGGATCCGGATGCACGGCTTCTCCGCGATGACGATGGCAATCTTTTCAGGTACGAGAAGTTGTTGCTTGCCACAGGTGGCAGGCCCCGAAAATTGCCCTTCGGCGATGATCAAATTGTCTACCTCCGCGCCATGGACGACTATTTCCGGATACGAAGTCTGGCGGACAGAGGTAAGTCATTCCTGATTATTGGGGGAGGGTTCATCGGCGGCGAGATCGCGGCGGCCCTGAACATCGTGGGATGCCCCGTGACGATGATATTCCCCGAGAAAGGTATCTTGGAACGGATATTGCCGGGCGATGTGTCGGCGTTCGTCACCGATTACTACAAATCCAAGGGCATAGAGGTGCTAACCGAAGACGTACCGACAGGCATGGAAGCGGAGGGCGATAGATTCGTGGTGACTACGGCTTCCGGCCGGAGGATTGCCGTGGACGGCGTGGTAGCAGGTATCGGTATAGTGCCCAATCAAGAACTTGCCGAGAAGGCCGGCCTTGAGGTAGACAACGGGATTGTAGTTGACGAGTATTGTAGGACATCGGTGAAGGACATCTACGCTGCGGGCGACGTATGTAACTTTTACGCTCCCGCCTTAGGGAAGCGCATCAGGGTGGAACACGAGGACAATGCCATCACCCAGGGGCGCCAGGCTGGCCGCAACATGGCTGGGAACCAGGAGCCGTATCACCATCTCCCCTACTTCTATTCGGATCTCTTCGACCTGGGGTGGGAGGCGGTCGGAGAACTTGATCCGAGACTCGAGGTGTTTGCCGACTGGAAAGAGATGTTCAGGGAAGGTGTGATCTACTACCTGCAGGACGGGAGGGTGCGCGGTGTACTGCTGTGGAACACCTGGGGCAAGATCGAAGCTGCGAGGGAGTTGATAGCTTCGGGACACCGCTATAGCCACTCCGATCTGAGGGGTAGGCTAATTTCCACATGAGTTGCGCCCCGTTGGCGCTCAATATAATGGCCGGAGAGATCTCAGCCATGGGAGGGCTATATGTTCGCTGGAGGTAGCGAGGTTGTTTGGCGGCCCGGGGACAAACAGTTCTCCCGAAGCCGCCTCTTGAAGTTCATGAAGGCTCACGGGATCCGAGACTATTCTGAGCTCTTCAGCCGCTCCGTAGAAGACATAGCTTGGTTCTGGGATGCTACGGTAAAGGATCTGGGGGTGGTGTTCCGTAGGCCCTACAGTCAGGTGGTTGATTTCTCCCACGGTATCGAATGGGCTAAGTGGTTCCGGGGTGCCACCATGAATATCACCGAAAGCTGCCTTGACCGCCATCTCCGCGGCACCTCTGTGGGGCGCCCAGCCATTGTGTGGGTAGGCGAGGAAGGCAAAGAGAGGGTCCTCACCTACGGAGAACTGGCGTGGGAGGTTAACCGGTTGGCCAACGCTTTGCGGGCCATGGGTGTGAAGAAGGGCGATGCTGTAGGTGTCTTTATGCCCATGATACCCGAGGTGGCTATCTCTGTGCTGTCGATTGCAAGGATAGGCGCCATATGTATTCCCCTCTTCTCGGGTTATGGAGCTGAGGCCGTGGCTACCAGACTCAATGACTGCGAGGCCAAACTGCTTGTCACTGCCGATGGCTTCTTCCGGCGAGGTTCCTTGGTGGGGATGAAGGCTGTGGCCGACCAGGCGGCTGCTATGTGCCCGACCTTAGAGAAGATGCTGGTCTTTAGGAGGGTTGGATGCGACATATCCTGGCAGGAGACCAGGGATATCTGGTGGCATGAGGCTGTCGAGGGGCAGCCGGATGTATATGCCGCTGAGGAGCTGGATCCGGAGGATACTTTCATGATCATCTATACCTCCGGAACCACTGGTCGGCCCAAGGGAACGGTGCACGTCCATTGTGGTTTCCCGATTAAGGGCGCTCAGGACATGGCCCACTGCTTTGATATCCAGGAGGACGATATCGTTTTCTGGTACACGGACATCGGTTGGATGATGGGGCCTTGGCTGATATTCGGTAGTACCCTGCTGGGGGCTACAGCCCTTCTATACGATGGTGTTCCAGACTACCCAATGCCAGATCGCCTCTGGGATATAGTGGAAAGGCATAGAGTGACCCTCCTTGGCTTGTCGCCTACTGCTGTGAGGGGTCTAATGCGGTATGGTGACGAGTGGCCCCGCAAGCACGACATGTCTTCCCTGCGCGCCCTGGGGTCGACAGGCGAACCGTGGAACCCTGAGCCCTGGATGTGGTTTTTCGATAAGGTGGGTGGAGGCCGATGCCCAATCGTCAACTACTCAGGGGGCACCGAGATATCGGGCGGTATCGTCTGTGGCAATGTCATCCTGCCACTGAAGCCCTGTTCCTTTGCCGGCCCAGTGCCCGGCATAGATGCCGATGTGGTGGACGAGGAAGGACGCCCGCTAAGAGGTGAGGTCGGTGAGCTGATTATTCGGAAGCCCTGGCTGGGAATGACCAGGGGATTCTGGAAGGATCCCCAACGGTATCTCGACACCTACTGGTCGCGATGGCCTGGCATATGGGTCCATGGGGACTGGGCCATGGTGGACAACGACGGTTTCTGGTACATTCTGGGGCGGTCCGATGACACTATCAAGGTGGCTGGCAAGCGTGTGGGACCAGCGGAGGTGGAATCGGCAGCTGTTGCCCACCCGGCAGTATCGGAGGCTGCCGCCATCGGTGTGCCGCACGAGCTCAAAGGCGAAGGAGTCGTCGTATTTGCTGTCCTGAGGCCTGGGTGGGAACCCAGCGATGGTTTGCGTGAGGAAATAAAGGATGAGATAGCAAGGAGGTTGGGAAAGGCGCTCAGGCCAGACGATGTTCGCTTTGTGCGGGACCTGCCCAAGACCCGGAATGCCAAGATCATGCGACGGGTCATAAGGGCAGCCTTCCTGGGGCACTCGCCAGGGGACATTTCGTCGTTGGAGAACCCGCAGGCTGTGGAAGAGATAGCCAGGGCTCGTTGATCAAGGGTCGAGGGAGATTTCCACAGTGACTCCTGCCTTTCCCAGGCGCTCAGAGAGTACGTCGACTACAGCCTTGACATACCCTGGCTCCAGGGCATAGTCCAGTCCATGCCGTCGGTATAGGTGCGACGCCTTCCACGGGTAATTCAACTTGTCAATAAAGGCTCTCTCAATCTTCTCCAGGAGCATGTCGGCCAAGGCCTCCGGCACCATGGGGAGGATCGGACTGATAGCCGCGTAGGTGACTATTCCGGCCATTCGAAGGGTCTCGAGGGCTGCTATTCTGGCCGGAATGGGGGGAGCTTTGGGCTCAAAGATCCGCCTGATGGCTTCGTCGTTGGTGGTTACCGATATCCCTACTTCAAGGCTTGGGAACTGCTGGAAAAGATCTATGTCGCGGAGCACTAGTGGGGAACGGGTGAGGATCTCTATTTTGGTTTCCTCCCACCTCGAGTAGTCGAGCAGCACTTCTAGGCAACGTCGCGTTACGCGTTCTCTGCGCTCCAGCGGCTGGTAGGGGTCTGTTACGCTGGATATTAAGATGCGGGTGGGACGCTTCTTGCGAAGCTCATCCATCAGAAGCTGGGGAGCATTGTCCTTGACGTCGACAAAGGTGCCCCAAGGTTCCCCGTGACCGCTGTACTTGGCCATGAAGGAGGCGTAGCAGTAGGTACACCCGAAGGCGCAGCCAATGTATGGGTTTATAGTGTAGGGTATACCGCGTATTTTGGAGCGTACCAATACGCTTTTGGGTGAAACGTGACCTACCAGCATGGTCTCATTCTAGGGCTGAGGTCCTCCATTCGCTCAGTGTTTCCTCGTGAAGAAGAGAAGGTGGGGCAGGAAATGGCCTCCGAAAGCCAGGATAGTGGTCTTGATGCACTTGCCCATTGCCACGGCGAGCAGAAATTTCCAGTAGGGGTATCTGAGTGTCCCAGCTACTATGCCTACTACATCGAAGACGGGACTTGGTACGGCCGCCATGATGAGCAGCGTGAGAAAGCCGTATCGAGACATCCAAGTCTCGGCTTTCTTGAATGTTTCCGACTTCTCTGCTGCCACGCTGCCACCGTAGCCTGCCAGGTAACCTGTAGTTTCGCCCAGAGCTGCCCCGAGGCCTGCAGCTATACCTAGCAGGAAGGGATTGAAGTATTGTCCTGCAGCGAAGACAGCAACTAAGTATGGTGCTGGAAGGATAACCGTGGCGTTGCTTAAAAGGGCGATCAGGAAGATGCCTACGTAGCCATATGCCTCGAGACCGCGCACGTCTATGGGCAGCAGCGCCAGGAGAACAGTGAGCCCTATGGCGAAGAGGATTGCCAGAAGGTGTTTCAGGACATGTCCCCTTCGCCCCAGGCTGGAGAGAAACTGTCCTGTCATATGTTTGCCGTCGAATACCAGGTGTCGGTCATTCTTCCCTCCGAGTGTACGGGAGAGCAGGAGCCACACTGCGGGGAAGGGGCGATGATCCGAGCCTTAGTGGCCCTCATATAAGGGGATCGTCGCCTCTTGTCATGGCCCAACCTCGCGGGTATTATAGTATATGGGACGTGGGCGAATAGCTCAGTTGGTAGAGCGTTCGGTTCACATCCGAAAGGTCACAGGTTCGAGTCCTGTTTCGCCCACTAGTAAATAGAATCCGCCCTCAAAGGCGGATTCTATTTTTTGTCGGCATGTTCTGACATGGAGTAGCTCTAGGGAGAGCTTGTATCCCGAATCTAGAAGGTTGCTGAGTTAGTTGGCCGAGACCCTGGATGTAGGTGCCCGCCTGGCCGCTTATCCGGTAGAATGACATGCAACTGGCTTTAGACAGTGTGCGTCCACTACTCGGTGTCATAGCCATTCCCGACCATAGCATATGTATAGGCATGGACCCGAAGGAATGTCTCCCTGCGCGAGCTGTCTACGCTGAGTTAGGCAGCGGTAAGTCTGGCAGAAACCCCTGTGAGGGGTATCAACCAGTTGCTGATTCTGGGTCAAGTTAGCTGAGATGTTAACTCTGGTATACATATCGGGATTCGCTATCCTCTCAGGCATCGTCCTTCTCCTCTTATGGCCGCACAGGCGCTTCATCTCGTGGGTGATCTTTGTGGGCGGTGTGGTGGGGCTAGTGGGTTCCGGATTACCTTGGAGCCTGGCTCGTCAGCACGCTTCGCTGATGACCGGATTCCTACGTATGGATGGCCTGTCGGTCCTGCTCCTGGCTGCTTTGGCTCTTCAGCTTGTGGCTGTTGGTTCGGCGCTTTGGTCGCCGGCTATGGCTGGTGTGGCAGTGGGGGCCGTAGTGGTGAGCATGGGCAATGACATTTTCTGGGTGGCTGTGTTTGTTGTGGCTACGGGTGCTGTCCATGTATTGCAGGCTAGGCGTGGCAAAGGTTGGTGGGTTGGCTGCTTGGCGGTGGGGGTTGCTGCTGCGACCTTGATCGGCAGTCTGCTGCTCTACCTGTCGGGGAATAACGGTTCTTTCGATCAGGTTGGTGCTGCCGCAATGACACCGGGACTTTGGATTTTGATCTTTGGTGCTTGCTGGGTCCTGCTGGGGATTTGGCCTGCATCGTACTTGGTGCCGGGTCTAGATCCTCCAACCTATGGTGTCCTAAGGATCGCTGCAGCAGGTCTGCTTCTCAGAACCTTTAACTTGGGGCCCTGGCCTCCGGTCGTTTCTTTGGGAGCAACGGTAGCTGCAGTATTGGCGGCCTTACTGGGTGCACTTACGACTCGGGAGAATTTGCCGCAAGTACTGCCTGGGGCCTACATGTTGGCGATCCTGCCTCTTGGTGGTCCCTTGGGACCTGCTGCGGCAATGTCATGCACATTGCTGGATGCCGTATGGATCCGAAAGCCGAAGGCTTCGCGGACTGGTGGTCTTGTGATCGGTGTGGCATGGACGTTGACAGCTCTCGTGCCCCTATGGATTGTTACGGTCACGGCGCATCAGGCCGGCATATCGGCAGCCGCCGTTGGCCTCCTAGTAGTCGGCATTTTGGCTCTAAGGTCGGTGCCCGATGAGGCCTTTCGGCCGTCCGATGTCATCTTCTTCCTGGTCCCTCTGACCTTTCCCTTGGCATGGCAGTACCTAGTAGCGCCGGCCGTTGATGCCCTCTATCAGGGCCTCGGACCCATGTTCGTGACGGCCGACCCATGGGTGGGAGTATTCTTCCCCTCAGGGGACTGGGTACTTACGGTCCTTCCCTATCCAGCTCTGTCGATAGCTGTTCCAGCACTGCTAGTAATCCTGGTGGTAGTGGCGGCCATTGCGCCCCTGTTGGAGCTGCACCGTTGATTCAGTTGGCTGAGGGCCTGACAGGCATTTACTTCCGAATGCTTATCTACCCGGGGTTGTCTAGCCTGGCGGCGATATCTTCCGTTTTGACCATATTGTTCCTTCGCAGGTTCGACCGAGGCGTCGGGGTAAAGACTTCGGGGTGGGAAATCCTAGGGCTATGGGTACCGATAATCATGGCTTCTGCAGTCCTTCCGGTTCCTGGCTCGATCCCTACCTTCATAGCCGGCGATGCCCTTGTTTCCCTCTTGTTGGTCCATCTTGCTGCTAGCAGGATCCTTGGCAACGACTCCATGCTACAGGCAGTGGCAGCCTGGACCCTTGCGCTATCGTCGGGAGCTTTGGCCACGCTGTCGAACTTTCTCTGGCAGGACTGGGTCCGGCTGGCCACGGGCCAGTGGAACCAAGCTGCAGTGGCTGCTATGGCCGGTACATCTTTTCTGTTTTGGGCTGAACCGCTGCTGGTCGGGGCCCTACCCGTGGTGATGTCACTTCCCCGTATAACTGGGTCTCTGGCACGCATGAGTGTTGGCGCTCTTGCCTGGTTTTCGGCTGCAGCTGCGCTCCTTGTGGCGCTGCCCCCCATGGAGCCTGAAGTTTTCCTGGCATCCAGCATGGCTCTGTCGGGGGCTGTCTTGCTTTTGGCTAGGTTGGCCCTGCTACGGGTTCAGGTCAGGCAAGCGATCATCGTTGTGGGTCCCCTGTTATCTACATCGGCCTTGACACTGGCAATCCTGTCGTCCAAGTCCCTTATAGGGGGCTGACCTTGTCGTCAAAACCCGGCGGCCGCGGCCAGTGAGTAGAGAGGTCCCCAGAAAATGCCCAAGAGCACGGTGAGGACCGCTAAACCAGACAAAGCGAGGGCCGCGAGGGGTTGAGACGGTGATGCCAGGGTTTTTGCTGGCTCCTTCATGAATACGTTGACCACGACCTTCAGATAGTAGTAGGCAGAAAGGGCACTATTGAGAACCCCAAGGACGGCCAGCCATATCAGACCGCTCTTGATGGCGGCCACAAAGACAAACCATTTCGCTAGGAAGCCTGCAGTTGCGGGTATTCCAGTAAGCGACAGCATGAAGACTGTTGCAGCCAGCGCTGCGCTGGGAGCCTGATACCACAGACCAGAAAAGTCATCGACCAAGCCTCGGGCCCCATGGTTTTGTAGCCAACTAACGATTCCAAAGGCCCCTATGTTTGTAATGAGGTAGGCGGCGGTGTAGAACAGCACTGCAGTCACAGCTTCTGGACCCGCTCTAAGGGCGCTTACACCCACCAACATGTAGCCCGTGTGGGCGATACTGGAGTAGGCAAGCATTCGCTTCATGCTGCTCTGGGTCAGGGCGGCCAGGTTGCCGAGGGTCATGGTGAGAACCGATAGAGCCATTAGGCTGGGTAGCCATATGTCCTCTAAGGCCCCTAGGGCATAAGCAAAGGCTCTGAGGAGGGCAGCAAACCCGGCCACCTTTGGAGCGACGGACATGAAGGCTGCAATGGGTGTCGGGGCGCCTTCGTAAGCGTCAGGCGTCCACATGTGGAAGGGTACTGCGGCGATCTTAAACCCGAGGCCCACTAGCAGCAGAAAGAGGGCCAGAATGCTTCCGGGCGCATATGGAACTTCGTGCAGACGAGCGGCGATGGCGTCGAACTGAGTGCTCCCCGTCAAGCCGTACAGCCATGCCATGCCATATACCAAGATGCCCGTGGCGAGGATACCCAGCAAGAAGTACTTTATAGCAGCTTCCCCGGACAGCTTGTCGCGTTTGTCGACACCTGTGAGGATGTAGAGGGCGATAGAGGACAGTTCGATACTTACAAAGAGCATTACCATGTCGAGGGAACGGACTGTAAGCACCATCCCGAGGGATGCCAGCATGTGGAGGGAGATCAGTTCTCCAAGGGCGAGCCGTCGTTGTGCAGCGTATTCGGGTAGAAAGAGGGCACTTGCAAGTCCAGCCGCGAGAATCAAGACCCTAAAGAAGTGGCCAAAGCCATCGGCTGCCAGTACTGGCCCATGGCCGGACATCGGGAATGCACCAAGGGCCGGTGCATAGTCTATCCATGCCAAACCGAGGGCGACGATGTACCCCGACAGACCCAAGGCTACTATGACCTTCTCCGCCTTGCGACGTAGCGCGCTTTCTATTATCAGTACACTGAGCGCCGTTATGAGGACCGCCGCTTCTGGCAGCAGCCCTCGCAGATCAGTGCTTGACATATCAGGGGCCTCCAAGAACTACGAGGCCTTGGCTGACCGTGTGGACGATGCCCGCGAGGCTCGGTTCGACGAGCCTAAGGGCCGGCTCTGGGTACACGCCGAGGCCCAAGATAAGCACGGCCACAGGGAGCAAGGCGAGGGTCTCCCAGGTATTGAGATCGCTGCACGCCGTTGGGCTAGGTTTTGGTTGGAGGAACAGTACCTTCTGGGCCATATAAAGCGCGTATACAGAAGCCAGCACAACTCCCAAGGCAGCAGGTGCTGCTACCCACCAAAGGTATTGGAAGGCGCCTAAAAGCGACAGAAACTCCCCTACGAAGCCACTGGTGGCGGGTAGTCCTAGGGATGAAAGCACGAAGATGCCAAACAGAACGGCAAAGGCCGGCATTCGACTGGCAAGACCTCCCATGTCTTCAAGGAGCCTGGTGTGGAGCCGTTCGTAGATGACGCCAACAGCCAGGAAGAGACCCCCAGTGGAGAGGCCGTGGCTGAACATCTGGAATACGGCCCCTTCGGCGCCCTGCAGGTTAAAAACGAAAATGCCAAGCATGACGAACCCCATATGGCTCACGCTGGAGTATGCCACTAACTTCTTCAGATCGGGCTGCGCCAAGGCTACTAGCGCGCCGTAAATAATAGCTATCACCGCTAGCAGTATCATCAGCGGTGCGAAAAACTGAGAAGCCTCGGGAAAGAGAGGGAGATTGAACCGCAGGAAACCGTATCCTCCCATCTTGAGCAGCACACCTGCCAGGAGCACACTTCCTGCCGTCGGCGCATCTACGTGGGCGTCAGGAAGCCACGTATGGAATGGGAATAGGGGGACCTTTATGGCGAAAGCGATCCCGAAGGCCAACCATGCCCACCGCTGAAAGGTCAGTGGGTATGGCTGCGGTGGGCTGAGGAGTGTAGGAATGTCGAGGGTGTAGACCCCCGTGATAGCTCCGTGCTGGAAGTAGAGGACAATTATCGCTACCAGCATCAGCAGACTGCCGACCAAGGTGTACAGAAAGAACTTCACGGCAGAGTAGATGCGGTTACCGTGTCCCCATACACCGATCAAGATAGCCATGGGCACCAGCATTACTTCCCAAAATACGTAAAACTGGAAGAAGTCAAGGCTGACAAATACGCCCAGCATGCCAGTTTCTAGGACAAGAAGTACGGTGTAGTACTCTGTTACGCGGTACTGTATGGTGTTCCAAGAGATGAGAACCGCAGTGACGGCCAGAAGTGTGGTAAGGAGCACCAACAGTAGGCTGAGACCATCGACCCCCACATGGTAGCTGATGCCGAGGGGTGGAAACCAGCGGACCTGCTCTTCCAACTGAAAGCCCTCAACGCCCATCCTGAACTGGAACAGAGCCGCGATGGACAAGGCCAGAGTGGCGATTACAGTACCTAGCGCCAACGGCCGGATCAAACGCTCTCCCTTAGAGCCGGTGGCCAGCACGGCCAAGGCGCCTACTAGGGGCAAAAATGTCAATATGGAAAGCACGGGCACGCTAGATGCCTCCTCTGGTGAGCAGATATATGGCCACCATGACTACCATGCCTATCGTGAGTGCCAAGGCATAGTTCTGTACCAACCCTGTTTGAACTCTTCTAGTTACATGGCTTGCCAGGCCGGCTAGGCTGGCTACGCCGTTGACTGCCCCATCAATCACGCGGAGGTCAAACCACGACAGGCCTCGGGCCAATGCCCTTGTGCCATTCATGAAGGTCAACTCGTAGAGCTCGTCTAGATACCACTTGTTCAGTAAAAAGAGATAGATGGGCCGCAGTCTTCGGCCCCATACCAATGGATCGGCCCAACTTGCTCTTCTAAAGTACATGGCCCAGGCCAAGAGTATGCCCGCCACCGCTACAAGAGAAGACACCCCCAGAAGCCATGGGGCGGTGAAGCCCTGCTCTGTATGGGTACCGAAGGCTGGAGCTAGGTAGCGGTGGACCAAGCCACCCTCCGGAGGAAAGCCAGCGAATCCGGATATGACCGCAAGGACGGCAAGGGCTGCCAGAGGCAGGGTCATGGCCGCAGGCGACTCGTGTACGTGGACTTCACTGGAGAACCTGGGATGTCCTGTAAAGGTCAAGAAGACCATCCGGAAAGAGTAGAAAGCTGTCATAAAGGCTCCTAGCAGCCCCAAAGCAAGAAGCGCCAGGTACAGGTAATTTTCGTGTCCCTTCACCAGCGCCGCTGCCAGGATCTCGTCTTTACTCCAGAATCCGCCGACCCCAGGGAAGCCTGCCAGGGCCAGGGCGCCCACTGTGGTAGTCGCGAAAGTGAAGGGCATGTGGTGCCCCAGACCGCCCATCTTGCGGATGTCTGTTTCTCCTCCGGTGCCGTGCATGACGCTTCCCGCCCCTAAAAAGAGCAGGGCCTTGAAGAAGGCGTGGGTCATAAGATGGAAGATGGCGGCCAGATAAGCACCCAGGCCAAGGCCGAAAAACATGTAGCCAAGCTGGCTGATGGTGGAATAGGCCATGATGCGCTTGATGTCGTTGTTCACTAGGGCTATGCTCGCGGCCAGCAGGGCTGTGGCCAATCCGATAACGGCAATGACCAAAAGGGTTGTTGGAGCCATGGAGAAGAGGGGTTGCAGCCTCGCCACCATGAATACGCCAGCGGCCACCATGGTAGCTGCATGGATGAGGGCACTGACCGGTGTGGGGCCCTCCATGGCGTCGGGAAGCCACACGTGCAACGGAAACTGAGCCGATTTCCCTATGGCTCCGGAAAAGAGGAGCAGTGTGAGCAATGTAAGGGCCCCTGCTTGGACTTCGGGCGCTCGGGCGAAGATCTCCGCATAGGATAAGGTGCCGAAAAGCACAAAGGCATACATCACTCCCAAACCGAAACCGAAGTCCCCTATCCTGGTGACCACAAAGGCCTTCCGAGCTGCATCGGCAGCCGACTTCTTCTCATACCAGAAGCCTATAAGGAGGTAGGAGCATAGCCCTACACCTTCCCAAAAGACGTACAGTTCCAGCAGGTTGGCTGATAGCACCAGCATGATCATGGAGAAGGTGAAAAGGGGCAGATACGAGAAGAACCTAGGGTAACCCGGGTCTCCTTTCATGTAGCCAATGGAGTAAACATGGATCAGGAAAGAGCATGTGGTCACCACAAACAGCATGACCTGGGCGAGGCTGTCATAGAGGAGACCTATGGGTACCTGAAAGTTGCCTGCAGAGATCCAAAGGTATAGGGTGTGTTGCAGCTTAGAGTCTCCAAAAGACGATACAAGGCTGTAAAGGGAAAGGAGGAAGGAGATGCCCACTAGGGCAGAGGCTAAATGACCTGCCCAACCTTTTATGAGCCTCTTTCCCAACAATCCATTTATGGCGAAGGCAGCCAGGGGAAAGGCCGGTATCAGCCAGAGAACGGTTTCCACCTGTCCTTTACTCCTTAAGCAGGTTTACTTCGTCCACGTCCACAGTCTCCCTTTGTCTCTGCAGTCCCATGATGAGGGCAAGTCCCACAGCTGCCTCGGCCGCGGCTACTGTCACTATGAAGATGACAAAGGTCTGGCCCAACACCGAATCCAGCGCTCTCGAGAAGGCTACCAGGGCGAGGTTAACCCCGTTCATGAGGATCTCGACAGAGATAAACATGATGAGCGCGTTTCGCCTTATGAGAACTCCTAGCATCCCTATAACAAATAGGAGTCCGCTGACTGCCAGGTAGTATTCGAGGGGAACGCTCACTGCTGCCCTCCAGGACCCCAACGTTCTGCCTCCTTCCGTGCCAGAACTATGGCCCCCACGGCTGCCACTAGGAGGATGAGCGAAGCTATCTCGAAGGGCACAAGCTGTTCGCTGTAGAGGAATGTTCCCACAGCTGCCACGTTCCCTCCCATCTCGGCTACGTGCTGGGGTGTGTAGAGATCATGGTTGCCCACGGATACGCCGAGGAAGAGCACGAAAGCCAGTTCGGCCAGGAAGAGCAAGGCGATGATGGGAGCCACGAAGGATTGCCCCCTGTGGAACTGTGGTATACCGGGGATGGCCCTCAGCTGGAGGATCATGACAACGAAGAGAAACAGCACCATGATGGCGCCGGAGTAGACCAAGACGTTTATCGCTGCCAGGAACTCGGCACCCAGGAGGACATACAGACCTGCCAGGTGGAAGAACGTTAGCATGGTGAAAACTATGGAGTGTACAGGGTGCTTGGCCACAATTACGGCTACAGCGCTGACTACTGTGACTGCCGAAAGGAAGAAGAAGGCGACGAGCTCGAGATTTGCCAAAGGAGGGTTCAACTCCTCCTCCAGCCAAGCACTGAGTTGGTGGAGTATCCCCGACCGAGCTCCAGCAGCTTCTCCTTGTCGTAGACGTTCTGGCTTCTGTCATAGGTCGCGAGCTCGAAATGATGGGACATCATGATAGCGTCCTCAGGACAGGCCTCCTCGCACAGGCCGCAAAACAGACATCTGTCAACCTTCAGCGTGTAGTACCCAGGTCGCCTGCCCTTGATCTCATCTTCTACAACAGACATGGAAATGCAGTCGTTTGGACAGATGGTGGCACAGAGGCCACAGGCCACGCACCGTTCGAGTCCTGTCTGAGGGTCAGTAATCAGTACCGGGAGACCCCTGAAGCGGGGCGCGAACTGCCTCCTTTCCAAGGGGTACTGAAGGGTTACTGGCCTGTTAAGCGCTTCTCGCAGGGTAACGGCGAAACCCTTGAACTTATCGATGATTTCGGCCATATTTCCTCAAACCCCCGACAGCAGCAACTTGGCAGCAGCTGTTAGCATCACATTGGCCAATCCCAGTGGAAAGAGGACTTTCCAGCAGAGAGACATCAACTGATCGTACCTGAACCTCGGTAAAGTAGCTCTCAGCCAATAGTATAGGAAGATGAACAACGAGACCTTCGCTACGAACCACACTGTGGGTGGCAGGGGAAGGCCGAAGGGCGGTAGCCACCCACCCAGAAACAGGGTGGCAGCAAGGGCCGAAACTACCATCATGTGTATGTACTCGGCGAGAAAGTACAGAGCGAACCTGAAGCCAGAGTATTCGACGTGAAAGCCCGCAACCAGCTCCGACTCTGCTTCGGGAAGGTCAAAGGGTAGTCGGTTCGTCTCTGCTATGGCAGACACTAGATAAATAGCAAACCCAACAGGCTGTAAGAAGATGAACCAAAGCCCCAAGTGGCGCTGGGCCTCAACGATACCACCCAGACTCAGGGTGCCTGCCAATAGCAGCGTGCCTAGCAATCCAAGGCCTAGGGATATCTCATAGCTTATCACCTGAGCTGAAGATCGGAGTGCGCCAAGCAGAGCATACTTGTTGTTAGATGCCCAGCCGCCAAGAACTATTCCGTAGACTGCCACTGAACCCAGGGCCAGAATGTAGAGCACACCGATGTTCACGTCTGCCAACTGGAGGGGGATCCTTCGGCCCAAAACCTCTATTACGTCCCCGAAGGGGATTACGGCCCAAGCTGCCACTGCCATTACAAAGGATATCAGAGGGGCCAAAAGGAAAATGGGCCTGTCAGCTCCAGAAGGCGTCACGTCTTCCTTGGCCAACAGCTTCAGACCGTCGGCTATTGGTTGGAGCAGGCCGTAGGGACCTGCCCGCATGGGTCCTAGTCTCACCTGCATGCGTGCCATGACTTTTCGTTCAAAGTAGGTCAAGTAGGCCATAACCAGCAGCACTACACCGAAGACGACTACCATAAGGACCAGTTGCAGCACGAGGGCGACAGGATCTAAGCCATCCATCACACCACGCGCTCCACTCGTGCCTCGACGGGTTTCAGGCGGGCGATACCCGTATGCGGCTCAATGTAAGGGGGACCGAACAGGGCGTCCAGGATGTCCCTGTAGCCATAGGGGACCGCTATGGTGCCTTCTAGCTGCTCGTTGCAAAGGGCAGCTCTCGCCTTGGCCCTCCCGGTACGGGTGATGATCTCTACAACGGAGCCTTGCTCGATTCCAAGCTTTTCGGCATCTCGCGTCGATATCTCCGCCACTAGGCCTGCATCGACCCTTGCCAGATTGTCAGATCTAGCCAGCATGGTGCTTTGCTGCAGATGGTAGATGTCGGTGCCCTGCCAAAGGAGGAATGGGTAATCTTCGTCAGTGTGAGGAAACAGGAAATATCCCTCTACTGGAAGTAGCCTCGCCCTGCCGCCTGGAAAGCCATCTTGGTATAGCACAGGGGTGTCAGATCCGTCGCTCACGGGCCAAAAGAGCTCCCCACCGGCCAGAAGGTTGGGATCAGCGCCCGAATAGAGGGGCACAAAACGCCTCATCTCTTCTGTAATGTCGAGGAGGTCGCTTAGTTCCCAATAGGTACCCAACCTAGAAGCCAGCTCAAGGATAATCCACCAGTCAGGCCGGGCTGTTCCCGGCGGCTCCAGGGCCTTCTGAAGCAGTTGTATGCGGCGGTCTGTAGCGGTAACAGATCCCACCTTTTCGGCAAACCCCGCCGCAGGTAGCACCACATGCGCCACTCTTGCCGTTTCGGTAAGGAACAGGTCCTGCACTACCAGGAATTTGACGTGCTGAAGGGCCTCGGTAACGGTCCTGACGTTCGGCGCCCAACGCAGGGGGTTGTCTCCTACCACGTAGAGGGCGGGTATCTCGCCGCGGGCGGCAGCATGTAAGATGTCTACAGCTCCCAGTCCAGGGCGATCTAAAGCTGGGTCTTCCACACCCCAAGATCGGAGGATGCTACGGGCAGCTTCCGAGCCGATGGGCACGTGGCCTGGAAGCCGATCTGGAGCGACTCCCATGTCCAGGGCTCCCAGCTCGTTAGCTCCATCCACCAGCGGATTGATGCCAGAACCAGGTTTCCCGACATTTCCAGTGACCAGGGCCATATCCAGCATGGCGGCTATGGCTGCATCGGAGCCAGCCATGCGGGTCAGTTCCGATGTAAACAGTATGGAGCTTGGTGGATAACCTGTCTCAGGAGGAGAGGGCAACAGAGTTCCGCCTGAAGCATAGGCTACGGCAGCCTCGCCGATGAGTTCAGCGGGCACGCCGCTGATCTGGGCGACCCTCTCTATGTCGAGACGACGCAGAGAGGCCAGAAGGCCGTCGAAACCTTCCGTCTTTTCGTTCAAGAAGGCCTCGTTGACGAGATTCTGCCGCACCATGACAGCCAGGATTGCACGAAGCACAGCAGGTTCGGTCCCTGGTCGTGCCTTTAGCCAGTATGTAGCTCGCCGAGCCAACGATGTTTCACGGAAGGTGATAACGATGAGCTTTACGCCTTGAAACCGCACCCTGTGCTGAAGCCTGTAGCTGAGGACTGGATGGGTGCTGCTCGGATCCCCCACCACTAGGAGGCACTGGGCCGAAGAAACGATATCCTGCAGAGTGTTGGTCATTGCTGGATAGCCAAGGCTCTGAGACAGCAGGGCCAGAGCTGGCCCCTGTCGGCGAGAAGCTGGGCTGTCTATGTTGTTGGTCTTCATGACAGCCCTTGCGAACTTCTGAAGTATGTAACTTTCTTCGTTGGTGAGCTGGTCCGAACCCAGTACAGCAAAGGTTGATCCTTTGTATTGGTCGAACTGCTCTGCCACTAGACGCAAGGCTTCGTCCCACGATACTTCAACTAGGCTCTCTCCCCTGCGGACCAGGGGGGTCTTAAGCCTCTGAGGATGGCTGATGACATCCCAGCCAAAGTAACCCTTAGCGCAAAGTAGACCGTCGTTGAACCCAATGCGGAGCGTGGAAGTGGTGCGCCATACCTGGCCGTCTGCAACGTTAAGCTCCAGGTTGCAGCCAACACCACAGTAGTTGCATACTGTGGGTGTCTTTTTGAGCCGCCAGGCATGTTGGGCAAAGGGTCTGCTCAAGAGAGCACCCACGGGACAGACCTGTATGCACAGCCCACAGGAAACACAGTTGGCGTCGAGCATATCCCTGCCGTAGGGGGTATCTATGTATGTTTCTGCTCCGCGCTGTACGGCAGCCAGAGTGCTAGAGCCTATCAGTTCGTCGCACACCCTTACGCACTGGTAACAGAGGACGCAACGGTCGCGCTTGATGTCTATGAGGGGGCTAAGGTGGTCGGTACGATGCGCATGCTTGGGCTTTCTGAGAGGGTTGTCGGCTCTAGCTGCAGATTCGTACGCGTAGAACTGAAGCCAGCATTCCCCTGCTTTGTCGCATACGGGGCAGTCCAGGGGATGGTCGACCAGGAACATCTCCATGAGGGCGCGTCGGGCCTCGAGCACTCTTGGCGTATCGGTCCGTACTCGCATCCCGTCCCGAACGGGAGTTGAGCAGGAGGTGATGAGTTCGCCTTTCTTACCCTCTGTCTCGACTACACAGAGACGACAGGCTCCATACGGGCGAAGCCTGGGGTTGTAACAGAAGTTGGGAATGGAGATCCCCATCTGCCGTGCGGCCTCAATTAGGTAGGTACCTCGGGGAACCACTACCTGTTTGCCGTCGATGAACAGGGTGACATCTGGCATATCTTTACCTCGCTAAGGCCCCCACCTGGATGTTACAGATCCCCTTAGGACATCTCCTAACCACAATGTGCTCTACAATTTCGTCCCTGAAGAAACGCAGGGCGCTCAGGGTTGGTAGTGGCGCTGTTTGGCCAAGTCCGCACAGGGAGAGCTCTACAATGGCCCTGCTGGATTCTTCCAGGGCCTCTAGGTCCTCCAACTTACCCTCCCCTGCAGCAATGCGCTTCCATATCTCGTAGTGGGTCTCGGTGCCGATGCGGCATGGTGTGCACTTGCCGCAGGATTCTTCGGCGTTGAAGCGGGAGAAGTACAAGGCGTAGTCAACTATGCAGGTGGTGTTGTCCAGCACTATCATGCCGCCGCTGCCCATCATAGTGCCAGCGGGGCCGAGGGACTCGAAGTCCACTGGGAGGTCAATGAACTCAGGTGGCAAGCAGCCCCCGGAAGGGCCAGCGCACTGGACTGCCTTGAGCTGTTTGCCGTTTGGGATACCGCCGCAGATATCGTAAACCATCTGCCGCATAGTGGTACCCACCTCCACCTCGAAGGTTCCTGTGCGTACCAGGTGCCCTGCGAAGGTGAAGACCTTGGTGCCTTTGGTGCCCTCGGTGCCCATGGACGCATACCAGGTCCCACCCTTCAGGATTATGTCAGGTATGTTGGCCAATGTCTCCACGTTGTTGAGCGCAGTCGGCCTCATCCAGAGGCCTGCCTCCACGGAGCGAGGTGGTTTAGTTCTGGGCATGGGTCGCTTTCCCTCAAGGCTGAACATGAGGGCGGATCCCTCTCCGGCTATGTAGCCGCCGGCGCCCACTTTGGTCTCTACGTGGAAACTAAAGCCTGATCCCAGGATGTTATCTCCCAAGAGGCCATAATTGTAGGCTTGCTCCACGGCTTTTTTCCAGCGCGATATGGCCAGCGGGTACTCTCCCCCTATGAAGTTGTAGCCATTAGGCGTACCCACGGCGTAGCCGCCCAGTATCAGGCCTTCTAACACCCGATGGGGATCGCTCTCGAGGATCCTGCGGTCCTTGAATACGTTAGGTTCTCCCTCATGGCCGTTACAGATCATATACTTGGGCTCTGCCTTCACGGCCCTAGCCGACTCCCACTTAATCCCTGTGGGAAAGCCGGCTCCTCCCCGGCCTCTCAGGCCCGATAGCTTGAC
The DNA here is from genome assembly GCA_034432775.1 of Chloroflexota bacterium. GTDB lineage: Bacteria > Chloroflexota > Chloroflexia > DAOUBH01 > DAOUBH01 > DAOUBH01. Next base: position 113,805 of record DAOUBH010000017.1, read on the forward strand.
CTGCTCGATTACCTTTTCTGGGGTCATCTCCAGGAGAGCTGTGACCAGTGCCCTATACCCGCCGCGGGCTATGTAGTCGTCAATGTCTTCTGGATCGATATAGCCAGCATTGGCCAGAACTATCCGTTTCTGAGGTGCAAAGAAGGGATGTTCCAACGCCGCAGGTATACCCATGTAGCTGTAGGTACTCTTATCGAAGGCTTCCCTATCCCATACGGCAACGGCCAGATCTGGCCGTAGATCGCCGTGGATCAACACGCTCTCGAGGAGATCGGGCACTTTATCGGCAGTGATGTGCGCGTAGCTGATCCGCGGCTTACCTGGGAGGGCTATATCCACCATAGGCTCCCAGAAGTCGGCCCCGAGGCACCCAGTCTTCCTAAGAATGGCCCTGACCCCAAGGCGCTTCAGCTCGGCGTCTATGGCCAAGTAGGTAGCCGCAGCTCCCGAATAGACCGCGCAACTAGCCATGGGAACCAGGATCACTGGCTCATCGGCCAGATAGGTACGCTTCCACTTCTCTTCGGCGTGTCTTTGGAGGCTCTCGAATTGGGACCTGTCCATAACTAGCTCGATTCCTCTATTGTCCGAAGGATGTGGGCCATCCTTTCCTCGTCTACCAGGGCGTGAAGGGTGCCATCGATGTCGACTACTGGAGCCAGATGGCATGCACCGAAGCAGAAATTGGTACGGACGAAGCTGTATCTACCGTCCGGGCTTACATGGCCGCTTCTAAGGCCCAAACGCTCGGCCACCATTTTGCGCAGGCGACTAGAACCCTTAAAATAGCAGGCTGCACCTTCGCACAGCATGATGTTGTGGCGCGCAGCTGGCTTTGTTCGGAAGTCGCTGTAGAAGGTCAGCACTCCATAGACCTGGGACTCGGGGACATGGAATCGTTGGCTAATGAGCCGAACCGTTTCGGGTGGCACCCAGCCGTATTGGTGCTGGATGTCGGTGAGTATGTTCAGCAGGTCCTCATAGGGGTCCTTTCCGATGTACCTATCGAGGACGTCCTGGGCCTTCGAGAGGTCCAGATCTTCGGAGCGGACTGTCATCTGTCCACCTCTCCCAACACGATATCGATGGTTCCTATGACGGCGATGACGTCGGCGACGAGAGCTCCCCTTACCATGGCAGGAAGTGCTTGGAGGTTAACGAAAGAGGGGGGTCGGATTCTCATCCTATAGGGTCGGTTGGTGCCATCGCTAATGATATAGTAGCCTAGCTCGCCCTTAGGGCTCTCTACGGCTTGATATACCTCGCCTGGCGGGGGCTTAATCCCGTGGATGACCCATATGAAGTGCTTGGTCATCTCCTCGATGGTGGTGTAGACATTTTTCCGGTCAGGCATGACGTAATGGGGATGCTCGGTCCTCATGGGCCCTTCGGGGATCTGTTGAAGGCACTGCTGGATTATTCGCAGGCTCTGCCGCATCTCCTCGAGCCTGACAAGGTACCGATCGTAGGAGTCCCCCGTCGTTCCCGTTGGGACTATGAAATCTAGCTTGTCGTAGACGCAGTAGGGTTGTGCCTTACGCACGTCATAGGCCACCCCCGATCCCCTGAGCATAGGCCCGGTAACGCCGTACTGTATAGCGTCTTCGGGTGTCAGTATGCCAACACCCTTGGTCCTCTTAATCCATATGGGGTTCTCGGTGAGGAGAGCCTCGTACTCCTGTATCCTGTCGGGCATGATGTTGCAGAATTCGGCTATCTTCTCGAGCCAGCCGGGAGGGATATCCCAGTAGAACCCGCCGATTCGCATGATGTTGGTAGTCAGCCGCGCCCCGCCGAACATCTCGAAAATGTCAAGTATGAGCTCCCGCTCTCTCAAACAGTAGAGGAATACAGTGATTGCCCCAATGTCCATAGCGTGGGTTCCCAGCCACACTAGGTGGCTTGCAATACGGGACAGTTCAGCCAGTATGACCCTCACATACTGGGCGCGGGGTGGTGCTTCTATCCCCAGCAGCTTTTCCACAGCCAGCACGTAGCCCAGGTTGTTAATAGGGGCACAAACATAGTCGGTGCGGTCGGTGTAGGGTATGACCTGATAGTACTGCTTGTTTTCAGCTATCTTTTCGATGCCCCTGTGGAGGTAGCCTATGACCGGGTTAGCGTCCACTACAAGCTCACCCTCAAGGGTGAGGATGACCCTGAGCACGCCGTGGGTGCTGGGATGCTGGGGACCCATATTCAGAATGAGTTCCTCTTCCCGTTTCCCCCTACCCCAGGTATCCATAGTCTCCTCTATAGAGGTACCCGATAGCCCTCCAGCGGATAGTCCTTCCGGAGTGGCCAGCCAGCGTCCCAGTCCTCCGGAAGAAGGATCCGCCTCAGGTCGGGGTGGCCTGCAAACCGTATCCCGAACATGTCGTATGCCTCGCGTTCTAGCCAGTTGGCAGCACGCCAGACCGAAACTACGGACTGGACAGTTTCGTTTTCCCCCACCGCTACCTTGAGCCTCAATCTGCGGTTATTGGGGAGGGAGTAGAGAAGGTAGACCACATCGAACCGTCTGGGGCGAGCGGGGTAATCCACGCCACACAGGTCGGTGAGAAAGTTGAACTGAAGATCTGGGTCGTCCCGAAGAAACCTACAGATCTCCAGGATTTGGTCTTTGTGGACGCGAATTGCCAGCTCTCCTCGAAACTCGTAGTACTCCTCAATTGCCGATCCGAACCGTTCGCGCAGTCGAGTAACTACCTCGGGTTCCTGAGGGGAGGTCTCGCCTATCATCGGGACCTCAACCTCTCGATGCGTTCGCCGGGTACCCCTGAGCCCTTGAGACCTGGCTGACTACCCGCAAACTCGCCGCGCTGAACCTTTTCTTGGAGGAGCAGTATCCCGTGGGCAAAGGCTTCGGGGATGGGAGGGCATCCTGGGACATAGACGTCCACCGGCACCACCAGGTCTATGCCTTGCAGGGTGGCATATGTGGGAAACGGTCCACCGCCTACGGTACAGCCACCTATAGCAATCACCCACTTCGGCTCAGGCATCTGGTCATATATCCGTCTCAGAACAGGGGCCATCTTGTAGGTTATGGTGCCTGAGACTATCATTACGTCCGACTGTCTCGGCGAGAAACGAAAGAGCATTCCGAAGCGCTCGAAGACGTCGTACCTGGAAATCCCCGTTGCCATCATTTCGATGGCGCAGCAGGCTGTACCGAAGAGCATTGGCCACAGCGAGGCCTTGCGGGCCCAATTGAACAGGGCCTCCTTGGTGGTGGTGAAGATGCCTGGCACGAACCTGTCGTCGTTGTAACGGGGTCTCAGGTCCATTCCAGCGCTCCCTTACGCCATGCGTAGAAGTAGGCCACTAGAAGTATGGCTACGAACAGGGCTGCCTCGATAAGCCCGTAAAGCCCAAGGCGATCGAAGGCTACGGCCCATGGATAGAGGAAGACCGTCTCGATATCGAAAAGCACGAAGAGCATGGCCACGAGGTAAAAGCGGCTCGATACCCTGACCCGTGCATCTCCCGTGGGGGTTATTCCGGATTCGTAGGGTATGTACTTCTCCGGGAAGGGCCTGGTGGGTCGGAGGAGGCTGCCCAGGGCCAGGGCCGTGATCCCAAAACCGGTGGTAAGAACAAGGAGGACGGCTATCACCAGATAGCCTGAAGCCATCTGAATTGCTCCAAAGCTGTCAAGGAACCTTCCTTGTTAATTATATAACGAGGAACCAAAGGCGCCTAAAGGAGGGTGTCCCGCCCATAGTAGGGGCGCAGGGCTTCGGGGATGATTACGTTGCCGTCCCTCTGCTGGTAGTTCTCCAATACTGCGGCCCAGGTACGTCCCACAGCTAACCCGGATCCGTTCAGGGTATGTACAAACTCCGGGCGTGCTCCAGGAGCGGGACGGTATCGGATATTGGCTCTCCTGGCCTGAAAGGCTTCGAAGTTACTGCAGGAAGATATCTCTACGTATCGGCCCTGGCCCGGCATCCAGACCTCTAGGTCGTACTTTTTTGCCGCTGTGAAACCTAAGTCACCGGTGCACATCTCGACCACCCGATAGGGAAGGCCGAGGGCTTCTAGGATCTCTGCAGCATCTCGCACAAGGGTTTCAAGTTCGTCGTAAGAAGTATGGGGCTCTACGAACTTGACAAGTTCCACTTTGTCAAACTGGTGTACCCTTATGACACCCCGTGTATCGCGACCGCCTGCCCCTGCCTCCCTCCGAAAGCAAGCCGTGAAGCCTACATGGTAGATAGGTAGAGATCCAGGTGGGAAGATTTCGTCCCGGTACAGGTTGGTGACTGGCACCTCCGCCGTGGGGTTAAGGAACAGGTCGTCTTTGCAGCAGAGATACATGTCCTCTTCAAACTTAGGAAGTTGCCCCGTACCTATCATAGCCTCCCGTTTCACCAAGAAGGGAGGATAGATCTCGATGTAGCCATGCCTTTCCACGTGGAAATCGATCATGAAGTTCACCAGGGCACGTTCCAACTTGGCCCCGCTGCCCTTAAGGACGTAAAAGCGTGGCCCGGAGATCTTTACTCCTCGCTCGAAATCTATGACGTCCAAGGTTTCTCCGAGTTCCCAATGAGGCAAGGGCTGGAAGTCGAACTCCCGCTGTTGACCCCACTCGCGCACAACGACATTATCTGATTCATCGCGCCCGTAAGGTACGCTTTGGTGGGGAAGGTTGGGTACAAGGAGTAAGAGGCCCTCAAGCTTTGTCTCTACTTCCCTGAGCCTTGCGTCCAGATCCTGAATGCGATCGCCGACGCTGCGCATCTCCGAGATAAGCTTGTCCTTCTCAGGCCCTGCTGGCATTGTGGGGATCTGCTTGCTTACCTCGTTGCGCTTCGACCGCAGGGCTTCCACCTCTCTAAGGATGGATCTCCGTACCTTGTCCAGCTCGAGGATTTCGTCAATGGGTGCCGTGTCCCCTTTGCGTGCTATGCCTTCTTTTACCAGATCGGGGTGTTCCCGAATGAAATGGAGGTCAAGCATCCAGCAGGAACTCCCGTGACGATATCTCGAGGCCGGGCACATAACGGACCCACTCGGGGTTCGGTCTGCCCTGGGCCCTCCTGAGGATCACGTAGTAACTGTGTACGCGGGGCGCTGTAGGTTGGTTGAGAAGCTTCATATGGGCCTCCTGCAGGGTCTTTCCCCCCTTCCTGTGGTTGCAGGCCTTGCAGGCGCTCACCAGATTCTCCCAGGTGTGAGACCCACCCTTCGACCGCGGCACCACATGATCCAGAGTCAGATCCCGGGTACGCACACCGCAGTATTGGCAGGTGTAGTTGTCCCTGAGGAAGATCTCCTTTCGGGTTAGCCGCAGTGCAGGACGAGGACGTCGTATCAGGTAGACCAGTCGGATCACCGATGGAACCCTGAAGGTGCGGCTGGCCGATCGCATGACGTGATGGTTCTCTTCCAAGACTTCAGCCTTACCTCTAAAAACAAGAACCAGTGCCCGTCGGGCACTGCACACGTGGATTGGTTCGTAGTTCTGATTGAGGACCAGTACAGCGGGTTCGCTCACCTCGGATCTTCCTCCATCACCTGCCTGGCTGACAGGCTTCAAGCTTATTTTACCACTGCAACGCTGTTGCCCCGCGGTGCCCCGGAGTTAGACATCCTCGGCATCATCGACTGTGGCTGCGTACGTTACAAAGCCCGGACTGCCCCGCCTTCGAAGCGGATCGGCTGTGCTAAAATCTCAGGTAAATAGCTCGGATCTGAGGCTACGAAGATCATGGCACAGCCCTCTGCACAGATCCTGAAAGGATTCCGGGACTTTCTGCCTTCACGCATGATCCTCAGGCAATGGGTCATTGATACGCTTAAGCAGGTGTTCGAGGAACACGGTTTCGAACCCTTCGATACGCCGTCGATAGAGTATGCCGAGACCCTGGAAGGGAAGTTCGGCGAAGAAGAAAAGCTGATATACAAGTTCGTCGACAAGGGGGGCAGAAGGGTGGCCCTACGATATGACCTGACAGTCCCTCTCGCTAGAGCTGTTGCCATGCACCGACACGAGCTGGTATTCCCCTTTAAACGGTACCAGATAGCACCGGTGTGGAGGGCCGACAGACCCCAGAAGGGACGCTACAGGGAGTTCTGGCAGTGCGATGCCGACGTGGTTGGTACCGATTCCATGTTGGCAGATGCAGATTGTCTGGCTGTAACTTGTCGGGGGCTTCAACGGCTGGGATTCACTAGGTTCACGGTACATTTAAATAACCGCAAGATTCTGGGGGCCATGGTCACCTATGCCGGGGCAGCATCCCATCAGTCGGTGGCCGTCTTTCGTGCCATCGACAGCCTCCCGAAGGTCGGCGTCGATGCTGTGAGGCAGGAGCTTGAGGATGCCAAGGTTGATGTTGCAGTAATAGACAGGATTTTGGAGCTGGCTTCCCTTGCGGGAGACAACCGTCAGAAACTGGAGGCTCTACGGCAGAGACTCTCGGAGTACCCCAAGGCACAGGAGGGAATTGCAGAGCTGTCGGAGATCCTTGACCATCTGGAAGCCATGGGCCTCCCGGATTCTGTGGTTCAGGTGGACTTCGCCCTGGCTAGAGGGCTGGATTACTACACTGGTCCTATCTTCGAGACAGTAGTGAATGAGCCGAAGATCGGTTCCATTACAGGGGGAGGGCGATACGATAACCTCATAGGGACCTTTGCCAAACAGGAGATTCCAGCTGTAGGCACGAGCTTTGGCCTCGAACGCATCATAGATGTCATCGAGGAGTTGAGACCTTCGCCCAGGAAGGGAACTGTGGTGCAAGTTCTTGTTACCGTCTTTCGGGAGGACCTTCTGGGACTGAGCCTATCCCTGGCGCGGCAGTTGAGGTCAACAGGGATCCACTGCGACCTGTACTACGATTACCGGCACGATATTGGCAAGCAACTCCGCTATGCCGACAGGAAAGGTGTCCCTGTAGCCATCATAGTTGGTCCTGACGAGGCCGCTAGGGGTGAGGCTATCGTGAAGGTGATGGCGACGGGCCAGCAACGCCACGTACCTACTGAGGCATTGGCAGCCGAGGTTGGTAGATCGCTGGAAGAACTGCGCCTGTCCTATGGGGCCGCTGTCTGAGGTGGCATTTTGACGCGACTACCAGTTAGAACCCAGGTTTCTGCCGGAGGCGTGCTCTATCGTCGTAGCGATAACGCCTTGGAGATAGCCGTAACTCGTCACAAGGACATGCATGGCAACGATGTGTGGACACTGCCCAAGGGGCTGGTGGAGACACACGAATCGCCCGAGGAGACTGCCTTGAGGGAAGTAGAGGAGGAGACGGGGCTCAAGGGACGGATAGTGGGCAAAGTTGCCGAATCCACATATTGGTTCGCTGTGCCAGAGGAAGGAGTGCGTTACAAGAAGACAGTCCACTTCTACCTGATGGAATATGTATCAGGGGACACAGCGGATCACGACTGGGAAGTAGAGGAAGTCCAGTGGTTGGACCCTGAGCGCGCCATGGAGCTGCTCAGCTATCGGGGCGAACGGGAGATCCTCTCGAAAGCCCTAGCTCTTTTGTGGGAAGAGATCCCATGAGCGCACTGGTGGATGCTATATCTGTAGCCCGGGAGATAAGTCTTGAACCTCTGCGGCGCCAGCTGTATGAGAAGATACCTCTATACCTAGTTCCGGGTGACCCGTATCTTGAAGCTCAGTTGTTGGCCCTTCTTCGACCGGCATATCAGCCGCAGTACCTATCGGGCGATGAGGAAGTCGAACCCGAAGCTCTGGCCTTTCATGTGGTGCGTGGGGAAGTGTCTCCTCCCCATCATCCCGCCGTTCTGCCATTGCTGTGGGAGGGACGTTTGATATCGTTGCGCGTCGGCTCTCCTGCTGGAAGCCAAGGTACGGTTCTGCGGGTGCCCGAGGTAAACGAGGCGAGTTTTACGGGATTTATCGCACCTCGCATCGTCGAGCTTTACCCCGAAAAACCTCTGACCCTGGCCGTCAACTTTTACGGCCTGAAACCGACAGTCGTCCAGAGGTTAGTGCATGCCACGGCGTTGGCCAATGCTGAACTGGCTTTAGTTGCGAATCTTTCAGGCTTCGTGCCGCTCGTGGGCTCCTTTATTGGGCTCGGCAGTGAACTGGCTCTTCTGACAAAGAACCAGATAATCATGCTTTATAAGTTGGCCCTTATCCACGGATATGCTCGCGATAGAGCTCTGGCCCTATTCCCCGAGGTCCTTTCTATCATCGCCAGCGCCTTCGGGTGGAGACATCTGGCTCGACAGTTGGTGAGCCTGCTCCCTGCGCCCCTGGCCGTAGTGCCCAAGGCTGGCATTGCGTACACGGCTACTTACTTGTTGGGAATGGTCGCCGACAATTACTTCGCGGCGGGTAGAATGCCCACTCGCACTGAACTGAACAAGCTGTGGCGTGCAGTGGATTTCGGATTTCCGTTTAGATGACTCGGCTCTTTCTGGGTTTGGTCATCCACAACCACCAGCCGGTGGGTAACTTTCCTTGGGTATTCCAGGAGGCCTTCGATAAGGCATATGAGCCTTTCTTATCCCTTCTGGAAGCCCATCCTTCCGTGCGCGTGGCGCTCCACTACAGCGGTCCATTGGTGGACTGGATGCTCGAAAACCAGCCGGGCTTTTTTGATAGGCTGGCAGCTCTCGTGGGCCGAGGACAAGTGGAGATGGTTTCTGGGGGGTACTATGAACCCATCATGCCCTCCATTCCGGCCAAGGACCGCCTAGGGCAGCTGGAAAAGATGAACCGTTTTCTCGAGGAGAGGTTTGGAGTCAGGCCAACCGGGGCATGGGTGGCCGAAAGGGTATGGGAGCCAGATCTTCCCAAATTCTATGCTCAGGCAGGACTCCGTTGGGTTGTTCTCGACGACAGCCACTTTCTTCTGGCTGGTTTGGACGAGTCACAGCTTTTAGGATATTACGTTACCGAGGACGAAGGCCACATGGTCAAGGTCTTCGCCAGCCTCAAGGACCTGAGATACAGCATCCCGTGGCGCGAGGTTGACGATGTCATCACGTGGTTGAAAGAACACGCATCAGACAACGGTACTACCATCGCGGTCATGGGCGACGATGGGGAGAAGTTTGGCCTATGGCCAGAGACCTACAAGCACTGCTGGTCAAATGGCTGGATGGAACGGTTCTTTGGCGCCCTGGAGGAGAACAGTGACTGGCTTCTCACAATCCCTGTAGGGGAGTTCGCGGAGGCTTTTCCGCCTCTCGGAACGGTGTATCTACCATGTGCCTCGTACCCGGAGATGATGACCTGGTCGTTGCCTCCTGAGTCTGCTTACCGCTTCGAGCGGCTTGTAAAGGAGGCCGAAAGCACCGGAAGAAGGGACTTGCTCAGGTACCTGCACGCAGGTTTCTGGCGTAATTTTAACGCCCGATACCCTGAGATCAATGCGCTCCACAAGAAAATGCTGTACGTTCATCGTAAGGCCCATGAGGCCGTTAGGCAGGGCGCTGACAAGAGGGTGTTGGAAAAGCTATGGGAAGGGCAGTGCAACTGCCCTTATTGGCACGGCGTATTCGGTGGCATCTACATCCCCGACATCCGATCTGCCAATTATCGATGTCTCATAGAGGCCGAGAATATGGCCGATGCCTATGTGGGATCCCTACCCTTGGCCCGTGTCGAAGATTATGACTGCGATGGTTCAGCAGAGCTTATCCTTGAGGGAACGGGGTTCAACGTCTACATCAAACCCAGGTCTGGGGGTGGTATCGTCGAGTGGGATATCAGGGGACCGGCCCACAATTTGGCTGCTGCCCTTTCGCGACGGCCGGAAGCCTACCACATGGCAGCTCTGGAGGCCGTGCAATCGGTGCCTGAGGGCAGGGCTTTGAACATACATGAGGTCCTGAAGCTGAAGGAGGCGAACCTTCTGTCGGAGATACGTTACGACGCCTACCCGAGGATCTGTGGGGTGGAACATCTCCTAGACCCCTCCCTTGCGCCGGAGGACATCGAGGCTGGAGACCTCCGCAACAGCATCACTCTGGCTACACTCCCGTGGGAAGTTGTGAAGGTAGACGTTTCACCGAACCCTCTAGCACGGCTAGAATGGAGATCGCACATCTCTGTTACCAAAGAATTCTCCATAAACGGTGGGCTTTTGAGGGTTGCGTACCTCCTGGTGAATCCTGGGGATGATCCCGTTGCCACCAGGCTTGCTTCGGAGTGGAACCTAAACCTATTGGCCGGTGGCAATCCCACAGCTTTTGGCACAATCGATGGCCGCAGGGTGAGGCTCGATTCCAGAGAACTCTTCGACCATGTGCCCGCCTTTGAGATGCAAAACCAGTCTATAGGTGTGGATCTTGAGGTGAGGTTGAGTCCTCCAGCACAGCTGTGGATGATGCCGTTGGAAACGGTTTCTAGCTCCGAAGGTGGCCTGGAACGCCTCTATCAGGCCACCACTCTTGTCGCAGTGTGGCCGGTGACTTTGCCACCCCGTGGAACCGTAGCCGTGGAAGTCTCTTGGCTCACACACTCGGGAGACGGATAAGATGGCTCCAACAGGGAGTTTCACTTTCGTTCTTCACAGCCATATTCCTTATTGCCGAAAGGCCGGGAGATGGCCTCATGGCGAGGAATGGATCCATGAGGCCATCTTGGACAGTTATCTACCCCTTCTAGTTGCCCTTTACAGACTTGCTGACCGCGGCATTCCCTTTAAGCTCACTATGAGTTTAACGCCGGTACTTGCCGAACAGCTGGCAGATGACACGGTTATGCAGCATTTCGAGGCTTTCGTTGAAGACAAGATCTTACGGGCCGAGCGGGATGTGGCGCGGTTCCGTTTCCAAGGCGACGAGCGTTTTGAAGAATTGGCGCGGATGTATCTGGGCCGCTATTCCGAGCTGCTCGGGACCTTCCGAGATACCTTTCGGCGAGATTTGATCGGCGCCTTTGGCAGGCTTCAGCAAGAGGGTTACATTGAGATCGTTGTCAGTGCGGCCACCCATGGATATCTGCCGCTGCTGGCAAGGGATTCTTCGGTGTATGCTCAGCTGGCCACTGGTACTCGTGTCTATCGACGCTACTTCGGGATCGAGCCGAAGGCTGTCTGGCTGCCAGAGTGTGGCTATCGGCCTGCCTACTGGACCGGCGAGAACCAGCATGTCAGAGCAGGACTTGAAACCTTCTTGGCCGAGCTGGGGCTGGGCCTCTTCTTTGCGGAGACCCATGCCATAAGAGGTGGCATGCCTGTTGGAAAAGCCGTTGGGGATGCTGTCGGCCTATACGGCCTGATACCGAGGCGCTATGTGGTGCCAGCTGAACCACATCGGGAGCCACGCTTACGTACTACCTTTAGGCCGTATTGGGTCCAGACCACAGAGGTGGCGGCTGTCGGGAGGAACGAGAGGACAGGCATACAGGTGTGGTCGGCCGAACACGGCTATCCCGGCGATTTCTGGTACAGAGAGTTCCACAAAAAGGATGGTCAGTCAGGCCTTCAGTACTGGCGGATCACTGGTGCAGAGGTGGGCCTCGGTGACAAGGAGCCCTACAGTCCAGCGGGAGCGCGATGGCGGGTGGAAGAACATAGCCAGCACTTCGTTCGGTTAGTTGTCGAAGAGCTGGCTACCTTCAGGGCCGAAACAGGGCAACATGGGCTGTTGGCTGCTATGTACGATACCGAGCTCTTTGGTCATTGGTGGTTCGAAGGAGTCGACTGGATCGAGAAGGTTTTGGAGCTGATGGCTGGTCAGCCTGCCATAGAGATCGTTAGAGCCACCGACTACATTGAAGCATATCCACCGGAAGAGGTGCTTGCGCTTCCCGAGAGCTCCTGGGGACAAGGAGGGGGACATTTCACCTGGCTAAATGTGGACACTGAGTGGATGTGGCCCATGATACATCAAGCCGAACGGCGCCTGGAGGCTGTGGTGGATGCTTTCCTCGACCGTAAGCCGGCTGAGACTGCACTAAAGCAGGCTTGCCGGGAACTGCTACTGCTACAAGCCAGCGACTGGCCGTTCCTGATAACCACAGGCCAGGCTGCCGAGTATGCCATTGAACGTTTCGAGGCACATTATGATCGCTTCACCACCCTGGTGGAGTTACTGGAAGCTGGGGCCTTCGAAGATGCTTCTGCGAAGGCTCTGGAGTACTACGAATTAGACAAGGTGTTTCCTGACTTAGACCCTAGAGACTTCCAGAGGCGGGAACCATAGCGCCTGGCGAAAATCTTCGGAGCTGAGTAATATTTCAGAACAAGGCCGGTCTCCGGGGGAACCGAGACCAGCCACTGTACTGGAGGCAACTTGGGAGGCAAGACTCCTGGACTCGAGGAACCGAGGCCCACAGGCAGGCGTTATCCGGAGATCGTGGTCGTCGCCCTCATCGCCGCGGTGGCCTTTCTCACCTTTTACACGATGTTTGGTCAGTGGAGGTTTACCTCTTCGGGCCAGATCGTTGCACGGCCCACAGAGACTCCAGTCGAAACCCCTCAGGCTTCGGTGGCACATACTCCGGTGCCTAGCCCCGCGCCCCAGCCTAGTCCTACGGCTGGGCCTCAGAAAGTTAAGGTGGGCAATGCGGATGTACCGGTGAACATGAGGGCCAAGCCGGGCATTAACGCGGAAATCGTAACAGCAGTGCCTGTTGGCACAGTTTTGGATATAGTCGGTCCGGACCAGAAGGTCGACGGACAAGTTTGGAGGAACGTGAGGGATCCTGCGGGCAACGTGGGATATATACTTAGCGATTTCTTAGTACCTGTCCGTTAACCGTCTGTCGGCTACCCGTTCCCTGGGGGGAATATGCGAGGGGAGGTAGCCTAGAGTTGCGGCTGAGTCTGTTGCCGTTGCCGCTGATGGTTGCTGCAGCGGTAGTGGTGTCTTCTTTGCCGGGAAGCAGCGGCAGTCCAGCTCCCACCTTTCGCGTCTATGGCACGAGATTGGGCCTCGTAGGGGCTACGACAGCCAACGGCCATGTCATCAGGGAGAGGGATAGGTTCGTGGCTCTGCCTTCCCGCAAGGCTCTGTCCCCCAAAGGAAGCTACGAGAAGATGGTGCTCATCTCTTACAAGGGCCGCAAGGCCCTGGCGCCTGTCTGGGATGTAGGCCCGTGGAACACTCGTGATAACTACTGGGACGAGGTGCGCGACATGTGGGGTGATCTGCCCCGGGGCGTGCCTCAGGCTCAGGCAGCTTATTTCGACGGGTACAACGGAGGTCTGGACGAGCAGGGAAGGAAGGTTACTGCGCCTTTCGGCATAGATATTGCCGATGGCACCTTTTGGGACGATCTGGGCATGACCCAGAGCGACTGGGTTGACGTCACGTTCCTCTGGCTGGGAGATCCCCCTCCCGACTTAGCACCTACTCCCACACCATATGTGGAGGTGTCGCCCACGCCTTCGTCACCGGTTGCTACGCCCACGCCCGTACCCACACCCACACCACCGCCCACACTACCTGCTCCTCCCATGTTGGGGAACCCTGATGCTGAGTACTTTCCAGCTACAGGCCACAACCTGGCTTACGGGTTTAGGGCTTTCTGGTATGCCAACGGGGGGCTGCGTATCTTCGGCTATCCCCTTACCGAGGAGATGTCGGAGGGCGGTTTGACAGTACAGTACTTCGAGAGAGCGCGCTTTGAGTATCACCCGGAACTTCCGGAGCCGTACAAGGTGAGCCTATCGCTTTTGGGCCGGGCAATGACCGCCTATCGACAGTTCGATTCAGGCCATGTTGCCGCTTCAAAGGAAGGTGATATCCTTTACTTTCCGGAAACAGGTCATACCCTCAGGGGGAAGTTCAAGCAATTCTGGGAGACCAACGGAGGTCTTGCGGTTTTCGGATACCCCATTTCAGAGGAGCTGTATGAGCCTAGGCCCGACGGCCAGGGTACCGTAAAGGTACAATATTTTGAAAGACAACGTTTTGAATACCATCCTGAGCTGGCTGGAACACCTTTTGAGGTTCAGCTAGGCCTCTTGGGTAGGGAGTTCCTGAGGATGCGGGGATGGTTAGAGTGAAGCACATGAGAGCTGGAGAAATCCGAAGAAGAGTAGCCTATGAAAGGAAGATGGCGCTGGATGTCAGGGACCCCATCGCCATCCGCCACGCTGGCGACAGATACGATCTGGTCATGAAACTGCTCGAGGGGATACCCGACGACAGCATGGTAGATCTGGACGCCATCACTATGTCGGTGAGCCAGGCTGCCCAGGCCCTGGGCTACAATCCCAAGCAGCTGCGCAAGTTGATCCGCGAGGGCAGGCTCAAAGCCAAGAAGCAGAACGATCAGTGGCGGATATCTTTAAAGGCGGTCCTCTAAGCGCGCCTATGGTTCGGCCGTAGGAAAGAACGGTGTCTCCCGTCGCTGAAGCCTAGCTGCCAACGCCTCGGCCAGGTGTTGAGCGTGCCTGCCTGTAAGGTCCTGCACCTGATGCAGGCAGGAGAAGCCTGTAGTTACCACCAGTGTCTGAGGATCGGATTCCTGTATTGCAGGCAGGAGGCGATCCATGGCGACTTTGTAGGAGATATCAAAGTGCTCGGCCTCGTATCCGAAGGCACCGGCCATTCCACAACAGCCGGCTCTGCTGTCTTTGACGGTGTAGCCGGCGGACCTCAGCAGCGCCAGTGAGTTCTGACTGCCTATCAGGGCTTTCTGATGGCAGTGGCCATGGAAGAGGATGCTGCCTGTCTGCTGGGCGAACAGCTCTCTTAGAGCATGCTCTCCGAGAACGCGCACCAGAAACTCGTCGATCAAGTAGCTGTTGCGGGCGAGGGCTGCCGCTCTCGCATTCCCAGGCAGGAGGGAAAGATATTCGTCCCTGAAGGTCAGTATGCAGGACGGTTCGGTCCCTACGATAGGTGTACCCGCGTCGATGGCTGGGCCCAGCGCCTCGACAACTCCCAGGGCGGTGCGTCTGGCTTCGGGAATTAGACCTTTGCTCAGCATGGGGCGACCGCAGCAAGGATGGCCAGTTACTACATCTACCTGGAAGCCGGCTGCTTCCAAAAGTGCCACTGCTGCTACCCCTATGGATGGGCGGAAGAAGTTCGTCCAGGTGTCGTGGAAATAGACTACGCGGCCACGGGAGCCTTCTCCATGCGACCCGCGGGAAAACCACCAGCCTTCGAAGGTGGGGTGAGTCAGTTTTGGCAGTCGCCTCTTCCTGTGGATGCCGAAGAACGATGCCATCAGCCTGCCCAGGTGAGATTGAGTTAGTAGGTTAGAGACTTTTGGTGTCCGTGACGCCAATTTGGCCAGCGTGTGAATATGGCCGAATAAGCGAGATCGCAATGGCACACCATGGGCCGCATAGTAATGGGCCAGGAACTCAGTCTTCATCTTGGTCATGTCTACACTGGAGGGACACTCGGTTTTACAGGCCTTGCATTCGAGGCAGAGATCGAGGACTTGGTACATCTCTCTGCCCGTGAAGGCCTTGTCCGGGAACCTTCCGGATAGAGCTGCCCGAAGGGCGTTAGCGCGGGCCCGTGTGCTGTCGTGCTCATCACGGGTAGCCATGAAGGAAGGACACATGGCTCCTTCGTCCAGTTTGCGGCACACGCCCGAGCCGTTGCACATCTCCACTGCCCGGACGAATCCACCGTCGGCTGACCAGTCGAGGTATGTGACAATGTCTCTCGGTCGATAGTCGGGGCCGTAGCGCAGGTGCTCTGTGACAGGCGGCCCGTCCACAACTTTGCCAGGATTGAGGATGCCCTTGGGATCAAATACAGCCTTGAGCTCCTTCATCACGCTGTAGATCTCGCTCCCGAAGAGCCTCTCGTTGTAGGCACTCCGCTGAAGGCCATCTCCATGCTCACCGCTCAGCACCCCGCCAAATCTTACCGCCAGCTCTAAGGCACCTTCTACCAGATGGCGCATCATCTCGACCCCCGAGGCCTCCTTGAGGTTGACCAGGGGTCGGATGTGGAGGCAACCTGCACTAGCATGCCCGTAGAAGGCTGCGGTCGTACCTAACTCGGCCGTGAGCTGTTGAATGGCTGACACGTACTCAGCCAAATGCTCTACTGGTACCGACACATCGTCTATGCAGGGTATCGGTTTCCAGTCACTGCGGCGGCTCATAAGCAGGTTTAGGCCGGCTCTCCGCACTGACCATACCCGGGACCTTGCCTCTGGTTCGATGGCATAGTAGGCTGGTGCCGCCAGAGCCTGAGCCAGGGTTCTGGCCTTGCTGAGCGCCTCCTCTTCCTCGTCGCCGAAAAATTCCACCACCAGTACAGCCTCGGGCAGGTCCTCCACGAAGTCTAATCTGGAGGCCCACATGGGCTGGGCTCGTGCAAGCTCGATCAACATCTTCCCAATAAGCTCCACGGCGGCAGGCCTGTGGTCCAGGATCGTTGGCACCAGGTCCATGGCGGCCTGCAGGTGGTCGAACTGAAACACTGCCAGCACCTGAGTCGCGGGCCGGCGGACCAGCTTTAGGGTCAACTCAGTGGCGATGGCCAGTGTTCCCTCGGAACCAGCCAAAAGTCTCGCGGGATAAAACGGCTCTTCCAAGAGGTAATTTAGGCTGTATCCGGATGCTCTGCGCCAATGGCGAGGAAACTTTTCGCGGATTAGATCCCGGTGGCGACCTCGCAAGTCGAGTAGCTGTACCAGCAGGGGAGGGAGAACACCTCTTGGGGAAGACGGGTCCAGTGGCGTCAGGCGAAGTACCGATCCGTCGGCGAGGACCACCTGGGCTTCCAGCACATTGTCGCCTGCCATACCGTAGAGTATGGAGTGGGATCCTGTACCGTTGTTGCCGACAGTTCCTCCTACAGTTGCCCTATCCGAACTTGCTGGGTCGGGTCCGAAGGCCAGGCCTAGCGGTTGCAGTCGGCGGTTGAGCCGGTCAATGACGATCCCTGGCTGGACTACAGCAGTAGCAGCCTCAGGATCGACTTTCAGGACGGCATCCATGTAAGCCGACAAATCGACTATCACCGCTTCGCCGATAGCTTGTCCAGCCAGGCTAGTGCCGCTTCCCCTGGGCAAAACTGGGAGCCCGAGCTGGGAGGCCTCCGAAACAAGGACTGCTACATCCTCAGTGTTCTTTGGGAATACGACTGCCAGGGGTTCTATCTGGTAGTTGCTGGCGTCGGTGCTGTAAAGGACACGGTAGAAGCGATCTGTTCGCACCGTGCCTGAGAACCTTCCCATGAGGCGGTCCGTAAGCTGGCGGACCCGTTCGTTTTGGATCACCCTCGTCCTCTGGAAAACTTGTGGTCACTGGATTCTAACGCGCCTTTTTAAAGCAGAAGCTGCTGGTAGATTTGCTCGAGCTTTTGGGCGACTTGGTGCCAGGAGAAGAGTTGTTCGGCTCTACGCCTACCTTCCCGGCCTCGTAGCTGGCTGAGTTCCCTGTTGGTGAGGGCTTCCTCAAGGGCATTCGCGAGGGACAACGGGTCGCCGCTTCGGGCATAGAAGGCATTATCTCCCAGAAGCTCGCGGTGTACCCTGTTGTCGAAGGCCACTACGGGCAAGCCCATGGCCATGTAATTCAGGACCTTCCCAGCGCCCTCGGTGAGCGACATCTTCGGGCTGACGGCTACGTCTCCCAAGGCCAAGAACCGGTGTGCCTCCTGGAAAGGGATTCTCCCAGTGAACACTGTCCTGTGGGCGATGCCTAGCTGTTCGCTCTGGTATCGGTAGCGATCCACCCCGGGATATCCCATGATGAGGAACCTCACCTCGGGCATGTCTCTCAGTAGGACGGCCGCGGCTTCCAGGAGTAAGTCTGTCCCTTGGTATGGGGCGAGGAGGCCGAGATAGACTACCACGGGCGCTTCGGCAGGGATACCGAAACTTTCCTTCAAGGCTGCCAAGTCCTTTCGTTCCGCCGAGGTCGGCGGCCGGAAGCGGTCTGTGTCGACCCCGTCGGGAAGTACCTGGAGCTTATCGCCAGGGAAACGGAAGAGCTCTATGAGCCTCGCAGCTGCGTTTTGAGAGCTGGTGACTATCATGTCGGCCATTCGATTTATTTTGCCTTCCAGCCATCGCATCGGCCGATAGTATGGGCCCTCTCGCCGGAGAAATGTGTGGTCGATCATCTCCTCCGTCAGACTGCCCTGATAGTCGAAGAGCAGGGGCGTGCCGAAGAGCTTCTTCAGGAAATACCCTATCAGGGCGCCCTCATGGAGATGGGCGTGAATCACCTTTGGGCGAAGGTGAAGAGCCGCCTTGAAAGCTGTGAGGAACAACATGGCGTCCAGGTACACCTTGTGCCTGGACGATCCGACCATCTCCCGTTTTACCCAGGGAACGTCCAAGGTTCGAAGTATGTGTAAGCCTGGGACGTCGCTGCCGTTGTGGTAGGTGACGATGGTGGTGCTGTGTCCTAACCGTTGGAGAGCGCGCACCTCTTCGAGGATGCGGACGTGGCAACCGTAATGTGCAAAGAACGAGGTAGGTGCCAGAACCAGTACTTTGTAGCCCAAGTGCCGTGCCTCTAGCCACGTGCGGCCGTTGTCATTTTATACACGTGGGCGGCATTGGGCAAGGTCGCTGGGTCAGCTTAGGACGTACACCGAGAGATGGATCATTTCACCTTGGTACACAAGGGCAGATCCGGCCAGATGACCCAGCTCGAAGCGTATTTCGCTGCCCAGGCCAACGGCCTTGAACTTCTCTGCAGGGGCAGTCTTTACGCACTCGAGGAATTCGGCGGGCGATGGGCTCTCGAGCGTGAATCCATCTTGCTTTTCGGCTAAGTCCAGTGCCCAGCTTGCGACCAGACCCGGCCACAGGTTTTCCATGGCTCTGGGCTGGCTGAGCATTTCGGCCCAGCATATAGCTCCCCGGCTGGCTACCAGGGCCCCCACAGCCCCCGCGGGATAGGGCATGCCACGGACATAGCGTTCTAGGGAGCTGGAGAGATAGCTGTAGGCATCGTCGAGCGCCTCTGTGGGAGAATATATGCCCCTGTGTCTGAGGACACCGGAAACCCGATGCCACACCGCCACTTGGTCGGCTATAGCCTTCTTCATCCTTCTAAGGGATCGATGGGTATCTATCAAGGCTTGGCCCCGTATGCCAGGCGGAGCTGGATAGGAGGTTGTGAAGCGCGGTTTGAACCCTTCGTGCACTGGGATCAGCCCGAAATCTCGTCCCCGTGATAGCCGTGGTGACCATCTGCCCTTTTCCACGCATGAGGCTGGCACACGGATAGATTTGCCAGCCGCTATCAGAATAGTAGTGCTGACAATACGATTCTGTAAGCCGCCGGTTAACTGTGCCCCTGCCACTATGAGCACGTCGTTTGGAGCTCGATTTTTTACCCACAGCTCCGACACTATACCGGTGTCGGTAACCTCTATGAGGCCTTGGTGCTCTGCTTCTTCTAGCAGAAGGTAGTCGTGCTGAGGGGACGATGCCTTGTAGAGCGGGTAAACCGTTATACCGTAGAGGCCGAGGGCCTCTCCAATGGATAGTTCCGACAAACCCTTGGTGAACACAGCCTTTGCATCCACGGGCTATCCTCCTCGTTGGTTTCTCCCAGATTCTCTGACTTCAGGAGGAAGACAGTGATTCCCTTACCTGGAACTACAGGTTAAAATTCGTGGACTATGTGCCGTGGAGGAGGCAAAGGTGAAGGCCGAACTGCCCGAGATAGGCAAGATCTCACCTGAGATCTTCGACGAAATCATTTTGCCCAACCTGGGTGCTCCGTCGCCACACGTGTTGGTACCTCCCCAGCATGGCGTCGATGTTGGTGTCGTAGACATCGGTGGCGGCATGGTGATGGCGGTGACCACCGACCCGGTCTTCATTGTCCCGGAGTACGGATGGGAGCGGGCTGCGTGGTTCGCCACCCACATCTTGGCCTCTGACGCGGCCACTAGCGGTCTCCGACCGACCTACATGGCCATCGATCTTAATCTGCCTCTCTCGATCACCCGGGAGCAACTGGAGACCATGTGGGGGGTAATACACAGAGAGTGCCATAAGATTGGGATATCCATAGTGGCTGGACACACGGCCCGGTACGAGGGATGCAATTACCCCATGGTAGGGGGTGCCACGGTCATGGCTGTGGGGCCTAAGGACAGATACCTCACGCCAGCTATGGCGCGGATCGGGGACGCGATCATCGTTACAAAGGGAGCTGCGATAGAGACGACAGGCTTGTTCGCTGTTACATTTCCCCACCTTGTGGCAAGAGAGTACGGCGAGGAGTTCGCCGCTAAGGCTCAGGAAATCTTTTGGTCGATGTCGGTAGTGGCCGATGCCTTGACAGCGGTATCAGTGGGTGTGCACGACGAAGGTGTGACTTCGATGCACGATGCTACCGAGTGCGGCGTGTGGGGCGGGCTTTACGAGGTAGCCCAGGCATCCAAAGTGGGGATGCGCATCGAGAAAGGGCGAATCATCGTCCGAGAAGAAGTAGAGAAGATATGCCGGCTCTTTGGCATCGATCCCTATTCTGCCATCAGCGAAGGGACGCTGATAGTTACGGTTCGTCCCCATAAGGCTGATCAAGTGCTGCATGCCCTTCGTGAGGCTGGTATCGAGGCTACCATCGTAGGCGAGGTCGTCAGCCCAGATAGGGGCATGACCTACATTGAGAAGGGCATCGAGCGCCCGTTGTACCATCCGAGGGTTGATCCTTTCTGGGAAGCCTTTGGCAGGACCCTGGCTCAATCGCGGGAGTGATGAAGCCAGGCAGCTAGTTAGGTCCGGCCTCGTTGGTGGTGGCGTAAACTGCCGTCACAACGTCGTCCTCACCGACCTTCATGAAGTGAACCCCCTGGGTGGTACGGCCCTGCAGGGGCACATCGGCAGCAGAGGTGCGGATCACTAGCCCCCCTGCAGAGACGGCCATGAGCTGCCCATTCTCATCGACGCGACAGACCACCGCCAGAGGACCGCTCTTGGAAGAAAGTTTCATGACGCGGACTCCCTTTCCGCCCCGATGGTGTATCGGTATCTCCCCTGCGGCAAGGCGCTTCGCCAAGCCCTTTGCGCTGGCCAACAGTAGCTGATGGTGCCCCTTGACAGCCTCCATGCCTATGACTTCGTCGCTGTCTGCGAGCTTGATGGCTGTTACCCCTACGGCTTGTCGTCCCATGGGCCGAACCTGTTCCTCTGGAAATCGGATGGCCTGGCCGGTGGAGGTGAATATGGCTATATGGTGCGAGCCATCCGTTAGGCGGACGCTGCACACAAGGTCGCCCTCTTCTAAGCCAAGGGCAATTAGGCCGGAAGACCGGACGCTCTCGAAAGCATCCAGAGGGGTGCGCTTTATCTTGCCTCTACGAGTTGCGATGGTAAGGTATCTCCCATTGGCCGGAGTAGTGCCACCTTTCCCTTCGATGGCTATCATGTTCGTGATGTGTTCGGATGGGTCGATATTTACAAGATTGATCACAGGGAGTCCTCTGGCAGTCCTGCCCGCATCGGGTATGTCGTTCGCCCTAAGGCGATAGACTTTGCCGGCGTCGGTGAAGAGGAGCAGATAGTCAAGGGTGCTACAGACCACAGCTTGAGTTACTGCGTCCTGCTCCCGGGTCACCATGCCTTTGATGCCTCGGCCTCCTCTGCCCTGGGTGCGGTATCCATCTGCGGCCATGCGCTTAATGTAGCCGCGGGAGGTGAGGGTCACCAGTACCTTTATATCGGGTATCAGGTCCTCTTCGGAGATCTCTTCTGGAGCCTCTGCCACTATCTGGGTGCGCCGCGGATCCCCATATTTTTCCTTGAGTTGCAGGGCGTCGTTTCTGATCAGGCCGTAGATCTTCTCGGGATGCGCAAGCAGATCGCTCAGATAAGCTATCTGCTTGAGGACCTCTGCATGTTCCTCCTCTATTTTCTTGCGTTCAAGGGCAGCCAATCGTCTGAGCTGCATGTCGAGAATTGCCTGCGCCTTGGCCTCTGTGAGCTTAAACCTGTTCATCAGATTGGTCCGGGCGGTTTCGGCGTTGCGGGAATTCCTGATGATGGCAATGACCTCGTCCAGGTGGTCTATGGCGACTCTGAGGCCCTCGAGGATGTGAGCCCGTTGCTGTGCCTTTTCTAGTTCGTATTGCGTGCGGCGGGTTATGACACGGTGACGGTGTTCTATATAAAGTTGCAGTATTCGTTTCAGGTTCATGACTCTGGGCACACCGTCGGCCAGCGCCAGCATGTTGACGCCGAAGGCAGTCTGGAGCTGCGTGTGCTTGAAGAGTGCGTCCAGTACGCGCCGGGGATTGGCATCTCGCTTGAGTTCTATGACGACACGGATGCCACGTCTGTCGGATTCGTCCCGTATGTCAGATACCCCGTCGATACGCCCGTCTTTGACCAGCTCGGCGATGCGGGTGATCAGGTCCGCCTTGTTGACCTGGAAAGGCAGCTCTGTGACGACCAGGGCTTGGCGATTGCCTCTGATCTCCTCGATCTGGACCTTGGATCTGATTACGATCCGACCCTTCCCAGTGCTGTAAGCCATGCGGATCCCGTCGCTGCCGAGGATGATACCGCCTGTAGGGAAATCGGGGCCTGGCACCAGGGCCATGAGATCTTCCATAGTGGCATCGGGGTGATCGATCAGGTGCACTATGGCATCGCAGATCTCGTTGAGGTTGTGGGGTGGTATATTGGTGGCCATACCTACCGCTATTCCAGCGGCCCCGTTGAGCAGGAGGTTCGGAAGTCTGGCCGGCAAAACGGTCGGCTCCTGTAGGGAGCCGTCGAAGTTGGGCATGAAGTCCACAGTGTCTTTGTCGATATCGATGAGCATTTCGGCAGCGATGGGAGAGAGACGGGCCTCTGTGTAGCGCATGGCAGCTGGACTATCGCCGTCGACGGAGCCGAAGTTGCCTTGGCCGTCTATAAGCGGGTAGCGCATGGAAAAGTCCTGAGCCATGCGCACCATGGCGTTGTAAACTGGTACGTCGCCGTGAGGGTGGTACTTGCCGAGCACTTCCCCCACGATGCGGGCGCTTTTCTTGTAAGCTGCGCCGCTGTGCAGCCCCAGCTCATCCATGGCAAAGAGAATGCGACGCTGAACGGGTTTCAGTCCGTCCCGAACGTCGGGCAGTGCACGGGACACGATTACGCTCATGGCGTAATCCAGGTAGGACGACCGGATTTCGTCCTCGATGTTGGTTGGCTTGACTGTTCCGAGCTCAGTTGTCAATCTCGTCTCTCCCTTGCTGGTGCGTGTCCGTGTTTTCCATTATATAGCGGCACAACTGGCGTTCTCGAAAGGGGCAGTCGGCGCACAAGGGTGCACGCTTGCGACAACGCATCTTGCTGTGGGCTACGATCAGAGCGTGGTACTCATTGAAGAGATCGGCATCCTCCGGCAAGGCATGCATGAATGCTCTTTGGGTGGAGTCGTAGGTGACAGGATCTGGCAGGAGGCCCAGGCGGCGGAAGAAAGTGGTTGTGTAGGCGTCCACTACAAATATCGGTTTTCGGCAAGCGTAGAGGATTATAGAGTCGGCGGTTTCCTTGCCAATGCCCTTTATAGCTAGGAGGCTGCGGCGGAGTTGGTCCTCGTCCAGGGCCAGAAATTCTTCCAAGCTGGCGAAGCTGTGGCAGAGATAGCGGGCTAGCTGCATGAGGCGATGGGCCTTTACCTTATAATATCCCGCTGGCCTTACAATTTGAGCTAGGGTGGCCTCATCCATGTGGGCGATCTGGCATGGATCTTGCAGCAATCCCGAACTCTTGAGGTTGTGTATAGCTCTTTCGACGTTGCGCCAGCTGGTGGCCTGGGTGAGCACTGCACCTACCATGACTTCCCAGGGGCTTTCGGCTGGCCACCATCGCTGTGGCCCGTAGGTTTCAAGGAGTATCCGAAAGACCTCCATGAAGAGATGAATGGATGTTTTTTGCGATTCCATGAGCGCGATTCGTAAGGGCACCGCCTTCAGGATAGCCGTTGCTGGAGGCGGCACTGGTGGCCACACAGCACCCATTGTAGCCGTAGTCGACGAACTGAGGCAAAGGTACGCCGGGCCGTTGGAGGTCCTGTGGTTGGGCACTAGGGCGGGGCCGGAGGCTTTAGCGGCAGCATCTAGGAGTGTTCCTTTCGTAGCAGTGCCTGCGGGCAAATTGCGCCGCTATCTGGATCTCCGGAACGTCATCGATATGCTGGCTTTGCCATACGGCCTGTGGACATCCCTCGCCCTCCTCAGGAAGTTCGAGCCTGCTGTTCTCTTCAGCTCAGGAGGATATGTCAGCTTCCTACCTACCCTTGCTGCGTGTTTGCTGAGGGTGCCTATACTAGTCCACGAGCAGACTGCTAAGGCGGGCCTGGCTACCCGCATCGAAGGACGTCTTGCGGATCGGGTGGCGGTATCCTTTCCTTCCTCGGAGGGTCACTTTCCAAAAGGAAAGGTGTTTTTTTCCGGCAACCCTGTTCGCAGGGAAGCAATCGAAGGACGTCGCAGCACAGGGTTGGCCCTGCTGGGCTTTAAAGAAGACCTACCTGTGGTCTACGTGACCGGTGGCATTCAGGGGGCCCATGCCATCAACCGGGTGGTAGGTGAGTGTCTGCCCGAGCTGCTAGCATTTGCCCAAGTTGTACACCAATGTGGAAGGCAGCCTGCTGGATACCAACAAGACCTGCCGTGGCTGCTTTCCCGCATCGAGGGCTTCAGCGGGGAGATGGCCCGACGATACGTGGTGAAGGAGAGGTTTGGATCAGAGATCGGGCATATCTATGCGGCGGCTGACCTAGTAGTGGGCAGGGCAGGGGCAGGCACCATTTTCGAGGTGGCTGCTCACGGCAAGCCTGCGCTTTTCATACCTCTGCCGGGCTCAGCGGCCGGAGAACAGAGGCTTAACGCGGCGGCCATGGAAGCCCTGGGGGCAGCGGTGATAGTAGATCAAAGCCGATTAAGTCCCCAGAGGCTTTTGGCAGACCTTAGGGAACTGCTGAGCGACAGGGATCGCCTGAGGGCCATGGGGGAAAAGGGCCGCCAGCTCTACCGGCCCGATGCTGCTGCCGTACTGGCCGATGCCCTATTAGAGCTGGGCCGAGCCAAGTAGGACAGAGGAACAGAAGAGTCAGTAATTACAGTGTGTTTCAGCGTCTAGTCTTACACCGAGCAGCAAGAGTGCTATAATCGGGCCATGCCGAAGGTGGCGGTTGTGATAGTAAACCACAATACTGCCGCGCTTCTGGCCAGGTGCCTGGATACGCTGCATTGCAGCGCTACCTCCTTTCCCGTTTCTGTGTACGTGGTGGACAATGCTTCGACCGATGGTAGCACTGCGATGGTGAGAATCCACTATCCCTGGGTGAACCTCATCGAGAGCGAGATAAACGGTGGTTACGCCTATGCCAATAATCTTGCGTTGAAACTCCTCTTTCGGGCGGGGCCCAATGAACCACGGGATCAAGTGGACTATGTGGTTCTCCTGAACCCCGATACTGAACTGCCTTCTACGGCCCTTCAGCAACTGGTCGATTTCCTAGAGGCAAATCCTAAGGTGGCAATAGTGGGGCCTAAGCTTGTTCGCCCTGATGGCTCCCTCGATCTGGCCTGCAGGCGAAGCTTCCCGTCCCCAGGGGTGGCTTTTTACAAGATGGTGGGCCTGAGCAGGCTCTTCCCAAAAAGCCGCCGCTTTGCCCGATACAACCTTACATACCTGGATCCTGACCAGGAAACCGAGGTTGACTCCGTAGTGGGGGCCTGCATGGTTGTTAGAGCGGAGGCGATCCGCGATGTGGGCCTGCTGGACGAAGGCTTCTTCATGTATGGTGAAGATCTGGATTGGGCCTACAGGATGAAGGCCGCCGGTTGGAAGGTGTACTATTATCCCAAGGTGACTGTGTTGCATCACAAGGGTGCGGCAAGCAAACGGTCACGGAAGGCCACCTATGAGTTTTACCGAGCTATGCTCCTTTTCTACAGGAAGCATTACGCGCAGCACACCAACCGCCTGTTACACTTGTTTATAATTAGCGGTATCTTGCTGAAGGCTAGCTTATCGGTTCTAGCAAGCCTTATCAGGCCAGCGGGTCTGAGGCGGATCCTTTAACATGGGCCAAGTGGGTGGTTCTGTCCACGGGGTAGGAACCAAACCCCAAACGGCGGCACGGGGCCGGGTGATGGGCAAACATCTGGACCTGGTGCTCAGTATTTTGCAGGGCTTCGTGGATGTAGTATCCCTCAACCTGGCAACCCTCTGCGCATATGTCATAAGGCAGAATCTGGAGTTGTTCGAACCTTTTTCACCTGCCTCTCCCAGAAGCTATGTGGTAATGAACTTGACGCTCACCTTGCTGTTACCGGCAGCCTTTGCAAGCCAGCGGCTCTACTCGGTCAGAGGCTTGCGGTCCCGTGTCGATGAGTTTTTCAGAGTAATTGCTGGGGTATCCCTGACCGTTCTGCTGGCCCTGGCCATTTCTTCGTTCCTACTGGGCGACGATTTCAGTTATTCCCGTCAACTTTTAGTGACGGAGTGGGTCCTCACGATCCTCTTCGTGACTGCTGGCAGGGGGGGAGTCTCCCTTTTGGGAAATGTGTTGAGGGCCAGGGGTTTTGGTAAGCGAAGGGTATTGGTGGTAGGCCACGAGGATGCAGCAAGTCTCATACTGGAGAGAGTGAAGGAAAACCCTGGTCTGGGCTACGACCTGGTCGGTGTACTAACACCGGCTGGGCGTGGCGTCAATGTACTGGGTAACTTCAATGATCTCGAGGCCATCATCAGGACTAGGGATGTGGACGAGGTGATCTTCGCTGTGAACGGCACCAGTCATCAGACAGTGCTGGATCTAATAGGGCAGTGCGAAGATCTGAACGTTAGCCTCAAGGTCTTTCCCGATGTATTCCAGTTGCTGACCGAGGGAGAGGCGAACGTCAGTGACCTGCAGGGAGTACCCCTTCTGGAAGTTCGGGATGTCTCTCTTAGGGGGTGGAACAGGGCTGTCAAGCGCGCCTTCGACATCGTGTTTAGTGCTGCTGTGTTAATCTTCTTCTCTCCCCTGATGCTGCTCATAGCTCTGTTGGTCAAGTTGACGTCGCCAGGGCCTGTGTTTTACATCCAAGAGAGGGTGGGTATCGATGGTCGCCCGTTCTTGATTTACAAGTTTAGGACGATGTATGTGGGTGCTGAGGAGGATACCGGGCCAGTGTGGGCTAAACCCAACGATCCCCGCAGGACGCCGCTGGGCAGGATCCTCAGACGGTTCTCGTTGGACGAGCTACCCCAGTTTATCAACGTGCTGCTGGGGGACATGAGCGTGGTTGGACCTAGACCCGAACGCCCCCACTTTGTGGAGCAATTTCGCCAGCAGATACCGCGATACATGCGGCGGCACAGGGAGAAGGCTGGCATTACGGGTTGGGCCCAGGTGAATGGCCTCAGAGGGGATACCTCCATTGAGGAGAGAACTAAATACGACCTTTACTATGTGGAGCACTGGTCTCTCCTCTTCGACCTTAAGATAATCTTGAAGACCTTGGCAAGGATATTCAAGGAGAAGAATGCCTATTGAACCCAAGTTCACGCATCTTGATGCCAGTGGCAGGGCTCGTATGGTCGACGTCTCGGCCAAGGAGGCTACTGAGCGTGTGGCCGTTGCCCGCGGAGAGGTACTTATGAGCCCTGCCACTCTGGAGGCTGTGAGGTCAGGTCAGCTTTCCAAGGGCGATGTGCTTGCAGTGGCCCAGGTAGCCGCCATCATGGCTGCGAAGCGTACCCATGAGCTTGTACCCATGTGTCACCCCATTCCCCTGGCCTCCCTTGACGTTTCCTTCCACATCGATGTAGGGAGAAGCGCCATCGATATCGAGGCTACGGCAAAGGCTGTTGCCAGTACCGGGGTAGAGATGGAAGCCCTGACTGCGGTCAGTGTAGCAGCCCTGACCATCTACGATATGTGTAAGGCGCTGGAGAAGGGGATCAAGATAAACAACATCCGATTGGTCCGCAAATACGGTGGAAAGAGCGGAGACGTCATCCTTGAGGAGCCATAGAAGGTAGTAAAGCTATCTTCAGAGCTCGGGCCACATCGCTCATTTTCTCTACGAAGCATATGGGAATGCCGAGCTCGGCTTCCACCTGGGCTGGCGTCAGATCGTCGAGAAACCTTTCGCCTTCGCTGTCCAACATGACCCGGGGCAGAAACATCAGGTCATAGTGGCCTACCTGGCGACGGAGACCTTCCAAGAGGAGCCCACCGGTAAGCAGGCCCGAGACCGATACGTTGCCCCCGAAGAAGCTGTTTTCCAGAGCTACTAGGTCTATGTGGCAGCCAGTAAAAAGCGCCGACTCCTCGACCATCGGCCTGAGCTTTGGTTCTATGAGCTTGCCGCTGATGGCCAGTGCCTTTATGGGCGACAGAGACGGAGTCAAGCGGCGGCGGACCCTTATCCAGTCATCGAGTAGTTTCCTCACCATCCCTATGCCGTTCTCCAATTGGGGGAAACCGTCATATTGGCGGGCAGGGGGTATCGGCCTTGCGGCGGCAAGATAGTACTCGTCAGACGGATATACGAAGGAGATTCCCCATTTGGCTCGGAACGAACGGCGCCAGGGTTCCACACGATCTATGATGGCTCGGCATTCCTCAACAGTATGGGGTCGCAAGTGGTCGATTGCCCCTTCGAGCCAGCGGTGATGTCGCTGGATCCGAGGGGTTGCTAATCCTACAGGGACGATGCCTATCGAAAGCACATGGGGATACAGGCTGGCTAGGTCGCTGATAGTCTTGTCTAGTGCGTTGCCGTCGTTGATACCCGGACAGACGACTACCTGGGTGTGGGTCTGTATGCCGTGCTCCCCTAGCCAACGTAGCTGATCGACTATGTCGGGCGCGTGGGGATTGCCCAGGAGCCTGCGTCTGAGTTCCAGGTCTGTGCTGTGAACCGAAACATAAAGGGGACTGAGCCGTTGTTCGACGATGCGCTTCCAGTCTTCGTCCTTGAGGTTGGTGAGGGTTATGAAGTCGCCAAAGAGAAAGGATAGACGGTAGTCGTCGTCGCGGATGTAGAGACTGCGACGTCTACCTTTAGGCATGCGGTCGACAAAGCAGAAAGGACACTGGTTGTTGCAGGTGCGTATGCCATCGAAAAGGGGGTTTTCGAATCTTATCCCCAATGTATCGCCGTATCTCTGCCGAAGGTTTACGGTGAAGCTTGTTTCTCCTCGAAGGACGTGCAGCGCAACGCATTCAGTGTTGGAGTGGTACCTGAAGTCGATGATGTCCCATACTGGGTTGCCGTTCACAGCTACGACTCGGTCTCCCGCCCGAAGGCCGGCCTTATGGGCAGAAGACCCCGGCTCTACATGAACTATGAGGCCTCCCTTTGGTTGACGTTCTCCCATGCTACTGCGTGATCTTTGAAGGTGCTTATGCCTTATCTGCGGCTGTCCTCAGCTGCTGCCTAGAACCATCATGATCAGGGATATCGCCGCTATGGCTGCCGTCTCGGATCTCAGCCTCCAGGGACCAAGATGAACCGGCTGGTATCCTGTTCTCTGGGCCAGATCAACCTCGCATCCCTCGAAGCCCCCCTCAGGTCCCACGGCCAGGGCTACTTCGGTGGCGCTGGAAATATCCATGAGCATCGAGGCCAAAGACTTGTCGCCTTCGCGCTCGTAGGCTATAAGTTTGCAGTCCTGCGCCGAAAAGGTCGAGAGAGCCCGGGCGAATTCGACGGGCGGCAGTATCTCTGGCAGATCGGCGCGGCCACACTGTTCGGCTGCTTCCACGGCTATTTTACGCCATCTTTCGACCCTAGTGGTCGAAAGATGATGAGGTTGAGTCCTGCGGGTTGCTACAGGCTGTATCACGCTCACTCCCAACTCAGTGGCTTTTTGTACTACCAGCTCGAAGTTAGATGGCCTGATGAGAGCTTGTATCAGGAAGAGCCTGGGCTTTGGGGGCTGGATGCACCGGATGCCCTGAGGCTGTAGGCGGAGTTGTCGACCCTCCTGTACCAGGGTGGCTACACTTTCCCTGCCGGTGCCGTCGAAGACGACGATGCTGTCTCCGGAGCGCAGTCGGAGCACGTGCTGTAGCTGATGGCGCAAGTGGTAGGGAACTTCTGCTGAACTTTCGCAGAAGGCTTGTGGAAAGTAGAAGCGTTGGAGGCCCTTATTGGGCCCTCGCCACGACGGCTGTCCATTCATCCTTTTGCTCCCACCGCACTGGTCTGAAGTTGGCTGCAGCTAGTGCTATGAGGACCTCGTCGATGCGGGTCACCGTCGCTCCTGAAAGTACCGCCATTCCATTGTCGCGGAGGGCGTCTCGCAGCATAGCCGCGTTTTCTACTAGATAGGTGCTCCACATATTGGCTATAAGGATATCGAAGGTGCTCGTTGTAGGCAGTGTACCTACCATTGCTGTAACTTTTCCGTCGACCCCATTCCGAAGGATATTGTCCCTGGCCGCAGCTATGGCCAGGGGATCCACGTCCAGGGCGAGGACGTAGCTGGCACCTAGCAGTGCCGAAGCAATGGCCAAGATGCCGGTGCCGGTGCCGAGGTCTAAGCAACGCATGCCCTCCAGTGCGACTTCCTGCAGGAGGAGGAGAGCGAGCTGTGTGGTAGGATGTAGCCCCGTACCGAAGGCCATTCCTGGCTCTATCTTGATAACCGTTGATGCGGGGATCGGGCCGGCGTGCCATGCGGGAACAATGGCTAGCTTGCCGAGCATTATCGGCTTGAAGGAGTCCCTCCAGGCCTGTAGCCATTGGTGCTCGCTTATCTCACGAACGGTGTGACTGATGGAGACTCCTAGCTGTTTTAAGTGCCAGAGGGCCTGCTCTATGGCGGATACCGCTGTCTCGAGGTGGTCTGATGTGGGCAAATATCCCCGCAGGATGGCCCAATCTGACGGCCTTGGAGGTATGTCCTCTTCTACGAAGTCCGTGGGCACTTCAACCGCCATGGAGTTTCCGTAAAAATAGTGCGATAACTGGCTGAGAACGTCATCGGCGGCCGCCATAGGCAGTTCGATGCTATATTCCACCCAGGTGGGTCCTTTACTCTCCTCTGAGGGAAATTTCCGACGCATCTCCCACGTTCAGCCGGTTGAAGCTACCCTTAACCACAGCATTGTTCCCAATGACAGAGCCTGTCAACATGGCTTCTTCCAGCAGGGCTCCGTCGTTAATGATCGAGTCCCTGAGGATAGAGGCCCTAACCACGGCGTTGTCAGCTATTGTGACATAAGGTCCCACGATGGAGCCTTCAACTCTTGCGGAAGGGGCTATGAAGACAGGAGGGTGAATTATGGACCCTTCTATGTATCGGCAGTTGCCGCCTGTTCTGGTGAGCAGGAAGCGGTTGGTCTGAAGGAGGGTTTCCAGCTTGCCGCAGTCCTCCCAGATAGCTACGGGCCAAGCCTCGATCTTAGCTCCTCTATCGATAAGAATCTGAATGGCGTCGGCCAGGTAGTACTCTCCGCTCGTCTTGATGTCTCGTGCAATCAACTCGTCGATTGCCTCGTATAGGGGACACACATCTTTGAAGTAATAGACCCCGATCACAGCCAAGTTAGAGACAGGCTCGTGAGGCTTTTCTACCAACCTTTGAATATAGCCGTCCCTGAGCACGGCTACTCCGAAGCGCTTCGGGTCCTGGACCTCGTGGACGTATACTACGCCGTCGGACTCTATACCGGGCAAACGGGAGAGATCCGCTTCGAAGATAGTATCGACGAAGATGATGAGCACGTCCCCAGAGATAAGGCCCTTAGTGAGACCAATGGCATGGGCCTGGCCTAACTGCTGGTCCTGCCTGATGAACCTAGAGGCCAGAGCATATCGGGATCTGACGAACGCTTCTATTTGCTCCCCAAGGTAGCCCGTGATGAAGAAAAGCTCCTCTATCGGTAGGCCTTGTAGGGTGTCAAGTATGTGGGCCAGTACTGGCTTCCCGGCCACGTTCACAAGGGGTTTGGGTTTGGTAAGGGTGTGGGGTCTGAGTCTGGTCCCCAACCCTGCCAGAGGTATGATCGCTTTCAAGGGCGTCCTCCACGATCTCAAATAGCGGCCGGAAGGGCCAACGTTGCTCGCAGATCTGATCCATCAACTATAGTGTAGCGATAACCTTGCTCCGTAAGAAATAGCTGGCGCTTGGCGGCGAACTCTTGGTCCTTGGTGTCCCGGGTCACTAGAGAATAGAACCTAGCGAGGCGTCCATTGGACTTAGGCCTGAGTATTCTTCCCAGGCGTTGGGCCTCTTCTTGTCTTGATCCGAAGGTGCCTGATACTTGGATGGCTACATTGGCGTCGGGGAGATCGATGGAGAAATTGGCTACCTTAGACACTACCAGGACCTTAATCTCACCGGAGCGGAAGCTCTGGTACAAGGCTTCCCTTTGGGCGATGCTGGTAGCCCCAGAAATTATGGGTGCCCCTACCATCTCTGCGATCTGGCGGAGCTGGTCCAAGTACTGGCCTATGATAAGTATCTGATCTCCCCTGTGAAGCTCCAGGAGGCGTTGCACCAGGTGAAGCTTAATGGGGTTCTCGGCAGCCAAACGGTAGCGGTGTTTGATGTCTTGGGCGTTGGAGTATGCCCTGCGGAGTTCACGGGGGAGGTCTATCCGCACCTCGATGCACTCTGCGGTAGCGATCCATCCCTGACTTTCTAGCTCCTTCCAGGGCACGTCGTAACGCTTAGGTCCGATGAGGGAAAACACGTCTGTTTCGCGCCCATCCTCCCTTACCAGTGTAGCGGTGAGTCCTAAGCGGCGCCTAGCCTGTATTTCGGCGGTGATCCGGAATATGGGGGCTGGCAAGAGGTGTACCTCGTCGTAGATAATGAGGCCCCAGTTCTGGCTGGTGAAGAGATCAAAGTGGGGATATCCTTCACTGTCTGAGTTCCTGTGGGTGAGCATCTGGTATGTAGTGACAGTGATAGGGCGTATCTGCTTGAGTTCTCCCGTATATTCGCCGACCTGATGGGCTCTGAGAGTGGTTTTATCCAGCAGTTCAAATATCCACTGCCGGACGGCCACTGTATTTGGGCAGAGGATGAGGGTATGGCTCTGCACCTTGGCAATCACAGCTATTCCTACGAGGGTCTTGCCTGCCCCGCACGGCAGCACTATCACTCCGCTGCCACCTCGGTGGGAGCCGCCGGACCAGAAGGCTTCTACGCTCTCGAGCTGATACGGTCGGAGGCGGAACGGGGTGCCCGAACGACTGACCCTTCTCAGTCGGACAGGGAGGGGGGTGCCATCCAGGTAACCCGCCAAATCTTCTGCTGGGTAGCCTACCTGAACCAGAGCCTGCTTTATAGCACCGCGGGCATCGGGGTTTACGAGCAGTCCCCCGTGGTCCTTTGCTCCCAAAAGTAGGGAAGCGACCTTGCGATGTCTGGCTACTTCCATTAGCAGGTTGTGGTCATCGGACCTGAGTACGAGATGGCCGTCTTCGGTGACCAGACGTAGGCGCCCGTAGCGGGACATATATTCCTGAATTCGGGCTATAACGGAGCCCGGAACCTCATACCTGCTGAACCTAGCAAGGGCACGGACTATGCCCTCAGGAGTTTCACCCGCGGCGGCCGCATTCCACAGGGAAAGAGGGGTCATTTGATAGGTGTGGATCTGCTCAGGGCTTTTGACCAGTTCAGCGAAGCGCACCAACACGTCCCGTGCCTGGGGGTAAAGGGGATTATCGGCCTCGGCGAGTATAGATCCGTCGCTCTGTACAATGAGGGGGTTTTCGTGTTGGCAGACCATTTCCTCTCCTGCAGGGAAGCCGGCCTGTTTCAGAAACAAGGCGACGCTTTCAGCGGCGGGCTCGACCGAATCCAGACAGCAGGGTGAAGGCCACCATGCCGAGGGACGACACCAGAGCTACCGCCAAGTGGCCGACGACAGGAACAGGCCATGATATAACGAAGGTGGCCATCAGCCAGGTTACCAACAGGCTGCCCAGGGCGGAGAGGACACCTAGAGCCAGCAACTGTCTTGTTGAGTATCGTGACCGCTGCATACCAGCCCCAGAGCTTCATCCTCCAAGTGTATCACCTCTGCGGTGTCCTAGTAAAGCCGGACGGAGCTAAGGGTCGGCCCCTGTCTGGCAAGCAGCCATCTCGGGGTAGCGCATCACTTTAGTTGAGGGGCTATCTTCGTTGCTATAGTGTGGAGGGCCTTATGGGGATCTGGCCCCAGCGGGCCGCCCATGGACACCTCATCTACACCTACATCGGCGAGCATCTCGAGTTTCTCGAGACATTCTTGTGGGTTGCCCGCTATCCCTAAAGCCAGCATCTCCTCAGTTACCAGACCTTCAGCGACATCGCGTCGACCTGCGATAACGGCTTCATGGACCGCATCGAAGTCATGAACTCCCAGACCGACGAGGGCGAGGTCTTCTGCATCCAAGTAGTGACCGAAGTAGGCAACGACGGGCCGCAGTGCGTTGCGAGCTGCCTGCCTGTCGTCATCGACAGACAACCAAACGAAGGCCACTATCCGTAAGTCGGTTCTCTTTCGCCCTGACCTAGTGGCTCCAGCCAGTATCTTTTCCACTACCCGTGGAGCGGCTTCGGGGGGTGCAACCATGGGGATCGACCCATCGCCTATCTCACCGCTAAGCTCTAGCAGATCAGATCCGAAGGGACAGATATAAATGGGTGGTTCGGATCTCAGGACGGGAAACCTGAAATAGGCGTGTCGTGTCCATCGATAGCATTTTCCAGAGAACTCGCCCACGTTTTCGGAAAACAATGCTCGGACTAGATGATAAGCTTCGGTTATTCTGTCCCGCACATCAGACCCGTCTAGACCTATCCAGCTCAGCATTTCCGTAGTATGAAGCCCAATGGAAAGATTGGCCCTACCTCCGGAAAGGTGGTCGAGAGTTGCCAAGTATGTGGCAATTTCCGATGGATCGGTGGTATAGGGGTTTGCCCGTACATGTATCTGGATTCTTTGGGTCACTAAGGCGGTTGCAGCTGCTAGGACCCACGAATTGGTCCGGAATGGATCGTGTGGATACCATACAGAGTTGAAACCGAGTTGGTCTGCTAACGTGGCGAGGCTTAGCAGTTGTTGAGGGGTGCCCAGATCATCGATTAGTCTGACGCCTAGCTTCACGATGCCTCCTGAGCGCGGTAATGCTTATAATTCTAGCAGACTTGGTATCCATAGGCTTTTAGAAGCCTTCACAGGGAGAGCTATGGATTTACATCTCGGTCGCAGTCTCAGGGACTACCTGGAGCTCCTCGAGGGAAATGACTTGCTCATAAGGGTTGATAGGGAGGTCGAGCGGGATCGGGAGATCCCTTCGATACTTTTCAGGCTTGTCAATGCTGGACGTGCTGTCATTTTCTCGAAGGTGAAAGGATCTGCCTTTCCTGTCGTTGGCAACCTGGTGGTAAGTAGGAAGATGCTGGGCCTAGCCTTGGGCTGTGATCCCCGATATATCGCTCAGACCTGGAATAGTCGCTGCACTACGCCTTTGCAACCGGAGCTCGTATCCGACGGCCCCGTCAAGGAGGTAATAGAGATAGGTAGGCGAGCCGATCTCACCACTCTTCCGATAGTCACCCATGCCGAGAAAGACGCTGGACCCTACATTACGGCTGGTGTTGTTATAGCTAAGGATCCAGATACGGGCAAAAGGAACCTTTCCTTCAACAGGATGCTTCTGCTTTCTTCCCAGGAACTGGCTATACGGAGCATGCCTCCCCAGCAGCTTGGCATACTGCGTGCGAAGGCTGAGGGGAAGGGTGAGGGGTTGCCAGCGGCAGTGGTCATAGGCCTACACCCAATAGAGCTCCTTGCTGCTGCCACCAGTCTTGAGATGGGCCATGATGAGTTGGAGGTGGCCGGTGCTCTTCGAGGAAGGCCGGTGTCATTGTTGAAATGCGAGACTATAGATGTAGAGGTGCCAGCCGAGGCAGAGATTGTGCTGGAGGGCGAGATCCTTCCCCATCGGCGGGTTCCCGAAGCCCCTTTCGGGGACTTCATGCAGTTTTATATGCCCCAGGTCCAGAGTCCTGTCTTTAGGTTGAAGGCTATTCTGCGTCGAAGGGATGCTATATATCACACAATCCACGCCGGCACTAACGACGATATGCATCTGCTAGCACCTTCCAGAGAGGCTATGTTGCTAGACGCCCTAACCAGGGCTGGGATAGAGGTAGTGGCGATATCCCTCCTCCCGACGATTCTCGGATGCGCCGTAGCGATCAGGAAACGACAGGAGGGTGAGGCCATCAATGCGGGCTTGGTGGTGCTGGGGGCCTATAGATGGGCGAAGACCTGCATTGTAGTTGACTACGATGTGGACGTTCTGGATCAAGCTGATTTGTTGTGGGCGCTGAGCACGCGATGTAGGCCAGAGACGGGAATCCTGGTTGTGCCCAACGCTGCTGGTTTCCCCCGAGATGCTCGCAGGATGCATCAATCGAAGGTGATCATTGATGCCACTGTACCAGTCGGCGCATGGGAGGAATTTGAGCGCAGGAGGCCACCGGGGATAGAGACCGTTAGACTGGAAGAATTTATACCCGAGAAATGGTGGTTCCTGATACAGCAGTGAAACCCTAGAGAGGTGTAGGATGCAGCTTGCTAATCGGTCAGCAGGGCTGTGTCGTCGGCGAATCTTTCGCCACTGGTTTTGTGGAAGAGGTGAACTAGGTCTTCAACGGTCGGCCTTTCCCTATTTGGGCCTTGCAGATCCAGTATTATTCTGCCTCGGTGCATCATTAATAGACGGTTCCCCCATCTCAGGGCCTGATCCATATTGTGGGTGACCATGATGGTGGTGAGATTTCTTTCCCTGACGAGGTCGCCTGTGATCTGCATTACCAATGAGGCAGCTCGTGGGTCTAGGGCCGCTGTGTGCTCGTCAAGAAGGAGAAGCCGTGGGGTTACCAGTGTGGCCATGAGCATGGCTAAGGCCTGGCGCTGGCCCCCCGAGAGGTGATCGGTTCTGACAGCGAGCTTCTCCTCAAGACCAATGCCGAGGGTTGAGAGTAGCGTATGGTACATTTCCCTTCGGGATCTTGTAACCCCCCAACCCAGTCCACGGCTGTGACCTCGCAGGGTTGCTACCGCCAGGTTTTCTTCAACAGTCAGGCTTCCTGCCGTACTCTGACGCGGATCCTGATCTATCTTTGAGATCCATTTTGCCCGTTGGTGTTCGGGCACTCGAGTTATGTCCTTTCCGTCGAGATAAACGTTTCCACTGGAGGGAAGTACTGCACCGGAGATGACACTCAGGAGGGTTGTCTTTCCCGCCCCGTTGCTACCGATGATAGTGACGAAGTCGCCTGCATTGATGGTGAGGGTAATGTTGTCAAGCGCCTTAGTCTCAATGGACGTACCTTTGTTGAACCAAACGGTTATGCCTTCAAGGTGCAACATTGGCTCTTTATGCGAGGCCCCTACGTACTTGAGGTAGACCCATAACCAAGAGGAGGAGAATCGCTGTAATGAGCTTGAGGTCTGTGGGAGCGAGGCCTATACGCAGGGCTGTTGCCGCGATAAGTCTGTATACTAATACCCCCACCAGTACTGCCAGAACAAGCCAAGCCAAGGTCTTGTCCGGTCCCAGGAGCGTTTCGCCGATGATCACTGATGCCGCTCCGACCACCAATATACCAACGCCCATGCCTACATCTGCAAAGCCTTGCACCTGTGCCAACAGGGCTCCGGAGAGCGCCGCAAGGCCGTTGGAGATGGCGAGGGCTATAATTTCCATGTTGCGAGGATCTACCCCGAAACTCTTAGCCATTCTTGCGTTGTCGCCGCTTGCCCTGATGGCGAGCCCTAAATCTGTCCTGAGGAAGGCATAGTATGCCAGGGCGGTAGCGGATGTCATTATTGATCCCATGGCGATTATTGTGTAAGAATTCTCGGGCAGGCTAAAGAGCGACAGGACTTCACCGAAGAAGGTTTGCACTGTGAGCAGGGGTGTGTTGGCTTTGCCCATTACCCTGAGCATCACAGTGTATATGGCTGTGGCCACCAAGATGCTAGCGATGATATTGTTGATGCGCAGCCTGGTATGGATGAGCGCGGTGGCTATGCCTGCCACCGCGCCCGACGCTATGGCTGCTAGGATGGCGAGTGAGGGGTCAACGTGAATCTCCAGCAGCCGTGCCGCCACCGATGCTCCCAGAGGAAAGGATCCCTCCACTGTGAGATCCGGGAATCTAAGTATCCTGAAGGACAAATAGACTCCTAGGGCCAGGAATGCGTACAGCACAGCCTGCTCGGCAGAGCTGACGACTAGAGACCGGAAAGCCGCAGCGTCCATAGGTGAATCCACCTATCGGTAGACTTGGACGGCCTGCTTTAAGATGTCGTCTGGCACATTTATTCCTACGGTTTCGGC
Organism: Chloroflexota bacterium; assembly: GCA_034432775.1. GTDB lineage: Bacteria > Chloroflexota > Chloroflexia > DAOUBH01 > DAOUBH01 > DAOUBH01. The sequence goes on from DAOUBH010000017.1 coordinate 152,007, forward strand.
GGCCTTGGCGTTGATATACAGGTCTTTTTTGTTCGGTGTTTCAGGAGCTATATTGCCTGGATTCTCTCCCTTCAACACCCGAGCCGCGAGTTTACCGATCTGGATGCCCATGTCTTTCTGGCTATAGGCTACAGTGAGGATGGCACCTGCCTGGACCTGCTCTGGTGCTCCGGCAAAGACAGGGAGCTTGTTGCTCTGTGCCACCTTCAGCACAGAGTCGAAGGCTGACACCACAGTGTTGTCCTGAGGTACATATATGGCATCGCATCGCCCCACTAAGGAGTTGGCAGCCGTGAGTACGTCGGCGCTACCCGATACAGTTGCCTCAACCACTTCCCAACCGAATTCCTGGGCTTTCTCTTTTGCCATCTTCACAAGTACCTGTGAGTTGACCTCGCCGGCGTTGTATATTACGCCTACGCGTTTAACTCCGGGAGCCAATCGCCTGAAGATCTCAAACTGGTCGGGCACGGGATTGAAGTTGTACACGCCGGTGACGTTCGTCCCAGAGGGCTTGTCATAGCTGGGTACCAGACCGGCTGCCACCGGATCTGTCACCATGCCAAAGACGATGGGTTTATCCTTTATGGCCTTTACCACAGCTTGCGAGTTGGGAGTGGTAAAGCTCACTACTAGATCCAGCTGCTCTGAAGCGAACTTGTCGGCGATGTCCTTGGCATTAGCCACCTGGCCCTGGGCATTCTGCTCTTCGTAGATCACATTTTTCCCTTCGACGAAACCTTCCTGAGCCATTCCCTCTTTGAAGCCTTGTTTGGTGGCCTCTATGGAAGGGTGTGTGACCAAGTAAGAGATTCCTACGCGGTATACCTTGGTGGTCGTAGGCGATGGAGCTGGGCTGGGGCTGGTCGGGGATGGGGAAATAGTGGGTGATGGTTGTGCCGGGGAACATGCTACGGCAATCACAGTCAGTGCCAGCATGAGGATCGGTATGGTGCGCCGCATGGAAGGCATTAGGGGACCTCCTGACGGTTAGTCGTCCAAATTTTATCACCTCGGATTGTTGTCAGACAAGTGGTCTAGGCTGGCTCAACGGGAACGGGCCAACTTCTTGGGCTGTATAAGCAGCTGGCCTCTGTTAAGGTTGCGCCGTTCGGGATGTATCTCACGTAAGGACCAGACAGGCCGTCTTGAGCTGCGAGTCCTTGGGCAACTAAAGTTTGTAGGAGCCCCACTCAGAGGTATTGACAGGGGTGGAACCATGGTGTATAAACGATTACGTAATCGATTTACTAAGCCGGGCTCCCGTGGAAGAAAAGAGTTCTAAGAGGGTTTCCTACAAAGATATAGCCGAGAAGGCCGGCGTTTCCACAGCGACAGTCTCACATGTGTTGAATGGGACGCGTTATGTGACCCCGGAGTTGAAGCAACGGGTCCTCACAGTGGTGGAAGAGCTCGGTTACGTACCCAACAACGTGGCTTCAAGTCTACGCCGCAGGTACACGAACACCGTTGGATTCATCACTACCGAGCTGACCAACCCCTTTTATGCCGAGATAGCTGTGGCCGCAGAACTGGTATTGCGGGAACACGGCTACATGCTCCTGATCTCGAACACCTTCAACGAAATCGAAAGGGAGCGCGTCTACGTTAAAGCTATGCTGTCACACCAGGTGGATGGACTGCTGTTTACCTCCGTACAGATGGAGAGCCACACGTGGCGCCTCCTACAGAGCATGCAGGTTCCCTTCGTGCTTATCAACCGTAGGTTTGCGGGTTACGATGCTCCCTATGTGGGAGTAGATAACATGGGTGCCATGCAGCACCTCGTGGAGCACCTGATTTCCTTAGGGCACACCCGCATCGGTTTTATCGGTGGCTTTCCTCACTCTTCGTCGGCAAGGGATCGCTATCGTGGTTATCGCAGAGCGTTGGAGCGACACCATATCGCCTGGGATCCAGATCTGCTGTGCGAGGGACGCTACGATTTCCAGAGCGGCATCGAGGGGGCTGAGAGACTGCTAACCTTGCCTCCTTCCAAACGGCCCACTGCCATAGCGTGCGCCAACGATCTTATGGCTTTAGGCGTAATTGATTGGGCCAGTCGAAATGGCCTCGAAGTGCCCCGGCAGCTCTCGGTCACAGGCTTCGATGATATCGAGGTTGCGGGCATAGAGCCTATATCCCTTACTACTGCGCGCCAACCCAGGGCTGAAATGGGACGAATAGCAGCTCAGCTGTTGCTTGAGCTGATCATGGGCCACCAGCCCCAGGAGCGTTCCGTTATGCTTCCCTGCGACATCGTAGTGCGGAAATCTACAGCACCGCCTGGCGAATGACGTTGGTTTTGGCGAGGAGGTGTGTATGGAGAATGTGTAGCTCCATGCATGGACAGTAGGTTACATCCATGGCAGGGATCTCCAAATGGTTTCCAAGGAGGGTTAGACCCATGGGACCTGTTAGAAGGCAAGGAACGCACATCAGGAGCATTATGATCAACCGCACCCGCTTGGCCGCAAGACTAGGCCTGTTTTTGGCATCTCTGCTTCTCCTAGCTGCCTGCGCACCAGCCGGGGGCCCGCCGTCGCCCACAGCACGAGCAACTGCACCCGCTACCGCTCCATCCGGAACAGCATCGCCCTCCCCAGCTGCCACATCGGCGGCCAAGCCCTCAAAGAAATTTGTTATCGGTTACGCCAATGGTTGGATAGGCAACTTGTGGAGGTCAGAGTTCCTCGAGGATCTTGAAGCCAAAGCCAAGTACTATCAGGACCAAGGGATCTTAGAAAAACTGATAGTTGTCAACAGCCCTGCAGACCTAAATCAACAGATCAGTCAAATCAATGGTTTGATCGATCAGGGAGTGGACGCCCTGCTCATCGACCCAGTATCGGCTCCAGCTGTACAGCCCATCCTTCCCAGGGCGAAAGCTAAAGGAATCTTCGTGATGATTTCCAATGACCCCGCTCCCGTGGATGCCATTAACGTTGTCGGAGACAACTACACCTGGTGGAAGATACAGACCGAATGGCTTGTCAAGAAGTTAAATGGCAAGGGCAACATTGTCATGATTACAGGTGTACCTGGGAATACGGCCGATGTGCTCCGCGTGCAAGCAGCTAACGACGTGCTTAAGAATTACCCCGAGATCAAGGTACTGACTTCGGCTCCGGGTTGGTGGGACGAGGCCAAAGCCCAGCAGGCCATGGCAACTATCCTGGCAAGCTACCCGAACTTCGATGCCTTGCTTATCCAGGATGTCATGGCTGAAGGCGTAATAAGGGCTTTCCAGGCAGCCAACCGTCCGCTTCCCAAGGTTATGACAGGTGACTACACGGCAGGATTCTTCCGGCTTTGGGCCAAGATGCCGGAACTGGACTCCATCGGTGTGCCCTATGCCCCTGCCCACGCAGCCGACTCTCTGGGCTTTGCGGTTAGGTTGCTACAGGGCAAGAAGCTGAAGCCGTCGGTGCTTACCTCTAATCCGCTGGATCCTAATCTGAAGAACACGGTCATGATACCGCCTCCGTTGGTCGTAACAAAGGAAGGCGACAAGTCGCAGCCGTGGTGCACTCCTCTCACTCAGTGCATTTCGCTTCAAGAGGCTCTCAAGATGGTAGAGGGCAAGCCTGATACCTACATGCTCGATAGGATTATGTCCGAAGAAGAGATCGACTCTTTCTTTGAGCCGTGACGCAGTTAGAGGAAGAACGCATGCTGCAACTCTCAGACGTCTACAAGCGGTTCGACACGGTAGTTGCTCTGGACGGGGCGAGCGTCGCCATTGCTCCGGGAACAGTAAGAGCGTTGCTAGGGGGAAACGGATCGGGGAAAAGCACACTGGCCAAGGTGATCACGGGCGCCGTCGAACCGGACAGGGCCAGCTATGTGCTCGACGGTAAGAATGTCGACGTCAGAGGGCCCCGCGATGCCATGCGTCTGGGAGTTGCAGCCACGTACCAAGAGACGAGCCTGCTGCCGCACTTGTCGGTCGAAGAGAACTTGGCTCTGAGCATTGCAGTCTTGGGTAATGGTCGCGGCTCGACATCTAGGGCCCACGATGTCCAGGCCGTGCTAGAACGTCTGGGCATCGGGGCCCTGTCCTCCTTGAAGGTAAGGGAACTATCGTTGGGCTCGAGATACCTGGTGGAATTGGCCAAGGCCCTTCTCATCCGACCGCGGTACCTTATCCTCGACGAACTAACTTCAGCCCTGAGACGGCAACAGGTTGAGGTCGTCAAGTCAATTGTCGGAGAGTTGGCAGCTGAAGGTGTTGGCATACTGTTTATCTCTCACAGGTTGGAAGAGGTCTATGAGATCTGCCGTTTTGTGACGGTCCTTAGAAATGGGAAAGTAGTTCTAGAGGGGGATCTGGGGCAGCTTACCTCCAGTGACCTTATGGCTGCGATGGCGGGCACAGTCTTGGAGGAGTATGGGCCTGAGGCACTCCCCTTGTCTACAGGCCCTTCCGGAAGCCCGCCATTGCTGCAAGTGGAAAACCTGCCAGTGCCTGTCTTTGGAGGGTCTGTTAGCCTTAAAGGCTGGCCAGGAGAGATCGTAGGTATAGCTGGCCTGCAGGGGCAAGGGCAGTCAGAGCTACTCCGTGTCCTGTTTGGGGCTTGGCCAGGCCTCGAGGTGCGGGTAACGCTCGCCGGGAACGAGGTTGTTTTGAGGAGCATAGGCGATGCTGTAAAACATGGTTTCGCCTTCATTTCTGGGGACAGAGAAGGCGAAATGATATTTCCGTCACGGTCAATATGGGAGAACCTCCAGGTGGTGACCTGGGCCTCGAAGGGCGGGGACCGAGGAAATCTCCATGAGGTAGTAGAGCTTTTAGGTCTCAAGGACCATAGACCTTCTACCATAGCCAACCGTCTGAGTGGTGGTAACCAGCAGAAGCTAGCGGTGGGAAGATGGATGATGACCCGGTCCCGCATTCTCTTGGCTGATGACCCTACCCGTGGTGTGGACGTCAGGACTAGACGCGAAATACACTCCTTTTTACGGCGAATGGCATCTGAGGGTGCCCTAGTCCTGTTCGCTTCGAGCCAGGACAGCGAGCTTGCAGATCTGTGTAACCGGGTCTATGTAATGTACCGAGGAAGAATAGTTTCTGAGCTCCAAGGGGATAAGATCAGCGAGCATGATATTGCCCTTGCTTCTATGCAGACAGCTGTGGAGGCTTGAGAGATGGTGTTCAACAGAGAGGCTCCGGCGAGGGTTGTCGGACGTTTAGCGAGTGTGATCAGCCTTTGGCCAGGATTTGCTGCGATGCTCCTGACTTTGGCTCTCCTGTTGCTGCAGGTATCAGTCCACCCTGACTTTTTGGGGCAGGCATCTCTGGGCGGCTTCCTGGCCGTCTATGTGCCCCTTGCTTCGGCGGCCATCGGCGTGTCGTTTTCCATGCTAGTGGGCGGTATCGATCTCTCTGTAGGGGGCACCATTACTCTTGTGAATGTACTTTGCGTCGCACTGGTAGGGGCTGGCTGGGACTTTCTAAGTATTGGGCCTGCTGGGAAGCTATATGTGTGTTCAACACCTGGCGCCTGCACTGGGGGCTGGAGTTTCCCCGTTGCAGCCTTGGCTGCCCTAGCAACTGGGACTGCCGTAGGGCTCCTGAACGGGATTACCATCGGTTATCTCAGATTGCATCCCCTTCTGGCCACCCTTTCTAGTGGCTTTATGGCCGGCGGAGCTGCCCTTTATCTTCTTCCTCTTCCAGGAGGGCAGATCCCTATCGACATAGTGACATGGTACGCTCAACCCTTACTGCTGCCGAAGCCTGCCTGGGCCCTGGTAGTGATCCTTATAGTCGCTATCTTGTTGCTCCGTTCCCCAGTAGGCACCAGGATGAGGGCGGTAGGTTCTGACGCACGAAAGGCTTTCTTATCGGGCGTCGATAATCCTCTGGTTCAGCTGTGTGCGTACACAGCTTCCGCTTTCTTTGCTAGTGTTGCCGGTCTTCTGGTCACTCTCAACATATCGGCTGGTGACCCTACCGTAGGCAATCCCTTTACGCTAAATGCCATAGCTGCTGCAGTGCTGGGTGGTACGAGCCTGGCTGGTGGTTGGGCTGAACCTTTGGGTCCTATACTAGGGGCATTTCTCCTCGGCCTTGTGGTCAACATAGTACTGTCTACCGGAGTGCCGTCGTACTACCAGCATCTTGTGTCGGGTGTAGTCATCATCGCTGGATTGGCGGGGAGCCAGGTGCTACGGATGCTAAGGGTGAGGATTTCGAGAGAGGCTATGCGGGGCTAACAAGAGGTGCTACATGGATAGGGCGACGGGCCAGGTAGTTCTCGAAGGAAGGACAGGGTTCTCGTTCTTGAGGCGTGCTGCGACCACTTCATGGTTGCCTGCTCTGTTCGCTAGCGTGCTGCTGTTTGCCCTTGGCGGAGCCTTGAAGCCCGGATATATGACTTGGGATAACCTCAATCAGATTTTGGCTGTGGCGGCTATCCTCACCATTGCGTCGGCGGGGCAGACTTTGGTGATGATATCTGGGGGCTACGGCATTGACCTTTCCGTAGGTCAGGTTATGTCGCTTGCGGCTGTACTGGCCTACACGCAGCTTCAGGGTAGCGATGCTAACCTTCCGCAGGCGCTAGCACTAGTGCTCGCTGCAGGGCTCGTCATAGGAGGACTTAATGGGCTTGGTATAGTCATCTTTGGTTTACCGCCACTGGTTATGACCCTTGGCACCATGGTGGTGGCTCAGGGAATAACCTTCGCGTCAACGCAGGGAGGATCCCCAGCTGGTGGCACTGCACCCTCGCTTCTCGCTCTGAACTCTGGCTTCATGGGCATCAGGTGGTTGACAATCTTGGCGCTTATCTTCGTGGTTGGTGTCGAGGTTCTGCTGAAAACCACCAAGTACGGGCGGTTACTTTTCCTGATCGGAAGTAATCGCAAAGCGGCTGAATTGTGTGGCATACCCGTAAGGAGATATATAGCGGTCACGTACACGCTCAGTGGAATCCTGAATGCCTTCTCAGGAATGATATTGCTCGGATATGCAGGCGCTGCCAATCTAGATCTGGGTGGCAGTTATACACTTCCTACTGTGGCGGCGGTCGTTATAGGGGGAACGTCCCTTGCTGGAGGAGTTGGATCCTATGCGGGCACCGCGCTTGGGGCCATAACCATGGTGATCTTGACGACAGTACTCCTCACGGTGGGGGCGAGTGAGGCGATACGTCAGGTCATAATGGGGGCACTCCTTCTCGTGCTCCTTCTATTTAGTGTGAGGTCGCCAAAGCTTAGACAATGAGGATGAGCTGTGAGGTTCGTTGGGAAAGTGGCAGTAGTTACTGGTGCTGCTAGCGGCATTGGTCGGGCAGTAGCCCAGAGGCTTTCTTCAGAGGGGGCTTATTTAGCCTTAGGCGATATAGCCGAGGAGCCCTTGTCAGCCCTTGCGGACGAGCTGTCAGGTAGGGGAACGGAAGTCATCACTGTGCCTGGAGATGTGTCGGATCGTGGACAGGCAGAAACGCTTTTACAGCGGGCCATAGACCGTTGGGGTAAGCTCGATGTTTTGGTGAACTGTGCCGGGATCAATATGGACGCCATGCTCCACAAGATGGAGGATGAACAGTGGCATCGAGTGCTGGAAGTAGATCTTTCGGGTGTATTCTACACTACCCGATTTGCAGCACAGCACATGCGGTCCCAGCACTATGGGCGTATAGTCAATATATCCTCATCGAGCTGGCTCGGGAGTGTCGGTCAGGCTAACTACGCAGCTGCCAAAGCGGGTGTAGTTGGCCTCACCCTGACTGCGGCGCGGGAGCTGGCTGGCAAAGGTGTTACTGCCAACGTTGTATGCCCAGGTTTCATCGATACCCCAATGACGCGCAGGCTGGGACAAGATATCTGGGACTCGATAGTTGGGCGCATACCTGCGGGCAGGCCTGGGAGGCCCGAGGATGTGGCGAACCTCGTTGCGTTCCTGGCTTCTGACGAGGCAGAGTACATAACAGGTCAAGTGATTTATGTGAGTGGTGGTCTAATATGGTGAGTTCAGGTTATATCGCTTCGCGATCGGAACGTATTGCAGTTCTGTCAGCGGTTCGTACAGCCATCGGTAGGTTTGGTGGTGCTCTCAAGGATGTGTCGCCTCTAGACCTGGGGGCCCACGTTGTCCGGGAGGCCGTAAAGCGAGCCGGAATAGATCCGAGTCAGGTCGATCGGTTGGTGGCCGGGCAAAACATTCAGGTGACTCCCCGCGGTAATCCGGCCCGGCAGGTACTGCTGCGCGTGGGCATCCCGAAGGAAGTTGACGATTACAGTATAAACATGAACTGCTCGTCGGGTCTAAGGGCCATGACTTCTTTGGCTCAGGACATACTTCTCGGCGATGTTGCCCTGGGGGTTGCTGTCGGGATGGAGAACATGAGCAAGACCCCCTACTTGCTGGAGGGTGCTAGGTTTGGGTACAGACTGGGAAATGGCATTCTTATCGATTTCCTGGCTGACTACATATTGGGAGACGCGGGACCTATGGCCGAGCTTATAGCGAGTCGCTATCAAATAACGCGGTACGAGCAAGATGCCTTTGCCCTGGAAAGTCATAGGAGGGCTGTAGCGGCTATAGATGCCGGTCTCTTCAAAGAGGAGATAGCGCCGTTTCCTTTGAAGAACACAAAGGGTGAACAGACCTTTTTCGATACGGATGAGCACCCACGCAGGGATACGAGCATGGAGAAGCTGGCTCAGCTAAAGCCTGCCTTCAAGACTGATGGTACTGTCACTGCAGGAAACTCCTCCGGCATAAACGATGGAGCTGCTGCTGTAGTTTTGACTAGTGAAAGGATGGCTAGAGAGCTTGGTCTCAGACCAATAGTATACTTGCGCGGCTGGGCCGCAGCTGGTGTGGAGCCAGACTTATTTGGCGTAGGCCCTGTGCCGGCCGTTGAAAAGTTACTCCACAAGGCAGGTCTGCGGATGGAAGATGTGGGCCTTATCGAGCTGAATGAGGCATTTGCTTCTTCAACCATCGCTGTTATGCGGGACCTGAAGCTTGAACCGGAGCGCGTCAATGTCAACGGAGGAGCCATAGCCCTGGGGCATCCAGTCGGAGCAACAGGCCTAGTATTGGTGACTAAGCTCTCTCATGAAATGAGAAGGAGGGGCACCCAGTATGGTGTGGCCACAATGTGTGTGGGCAGTGGGCAGGGTATGGCGGTGCTCTTAGAACTGGAATGAAACAGGTTGCAGGAGGTCGCTATGGCTAGTGAAGTATACAGGGTCGTGGCCCTGAGGATGGGCACCTTGGTGGTGGATAGGTCGACGATTGTCTACGGTGTCGGTTTTGGGGACAAGATCGAAATCCCGGTATGGGCTGCGGCCGTTGAGGGGTCCGGACGAAGGATACTTGTAGACACGGGCATCGCCGATCCTGCTTGGGTTACGAGCAATGTCGCCCCTTGCTCGCAGGCTCGGGATGAGACCATGCTGGGAGCACTTGGGGAACTAGGCTGGGATCCCGAGAGTGTGGATACGGTCATAAACACCCACCTGCATTACGATCATTGCGACAATAACAACCTTTTCCCAAATGCTACCTTCTATGTCTCTAAAAGGGAATGGGAAGCGGCCTCGGATCCTATCGTAACCCAGAAGTCCATATATAACGGGGCATGGAAGAGGGCGCCTCTTTCGTTATTCCATTACCGTTTGGTAAGCCAGGACTACTTCGAAGTGGCCCCTGGCATTGTGCTACTGGAAACTCCGGGTCACAGTGCTGGACATATGTCCGTGTTAGTGCGTACATCGGAGGGGATACTGTGTATAGCTGGGGATGCTATAAACCTTGTCGATAATATAACCTTAATGTCTCCGCCGGGAATACTGTTCTCGACAGAGCAAGCGTTACGCTCCATCGATAAAATCATCCTTTATGCCGATAGACTTTTGCCGGGACATGATCCAGGAATTCAGAAATATCAGGACAGGCAGTTTCCCACGGTACCTAGGCGAGGGTAGCAAATATGATCGTCAGGGGGGTCGACAAGTGGCCTTCAGATATCGTGTCGGATGTGCGTACAGAGCTGCATCACGGGGCGGAATGTCTGGTCTACTCCCATAGGCCTCGGACGCTCTCCCACATGCTCAGCACAGCCGTGGAGCGGTTTCCGCGGAAAGAGATCCTCGTTGTAGGTGAAACACGCGTAACTTACGAGGATTTCCAGCACCTGGTAATCAAGCTTGCACGGGAACTGCGAGATCGCTACGGAGTCGCCAAGGGAGACCGGGTAGCAATCCTTCTTGTGAATGGTCTGCAACTTGCAGCCAGCCTGTTCGCGGTGACCTGGTTAGGGGGAATAGCTGTGCTCCTCAACACTAAAACCCGAAGCCAGGAGCTGGAGTGGTTCCTGGCAGATTCAGGTGCCAGGCTGCTGATCCTCAATCCCGACTGGTGGCCTAACGTTGAACCCATACTGTCCCGTACAAGTGTAGAGCATCTTATAGTTACCAAAGAGCCCGTCATGCCTGAGAAACTGGAAGAGCAGATACGCGTTCCGGGTGCAGCTATCTGGGAAGACCTGGCTTTTAGTGGTGTCACGACGGACTATTTCCAGCCTGTTCCTTGTCATGAGCACGATATAGCCATAATGATCTACACATCTGGAACTACAGGAAAGCCAAAGGGCTGTATGCTTAGCCACTGGAACTTGGCTCATGCCGTGGTCAGCTATGAGCGGACATTGCGCGTGTCCAGTGGAGACCGGACAGCCATAGCCGTCCCGATGTTTCATGTTACGGGTCTCATTGCTCAGTTCCTCCTGATGGTGCATGTAGGTGCTACCAGTATAGTGCTTCCTGTCTTCGATGAGTTGGAGTTGCTAGAACGCATGGAACGAGAGCAGGTGACCTTTTTCCATGCCGCCCCTACCGTGTACATAAAAATGCTTCGTCATCCTTTGCGTTCGCGTTACCGTCTCGAGAGCTGGAGAACCGCCGCAGCCGGAGGTGCCGCGACACCTCAGGAGGTAATTAAGGAGCTCCATGAGTGGGTGCCACACTTGTGTTTCCATACCGTGTACGGACTTACGGAGACCAGTTCGCCTGCTACTGTGATGCCATCCGTAGATAGATCGCAGCCCATAACCAGGGCCGGGTCGTCTGGCTTGCCGGTGCCGTGTGTGGAGGTAAAGGTGGTGTCAAATGGGCAGGAGATGGGGCTTGACCAAGCTGGAGAGCTACTCATACGAGGTGCCACGGTAGCTGAAGGATATTGGAATAACCCTGCAGCAACACAGTCGACATTCGGTGATGGTTGGTTGCGCACGGGCGACGTAGCACGTATCGACAGAGATGGATTTGTGTACATACTCGACCGGGTGAAGGACATGATTAACAGGGGCGGAGAGAAGGTGTACTCCATCGAGGTAGAAGACGTGCTGCATGCGCATCCTGAGATAGTGGAGGCTGCTGTAGTGGGCATCCCGGACCCCATCTACGGTGAGGCAGTGAAGGCCTTCGTAGTGAAGGTGCCTGGCTCTGAACTCAACGCGGAAGACGTCAGGGCATGGGTAAAGTCGAGGCTTGCTGGTTTTAAGGTCCCAAGTGTAGTGGAGTTTCTGGACGCCCTGCCCAGAAATCCCAATGGTAAAGTCATGAAACACGTCCTCAGATCGATGTAGCAGTGCCAGAGAATGGTGAGCTTCCTGGCTTGACAGCTTTCCATGTGAGAGGGGCGGCTCGCTCCAGTCTCTTTCAGAGGTTACGGAGGAAGCTACCAATGCGAGCGGGTTGACAGCTTGATTCGCTGAGACCGTGCAACCGCTGAGTATGGGCAATATCGTGTCCGGAGTCCTAGACCATAAGTACCCATGCGGTGGGCCATGATCCAGCATACTTCCACAGCATGGTGGTCGGCGGCCGATAGTAGATCTAGCGTCCGAAGGCTCGGAGGGACGAACACGGCCTTGATTCTACCTGTATAAGTCAGTCTGGCTGCTGCATCCAAAGCAAAGCTCCGGTCGATCGGAGTTTATTAGGCATAGTATGAGGATGAGATGGCCTGCTGGCCAGGCTTAGTAATGTGGAAAATCTTGCGCTGATAGTGGAGCTGTACGTCCCTAGAGTGCTCCTAAGGGCCTAAACTCACACTACAGGGAAGGGATGCGGCTGGTACTTGCTCGTCGAGACAGGTATAAGGTAAAGAAAGCCAGCGCTTAACTTCGAGATAGCTCTTGTCGTTTCTGGGACTAGACATAGTGGCATAATGTCACATGAAAGTGTAGAGAAGTTGACATCAGCCGCGCTTCACGGAAAGGATCTCTATGTTAGCAGCTCTTCGGATTCCGCCAAAGATGCCCGAGGGGAAGAGCAAGATGGTTAAGATGGCGATGGTGCCAAGTACAAACAGGCTGATCCCGGGATACTGCGACAGGAACATACGCAGTACCACATACAGGGCAGCCCCGATAGCTGGACCTTCGACATGCCCAATACCTCCTATTATCACTATGAAGACCATGGCCACAGTCCAGTTGATGCTGAAGGCTGCGAAGGGCTCTATATACACCTGGAAAAGATAGAAGGCCACACCGGTGATACCCGAGAAGGCCGAAGCGATCAGGTAACAAGAGAGCTTGTATCGAAATACATTGATACCCATCGTTTCTGCAGCGTCCTGGTTGTCTCGTATAGCCATCAGGGCGAGACCTATCCTGGACCTCAGAAGCCCGAACACTATTCCTACGGATCCAATGCCGAGGATCACGGCAAGGTAGTAGATTGCAGTGGGCGGAATGCTGTAGGCTGCGGTTATAAAAAAGCCCATTCCTCGGCGCACATATTCCCAATTGCTGAAAAACACTCCCACTGCTTCCGCTGCAACCCAGGTAGCTATACTGAAAAAGGCCCCGCGCATCTTAAAGATTGCGGGGGACAGCACGAGGGCTACGATAGCCGATGTAAGTCCTGCCAGAAAAATGCAGGCCCATACGGGCACATGGTAGTACTCCGACAAGATGACTAGGGTATACCCTCCGAGGCCTATGAACAGTTGCTGGCCGAGGGAAACCAACCCCGCAAAGCCTGCCAGCAGGTTCCACATCTGGCCCAATGCAAGGTACAGAAAGTACAGAAGGAGCAATGTCATCCCGTATTGTCCCGCCCAAAGTGGTGCACTGATACTCGTGACAAGGACCAGCACGGAGAGTGCGAGCCTGGCAGTCTTATTTGTGGACATAGAGGCAAGTTTTTCTACCCTGATTCCTGGAAGTGCGCGCATGTCCTCAGTGTCCGACCACTATTGGGGATCTCATAATCTACGTGCAAGCAAGCCCTCGGGCCGGAGGGCCAACATGACCAAAATCACTAGATAACCTACCAGCAATTGATATCCAGCTCCCAGGAAGTGGGCACCTACGACCTGTGCAATGCCTAGAAGTGCTCCGCCCAGGAATGTTCCAGCTATGTTCCCTAGCCCACCGATTACAACTACCGCAAAGGCTATGATAAGGTACTGCGGTCCAGACGATGGATAGAAAACAAAGGTCATTCCCAGGAGGATGCCTGCCACTGCAGCTGTGAGGGCGGCCACGCCCATGGCGTAGGCATACACCCGTCGTATATCCACACCCAACAGGGCTGCTGCCAAGTCATCGTCAGATGCAGCACGGATTGCTCTTCCTAGGTAAGTCCGATGCAGAAACCAAGCGAGCATTCCCAGTACGGCTAAGCTGACCAATAGGTCCAGAAAGTATATAGTGGGAAGCGATATAGGGCCAAGATCTAACTTAGAGGCCGAGGTTGGGCCTGCAAGGCTTCGAGCGTCAGGTGTAAAAACGAGCCGCAGACCGTTTTGTATTATCACCGATAGACCGAAGGTGATAATAAGTGATGGTTCAGCACCTTCCTTAATAACTCGGTTCAGGAGTGCTGCCTGCAGAGCCATCCCCAAAAGAAACAACGCTGGGGCTACCAGCACCAGCGTAAGCAGAGGATGGACGCCGAAGATGCTGCTTATAACAAAGCCTAAGTAGCTCGATAGAACTATCAAGTCGCCGTGGGCCAAGTTGATCTTCCGCATGATGCCGAAAACTATCGAAAGTCCGATGCCCACCACTGCATAGAGACTGCCCAGCAATATGCCGTTGACGACTAGGGGAACCAGCTCCGGCATCATTGATCACGATGGTTGTTTTGTCTTTTTGTCGGTCCGGTACCCCGTTGCCTGTTCTAAGCCAAAATAGGCACGGGTAACCTCTTCTACCGACAGGTCACTGGATGCTCCGGAAAGCACTATGCGCCCCTCCAGAAGCACATAGGTGAAGGACGAAGCGCCTAAACTGCGTCGAATGTCCTGTTCTACCAGCAGCACGGTGGTGCCGTGTGAGTTTATCTCACGGATCTTTTCATAGATTGTATCTATGACGATGGGGGCCAGACCTAGGGAAACCTCGTCAAGCATGAGGAGCGTTGGTTGGGACATTAGAGCACGTCCGATGGCCAGCATCTGCCGCTCTCCGCCGCTTAAGGTTCCCGCTTGCTGGAATCGTCTTTGGAAAAGTATGGGGAACATGTGATAGACCAAATCCAAGTTCTGGCGCCATTGTGATCGCGCCCTCGGGATGTAAGAACCCATTAAAAGGTTGTCGAGTACAGACATCCTTGGGAAAACATGGGATCCTTCTGGCACCAGTGATATCCCTGCTCTTACGGCTTGTGGAGCGCTCCATCCTGTGGCATTCGTGTCCTGATATTGGATCGTACCTCTGGCGGGCTTAAGGAGCCCACTTATAGTCTTGAGAAGCGTCGATTTGCCGGCGCCGTTGGCTCCAACTATAGACACTATGCTGCCCCGGGGCACCGTGATCGAGACCTTGTCCACGGCTAAGAACTGACCGTAACGGACTTCGAGACCTTCAACTTTCAGCAGGATTTCCTTCGATGGTTGCAAGCTCTCCAAGGTACAGACTCTGGACCTCTCTATTTGTCATTACCTCGCTAGGGCTGCCGAGAGCTATGGTGCGGCCGCCTGCCATACACAACACCCTGTCAGCCCCTTCCCTTATAGTTACTAGGTTGTGCTCCACCCACATTATTGAGAGGCTGGGGCCACGGACCGCCTGTAGAAGTTCAAGGAGCAACCGTGTCTCAGGTTCTGTCAAGCCGCCTGCTACCTCGTCAAGGAGGAGGAGCTCGGGATCTGTAGCCAAGGCCCGGGCGAGCTCAAGGCGCTTGCGATCCAGTAGACCAAGGTGTCCTGCTAAGGCGTTTCTCCTGTCGTATAGACCTGTCAAGTCCAGGAGTTCGTTTGCCCTCTCCAGACCCCTTCGCTCGTCAAACCCTGCCCCGTAGATAGCGCCTACCATCACGTTCTCGAGTACCGTTAGGTTTTCGAAGGGCTGAGGTATCTGGTAAGTTCGTCCTATGCCCAAGTGGCATCGTGCATAGCTGGGGAGACGCGTAATGTCTCGGCCCCTCAGCACGATGACACCCGCTTTAGGGCGTACCGAGCCGCAGATGGCGCCTATTAACGTGGATTTTCCGGCACCGTTTGGCCCTATAATGCCGAGGATCTCCCCTTCGAGTACCTCGAGGGACAGGCCATCCAGAGCCCTCAGTCGCCCGTAATCAACCGTTAGGTCGCGGATGACCAGCACCGGGTACCGTGTGGTGTGGAAATCGTCCACGGCAACGCTAACCCTCAGACGGCACGGGGAACACCAGATCCCCCGTCTTCGGTATCTGTGGATAAGTCTGGTTGTAGACAATCCGTAGCTCCCAGGGCCATTGCTGTCCCTTGACCCACTGTCCGCCTACAACCGGAGTTTCCGAATAGTGCCGATCGTTGTATTTTATGGGCCCAACCATAGTGTCGAGTTTGGTATTAGCTATGGCCTCGCGAAGCTTGTTCCGGTCGAGGGTCTGTGCTCTCCGTAGGACATCGGCAACAATCTCCATGGCAGCGTATTTGTAACCTAGAGGTGCAGTCCACTGTTTGCCAGTTTCCTTGGTCCAGGCATCGGCAAGGTCCTTGGCTGTTTCGTTGGTGAGTGATGATTTAAAGGGGTGATACGGTGACCACCATACTTCTGTGGTCAATCCCATGGGCAGGTTTCCGCCGAGGGCATTTACGTCGGAAGGGAACAAGATTGCTCTTCCAATGGTTACGACCTTCGGTATGAAGCCTTGCTGGTGGAACTGACGCCATGCCGTGGCGAAATCTGGTGGTATGAGGTTGCCCGTGACAATTTCGACGTTCTCCTGTCTGAACTGATTGATGACGGCTGTGAAGTCTCTAGTGTTAGGTGGTATGCGCCCCGGATCCACCATCTTGTAGCCCTTGGCTGGTAAGCGCTTCATTATAGCTTCTGCAAAGGTCTTGCCGTCAGCGTCGTTGGCGAACAATCCGCCAATCACTTTGTTGGTCTTATCGGCCACCATATCCCAAATGCCTACAAAGACGTCTGCGACCTGTTCTGTAGTCCAGAAGGCCAGGTACGTCCACTGGTATGGCCCGCCGGTCAACCAGGCTTCAACGGGGGCGTCGAGAGCTATGCAGGGCACTTGGTAGCGCTCGCACATTGCCGATACTGGGTTAACCGTTGCCGGGGTATGTAGGGCTACCATGAGATCGACTTTATCCTCGAGGATGAGCTTTGACGCGACTTCAGCAGCCTTTGTGGGATCGCTCTCTGTGTCCACCACTTTGATTTTAACCGGGAGCTTTTTCCCATACTCCTGGATAAAGATACCTCCATCTTTGTTGATGGCCTGGAGGGCGCGTTCCTCCGCCCATGGAGTCGCTTCTCCAAAACCCGCTATGGGTCCTGTCGTGGGGTTAGGCCTGCCTACAAGTATGTAATCCCGCTGCGGTGCGGAAGATGTACCAGGGGAGGCCTGAGGTTGAGGCGTGGCGGCAGAAGCGCAGCTGAGTAGGTATGTCACCCCACTACCTATACCTACTAAGCCGGCCACCTTGAGGAACTCTCGCCTGCTTATCTTCTGTACTATGTCTTCGCCCATAATTACCTCCTCATTACTGTTCTAGAGAGTTGGCTCAGGTCCTTATCTCGCACCTTACTAATCAGGTGCGCGGTGTATCCTTTTGCTGGAGATCCAGTTTGGCCCACTCTATTAGATGCTCGAAGAGGCGCTGCCTGAGGTCTGCCATCTCCCGAGTGCTCCATTCACGGAAGCCTATCCCCGACTTGAAGCCTAGCTGCTGATTGGCAACTTTTTCCTGAATGACCTGGAAAGGCTCTGTGGAGTTGTCGAGGTAGGGAAAGAGATATTGGTGTATTGATAGTGTGAGATCGAGTCCCACCAGATCCATGTTTTCGAAGGGGGCTAGCACTGCCAACCGTCGGCCGAAGCTGTACTTGATACAGGCATCTACGGTCTCAGGATCTGCCACTCCGGATTGCACTAGGGCCAAAGCTTCTCTCCATAGAGCATGTTGCAGGCGATTGCCTATGAAGCCGGGCACTTCCCTGTTTAACTTCACTGGCCTCTTGCCTAGGCGCTGCAGCCAATTCATGGTGGCTTCCATGACGCTTTCAGACGTGTCTCTACCTGGCACCACTTCCACTAGGGGAAGCAGGAACGGAGGGTTCCACCAATGGGTACCGACAATTCGATGGGTATGTTTCGACCGCGAGGCAATCTCCGAAATTCGCATTACGGACGTATTGGTGGCCAAAATAGTACTTGGCCGGCATATGGAGTCCAGTGTGGCGAAAACTTCCTGCTTGAGTTGGAGATCCTCTGGTACGCATTCTGTGACATAACTCGCTCTTGCCATCTCTTCGATACGGTCTGTTGGTTCTAGAAGTTGCAGGGCCCTCTGGGCATCTCTTTCGTGAACTAGGCCCCGTTCGGCCAGTGTAGATAGGTTCGAGGCAATGGTATTTGGGGCCCGCTCAACCTGTGCCCGGTCGACGTCGTAAATGAGGGTTTTGTAGCCAGACTGGGCAAACACTTGTGCGATTCCCGTTCCCATTAGACCAGCGCCTACTATACCTACTATGTCTTCTCTCATAGCAACCCCGTAAGCGTGCTCAAGGAATCGGTATGCAGCGGACAGCTCACGTCGGAAGTCCTCTTACGAGGCGGTAAGGCCCCCGTCGATATATAAGATCTGTCCTGTCACGAACTGAGAGGCATCGGACGCAAAGAATACTACGGGTCCCACCACGTCCTCAGGTTTGCCGATCCTGCCCATGGGTATTCGAGAGACCACGTTCTTGTAGAATTCAGGCTGTTTCAGTACCTCCTCGGTGAGTGCCGTAGCTATGAAAGTGGGCGCAACAGCGTTGACGCGTACGCCGTAGGGTGCCCATTCTGTAGCTAGCGTCTTTGTGAGGGCGTCCACTGCACCCTTGCTGGTGCCATAGGCTGCGTATCCGCCGGGGTGTCCTAATCTGCCTCGGACCGATGATACGTTGATGATGCTCCCCTTTCGGGCGTCCACCATGAACTTCCCGAATACTTGGCAACAAATAAATGTGCCCTTCACGTTGACATCCATAACCTGTTGCCATTTCGCGAGGTCGAAGGTCAATGACGGTTGGCGTACAGCCAAGCCAGCGCAATTTACCAATATATCGACTTTTTCAAATCTTCTGATAACTTCGTCACCGAGCCCTCTAACACTCTCGAGGTCTAGGACATCTGAGGGTATAGCCGTGGCCTTGCCTCCCTGCCTCTGGATGCTCTCAGCCAGCTCCTGGATCGCTGCCCTGTTGCGGCTAGTTATTACAACAGTTGCTCCTTGCTCTGCCAGACCAGCCGACAGGCTGGCACCTATGCCGCCGGCGCCACCGGTCACTACAGCTACGCGGCCGGTGAGGTCAAAAAGCTTCGAGCTCATGAGCCCCTCTCCTCCTTAGAACGAGTCAAGGCAGAACGCCATCCACTCATTGGAACTCCAAGCCCCTTTGGTTGAGCACCTGCTCCAGAACTTCAGAACCGTAAAGCAGGGCCGGTACACCGCTGGGTGGGACAGCTGCCTCCAAGGCCTCAAGTATTTCGCGGGGTGATGCTCCTCTGTCGAGGGCAGCGTTAATGTGCACACGGGTCCCGTTCCAATTGTTTAGAGCCGCGCAGACAGCTAAAGTTATGAGCTCTTTGGTCTTCAGGGGGAGGACACCTTCCCTGAGCTCTGTTCCAGAAATCACCATGTCCACGTAATTTTCTAGATACTCGGGATCCCATTTAGCAATGCGTACGAAGTGCGGGGAAACGGTAGCCGTACCCAGTATGGTGCGCAGCCTATTTAGCATCTGTTCTGCTCTATCAGACACTGGTGAAACCTCCGGTGGGATAAGCCCGGTACTGTTACTGGTCCTCTACGATCGCCACTAGGCGCACAATAGACCCGTCGCCCTTGGTCCATCTGATCGGGAAGCCAGCAATCGTGACTCGCTTGCCTAGGACCTCATCTATGTCGCCTCCGACGTTCTCAAAGCCCACTATTCCGTTTCTGAAGAGCAGCCTGTGGCATGGTTCCCAATATGGGAAATCTTCCTTGACGTCACGCCCAGTGAGTTGGCGGTATTCGTCCAGTACCCACGGACACAGCGGCCCGGGTCCATGTGGACCAATGGCTGTGCCCAAGGGATGGTCCAAGGCTTGCTGATCCACACCCACTGCCTTCACGCCCCTTTCCACAAGCCACTCTCCCGCTTCTTTGTACAGACCAGGGGAGTAAACGAAGTACTCGGTGCTGTCGGAATATTTGTGGTGCCACCCCGTGTGGATTATGACTATGTCTCCTCGCTCGATGCGGGGACGGGCTCTCTCCAGGTCGTCGGGTGTTATCACCTCCCAGCGTCGCTTAGGAATATCTACCACCACGCCGGTGCCATAGAATTTTTCGAGGGGTATTTCGTCTATGTAGGGAAGGCCTTCTTCTACATGGGCAGGTGCGTCGGTGTGGGTGGAACAGTGCATGACTGTGGTTATGCGCTGGGTAAGAACCCGCGATTTGGCATGATAGTGTATGCGCTCTATTTTGACGTCCTCGAAGTACGGCCACAGCGGCACGTTGTGTCCCCAGGGATGGCTCAGATCGACGATCTTCACTCGTGTTCACCTCCGAAAGCCAAATGGGAAACTAGCTTCGTTGCAAGGGTGGCAGGTTCGCAGTACATTACACACGTACCTTGTCCTTGCCTTTGAGCTTGAGCATTCTCCGCACGTCATCCGGGGTGGCTAGGGGACGCTCGAATTCGCGGGCCAGGCCCACAGCTCGCTCCACCAACTCCGCATTGCTCCGAGCTAGGACCCCCTTGCGCACATAGATGTTGTCCTCGAGACCCACTCTGACATGGCCTCCCATAAGGATGGCCATAGCTGCCAACTTGAACTCGTGGGGATACCCCACGCCTATCACGGACCATAGATAGCCGTCCACGCCGAAGAGCCGGTCAGCTGTTTGCTTCAGATAGATGAGATCTTCTGGTGCCGTGCCTATGCCTCCAAGAACACCCATGACGAACTGCATCCATAAGGGCTCTTGCCTCAAGCCTCTTGTCATCATGAACTTCAGGTTGTAGAGATGACCCACGTCGTAGATCTCAAATTCCATCTTGGTTTCGTTTTCGGCCATAACGGTGGCAAAGCGTTCGATGTCGGCAAAGGTATTCCGGAAAATAAAGTCCTTTGAATTGCGGAGGAAGCTTTCTTCCCATGGAAACTTGTAGTCTTCGGGTCGTAGGCGGTCAGCTACCGGGTGAACCGAGAAGTTCATGGAGCCCATGTTGCACGAGGCCATCTCGGGCGAATAGGCAGCCACCACGGCTAAACGTTGTTCGGGCGTAACGTAGAGACCACCCCCTGTGGTGGTGCAGATTACCAGATCTGTCCTCTCCTTGATGAGACGTATCATCTCGCCGAACACGGCTACATCGGAGTTCGGTATGCCCGTCTTTGGATCTCTGGCGTGGATGTGTACTACAGCGGCTCCCGCGTCGGCACAGCGTACTGCCTCATCGGCAACTTGTTCGGGGCTGATCGGCAAGTAGGGTGTTTGGGCTGGGACTGTCACACCCCCGTTCAGGGCAGCTGTGATAATCAGTTTCTCCACGGTTCCACCACTATTCGGCCGTCGGCCAGGCGTCAATATAATATATACCATATATTCGTACCCTGTCAATACCTCCTGCGCGCATCCCTGGAAGTTTCCCCTTGATGGTCTCGTCTAACCGATGTATACTATGGCATCCGTCTGCCACAAGGTCGAGGAGGCTCATCGCTTGCCCGTGACTCGCCTAGGGCTTGCCAATACACAGTCGATCAGATCCATAATCGATGGGTGTCTCCAAGGCGAACCTCTTACCCCACAGGGTGCCTATAGGCTCATAAGGGCTTCCGCTGAAGAGGTCCCGCTGCTTATGTGGGCGGCTTCGGTTTTACGGGAGAGGGGCAAGGGCCGTACAGTAACGTATTCTCGCAAGGTGTTCATTCCACTGACTAACATGTGCCGCCAGCAGTGTGGGTACTGTACTTTCGCCAAACCCCAAGGCGATCCCGAAGCCCACACTATGAGCCCCGATGAGGTGTTGGGAGTTGCAGAGGCGGGTCGTCGTGCCGGTTGCAAGGAGGCCCTTTTCTCTTTAGGTGAGAGGCCCGAGGAGCGTTGGCGCAAGGCCAGAGATGACCTTGCCAGATTTGGATACTCTTCCACCACAGATTACCTTGCAGCTATGGCCCAGCTGGTTTTCAAAGAAACCGGCCTGCTTCCACACCTCAACCCTGGCGTCATGACTTATGACGAGGTCCTAAGGTTGCGGGATGTCTGTATCAGTATGGGCCTCATGTTGGAGAGTGTGAGTACGCGCCTGCTGGAGAGGGGTGGAGCTCACTATGCCTGTCCGGGCAAAGTGCCTGACGTGCGCATCAAGACCATGGAGTTCGCAGGCGAGCTCAGGGTTGCCTTTACTACCGGTATCCTCATCGGCATCGGTGAGACCCTCGAGGACAGGGTAGACTCCCTCTTTGCGATAAAGGAGCTGCATCAGCGCTACGGACATATCCAGGAGGTGATAATCCAGAACTTTAGAGTCAAGGACGATATCCCAATGCGCCATTGGAGCGAACCTACGGTACTCGACATGGTTCGGACTATAGCTACTGCTAGGATGATCCTTGGCCCGGACATGAACATTCAGGCCCCACCTAATCTCACCCCCGATTCCTATCAGACCTACCTCTTCGCAGGCATAAACGACTGGGGTGGGGTATCGCCCGTCACCAGGGACTTCATAAATCCCGAGAGGGCATGGCCCAAGGTGATGGAACTGAGGCGCGTGACTGAAGAAGCCGGTTTTGTCCTGAGAGAGAGGCTGGCTCTGTACCCCGAGTTCGTGACTTCTGGCCCGTGGCATGTCCCACCGGCCATGGCAGAGACCGTGGCCAGACTGGTGGACGGTAAAGGGCTGGTGAAGGAGGAGGAGACGGTATGGCGATGAGCAGGACTCTGGGCCTCGTGCATCTGGAGAGCACTGTGGAAAGGCTGCTTTCGGGTATAGACCCAGAAGTGGCGAGGATCCTAGACAGGGCCCTCTGCGACCAGGAGGTTACCGCTGAGCAAGCAGTGAGGCTTTTCGGCGTGCAGGGTATGGAGCTCTTCGCCCTGATGCTCACAGCCGATGAGCTGAGACGGCGAAGGGTCGGGGACGTGGTCACCTATGTGGTGGTGAGGAACATAAACTTCACCAACATATGCTATACCGGCTGCAGCTTCTGTGCCTTTGCCAAGCATTTCGATGATCCCGATGCCTACTTCATGAGTTTGGAGGAAATAGCCGACAGAGCTGAGGAGGCCTGGAGGAGGGGGGCTACAGAGGTCTGTCTCCAGGGTGGGCTTCATCCCAAGATGAGCGGCTACTACTACAGAGATATCTGCTTGGCCATCAAGGAAAGGGTGCCCGATATCCATATCCACGCCTTTTCTCCTTTCGAGATCCTCTACTGCTCCAAGCGTACGGGTCTGACCATCGAGGGTGTATTGAGGATGCTTAAGGATGCTGGGCTTGGTACGATCCCTGGTACAGCCGCTGAGATACTGGATACCGAGGTGAGGCGCATACTTACCAAGAACAAGCTTTCGGCCGAGCAGTGGGTGGAGATAGTTACCACGGCTCACAGGCTCGGGATCAGGAGCACCTCTACCATCATGTACGGTCATGTGGATCGCCCCGAGCACTGGGCTAAGCACATAGCCTTGATAAGGAGCATACAAAAGGAGACCGGAGGATTCACAGAGTTTGTTCCTCTTGGCTTCATACATCAGAACACGAGGCTGTACAGAGAGGGTGTCGCGAGGCCCGGTCCCACGGGAATGGAAGATGTAAAAATGCACGCTGTGGCCAGGCTGATGCTCAATGGGTGGATAGACAACATTCAGGTCTCCTGGGTAAAGCTGGGGCCAAAGCTCGCTCAGGTATGCCTCAATGCCGGCGCCAACGACTTCGGAGGCACGCTGATGGACGAGATAATCTCCCGGTCGGCGGGAGCCAACTACGGGGAGTACATGCCTCCGGAGGAGTTCAGGCGATTGATCAAAGATATGGGGCGTATCCCTGCCCAGAGGAGTACCACGTACGAGCTGTTGAAGGTCTTCGACGAGTAGCTGTGTCCCCCGTCAGGCTTCCGACATTTGGTGGCGGAGGCGAATAATCTCGTCCCTGAGGGCGGCCGCCTTTTCGAATTCCAGAGCTTTGGCCGCCTTTTTCATCTGCGTTTCCAGGTTGGCAATTAGCCTTAACATCGCTTTCTTGTCGAGTTTCTGGCCTGCGGAGGTCGTATAGTACTCTGCCTTCTCCTCTGCCACAGCTCGGAGGCGGTCGGTAAGATCGCGCACCTGTTTGACAATGCTAGATGGAACGATGCCGTGTTGCTGGTTGTATCGTATCTGTATCTCCCGGCGCCTGTAGGTTTCCTCGATAGCACGCCGCATGGAGTCGGTTACTGTGTCGGCGTACATGATCACCTTACCTTCGACGTGGCGAGCTGCCCTCCCTATCATCTGGATCAGGGCACTCTCGGACCTGAGGTATCCCTCTTTGTCTGCATCGAGGATGGCCACGAGGCTGACCTCTGGAAGGTCGAGTCCTTCTCTGAGGAGGTTGATGCCCACCACCACGTCGTATACCCCCGTCCTAAGATCGCGCAAGATCTCGACCCTTTCCAAGGTGTCGATTTCGCTGTGAAGGTGGTGTGTCTTGATGCCCATCTCGAGCAAGTAGTCGGCCAAAGTTTCGGCCATGCGCTTAGTGAGGGTTGTCACCAGAGCGCGTTGTCCCTTCGCTACCCTTTCTTTTATCTCGCCGATTAGGTCGTCGATCTGGCCCCGGGTAGGCCGCACCGATATTTCGGGATCAGGTATACCTGTGGGGCGAATGACCTGCTCCACAATCTGCTCGCTATGTTCGTACTCGTAGGGTCCAGGTGTGGCAGATACAAAGATGCACTGGTTGATGTGGCCCTCGAACTCGCTGAACTTGAGGGGACGGTTGTCGTAGGCCGAAGGCAATCGGAAGCCAAAGTCCACCAGCTGCTTCTTCCGAGACATTTCGCCGCCGTACATTCCCCTGATCTGGGGCAAGGTAATGTGGGACTCGTCGATGAACATAAGGTAGTCGTCGGGAAAGTAATCGAGAAGCGTCCACGGTTGCTGTCCTGGCGCCCGTCCTGAGAGGTGTCGAGAGTAGTTTTCCACCCCGGCACAGTATCCCATTTGGGCCAGCATCTCCAGGTCGTAAAGGGTACGCTGTTTGAGCCTAACTGCCTCTACTACCTTGCCTTGGGCCTCCAGTTCCTGCAGCCGCTGCTCCAGTTCTTCCTGGATGGCGTTGACGGCCTCGGCCAGTCTCTCCTGGGTAGTGACGAAGTGCTTGGCAGGATAGATGTCGATCTTTGCCCGTTCGCGGAGAATTTCGCCCGTCAGGGGATCTATCTCCAGGATGCGGTCTATCTCGTCGCCCCATAGTTCGATGCGGACTACTGTCTCTTCGTAGGCGGGCCATATCTCCAGGGTATCACCCCTCACCCTGAAGGTACCGCGAGTGAGGTTGGCATCGTTTCGTTCGTAGCGTATGTCCACCAGGTGCCGTAATATTCTGTCGCGCCGAACGGGCTTTCCGCTCTCAAGAGTGATGATTACCCTGCCGTATTCTTCTGGGGATCCGAGGCCGTATATGCAGGAAACGCTGGCCACTATTATCACATCGCGCCGTTCGAACAGGGCTTTAGTGGCCGCGTGCCTCAGTTTGTCTATTTCGTCGTTGATCTCGGCGTCCTTTTCAATGTAGAGATCGGTCTGGGGCACATAGGCCTCGGGCTGGTAGTAATCGTAGTAGGAAACGAAGTATTCGACGGCATTGTGGGGGAAGAACTCCCTGAACTCTGCATAGAGTTGGGCTGCCAGGGTTTTGTTATGGGCTATCACCAGGGTCGGCCTCTGTACCTGGGCTATGACGTTGGCCATGGTGAAAGTCTTGCCCGAGCCCGTTACACCTAGGAGTGTCTGAAACTTGTACCCTTTCATGATGCCTTCCACGAGGCGGGCGATGGCCTCGGGCTGATCTCCCGTGGGCTTGAGGGGGGTTTCGAGTCGGAATTCCATAGTCTCCTCCACAGGCGATTATAGACCGTTCACGGACGCTAGGAGTGCGGTCAGGTCGGGCGGAAGAGGCGAGGTAAACTCGCGCCATTCGCCCGTGCTTGGCAGTCGAAAGCCGAGACGCCAGGAGTGAAGGAACTGTCTGGGAGGGCTTGGGCTATGCCTCCGCCCATAGGTGGTGTCGCCTGCCACAGGATGGCCCACGTGGGCGAAGTGGACCCGGATCTGGTGGGTGCGGCCAGTCTCCAAGCGGACTTCTACGAGGCAAAACTTATCGATAGCCTTCAGGACCCGATAGCTGGTTACCGCGGGCCTTCCCCAAGGCACCACCGCCATTTTCTTCCTGTGGATTGGATGTCTACCGATGGGCGCATCGATGGTACCTTCGGGAGGATCAGGGCAGCCCAAGAGAAGAGCAAGATACAACTTAAGCATTGCCCTTGCTTTTATCTGCTCCACGAGGCAGCGCTTGGCCTGTTCAGTTCGGGCTACAACCATGAGGCCGCTGGTGTCTTTGTCCAGCCTGTGGACGATGCCAGGGCGGAGCCCCCCTTCTTTGGCCAAGTCGGGAAACTCAGCTAGCAGGGCGTTCACCAACGTGTGTTCAGGATGGCCTGGTGCCGGATGCACTACCAGCCCTGGGGGCTTGTCGACCACCACCAGGTCGCGGTCGGCATACACAACCCTGATCGGGATTGGCTGGGGTATGAGCTCGGAGGGAGGAGGGGCAGGGACGGTTACCGAGACTGTTGTTCCCGATTTGACGCGCAAGGATGGTTCGACCTTGTGTGCTCCCGAGACGCTCACCAAACCTTCACCGATAAGCCTTTGAACCTGGGACCGTGAGAGGTCGGGAAAGCGGCGGGCCAGGAAGATGTCCAGCCTCTGGCCTGCGTCCTCGGGACCAGCTACAACTTGCCGGGTCTCAGCCTTCCCTCCGTTCATGGGTAGTGTGGAGGCCCTTAGCACTCATGCCTGGGACGAGAGCCGTGACCATAACTATGCCGACCCCGACCACTATGGCACTGTCGGCCAAGTTGAACACTGGCCACCAGCGCAGGTCTATGAAATCGACCACATATCCGAGCCTGAGGCGATCCAGGAGGTTGCCCAGGGCGCCGCCCAACTGCAGGCCCAGAGCTACGCGAAGCCATGGGCTTGCCGCCACCCTGCGACGCTCCATGTAAATTATGGCCGCGATGACACCCAGGGCAATGACTATAAAGAGAGCAGTCAGATCCTTGAAGAGGCCAAAAGCTGCACCGGTGTTGGTCACGTAGGTTAAATAAAGGGGTAGCCCTAGCACCTGAATGCCGGCCCGGCCTGCCGGAGCTACATAAAGGGTGGCCAGGACCTTGGTGAGTTGATCCGCGACGAGAACCAGAGCCGCAATGGCGTAGACTGCCACCGAACGCAACGACGAGTGGTCCTTCAGCGCTTCGCCTCCTCCAGAGCCTTGCAGCGCACACACAAGGCGGCATAGGGTATGGCCTGAAGGCGTCCGAACTCTATTGGATTTCCGCACCTCTCACATATGCCGTAGGTACCGTGCTCGAACTTGTGGAGGGCACGGTTGACCTGTGCCAGCAGATCCTCCACGTTGCGCTTCAGAGAGGTGGTGCGCTCCATCTCGAATATCTCGCTGGCATCCTCAGCAAGGTCGTCGCCGTAGCTGGCTCTCTCGTGAGCTTCCACCAGCTCCTTCGCGCTCAACTCCTCCACCAGTTTGGCCAGTTCGCCTTCCAATCGGGCCTTCTCCTGTAGAAGGCTGTTTTTCAGTTCTTCTTTCTGCTCTTCCGTAAGCAAGGTCTCACCACGACGTAAAGAGATTTTCGGTCAACGGGAAATTATAGCATGGGCGCCATGGGTGCGACAGCGAAACCCCTGGAGGGGATTGGGTGTGTTACTTTTCGGAGGGATCCCTCATAGATGGACAAGAAAGGAGGTGAAGGCTAGTGAGCAGAAGGGGGAAGTTGTTGGTGACGGTGATCGTGCTGGGCCTCCTGGCCATCGGTTTCTTCGCCGCCTTGCCGGCGGCGGCTAAGGGCTTCGGAGGCAGCAACGCAGCTTACGCAGCGGTGACGGTTCCCGGCAACCTTTCAAAGGGGAGCGCTCCCGCAGCCGGCTTCTGGGGCCGCGGCTGGGGCCATAAATTTGGCTTTGGCTTCGGTCCGCTGCAGGATCTGGCCAATGTGCCAGCCGACCAGCGGTTCAGCCACTTCCTGGGCGGCCAGTTTAGCTACACCGATGCGAATGGCCAGAAGCATACCCTGTACACCACGCCTGGCACGGTGACGGCCGTATCTTCCAACAACATCACTATCACCGTCAACGGCACCAACGAATCTAAGACCTACAACATAACGTCCAACACGGTCATCGGCGCGAAGCCTCCTCGCGGAAGCATACAGGCTCTCAACACCGGTGACCAGGTGGTAGTGGTCAGCAAGGACGACAGCTCTGACGCCCTTGTGGTGAAGAAGGTAGGCCCGCTTCCGTCAAGGAAGGTGAACCCCACGCCAACCCCAACCTCATGAGCCGACGGGGAGGTGCCTTGAAAGGCACCTCCCCGTCACCCTTTGGGCGCAGCCGCCGCATCCAGGAGCCACAGGAGCCTGCCCGCTTTCGGCTTCACCAGCGAGGCCGGAAGTTGTAGGTGCCCGCTGAGCACCCTTTGCACCGCCGCAGCCTTCTGCGATCCGCTCACCAGAAAGACGATGGCCCGTGCGGCATTGATGGCGGGCAAGGTGAGTGTTATCCTCCACATGGCAACTTGGGGCACATATACGGCCAAGGCCAGCTTGCGATCCTCCCTTAAGGCGTCGCTGCCAGGGAACAGGGAGGCCGTATGACCGTCAGCCCCCAGCCCGAGGACTATCGCGTCGAAGCGGGGGAATTGTCCCTCAGTAAGTCCGAAGTGCTTCCTGATGTCTTCTTCGTAGGCCCGCGCGGCCTTCTCCGGAGGCCGAAGCTCTGTAGGTATCCTGTGCACCTGCGATGGAGAGATCGCCAAGGGCTCCAAAAGGGTGGCCCGTATGCTGCCGTAGTTGTTGGCGGGATCGTCGACAGGGACATACCGTTCGTCTACCTGGAATACATGTATGTGGTCTGACAGGGGCCTTAGTTTTTGGGCCATCAGACGATATGTGGGGAGAGGCGTGCTACCTCCCGAAAGGGCCAAGGTAGCCGTGCCTGCACTCTCGATAGTTTCAGCAATCAAGCCCGTAAGAAGCTGTGCTGCCATCTCTGCCAGCTCATCGGCGCTGGCGGCCACCTGGATCTCAGGACCACCCATAACCGCTGGTACCTGATGTGGGAGCGGGCGCCGGAGCTGGCATACGAGCCGAGATGGAAAGGCTGCCATCGGGGCGCCAGATACCGGTGCCCCGTGGTGATATGGGCGTGCGGTAGGTTCGGAGCTTCTTGTTCCCTGCCCTGGGTGCCGCTCTAGTCGCGAGAAAACGTATCACGGCCAATGCTTCGCCCCATAGGGTTCGCTATCTCTTCAGCTAACCGCCTTCTGTACTAGAGCTCTGATCCGCTCTTCCTCGACGGGGGTCAGTTCCTTCAAGGCAAAGGACGTCGGCCACATGGTGCCGTCATCGAGGTTGGCTACGTCGGTGAAACCAAAGGTGGCGTAGCGGGCTTTGAACTTGTGGGCGCCCTGAAAGAAGCAGACTACTTTCCCATCCCTGGCATAGGCAGGCATTCCATACCAGAGACGTGGTGATAGAGATGGCGCTACAGAGCTGATCAGGGCATGTAGCCGTTCCGCCATGGAGCGATCGGGCTCGGGCATGTCGGCGATCTTGGCGCGGACGGCCCTTTCTTCGGCCGCCTGATCGGCTTTGCCGCCCCGTGCGGCCTTCAACTCCTGGGCACGTTCTTTCAGGGCGAGCAGCTCTTCCTCGCTGAAACTGACAGGGGAGTCGGTACCCGCCGTCTTTCCGGTGCGCTTCTGGCGTCCTTTCATGGCATCGCCTTCTGTGGAGTGTAATCTACCTATCGGCCCTTAGCTGGTGGGCCGTTACCCGACTTTGTCATTATACATGGACAAGCCGAGGCAATATGGCTCACGAGGTCAGTCCTACACGGCTGCCTTGGGGGCATGGGCATACACGGGTCTGGCAAGCGCATGCAGGATGGGTACAAGGTTTGCAAATGCCGAGGTGGTTTCGGTGTCGGGTGACGGCGACGTCTGAAAGTTGGTACCTTCCGAGGGCAGGCATGGGGTATAAGTTTACTGGGCGGGAACCCCTGGCCGAAGGTGGGTATAGGTTGCCTTGACAGGCAGATAGGACTGGGATAAACTTTAGTTGTTAACTTAAGTAATCAAGTTAGTCTTTGCCTATGCTGAGGTTTACTACCAGAACAGACTACGGACTTCGGGCTGTGACCTACCTGGCTGAGAGGTACGGTCAGGGGCCCATTGCCACGGCCGAAATAGCAGTGCGTCGCAACGTGCCAGAGGCTTACCTGGATCAGTTGATGGTCAGCTTGAGGAAAGCCGGCATCGTGCGCAGCTACCGAGGTCCGAGGGGTGGGCATGAGCTGGCCAGGCCACCTCAGGAGATCTCTGTAGGAGAGGTTGTGCAGTCTTTGGAAGGCGCCATAGCTTCAGTGGAGTGTCTGGAGAAAGCGGATGGCTGCGAGCTGACAGGGTCCTGTAGCTTCAGGCACCTCCTACGGGACCTCCAGGCCATGGCGGAAAGGTATTTGAACTCAACCACCGTGGCTGATCTGCTGGAAATGGAGGCCTCGTCGGCCCGGCAGATGTACCACATATAGGTTGTCGCCGTGACCTGGATAGCCGATGACGTAACCCAGCTCATAGGTAACACGCCCCTGGTGCGCCTCAGGCGCGTGGTGGAGGCCGGCATGGCGACGGTACTGGGCAAGATGGAGTCGCTGAATCCGGCCGGCAGCGTTAAAGATCGTATAGCCCTTTCCATGATCGAGGACGCTGAGAGGCAGGGCATCTTGAAACCGGGAGCAACTATAGTGGAGCCAACCAGCGGCAACACGGGCATTGGCTTGGCCATGGTCTGTGCCGCCAAAGGATATAAGCTGATTCTGACTATGCCCGAGGACATGAGCGTGGAACGGCGGACACTCTTGGCGAGGTTCGGAGCCCAGGTGATTCTGACCCCAGCCATAGAAGGGATGACTGGGGCTGTCTTCGCCGCCGAAAAACTGGTTGCCGAGAACCCCGATTACTTCATGCCCCAGCAGTTCACGAATCCCGCCAATCCCGAAATCCACAGGCTGACGACAGCAAGGGAAATCATCCAAGCTACCGACGGGCGGGTGGACGCCTTCGTGGCCGGTGTCGGCACGGGGGGCACCATTACCGGGGTGGGCGAAGTTCTCAAGGAGAGAAACCCTAATGTCCTCATCGTGGCCGTTGAGCCTGCTCGATCGCCGGTGCTCAGTGGGGGAAGACCTCGCATCCACGGCATACAGGGGATAGGTGCCAGTTTCATACCCGGTGTCTTGAACATGGAGGTGATCGACCAGATCATCCAGGTGGAGGACAGAGATGCCTACGCCATGACCCTTAGACTCACCCGCGAAGAAGGTTTACTGGTGGGCATTTCCTCAGGTGCCAACGCTTTCGCGGCACTTGAGGTGGCCAGAAAGCTTGGCCCCGGCAAGGTGGTAGTAACAGTGCTTGCAGACACAGGTGAACGCTATCTCAGCGTCAATCTCGGCTAAAGGTACAGGAGGTTCGGAGAAGTATGGCGGTCAAAGTCTATATACCTACATCCCTCAGACATCTCGCTGGCAACAGAGCCACTATAGAGATGGAAGGCTCGACGGTGGCCGAGCTGCTATCGAACCTCAGGGCATCTTACCCCGAGGTGGCTGCTAGGATACTGGAGCCAGACGGTGGCCTGCCCAGATACGTCAACGTGTACGTCAACGATAGGGAGATCGACGACCTGGAGGGCATCGGTACGCCCCTCCGAGAGGGAGACCAAGTGGCCATAATTCCGGCCATGGCGGGGGGAGCCTTCACTTTCACTCCGGACCAGGTGACCAGGTACAGTAGGCACATAATCATGCCCGAAGTGGGTGGCCAGGGACAACGGGCCCTCCTCGAGGCCAAGGTCCTGCTCATAGGCGCCGGTGGCCTAGGCTCTCCCATTGCCCTTTATCTGGCTGCAGCGGGGGTCGGGACCATCGGTATCGTAGACTTCGATCTGGTGGACCTAAGCAACCTCCAGAGGCAGATCCTCCACCACACCCACGATATCGGAAGGCCAAAGGTGGTATCGGCAGCCGAGACCTTGGCAGACATCAATCCGGATGTCAAGGTGGTGCCGTACCAGGTGCAGCTGAATTCCGACAATGCCCTGGAGATCCTCCGCGATTACGACATCATCATAAATGGGTGTGACAACTTCCCTACGAGATACCTGGTAAACGATGCATGCGTTATGCTGGGTAAGCCACTCATAGATGGGTCTATATTCAGGTTCGAAGGGCAGGTGACAGTGTTCCTTCCTGGGCATGGATGCTATCGCTGCCTGTATCCGGCACCGCCTCCGCCAGGGATGGCACCCAGCTGCGCTGAGGCAGGGGTTTTGGGGGTATTGCCGGGACTCGTTGGAGTGATTCAGGCGATTGAAGCTATAAAATTAATATTGGGCATCGGCGACCCTTTGGTGGGCAGGCTGCTTTTGATAGATACCCTGGCCATGGAGTTCAGGGAAGTGAAGATAAGGCGGGACCCCAATTGCCCGTTGTGCGGCGACAATCCGACCATCCACGAACTCATAGACTACGAGGAGTTCTGTGGTTTGCCTTCACCCAGGATAGCCTCCTGAGGCTGGAAGTCCGTCCATGAGCAGGATCCTGGATTGGATAAACACGGAGCTCGAGAAGGGTTCCTTGGGGGAAACCCTGCTGGCAAGGGTCGGCAATACGCCGCTCTTAGCCATGCACCGCATCACTCAGGGGGTACCCAAAGGGGTGAAGATTCTGGCCAAGGCCGAGTGGTTCAATCCCGGCGGTTCGATAAAGGACAGGGCGGCACTGTGGATGATCATGGAGGGCGAGAGGAGCGGGCAGCTTCGCCCAGGAAAGACAATCCTGGATGCCACCTCTGGCAATACCGGCATAGGCTATGCATGGATCGCTCGCACTCGGGGTTACAGGGTGAAGTTGGTGATGCCTGCCCACGTTTCCGAGGAGCGCAAGAAGCTGCTCAAAGCCTACGGGGCTGAACTGGTGTTGACGGATCCCTTGGAAGGTTCCGACGGGGCAATCCTAGAGGCCAAGCGCCTCTACCAGCTGAACCCCGAACTGTACTTCATGCCTGACCAGTACAACAACCCCGCCAATTGGAAGGCCCACTACTTCACCACCGGACCTGAGATTTTGGCTCAGACGCGCGGTCAGGTTACGCACTTTGTGGCTGGCATGGGAACCAGCGGTACCCTGGTGGGTACGGGGCGACGGCTCAAGGAGTTCGATCCTTCCATCAAGGTCGTGGCTGTCGAGCCCGACAGCGGCATGCATGGCATTGAGGGACTAAAGCACATGGAGAGCGCCATCTTTGTACCGGGCATTTACGACCCCTCCCTGCCAGACCTCAAGATATCGGTGTCCACCGAAGAGGCCTACGAGACGGCTAGGCGACTCGCTTACCTGGAGGGATTGATGGTAGGGCCGTCGTCGGGCGCTGCCATGGCGGCAAGCCTCAAGTTGGCTGAAGATCTGAGGGAGGCTGTAATCGTGACAGTCTTCCCGGACTCCGGAGATCGGTACTTGTCAACGCCTCTCTGGGAGGACAGGCGTGTCAGGAGACCAAGTGAGGGATAAAGCTTCGAAATTTTAGGGAAAGGAGAGCTACCTGAGAGATGGCAGTACGTGTCCGCATACCCACACCCCTTAGACGGCTAACCAACGATCAGTCGGAAGTGACGGCCAGCGGTCAGGTGCTCAGAGAGGTCATTGAAGACCTGGAGCGCCAATTTCCCGGAATAAAGGCCAGGCTCTGCAACGATGACGGCACAATACGCCGGTTTATAAACATCTACGTCAATAAGGAAGATGTGCGCTTCCTGGCGGGGGAAGAGACGCCCCTGAAGGAAGGCGATGAGGTGTCCATCATCCCGGCCATGGCGGGTGGCTGGGTCTGAAGCCTGTCATCTATGGTAGAATGGGCCCTGAAAAGGGCCCATTCCTGCTTCCTGGGTGGCTTAGAGGTTGCCTTCTCTATCCAAGAGTTATAGGACCTACCTGCTCCTGACCTCCTCTGCCCTGCTGTGGTCCACAGGCTACATAGCTGCTAAGCTCGTTCTAGATAAGCTCAACCCCGTAACCCTGGCAGCTGCCAGGTACGCTGTGGCGGGGCTCATTCTTTCCCCTGTCTTGGCCGGTGGTCGTTTCAGGGCCCTGTGGGGCATGGGTGGCGGTCGACCCCTGCTCTTGGCAGGTATCGTGGTGCTCCCCGTACAGAACATACTGTTTTTGGTTGGGTTGGACCTCACCTTGGCCTCCGATGCCTCGTTAATTGCCGCGGCCGGGCCTGCTATCACGGCCCTGTTAGCCAGGGTTGCCCTCAAGGAAAGGTTAACCCCCAACAAGTTGATGGGCATTTCCCTTTCTTTTTTGGGCGTCGCCCTCCTTATAGGTTTGCCAAGTTTCGAGGGGAGGCAGGGCATCCATTGGCTCGGTGACCTGTTGGTGTTGGGGAGCACCACCAGTTGGAGCGTGTATACGGTGCTCAGCGGCCTAGCCCTTAAACGCGCTGATCCCCTTCAGGTAACGGCCATCACCACCCTCATGGCTTCTGGCGTACTGCTGCCCATTGGCATTTTGTGGTGGTGGTTGGTGGGCCCCAGAGATCTCGGACCATCGACCATCGCGACAGTCGCCTACATGGCCCTGGCTGCCAACGTGCTGGCTACCCTCTGGTGGGTGAGGGGGGTGTCATCCCTGGGAGCTGGACGTGTAAGCGTCTTCGCGAACCTAGTACCGGTGGCTACCACCCTTCTTTCGGCGCTGTTCCTGAAAGAAGAGCTCTCTGTCATCCTCGGGCTGTCGGCCGTCCTGGTGCTGGGTGGGGTTTGGCTTACCAACCATAAAGTAAACTGAGCTGAAAACCTTTCAGCGTGATATAATGGTGCGGCCAGAGTGGGCTCCCGAAGGACATACAAAGAGGTATGCGAGATGACGACTATGGACGCCCCCCGGAAGCTAACCAACGACATGCAGGAGCAGCTTCCAGTTCTAAGGTTCGTGGAGTCGAACCTATTAGTACCCCACGAGAGGTCAGACATCAACCGCGAGAGCCGTTTGGTAGGTAGGTTGAAGGAGGAGAACGTACTGCGCAATCCCCCCATCGTCGCGCCGTTGCCCCACAGTCCCAGTTACGTGGTGCTGGACGGAGCCAATCGGGCCACGGTCATCAGGTCCATAGGTTGCCCCCACGTGCTGGTCCAGATAGTGAACTACGATGATCCAGGCATAGAGCTCCTCAACTGGAACCACGTAATTACAGATGTGTCGCGGGACGAGTTTTTAGCTGCCCTCTCGGGCATCCCCGAAGCGGATGCCAGGCCTCTCTCCTATGGTGAGGCAACGGAGTTGCTTCGGGACAGGAAGATCGCGGGCTATGTGGCCTTTCCCAGCAGGGAGATCTTTGGTGTGGGCGGTCCGGGGGGCGTGCTCGATCAGATCCAGCTGCTCAACCAGATTGTGGATATCTACGAGTCTCGCAGCGATATCCACAGGGTTACCACCAACGATCCCTTGGAGATGTTCTCCAGCTACACCATGGCGAAGGCTGCCGTGGTGTTCCCCAGACTCACCCCCCAGGATATAATCACCGTAGTCGGCCAGGGATACAGGGTTCCCCCGGGCATCACCCGGCATATCATACCTGGAAGGGCCCTGCGGGTGAACGTCAGCCTCGATGTGCTGCGGGACGACAGGACTCTGGAGGAAAAGAACCGCTGGCTCGAAGAGTATATCAGACGTAAGCTGGTAAATAAAGAGATACGGTACTACCGTGAACCGGTTTTCCTTTTCGACGAGTGAGGTTGGTAGCCTATGGAAGTGACGTGCTTCATCGGATCTTGGGAAAAGTTCGAGGCTGATGCGCTGGTAGTGAACGTCTTCGACGACGACCAGGGCTCCGAAGATGTCTTGGGACAGTTGGACCGTTACCTCGATGGACAGATATCGAGAATGCTGACCTCAGGGGAGCTGCCCAAGGGCAGCTTCGAGAACGTTGTAGTGCCCACCTCGGGCCGCCTCGGAGTGGCAAGGCTTCTTCTAGTGCGGACAGGCAAAGCCGAACGCTTCGACAGCGACGGTGCTCGACAGCTCGCAGCCTTCGCTGTGAGGCACATGGGCAGGAGAGGCGTCGGACATCTGGGGCTCCTGCTGCGGGGTATGGATGCGGCAGCTGCGGCTCAGGCCGTTGCCGAAGGTGCTGTGATGGGGGAATACGACCCTGCCGTGTACAAGACTTCGGACCGCGAGGAGATTTCAGTATCTAGGGTCGACCTGCTGGCGGAAGGGCTTTCGGAGGACGGACGAGTCCAGCAGGCCATGGAAAGGGGACGGGTGATTGGCGAGGCCGTCAACTTCGCCCGAAGCCTGGTGAACGAACCGCCCAACCGGCTGTCGCCCAGGGTCCTGGCCGAGAAGGCCCGGGACGTGGCCCGGCGCTTTGGGTTGGAGTTCGACGTCTTGGGACCCGAAAGGATGCGGGAGGAGGGAATGGGGGCACTGCTGGCTGTGGGCCAGGGGAGCGAGGAACCTCCTCAGCTGATCGTCATGCGTTACCACGGCACCCAGAAAGATAGGACCTATGCCCTGGTGGGCAAGGGGATCACCTTCGATACAGGCGGCATATCCATAAAGCCGGCCGAAGGGATGGACAAGATGAAATACGACATGGCGGGCGGGGCAGCAGTAATAGGTGCCATGATGGCCATTTCCCAGCTCAAGCCGGCGCACGACGTGATAGGGCTCGTGGCTGCCGCGGAGAACATGCCCAGCGGCCGAGCCTACAGACCGGGAGACGTGCTGGTAGCCTCCAATGGCAAGACCATCGAGATTACCAATACCGACGCCGAAGGACGTCTGGTGCTTGCCGATGCTTTGGTCTACGCCACAAAGCTGGGAGCAACCCACATCGTGGATGCCGCAACGCTTACAGGTGGATGCGTGGTGGCCCTGGGGACCATCACTACGGGCGTAATGGGATCCCTGCAGGAATGGGTCGATGAGGTCTTGGCAGCGTCCAAGCGTGCGGGAGAGCGGGCTTGGCAGCTGCCTACCTTTGAAGAGTACCGAGAGCTGCTGCGAAGCAACATCGCCGACATCATCAACAGCGGAGGCCGCGAGGCCTCTCCGATCCAGGGGGCCATGTTCCTGAAGGAGTTCGTCGGCAACGCAAATTGGGTCCACCTGGACGTAGCGGGGACCGTCTGGGAGGAAAAGGGCAAGCCCTATCTACCCAAGGGACCTACAGGCGTGCCGGTGCGCACACTGGTGAGCTTGGTCTGCAACCTCTGACGTAGCCTATCCACTGGTCCTGATTAGAAGCCGCCTGAATTGCCTTGCCGGGTGAGCTAGCAGAAAGGGGGCCTCCGTCAGGCTACTTAACTTCGAAGGCCTGGCCCTATGCTGGCATAATATGGTTACCTCATCTCGTAAGGGACCGAATAGCAACAGCTGGGAGCTCGAAATGTCTGTGGGTGTGCAGGAGCTTGAAGCCGGCCTGAGGATAGCATTGGCCCTCGTGCTGGGAGCCATTGTGGGCTTCGAACGAGAGTGGGCCGCAAGACCGGCAGGGCTAAGGACCCACATGATGGTGGCGGCAGGATCCGCCATATTCACTGTCGCGGGAATATACGGCTTCCCGGGATCAGACCCCTCGCGCATAGCAGCGCAGGTGGTCACCGGCATCGGCTTCCTGGGAGCCGGCACCATCCTGAGGACAGAGAGCGGCGTGAGGGGGCTGACCACGGCCGCCGGCATCTGGTTCGTGGCTGCTGTGGGCGTTATGGCAGGTGCTGGCATGTATCTTCTGGCCGCGGCGGGCACCATTGTGGTGGTGGCTGTCATGGCCGTGCTTCGTCGGCCTGAAAAAGCCATAGAAGTGCGCTTTGCCCGAAGAGAGACCGAAGAACCCCCTGAAGAGCAAGATTGAGCTCCTTCACTTGGCCTGTGGCATCCTCTGCTGGGCGACTGCGCCTATTTTGCCGGCGGTGGCTGTTTGGTTCCGCGAGGCTCGCAGTGTGAGGGGCTTGCCCTCCGACATAGGTGAGGCTTCAGGAGCGCTTTGAGACGCCCCTTGGCCCGAGGCCCCCGATCGGTCTAGTAGGCTTTGGCCTCAAGTAGGAAACTGCTGAGAGGGCTCCCCGCCCGTTCCGATTGCTTCTAGGTCGCCAACGGGAGGTCACATGGTGGCCAAGGGGTTTTGGGTGCAGGGCTCCCCTTGCTGGAACCATAGGATGGGTTGGGACGACGTGCCGCGCGTATTACTCTGCGGCTAATACTGCATAGTACTGGAGGGGGGGCGGTCGCGTGCAGCTGGCATATCCCAAGTACTAAAGTACCGATTTCCATGGTCTTGCGCGCAAAAGTCCTTGCGGGCGATGGACAGCTGCCTTAATATGGTACCAGCTGTGACAAGTACTTGTGGTGGATCACTACTAGTACTATGGCGCAGTACAGAGGCACATTCGCCTAGGGGGACATCTTGAGATTAAATTTCAGGCGCATCGCAAGTCCTTTGCTGTCGGTAGCCATGGCAGCGGCCATGCTGGTGGTGCTGGTACCGGGGTTCTCGCTGCCCCCTGACGCGAACGCACCTGTTCAGGTCGCCGAGCGCAATGACTCACCTTCCAAAACCCCGTCACCCACCAAGACCCCGTCACCCACCAAGACCCCAACCGCGGACTGGAGTGTAAAAAAGGATGCCTCGGCTTGGAATAGCGGCACCATAACCATAGAAGTAAACAGTGTGCCTATAACCGTAACTGGAATCTTCGACAAGTTCATAACATGGAGCGGCGGGGGTGAGTCTGCATGCAGGAAGGATGAGGCAGACTTCGATGCGGGGGTGACCATATCGGGGCTCAGCGTGGGCACCGTGCTCTTGAAGGGTACCCATTCCTTCAGCTGGAGTGCCAGCACTCTGCCTACTGTGACGCACTTTAAAAACTTTGTGGAAATCACGGTGTGGGGCGGCGACAGGAAACATAGCTGTAGCGACAGCTTCAACACAAATGAGATAACGCCCACCGCCACGCCGACGGTGACGCCTACAGCTACACCTACTGAGACACCGACGGCCACACCGACTGAGACGCCTACAGAAACACCAACCGCTACACCGACGGAGACACCGACGGCCACAGCTACTGAGACACCGACGGCCACGCCGACGGCTACAGCTACTGAGACGCCCAGTGGTGGTGGGCCCACACCCACGGCGACAGCCACGGAGTCGCCCACTGCGACGCCCACGAATACGCCTGTAAGTCTGGCAACACCCACGAACACGCCCACAGCGACAGCTACGGCCACCGCTACACCCACCAGACGGCCTGGCGGCGGAGGACCTCCTCCAACGCCGACGCCAACCACAGAGCCTACGGCCACGGCCACGCCGGTGAGCCAGGTATCGCCGCTGGTAGTCACGCCTACACCCATCGCGGAGGTGCTGCCTGTGGAGCTGACGCCCACGCCGTCGGCGGTGGTCCTACCAGTAACTGGTCAGGCTCAGGGTAGTACCAGGCCATGGGATGTGCTCCTGGTGATGGGCGCCGCCCTGGTGGCTGGCGGCCTGATACTGCGCAGGCGCAGGGCCTAGTTAGCTACAGTTTCGGGAAGGCGGGCGCCCAACGGATCCATCCGTTGGGCGCCTTTGCTGTTTTCAGACCGGCACCGAGGTCTGACTGGCACATGCCTGAACGAGGGCCGTTGCCGAGGCGGGCCTGGAGCTTCGTCGCCGCCCAGGCCGCTGTGAGGTGTGCTGGGAGCATCGGGGTCGTGACGGCGTCTTTCTATCAGAATAGAAGCTGGTTTTGATACAATGGGCTCAGGAGGAGCAGGATAGCGTGTCCATAACAGCTGGCGATCTCTCCAAGCTTGTCGAACTGTTGAAACAGCACCCCGAGTGGAAGGAGCAGCTCAGGGCTGTACTCCTTTCGGAAGAGCTTCTACAGCTCCCTGGCGTTGTGGAAAGGCGCTTCGCCGAACTGATGGAAGCGCATCGGCGGCACTATGACGAGTTCTCGGCCTTCCGAGTGGAGGTGGACAGGCGCTTCGAGGCCCTGGCGGAAGCCCAGCGGAGGGCCGAAGAGAGGATAGGGCGCCTGGAAACCGCTGTGGAGGCCCTGGCGGAAGCTCAGCGGCGTACCGATGCTGCTGTGGAAGCTTTAGCTGAGGCTCACAGACGTACTGACGCTGCTATTGAGGCCCTGGCGGAGGCCCAGCGGCGTACCGAAGAGCGGGTGGACAGCCTCGAGGTGGCCGTAAGGGAGCTGCAGCGGCAGGTTGGCTCTCTGGCAAATCTTATCGGGGTCGGAGTAGAAAACGATGGTGAGGACTCTCTGCGGTACAGCCTGCGCCAGAAGGGATGGAAGCTTTCGGAAGACCCCTATGCCCTGGCTGTGGACGGAGAGGTGGATGTGGTAGCTCCTGTGGAGGATGCAGAGGGGAGACAGCTCTGGGCTTTGGTGGAGGCAAAGCTCAGGCTGAGACGGCGGGAAATCCTCGAGTGGAATCGTCGGCTACAGGACGCTGCGTTCCTGGAGCGCCTCAGGGCCGAAGGCGTAGAAGGGCCATATGTAGCCTACGCTTTCGGCACCAACGTTTACAGCGAAGCTGATGCTGCTGCTCGAGAGCTCGGCATCGGCATCCTCGATCCCCGAGGAGAGAGGGTTGAACCGAAAGTACAAGGCCAGCTATCTGCTAGCTGATGGGGGGAGCCGAAGTTTCTGTATCGGCCTCGCGGCCGGGCGAGATTGTGTTGGCTGTGCCAAGGGTTAGGCTCTGGAGCATAAAGGGCCTGTATGCACGCTGAATGCATAGTGTCCAAAGGAGGGCGAAGTTCACCCAGATCCCTTTACATGGGTGTTATGGCCGTCCTATAATGGGCATAAACTTTCCGTGCCTGTCGTCCTAGGGTTTGATTGTAGCTGGGTGCAAGAGAGAGGCTACATACTATGGGCAGGCCTGGGTGGACGGACCCACCTTCGGACCTTGATATCGAAGACCTGTACAACTACGATGCGTCTCCTCCCGACGATGCAGCCCTCCTCGAAGAGGCCCTGGAGCTGGAGGATGTCGAGCAGTTCCAGATAGACACAGCCCTCCAAGAGATTGCAGAACAGACATCTTACGGCGAGATCTTCCTGGAGGACTTGGTTCGCCGGCAGTTATCGCTGAGTTTGAGCGTGGCTGGGGTATTCCTTTCGGTGCTATTGGGGATGCCCCTGATTTACGCTATCTGGCCGGAGCTGGGGAACGTGGAGGTCCTGGGCCTACCCTTCCACTGGCTTATGCTGGCTGTGCTGAT
Organism: Chloroflexota bacterium; assembly: GCA_034432775.1. Lineage (GTDB taxonomy): Bacteria > Chloroflexota > Chloroflexia > DAOUBH01 > DAOUBH01 > DAOUBH01. The sequence goes on from DAOUBH010000017.1 coordinate 193,109, forward strand.
GTACCCGCTCCTGTGGTTGCTGGCAGCTTACTACATCAGGGCTGCCAAGCGTCGCGAGGATGACTTCACGCGTTTGCTGAGGTAGGTGTTATCGTGCACTGGCTGCCCTTAGCTTCCTTCATCGCTGTAGCTGTGGCGACCGTTGTGGTGGGCATGTACGCAACCCGGCTGGTGCGCACCACCCGGGACATCTATGTGGCGGCTAGGTCGGTAGGCCCGGCCATGAACGCTTCGGCCATATCGGGGGAGTACCTTAGCGCGGCGTCTTTCCTCGGCATCGCTGGTATGGTGATGACCTTTGGCGCCGATGTGCTTTGGTACCCTGTGGGTTACACTGCTGGTTACCTCTTCCTCCTGCTCTTCGTGGCGGCCCCGCTGAGGCGCTTCGGTGCCTACACCATACCTGACTTTGCAGAGGGACGTTTTCATTCGCCGCTGCTGAGGAAAGTGGCTGCATTTTTCGTGCTGGTGATAGGCATCTTCTATATGCTGCCCCAGATGAAAGGAGCCGGTCTGACTGTAAGTACCATCACTGGCATGCCCTACTGGGTCGGCGTGGTGGTGGTGGGAGGCATAATAACCCTAAATGTCGCCCTGGGAGGCATGAGGGGTATAACCTTCGTGCAGGCATTCCAGTTCTGGATCAAGTCCTTCGCCATTTCGGTGCCTGTCTTCGTGCTTATGGCCTATTTCGGAGGATATTCCTCCAATTGGTATTTGGCTACTGTTTCACCTTCTCCAGAATTGGCAAGGGCGATCGAGGCAGGCAGTGCCCCGGGGCGGGAGTGGGCTCAGCCTCTGGGAAATCTCTTGCAGCAACAGGGCTATCCGCTTCTTGGAGCATACTCGTTGATAACGGCTACGGTGCTGGGAACCGCAGGCCTACCCCACATCCTGGTGAGGTTTTACACCAATAGAGACGGCCAGGCCGCACGGCAGACCACGCTTGTAGTGCTGGCCATGATAGGGGCCTTCTACCTGTTTCCGCCCATCTTGGGTCTTATGGGGAGGGTCCATGCGCCTGACCTGTACGTATCGGGGCGGACCGATGCCCTGTTGTTGGAATTGCCCCGCCGCCTGCCGGATCCCCTGTTGGGGGAGATATTGCAGGCTGTTACAGCCGCCGGGGCCTTCGCTGCCTTCATGTCGACCAGTTCGGGCCTTCTGGTGGCGGTTTCGGGGGCAATAGCTCACGACATATACGCCCGAATGCTTAAGCCAGCAGCTACCCATTATGAGAGGCTTCAGGCCTTCAAGTTTGCTGCTCTCATGGCCGGGGCCATAGCCATGGGGCTGGGACTGACCATTGGACGCTTCCACATAAACATGCTGGTAGGCTGGGCCTTTGCGATAGCTGCCAGTGCCTTCTTCCCCCTCATGACCCTGGGCATTTGGTGGAGGGGACTCACCGCGGTCGGTGCCTTGGCTGGCGTGGTGTTGGGCGGCAGCTTGTCGTCGCTGTCCATTTTGGTCACCATGGTCTCGGGTGGCGACAGTGCTCATCAGGCCCTGCTGCCTACTCTCCTGGCCCAGCCTGCCATATGGACAGTGCCCACCTCGTTTATGGCTATGATAGTTGGCTCGCTGCTTACCCGGCGGCAGGTGCCGGCGGATATAAATCTGAAGATGCTACAAATGCACGTGCCAGAATCGTCGGGCATCAGGACAGAGTATATAGCCGAATAGCAGACATGGACCAGGGAGTATCGCTTTTAACACTGGTTGCATCGGAGCTGGCTGTCACTGGGGTAGTAGCGCTTATCGTGGGCTACGTGTTGCTGACCCATCAACGTACAACGGCAACCGGCAGGGAGCAGGCTATCTTCGAAACCCTTTCCCTGGCGAACCGCACCCTGCCGTACTTGAGGCAAGGTCTTAACAGGATGACGGCTGCTCGAACGGCCGAGCTCATCTACGACTTTCTTCAGCCGGCCGCTGTGGCGATCGTAGGAGGTCGTGTTATCCTGGCCCATGTTGGCGAGGGGGCAGACCACCACGAGATAGGTGGACGACCACTTACTAGATTGGCGGCGGAGATCCTTCGAAATGGGCGGCCACTGGTGGCGCGGTCCAGGGCCGATGTGGGCTGTTCCCATCCGGAATGTCCTCTGGAGTCGGCCGTGGCCCTACCCCTCTCGATGCATCGCAAGGTGGTAGGATGTCTGGTTGTCTTCTTCAACGAGCGCCAGCCCATTACTACTGGCAAAGTGAAGACGGTGACAGCCTTGGCGCACCTTATGAGCCTGCAGATGGACATGTCGGAGCTCGACCGCAAGGCGGCCCGCCTGGCCAAAGCCGAGTTGGCTGCTCTGCAGGCCCAGATCTCGCCCCATTTCATCTACAACACCCTGAACACCATAGTCTCCTTCATCAGAACGGAGCCCGAAACGGCCAGGCAACTGCTTACAGACTTTGCGGAATTCCTTCGGCAGACCTTCCGCCGGAAGCGCGAGTTCAGCACCTTAGCGCAGGAGCTGGAGTACGTACATCAATACTTGACCTTCGAGAAGGCGCGCTTCGGGGAGAGGCTGAATGTGGTCTACAGAGTTTCACCGGAAGTCTTATCCACGGTGGTGCCAACGCTGGTGCTGCAACCACTTGTGGAGAATGCCGTAAGGCACGGGCTGAGCAGGAAGATGGGACCTGGGCGGGTGGCTGTCATCGCAGAGGATCGGGGCAACGAGTGCTGGATTTCAGTGGAGGACGATGGGGTTGGCATGGATACAGCCCTTGCCAGACAGATCCTGGATCAGCCGCACAAGGGGCCATACGGCATAGGGCTCGCCAACGTCCACGAGAGGCTCCGGGGCGTCTATGGACCTGGCTATGGCCTTGAGATCGATACGAGGCCAGGGGAAGGGTGTCGCGTGAGCTTCAGCATACCTAAGTACAAGGTTGGGGTCAGGGCAGTGTAAGGAGGTCAGATACATGTGGAGAGTACTGGTTGTGGACGACGAAGAACCTGCCGTTGAGGAGCTGAGCTTCCTCCTCCGACAGGCTGAGCCAGGGATAGAGATAGATACGGCTTTGAATTCCGTGGATGCACTGAGGCTCATGCGGCAGCGGAACTACCGGGCCATCTTCGCCGACATTCAGATGCCAGGGCTTTCCGGCCTCGAGATGGTGGAAATAGTGCGTCGCTTCGACAATCCACCCCAGGTGGTCTTTGTCACGGCTTACGATGAGTATGCTCTCAGGGCCTTTGATCTTCGGGCTGTAGATTATCTGATGAAACCTGTCAGCCCGGAGAGGCTGGAGGAGACCCTTCAACGGCTCAAAGGTACACAGGCCAGGGGCCAAGATAACGCCGAGATCCAAGTGAAATTGGATAGGCTTCCAGTGGAATGCCGCGGCAGAACCATGCTGTTGGATCTTTCCGACATCTTCTACGCTGAGGCGCGAGATGACATCGTCTATGTGCATACCTTTGATCAGGTTTTTCCTGCGAGGTTTTCCCTCAATGAACTGGAACAGCGCCTGCCCAACCCCATCTTCCTCAGGGTACATAGGTCCTTCATAGTCAACCTCCGAAAGGTTACGGAGATATGTCCTTACTTTAACGGAGCATACCTCCTCAGACTTAGCGATGCCAGGAACTCGGAGATCACAGTTAGCCGCAGCCATGTGAGGAGTCTCAAGGCCCTCCTCGGGTTGTGAAGGGCTCCTCGCCCTCAGGGGAGCTTTCCGTACACCGGTCGGCTCGTCGTGCAGTCTAGCAGCAGTGCCGTCTCCCTTTTGTCGGAGGCCCTTCGGTCGACGGACCGTGTAACTGGGTCACTGGCACTTGTGTTCCACCCTATCGGACCAACTGTTCACCCTCAAGACAATGCATTTTAGTGTGAAGTTTGTGCGCCTTGCCGATCAATTGTTCCATTGCGGGAGGATCATCCCTTAAGCTTGTTTCTAGGCTAGGTTTGGCGCCACCTTGCCGGGCTACATTCCCCTTTTATTTGAAGCATGAGAAAGGAGAAGAGAGATGGCTAGATCGGATCCTCCGGGCGAACGTGAGGAGAAGCTCAAAGCCTACTGGCGGGCCAATACCCGTCTCATCACTGTCCTCCTCATTGTATGGTTTGTTGCTGCATACCTTCATCCGCCCTTTGCTAAGGCCCTCAATAACATCCACATACTTACCGGCTTCCCTCTGGGCTACTATCTATCCAGCCAGGGGTCGTTGGTGATATTTGTCGTCCTCATTTTCATCTATGCCCTGGTAATGAACCGAGTCATCGACAAAAAGTACGGATTTGAAGAGGAGGAGTAGCAAGAGATGTCACAAGGGGGCTACTCGGTCTCGAAAAAGGAAGTAAGTGTCTTTCAGGGCAGGCTTTTTAAGATATACGGTGCGTTTACGATAGGGTTTATACTCTTCTCTTTCGGTATGGGTCTGCTGGAAGTAGGGGCTGGGTTACCGAGGCCGGTCATTGGATGGGCCTTCCTGCTGGTTACACTGGGCCTATACGCCGTGGTGGGGATTCTTAACTTCACTCGGAGGCTCGACGAGTACTATGTAGCTGGCCGTAGGGTTCCGGCCTTCTTCAACGGCATGGCCACGGGCGCCGACTGGATGAGTGCTGCCTCCTTCATCTCCATGGCCGGCAGCCTATGGCTGTTGGGTTACGATGGCCTGGCCTACATCATGGGATGGACTGGCGGCTACGTGCTTCTGGCCTTGCTCTTTGCTCCGTACATTCGGAAGTTTGGGCAGTACACCATACCTGACTTTGTAGCCACACGATTTGCCGAGAAGGGCAAGGTGGCCAGGCTGGTGGGCGCCATATGTGCCATAATCGCCTCCTTCACTTACGTCACGGCACAGGTCACCGGTGTGGGCATAATTATGAGCCGCTTCGTGGGCGTGCCCTTCGAGGTGGGCGTGTTCCTTGGCCTAGCAGGGGTTCTGGTTTGCTCCTTCCTGGGAGGCATGAAATCAATTACGTGGACGCAGGTAGCTCAGTACGTCATCCTTATCATCGCTTACCTGGTGCCAGTTACTGTGCTATCCACGAGGTTCACCGGGGTCCCCATATCCGAGCTGATGTATGGTCGGGCCCTCAACGAGATAGTGAGCATAGAGAGGTCGATGAACATCTCCTCCTACGTTGAGCCCTTCAAGCAAGTGCTTTCCAATGCTTCTGCGGTGGCCAGCTTCAAGCAGCTGGGCATAAATCCTCCCCCTGCTATAACCAACAAGGACTGGGTGGGATATCCTTGGGAGTTTATCGCTCTGACCTTCTGCCTCATGGCCGGTACGGCGGGCTTGCCTCACATACTTATCAGGTACTACACTGTGCCTGATCCGAAGCAGGCCCGCATCAGTGTGGGTTGGTCGCTGTTCTTCATATTCCTGCTGTACTTTACCGCGCCGGCCTATGCTGCCTTCTCCCGTTGGGAGGTCCTCAGCCACGTAGTGGGTCAGCCCATTGCCAACCTTCCCGCGTGGGTTGCCAACTGGTCGAAGACGGGACTCTTAGCCATCAATGACCTGAACAAGGACGGCATTTTGCAATTCAACGAGCTTCAGATCGTAGGAGATATAGTAGTGCTGGCCACGCCCGAGATAGCCGGACTGCCCTACACCATTGCAGCGCTGGTGGCAGCTGGAGGCTTAGCTGCGGCCCTCTCCACTGCTGATGGCCTGTTGCTGGTGATAGCCACGGCTGTCTCCCACGACATTTACGCCAAGCTCATCAATCCCAACGCTTCCTATGGAAGGCGGTTCCTTTTCAGCCGTGTGATGATCCTTGTGGCGGCAGTGGCTGCAGCACTGGCTGCTTTGCCGCGGCTGGCTCTCATAGTGCAGATGGTAGCGTGGGCCTTCTCGCTCGCGGCTTCTACCTTCTTCCCCGTTGTGCTGCTCGGTATTTTCTGGAAGCGTGCCAACGGGGCGGGCGCCATTGCGGGCATGGTAGGTGGACTAGTTACCTGTGTCGCCTACATGGTGGCCAACTACGTGGATCCTCGGATCACAGTGCTAGGCCTGTCGCATCTATCGGCTGGCATCTTCGGCATGGCGGCTAACTTCGGTCTACAGATAGTGGTAAGCTTGCTGACGGCTCCGTCGCCCAAGTACATCCAGGACATGGTGGACCAGCTGAGGGTTCCTGTAGGCGAGATGGTGCTGCCAGAAGCCAAGCCTGTGGCTGGGGGTGAAGAGTAAGAGGAGCCAGCCCCGGGGAGGTTTTCGAGAGCGGTCCTCCCTATTAGGCCACTTTAGAAGCTATGGAGTGGTGGAAATCATTGACAACTGCATTGGCTATAAGAGGAGCTAAAGCTGGCAGGGCCACCGTGGCCCTGCCACACTATTCTTTTGGAGGTTGGCCATGAAAGAGGAGGTAAATCAGGTACCCATATCGGCGCTTTTGAGGGAGGAGAGGAGGTACAGGCCGAGCGAGGAGTTCAGGGCTCGGGCCAACTGGAGAGATGCGGGGATCTACGAGAGGGCGA
>DAOUBH010000018.1:0-122356 GCA_034432775.1 Chloroflexota bacterium
CGGCCTGCGCCCACGACCTGGCACTGCGCGGCCTGAGGGTCACGGTGGTGGAGCGGGGCGAGGTAGCTTCCGGAACCACGGGGCGCAATCACTGCTTGCTGCACTCGGGCGGCCGATACGCTGTAAAGGACCCCGAGTCTGCCATCGAGTGCATCCAGGAGAACATCACCTTGCGCCGCATTATGCCCGGCAGCTTCGAACTCAATGACGGGCTCTTCGTCGCACTCGACGATGAGGACCTGGCCTTCAAACAGACGTTCCTGGACGCGTGTGAAAACTGTGGGATACCGGCTCGTGAGCTCACCCCTCAGCAGGCCCTTCAGCTTGAACCTAGACTAAACCCGCGTATCCTGGCAGCGGTCCGCGTTCCGGACGGTGTTTACGAGCCTTTACGATTCTGCCTGCAGTTCCTTGCTACGGCCATCAGCAACGGTGCGGTGGTGAGAAGATACACGGAGGTCGTTGGCGTAGAACTCAACGGTGGGGCCGTGACGGGTGTACGCGTGTTCGACAGGATCGCAGGGCGAGAAGAAACCATCGGATGCGACGTAGTGGTTAACGCCGCAGGGCCCTGGGCCGGCAAAATAGCCTCTCTGGCAGGGGTCCACGTACCGTTGGTCCCTTCACCGGGCGTAATGGTCGCGGTCGGAAAGCGATTCACAAACATGGTAATAAACCGCCTGAACCTCCCGGGCGATGGCGATATCGTTGTGCCCCAACGTACCACCTCCATTGTGGGTACAACGTCCTGGACTGTCGATGACCCTGATTTTATCCAAATACCGCAGGAACATGTCGAGCTGCTCATGAACTGCGGAGAAAGACTGATTCCTGGCTTTGCCACAGCTCAGGTGCGAGGCATATTCGCCGTGGCCAGGCCTCTGGTGGGAACAAGATTCGCCAAGGGCACAGATCGAGGACGGGAGCTTAGCCGCACTTTTGAGTGTTTCGACCACGCCCACGAAGGGGTAGACGGCTTCATCACCATATCCGGCGGTAAGACCACCACAGCCAGGGCTATGGCCGAAAAGCTTGCCGACGTAGTATGCTGCAAGTTGGGCATAGAAGCTCCATGCCGCACCGCAACCACGCCCCTGCTGTCGCACAGAGATTTCTACAGCCTAGTCAGGAACATGGGGGTCTAAACCATGGGGGCTGTCCGCTCAGTCCGCTTACGTATCTGGCGTGGGAGGCCAGGTTTAACATCGTACTTCAATGAGTACGATGTTCAGGTGTCGGAGGATGCCTACGTCATAGATGCCATCGAGAAGGTGTGGAAGGAGAAGGAGCCAAGGTTGTTATTTCGCCATGCCTGTCACCATGCATCTTGTGGCACATGCGGGATAAGAATTAACGGTGTAGAACGCCTACCCTGCGTAACGCCGCTGTCCGCTCTCCCCCTTGGAAAGCCCATAATCCTGGAACCGCTCCGCAACTTTCCCTGGGTCGGAGATTTAGTGGTCGACGTCACGGGTCTGATGACTAGAATGGCAGAGTTGGGGGCTCCTCTCACACGCTCGACTTCCGAGGATGACACAGCCCACCAGCGTTTTGAGAGCTGCATAGAGTGTGGACTTTGCGTTTCTGCCTGTCCCATCTCGGCTATAGATCCGGGTTATCTTGGCCCGGCGGTTCTAGCTGCTGCTGAAAGGATACTTTCAGAGCCCAGAGGCCTCGACCCTCAGGCTGCTCTTGAATTGGCCTTGGGGAAGGGTGGGGTCTGGAGATGCCGCAACGCCTACCAGTGTACGGAAGTATGCCCCCAGGCTGTAGACCCAGCTGGCGCTATAGGTCGTATCCGCAGGTGGGCACTTTTCACAGCCCTTGGCCGTTCACAGCTGCCCAAAACAGAACTCGCATCTTCGGAGAAGTCCTAAATAGAGATCGATCTCGTTACGGTGATTGGTGATCAATGATAGGCCTCGTTGTAGTTTCCCACAGTCACATCCTGGCCGAGGGCATAAGGGCTTTGGTGGACCAGATAGGTCAAGGTAAGGTGCCCATAGCCACAGCAGGTGGGGTGGACAACAATACAATTGGTACCAACCCCGATAGGATCCTTGCTGCCATCCAGTCCGTATGGAGCCAAGACGGCGTCTTAGTGCTTATGGATCTGGGTAGCGCAGTCCTGGGCGCCGAGATGGCCCTGGAACGCCTAAGCCCAGAGGAACGTAAGTGCGTAAGGCTGTCTGCTGCACCCCTAGTAGAAGGAGCCGTAGCTGCCGCTGCGCTCATAGCAGCTGGGGCCAGCATAGACGAAGTTGCAGATGAAGCCAGCACCGCGCTTCAGGCGAAAAGGCACCAGCTTGAACCTCAACAGCCCACTATCCCCCAGGCTGTAAATCAAGACAAGACCGGTGCGACCTCGGTTCAGATTAGGGCAACTGTGCGGAATGTCATGGGCCTCCATGCACGCCCGGCCGCGCTTTTTGTCCAGCAGGCAGGGGAATTCCAGGCCACGGTGAGGGTCCGGAACCTCACCCGTAACACAGGATGGGCGAACGGTAGGAGCCTCAACAGCATCACCTTGCTAGATGCCCAACAAGGCCATGAGCTGCTAATTGAAGCTACAGGGCCCCAGGCCCGCGCTGCTGTCGAAGCTCTGGCCGCCCTGATTAACTCTGGCTTCGGCGAGTCAACCGTCCGACCCGATGAGGCTACCAAGCCACCTGCCGCAACGCTACCGGCGGGAAAGGCGAGGCTCGTTATTGCCGGGCTGACAGGATCGCCCGGCATCGCCATAGGGCCTGCAGTGTACTTCCGACCCAAACGTCCCCACCTGCGCCACATGACCTCTCCCACAGCCCCTGAGGCGGAAATGCAAAAGTTGGAAGAGGCCCTCGCCCTGTCCTCAAAACAATTGCTGGATGTGGCCCAGTCGGTGCGTCAAGAATTGGGACCCTACTCGGCAGCCATCTTCGAGGTACAACGCACAATCCTGCAGGACCCTGACCTGCTGGACAGGGTCAGATGCAGCATCTACGAACAGAAACGGCCAGCAGCATCTGCCTGGGAACAGGAGCTTACAGCTTTGGCAACCGAGTACCGCAATGCCCAAAGCCCTGTGCTCCGCGCGAGGGCAGTGGACATCGAAGATCTGCGGGATCGGGTTCTCAGCACGCTTATAGGTGCGCCGCACGAGGCTGCCTTTCCCGGCAGGTCGGGGCTCCTCGTGATCCAGGAACTTTCGCCCTCGCTGGTCTTTACCTTACCACGCCGCAAAATTAGGGGAATCTGTTCTGCCGGAGGTGGACCCACTTCCCACGCTGCTCTGCTGGCCAGATCTCTCAACATCCCCATGCTGGTGGGCCTAGGTCCTGAGATCCTGACAGTGCCCGAAGGCATGTTGTTAGCCATGGACGCCAGCGCTGGCTTCGTGGCGGTAGAGCCCGATACCGAGGGCCTCGCCCATATGGAGGCACGACGCACACAGTGGCTTCAAAGGGTCAAACTGGAACGACGAGAGCGACGCCTTCCGTCCGTCACACGGGACGGACGGAAGATAATCGTAGCGGCCAATGCAGCCAACGCTGCCGATGCCCATGCCGCCAAAATGCTCGGGGCTGAAGGCATTGGCCTCCTCCGCACTGAGTTCCTGTTCCTCGACCGAAACCATCCACCTACCGAGGATGAGCAGCTCGCTCTCTACGCCGCAGTGCTTCGCGCTTCGTACCCTAACGAGGTCATCATCCGAACGTTAGATGTGGGAGGCGACAAACCGCCCAGCTATGTCAGTTTTCCCAAGGAAGCCAATCCCTTCCTTGGTCTCCGGGGGCTGAGATTCTCATTGGCATACCCTGAGCTTTTCAAGGTCCAGCTGCGCGCTATCTTGAGGGCCGCCAGCGAAGGCCGCCTTAAAATCATGTTCCCCATGGTAGCTACCGAAGAAGAGCTCGACGCTGCTCTCACCCTCTTCGAGTCGGTCAGAGCAGAGGTGAGCAGAGAGCTTAAAACACCCGTATCTGTGGATGTCGGTATAATGCTAGAAGTGCCGTCCGCCGCTATCATGGCAGATCGTCTGGCACGCCGCGTGGGCTTCTTCAGCTTGGGAACCAACGACATGGTTCAGTATCTCATGGCCGCCGAGCGGGGTAACCCAGCGGTTGCCTCGATATACGATCCGCTGCACCCGGCAGTTCTGAGAACTATACACCAGAGCGTCCACGCGGCACATGAGGCTGGCCGTTGGGTTGGCATGTGCGGAGAGATGGCGGCTATCCCCGAGGCGGTACCACTGCTGATCGGCCTTGGACTAGACGAGTTAAGCGTAGTCCCAACTTCAGTCCCGACTGTAAAAGCCATTGTACGGAGAGCAACGGTGTCCGAAGCCAGGGTAGTCGCACGGGAGGCTATGGTCCTGAAGTCGGGAGCCGAGGTGCGCACTTTGGTTCGTGAAAGGTTTGGCCACATTCTCGACCCGTTTAAAACCTAAACCAGGTGTTAGCTGCGGCGTTTGCAGCCTTCTCACCGTTGTCCGAGAAGTATCTGACCAGACGCCTGTCGGTCGCCCGAGATCCTCACTGTCAGCAGGCCTGGTCCACTGAAGCACGGTAGCACAATTGAATCCCGATACCCCTGCCCTATATCCCAGTCCTGCTCTCGTAGCCAGCCATATAGCAACGGCCTGCTTCCTGCGGCAACTTGGTCTCCATCTACATGCAACATCCATGTCACTGCGTAAAAGGAACGGGGACGTTCGGAAGCACGCCACAACAGGTCGATTTGACAGGATCCCTCGGACGTCTTCCAGTCATAACCGTATATCTGGATTGCCCCAGCTTTGAGATCCCAGCGGTAACCAGGTGGCTCAACTGCCAGCAGCACTTCACGCCTCACGAGATCGAAGTTCTGGCCTTCACTGTCGACGTAGCTGCGTAACAACAGGTAGTCTCGTTTCAGTTCCGGCATCTGCATGAACCCTAGCCTTCCAAGCCACACACCATGGATGTGGATGAACGTAGGCTTCCGTTCCTCGAACACGTATCGTCTGATGACCTTGCGGTCAAATTTGGACCTGGCCAAGACCGGGTCAGCCAAGCCACCTAGGTCCACCATCCGTAGGCCGGAGAAGTAAGACGTGGCACCCAAATCTACATCTGCATAGGAAGCAGAGCCTAAAAGTCCAGCCTCGGAGGCCAGTTGCCGGAAGTACAGGGCCCTATCCCTCACCTTGGCCAGGGGAACCAACGGGTGCTCCAAAACGTAGGGTGACCTAGAAGAGGAAGGGAGGCACCAGAGCACCAATAAAAGGAGACCGGACCCTAAAGCCAGTCCTGAGGTCATGGGCGCCGGGAGTATTTTGTTCACCCACTGAGCAACAGCAAGCAGTCCCTCCTGGGCTGTAAGGTATACGAGGGGAAGCAAATGGCTTAGGAATCTGAACTCCTGCATCCAGTCGCCCCCTACGTAGACGGTAGCCGTCAGCCCCACGGCTATATGCCCCAACAGCAGTATCCCAGCGAACCTGTGGCGCTGAGACAGCAGAAATGGGAGCCCTAATGCCAGAGTCCACCCTGCATACGTACGTCCCCACGAGAGAATATAGTCCCATCCCTGGCTACCCCACGTCGTTAACTGATCCAGTCCAATGTTGCGGCCCTTAGCGTAATACGTATTTGGGACAATGTCCCCGAAATACAGATAGTGCCAAGCGTGGTACACCGCGAACAAGATGCCAAAGATTGAAACCCATTTCAAATATTGGACCCACCGACAGCCGTGTAGAGCAGACCAGAAACGTACCACCGCTGTAAAGCCGAAGAACAGGGCCCCCTCAGGCCTAGTAATAGCTATCAGAAAGTACAGCACTGCCGACAACGGGAAACTACGACTTCGCAGCTCCAGCACGGTCCGCCACAAAGCCACAAGCAACAGAAACCCCATAAGGGAGTTTTCAAGGCCGCCAACCGTCCACAGAACGAAGGGAGTGCTACCCGCTAGCGCCAGGGGCGATAGTATCCTGGCCATGAAAGGTCTGCTGCCAAAAAAATCGGCAGCGACGACAGGGAGCAGAACCACGGTGGCACCCGAGAAGACAATGCCCATGAGCTTCGAGGCCCCCACCGGGCCTATCCCCAAACCCATAGCCAAGGCCAGCAAGAAGGTCCAGAGAGGGTTGGAGTACCCCTCTACCGGGGCCTCGCCCGGGTTAAGGACCAGACCATGCCCTTGGATGAGGTTTCTGGCGTAAGTGAAGCTTATCCCTGCATCATCAGTGGTGTACCCCCACAGATAGAGGGCGTGAAATAAGAAGGCCCCGAGGGGGATAAGAAGCAAGAGGTACCTACGCGCCATACGGGCGATCGTAGAGCAGTCTATAAAGCGCCGTGCGCCGTAGAGGCAAACCTCTGGCCACATCCTGTCCCAGATCGGCCGTCAGGCGCCTTATGAGCACGAGAAGTAGATCAGCCACAGACGCAAAAATCACATATGGTGGCTGCCGCCGCTTAAAAGTGAGCACTGGCATCACGGCCAAGCCCGACAACACAGCTAAGGGCACCATTCGCGTTCTGGGACCTCTGGCTTTAAGCCGTTCCCGGAGAGGTAGATCCCACCGCATGAGAAGGGGCAGATTTCTTGCCAACAGGGCCACCACCATAGGCACTGATGCCACCGAGAATTCCCTGGGCGCCATCACTAAATGCATGCCAAGACTGGCACTGACCCCACGTCCACCCTTCATCCGATTGAAGAAGGGCCAACACTGTCCTGCCACGCCTAGGATCCCTCCCAGGGCCGCCGTCCAGCCGTTGAGGCCCAACCTCCTTGCCAGCAGAGGCGGCACGGCACCCTTAGCCACATCGCTGAGTCCCCCCAATATCCCATACAGGGGGCCAGCAACCTGCCACAAGTTGCCCCCGCCCACATTTCGGGTGCCAACCCGGCGAAGGTCAACACCCTTAAGCTTCCCCAGCACAAAAACGATCGGAAGCGAACCTATGAGATAGCTGACTAGCAAGAAGGCAATCCTGGCAACACCGGCCATCATGCTTGCATTCTATGCCTTCCACTCCCCATGCGTCAATCTGGGATGCACCCCGAAAGCTATAATGCTTTTGATACTTTGAGAGGTTAATCCCCAATGTCATTTACCCATCAGATCCACAAATTGAGAGCCTTCTACGCCCTGGCCAAGGCCGGCAACTTCTCACGTGCCGCAGAATTGCTAGGGATTACGCAACCGGCAGTGTCGCTGCAGGTGAAGGGGCTGGAAGCAGAGTACGGGATACCACTGTTGAGCCGAAAAGGAAGGAGGATATCCCTCACGCCTGCTGGCCAGACTATCTACGACTACCTTCAGCGGATCTTTGCCTTGGCGGAGGAGATGGATAATGCGCTCCAGAACCTTAAGGGGCTCCGAGCCGGTCGCCTCGTTGTTGGGGCCAGCACGACCCTCGGTGAGTTCGTACTCCCCAATATAATGGGCCATTTCCACAGGCTGTACCCCGACGTAGAGATAAAGCTAGAGATAGCGAACACGACTACCATAGTACAACGGGTAGCAAGGCACCAGCTGGACTTAGGGTTCGTCGGTGACCGGCCCGACGACCCCAATCTGCGGGCAGAAAGGTTCGTAACCGATCATATAGTCCTCTTCGCATCACCCGAGAACCCACTTTCAGCCAAGGACGCCATTGCTCCTGCTGATCTCGGTGGTCAGAAGCTCATCTTGAGGGAAGATGGTTCAGCCACCCGCAGATACGCCCTGCAGGCGCTGGCCAAACTGGGCATTGAGATCCCGGTGGCTATGGAGCTGGGGAGCAACGTAGCTGTCAAACAGGCCGTCGCGGCCAACCTCGGTATCGGTGCTCTTTCCGCCTATGCGCTACCCTCCGAGCTGGCAGCGGGCACCTTGAAGTTGCTGAACGTCCTAGGCTGGGAGTGCGTCCGGGATCTCAACGTAATCTACCCTGCCGCCAAACCCTTAGGTCCCGCCGAGGAAGCCTTTTTGAAACTGGCCCGGCAGGCAGCCCGGGCCGACCCGCCTATTCCGGTTCGTAAACGATAACCTCCAGGCGGGTAGGGTTATAAGCATTGCACGGATTCCGTTCCTGGGGGCAGTTTGAAATACCGACGATAAGGTCCATCTCCGCCTTCAGGTCGATGTAATCGCCCGGCTTCGAAATGGGCTCCACTATCTTAATGCTTCCGTCCTCTCCCACGGGAACGTTCATAAAGATGTTGAAGCTGTAAGGTATCTCCTTTAAGGGGATCCCGAAGGGCTCAAGGGCCATCCGTAAGTTGTCCCGACAGTTGGGGGTACCTTTCACGCCGTAACGCACGTAGTTGGTACCCTCGCTGCAGGAACCAGCCAGGAGATCGTGTCTCCCACAGGTGTCAGCAATGATGGTGAACATCTTGTTGGCCCTGTCCGATAGAAGGGAGTGCCCGGTAGTTAAATAGATGTTACCTTGAAGCAGCGCCGTGTTGTTGGTAGATAGCTTCTCCGACGTGTCGTGCTGGTTGAAGCACACGAGATCTCCCACCTGCTGGCCATCTACATCGATGACCCTCACGACCTGGCCCTTCTTTACTGTGAATGACAACCTGCCCCGTGGTTCCATCATCCACTTCTGGACCACCCTGCCAGGCACGGCCTCTGCGCGTTCCATCGGCGTCGACATTACATCACCCCCAACATTGCATGCAACATCCAGTATACGCACTAACGCCGATAGCGTAAAGGGCCTAAAGCATCAGACGCCCTTTCGTCGCCGTCAAGGGGACACCCTTCGCTTACCTTACGGTGTCCGGGATCGCCAGGGTCCCGCCAGGTGGGATCAACGAGGGAAGTTGGTAGCTCACTCCTGTTAGCTTAAAATCGTAGCGCGGAGGATCAGCATCTATGGTTTCAGCCCTCAAAGGGCTCCTTAGCGTATTTGCAACGGTTCTTGTCCCAGTGGCCTGCCTCCTGTCGGTAGTGCATCAGCTGGCCATGGACCGGTCATTCTACCTCTGGGGCTACCGTACCTTTCAGGTGGCTGCTGCTACGGGAATGTCACAATCCCAGCTGGAGGAAGCTACGGATCAACTACTCAGCTTCCTCAATGGTGGGCCTCCGGTGTCCCTTAAGATAACGAAGGACGGCCGGTCGGCACCGCTTTACAACCAGAAAGAGCAGCAGCACCTTGAGGATGTCAGAATCCTCATGTCCAATGCCTGGATGGTGCAACAATTGGCCTTAGCAAGCCTGCTTGTTATTGCCGCTGCGGCCGTGGCCTTCCGCAGGTTAGCAGGCCTGCGCTGGATCGCAAAGATCGCCGTCGCCGGAGGGCTCCTGACCATCGGCACGGTCGTTGTTATGGGCCTTGGAGCAACAGTGAACTTCCAGGCGTTCTGGACCCAGTTTCACCTACTGTCTTTCAGCAACGACCTCTGGCTTCTAGACCCAAGGACTGACTATTTGATACGTATGTTTCCGCCACCTTTCTGGTTTCAAGCTGTGATGCTGGTGGGACTGCGAACCCTTGGAGCTGGAAGCATACTGCTCCTGTCGGGTCTGCTCCTCCTGTGGGTGACACGCCACTGGGCCCCGGCCTCCAAGCCAAGTAGATAACCGGGGGCGAGGCGTTACTTACCGATCTCGTACGCCGATGCCTCGTCCGCGGCCGACAGAAACTGCGCTGGCGCGCCCTGATCGCCCTGCAACAACGCCAACCCAATGGCTTCGTCAACGGTCTCCACGAGGTGAAATTTCAGCTCGCGTCGGACGCTAGGGGGCAGATCTGCCAGATCGTGCAAATTGGCCTTTGGTATGATGGCCTCACGAAGGCCGCTGCGGTGTGCTGCCAAGATCTTCTCTTTGAGGCCCCCTACTGGCAGTATCCTTCCCGTGAGGGTGACTTCGCCGGTCATCGCCACATCGTTTCGAACAGGCCTTTGGGTCATGCTGGATATTAGGGCGACGACGATCGCCACCCCAGCGGAGGGGCCATCCTTAGGGATGGCACCTTCTGGCAAATGGATGTGAAAGTCTCGGGTCAAAGACGCGTCTTGTTGGATACCTAACCCCGCCGCCCGCGACCTAGCGTAGGTAAGAGCGGTCCGTGCTGACTCTTGCAAAATATCGCCCAGCCTCCCCGTCGTGATCAACTGACCCTTACCTGGTATAGCCATGACTTCGACCGGGAGGATATCACCTCCATATTCGGTCCAGGCCATTCCCAGCGCCACACCCACCTGACTGGTGGAAGGCCTTCGATCATAGATGCGTCTCGGCGGCCCCAGATACTCGATCAGTTTGTGGGGGGTTATACGAATGCGCGCCGTTCTGCCCTCTACCAACTGCTTGGCTGCTTTCCGACAAATGGCAGCTAACCGCCGCTCTAGACCCCTGACCCCGGCCTCATGGGTATAGTAATTGATAATGTATCGGAACATGCGTTCCGAGATCTCCACGTAGCGCGGATCTATGCCATGAGCCCTCAATTGTTTCGGAAGGAGGTGACGTCTAGCTATCTGGACCTTCTCGTCCTCAGAATAACCTCCTATTTCGATGACTTCCATCCTGTCGAGAAGCGCCTTGGGAATGGTATGAACCGTATTAGCTGTGGTCAAAAACATCACTTGAGAGAGGTCGTAGGGAACCTCTAAATAGTGATCCACGAAGCCATGGTTCTGCTCAGGATCGAGCACCTCTAGCAAGGCTGAGGCAGGGTCACCTCTGAAATCAGCCCCGAGTTTATCGATTTCATCGAGCATTATCACGGGATTGACTGTAGATGCCGTCCGCATGGCCTGGACGATTCGACCGGGCAAGGCCCCAACGTAGGTCCTCCGATGCCCCCTTATCTCAGCTTCATCCCTTATCCCGCCGAGACTGATCCTTACAAACCGTCTATTAAGCGCCCTTGCTATGGATTGGCCCAAAGATGTCTTGCCTACACCGGGAGGACCAACGAAGCAGAGGATTGGCCCCTTGACGGGGCGCGACTCCCTGCCCACAAGGCTATAAACCGCCAGAAACTCCAAAATACGCTCTTTTACTTCTTGCAGGCCATAGTGGTCACGATCCAAGACTTCCTTGGCTATAGACAGGTCGAGCCTTTCTTCGGAACGCTCGTGCCAGGGGAGCGATAATACCAGGTCTACATAACTCCTGACCACGGTGCCTTCGGGGGAGACCTGAGGCATCCGCTCAAGGCGGCTGATCTCGCGCAGAACCTTCTCGGCCACTTCACTCGGCAAACCCTTTGCGTCGACTTTACGCCGCAACTCCTCTACTTCGGACGCGAGATCAGTGCCCAGCTCCTCGTGTATAGCCTTAAGCTGTTCCCTAAGCCAGAACTCCTTTTGACTCCTGTCGACCTGTCGCCGCACCTTCTGTCTGATGCGCTCTTCGACTTCCAGGACCTCTATCTCCTCCTCAAGGAGGGCTTGCAGTGACTCCAGCCGCTCCAGCACATCCGTTGCCTCGAGTATCTTCTGGCGATCCTGCACGCGCCTCAACGTATAACTTGCCACCAGGTCCGCCATGGTGCCAGCTGTTCTCGCTTGTCTGGCATTCTCCAAGGCACCGGCCGGTAAGGATTGGTTTAGCTCAGCGAATCGGGAAAAACTCTCTAATATCCGAGTAACCAAAGTCTGCGCCGACCTAGATTTTGGCTCAATGTCTCGCTCGGTCCTCAGTCGGGCCTTCAGGTGACCGTCCTCAGCAATGATCTCTAGCACCCGAGCCCTACTGAGCCCCTCCACCCCAATTTCGAAATTGCCACTATCGTCATTGTGGCACTCAGTGATGGTGCCGATAGTACCCATGTTGTACAAGTCTGCGGGCTCTGGCTCCTCAATCGTTGGATCCTTCTGGGCAATCATCACCAATTTTTTGGCTCTGGACCGCACGGCAACCTCAACTGCCTTCACCGACGCCGAGCGGCCAACCAGAAGCGTCAGGAAACTGCCAGGATAAGCGACTATGTTTTTCAGTGGCAGTACAGGGAGAGTCTCATGGGCTGTCATGATAGGACCCCTCTATTATGGAAGGCGAGCAACAGTCCGGTCATAGCAGAAGCAGGTGGCGAGCAGATCATCCTGTCGCAACATCGGGGTTCCTATGGGCCAATTGAGCACACCGATTCTATCGCCGCTGAGGCCTCAAGGCAATATCTACTGCCGACCTTAAATCATTGGCTACAAGTACTTCTATCCCCCTGACCGAAGGGCTTCCCCTCGGCTTGGGGATGAGGCAGGCCGAGAATCCTAACTTCGCGGCCTCATGTAATCGCCTCTCCAGATGCAAAGGGCGTCTGAGCTCGCCAGAAAGAGTCACCTCTCCGATCACAGCCAGCTTAGGATCGACAGCCCTATCCCGTGCCGCTGATGCCACAGCAATGGCCGCCGCCAGGTCAGCTGCCGCATCCGATACGTTGAGTCCTCCCGTAACATTTATATACACGTCCTGGTTTGCCAACGGCATGCCCAGCCTTCGGGTGAGCACTGCCATCAACATCTGAAACCTTCGGAAATCAAAACCGTTCGCTTCTCTCTTGGGCATGGGGTATACCGTGGGGCTCACCAAGGCCTGCACCTCAAACACCAGGGGCCGGGAGCCTTCCATTACCACTCCGACAGCCGACCCGGGCACCTCGGGATTCCGGTCCTCCAGGAACGCCGATGATGGGTCGGTCACCTCCTGCATGCCTTCCTCTTGCATCTCGAATATGCCCACTTCGTTGGTTGAGCCGAAACGGTTCTTGGTGGCCCTTAAGATCCTGAATTGGTGCAGCTTGTCGCCCTCGAGGTACAGAACGGCATCGACTAGATGCTCCAAAATTTTGGGTCCGGCCAGCATACCCTCTTTTGTGACATGGCCCACCATGACTAACACCGCCCCATTCGACTTGCAGGCTCTGACCAAAGTGCTGGCGGCCTCTCTCACCTGGGATACACTGCCGGCCGGCTGATCTAGATCATCGAGTTCTACCGTCTGGATGGAGTCTACGATGAGAAGGCTTGGCCTTATCCTCCCCATCTCCTCGATTATGTGGGGCACCGAAGTGGTAGCAACAAGATAAAGTCTGGGGCTGAGGGCAGCAAGGCGCTCCGCCCGCAAGCGTACCTGCTCAGCAGACTCCTCGCCAGAAGCATACAGGACATTCAACGACTGGGCCGCTAGGGCTGCCACCTGCAACAACAAGGTGGACTTGCCCATGCCTGGCTCACCCGCCAGAAGGACCGCCTCTCCAGGTACGAAGCCTCCGCCCAGAACACGATTGAACTCAGCCAGTGGAAGCTGAATCCGCTCGTGGGCCGCCAGACGGACTTGGGTGATAGGCACGGCCTGGGACTCTGGCGACAGGCGGACACGGGCCGATCCTGCAGTCACCTCTTCGAAGCTGTTATAGGCCCCGCACGAAAAACATCTTCCCTGCCACTTGGGGCTCTCAGAGCCACACTCGCGGCATACGAACACTACCCGATCCCTGACCCTGCCCACTAAGCTGTCTTCTCCTCCGAGGCCGTCTTTCCTTTCCTGGGCTGCTTTGGCTCTGTCCTCTTGATGGCCTCATCCAGCAAGCTTCGAAAGGCCAACATAACCTCTCTGACTGCAGCCCTGACATGCTCTTGTGTCTCTGGCGGCATCACCTGTCGGGGAACGGGTATACGTAGGTGAAGGTAGTCGAACTCTTCGCCCGGCCTTTCCTCTACCTCTACGAATTTCTCGCCCCGTCTCTTAGCTTGCTCAGCTTCAGGCATAGTACCTCCTTAAAAACGCGAACAGGGAGGCACGCCCTGAGCCTCCCTGCCCCTTGACCTCGACATTATATTACACCGCGGCCAAACGTTCTCCAGCTTTGAGCTGGATTGCCCCGCCCTCCACATCCACAACCACCAGACCGCCTGACTGGAACTTGCCCTCCAGCATCCCCTCGGCAAGAGGATCCTCGACCACATTTTGGATAAGACGCCGCAGCGGCCGAGCACCAAAGAGTCGATCGTAACCTTTCTCTGCCAGATAGTCCATAGCCTGATCCGTGACCTGCAGTTCGATCCGATGCTCAGCAAGTTGTTGTCTGACCCGTTTCAGCATGAGATCCACTATCTGGCGGATATGGTGCTTCTGTAGCGCATGGAATACGATGACGGCATCTATGCGGTTTAAGAATTCCGGTCGGAAGGTCTTCTTCAGTTCAGCCAGAACCTTCTCCTTCATCTCCTCATATTCGCGTTGGGCTGTCTTAGCCTCATCGGTTCGGAGCGAGAAGCCCAGGGTAGTGCTTCGCGTTATCAGCTCAGCCCCTATATTGGAAGTCATGATTATGATGGTATTCCTGAAATCGACCTTCCGCCCTTTGGCATCCGCTAGGTTGCCGTCCTCAAGGATCTGAAGGAGCATGTTGAAGGCTTCAGGATGCGCTTTTTCGATTTCGTCCAACAGGATCACCGCATAGCTCTTGCGGCGCACTGCCTCTGTGAGCTGTCCACCTTCCTCGTACCCGATGTATCCAGGGGGAGCTCCCACCAATCTGGAAACGTTATGTCGTTCCATGAATTCCGACATATCGATCTTGATGAGATGGTCCTCGCTCCCAAACATGAACTCCGCCAAGGCTTTGGCAAGTTCTGTCTTCCCAACACCGGTAGGCCCGAGGAATATGAAGCTACCTATAGGCCGCTTAGGATCCTTCAATCCAGCGCGAGCCCTCCTCACCGCCTTAGCTATGGTGCTGATGGCCTCGTCCTGCCCTATCACCCGCTGATGGAGTGCCTCCTCCATCCTCAGAAGCCGCTCGCTCTCTTCGCCGGCGATGCGGACCAGAGGAATGCCTGTCCACATGGAAACGACCTCAGCAATGTCGTCCTCGGTCACAACTGGTCGTTCCGCTTCAGGCTGGTTCTGCCATTCCATTTCCAGTCGGCTTATTCGCTCGCGCAACCGGTCTTCCCGGTCCCTCAGGTCGGCAGCCAGTTCGAACTGCTGGGCGTTTATAGCAGCCTCCTTCTCGCGCCTAAGGGAATCCAATCCCTTCATGGCCTCCTTGAGGCTCGGGGGTCCACCGGAACGGTATAGCCTCACCCTGGAAGATGCCTCGTCCAGTAGATCGATGGCCTTATCGGGCAAGTACCTGTCGGTAATATACCGAGCCGCTAGTTCGGCCGCCGCCTTTATGGCTTCGTCCGAAATGGTCAGTTTGTGGTGCTCTTCATACCTGGACCGCAGACCCTTGAGGATTTCTATGGTCTGTTCTACTGTGGGCTCCTCAACCAAGATAGGCTGGAAACGCCTTTCGAGAGCAGCATCCTTTTCTATGTACTTGCGATAGTCGTCGAGGGTGGTTGCGCCAATGCACTGTAGCTCACCCCTCGAAAGGGCCGGTTTCAGGATATTGGCCGCATCCACGGCCCCTTCTGCAGCCCCAGCTCCCACCAAGGTATGAAGCTCATCGATGAACAGTATGCTCCCTGTATCGCGTACTTCGGCAACCACCTTCTTCAGCCGCTCTTCGAACTCACCCCGGTACTTGGTGCCTGCGATGAGCGCTCCGATGTCCAGGGCCAGGAGCCGCTTACCTAATAGGCTATCTGGTACGTCCCCAGCCACAATACGTTGGGCAAGCCCCTCCACGATTGCCGTCTTGCCCACCCCAGGCTCTCCAATAAGGGCTGGATTGTTCTTTGTTCGACGACTCAAGATCTGTATTACCCGTTCGATCTCCTTGGTTCTGCCTATGACCGGGTCCAACTTGCCCTGTCGAGCGGCCTCGGTCAGATCTATACCCATGGCATCGGCATAGGGGGTCTTGGTAGCGGCCTTAGCAGGCTGCGCATATCCAGAGCTCTGATTCAGGACCTGGATTACCTGTGCGCGTACCTTATCTAGGCTAACGCCCAGGCTCTCCAAGACACCCGCCGCAATACCTTCGCCTTCGCGAACGAGACCCAGCAACAGGTGCTCGGTTCCAATGTAGTGGTGGTTCAGGCGCCTGGCCTCATCCACAGCCAATTCAATAACCTTCTTGGCTCTAGGTGTCAGGCCTATCTCTCCGGTAGGTGTCCTTTCGCCGCGACCGATTATGAACTCAACGGCACTTCTCACCTTGTGGAGTTCCACCCCCATGCTGGCCAGGACCCTTGCGGCCACGCCATCACCTTCCCTGACCAAGCCAAGCAGGATGTGTTCGGTACCTATGTAGTTATGGTTGAATCTCTGGGCTTCCTCCTGGGCCAAGGTAAGAACCTTTCGAGCCCGCTCTGTGAATTTATCGAATCGGTCAGACATGTCGATCACCTACCATCGTGGCCTACAGTCGATTCGCCGGTGGCGCCGACTGCTCTCAGGTTATCCTCTATACTTCTACTCTACTACCCATTACCACCGCCGGCGTCAACCCCCGGTTGAAATCCCCCTTCGGCCTGGGATAAAGACCTGCCCTGTGGATGACTTTCCAGGACCAGCCCCGAGCCCTCCTCCAAGGCCTGCTTGAGGCTCAAGGACACCCTACGCCGCTCGGGTTCTACCTTCAATATTTTAACCCATACGCGATCTCCCGGCTTTACCACCTGCCGGGGATGGTCTATGTGTCTATCCGAAAGCTCCGAAATATGTACGAGACCCTCTATCCCACTCCGAAGACGCGCGAAAGCGCCGAACTTCGTTAGCTGCGTAACCTCCACCTCCACGATCTCCCCCACCCTGAGCCCGGCTACTTCCTGCCAGGGCTCTGGCTTGGTCCGCTTGATGGATAGCGAAATACGCCCGTTCTCCCGATCTACGCCTGTAACCAGCACCTCCACTTCGTCACCGATCTTGAAGGCGCCAGCAGGATCATCTATCCGATCCCAGGACAGTTCAGACACATGCACCATGCCGTCAGCGCCTCCGATGTCCACGAAGACGCCAAAGTCCCTGATCCCTGTAACTCGACCGCGCCGGACTTCACCTACTGTTATTTGGTCAATCAACCTCTGTTTTCGAGCCCGCCTCAGCTCCTCCTCCGCAAGCTTCTGCGAGAGGACTAGCCGGTTATCTGACCTAGAAATCTCCAGAACTTTCACCTCAAGCACAGTGCCTACCATGGCTTTCAGCTCCTCTCCTCGACGTCCCTCATCGGCACTGAGCCCAAGTACATGGGAATGGGGTATAAATCCCCTAAGCCCGGACACATCCACCAGAAGGCCACCTCGATTGCATCCGACCACCCGCGCCGACACTAAGGCTCCTTCGCGGAATGCGCTTTCCAGTTGACGCCAGGCCTGCTCCCCCCGGGCACGATCTATGGAGAGGAGAGCGCTGCTCTCGGCCAATTCAGGCCGTAATACCTGGACCAAAATGGGTGTACCCGGCTTAAGGGTCAGCAGATCCTCCTGGGAAAGAGTCTGAAACTCTTTGGCCGGCACCACGCCCTCCGATTTGCATCCTATATCTACTAGAATTTCATCACGGCTCACCGATGCCACCACGCCCTCGACGATCTGACCTCGCTTCAATCGCCTGGGCTCCTTGAGATCTCGGTCCATGAGACGACGAAAGTCCCCTGGACCTACGGTCTCGGCAAAGCCCGTTTCGCCCTCATTGAACCAGGTTGTCTCGTTCATGATCCCCCCGTCCCATTGTAGATTGTTGACAGCACTCGGCGCGTTCTGCGACGAAATTAGGATACCGGAGTGCCTGTTGTGGTGGGTAACATTATAAGTCAGAGGTCAATCTGTCGGCAAGATAATGAATATCGTCACAAACCTTCTTTCGGCGTGATATGATGGAGCCGTAAGCCTTTCCACCGGATGCTAGCCTTGACCCGGACGCGGTTATGGGCTTTTGCCCTTTTTCTACTAGTCCTAATATTCCTGTATTTCGTCCGGTCGATCCTGACACCCTTCATCTTGGCGGCCATTACCGCGTACGTCCTCTATCCAGCTGCAGCTTGGCTTGAAGGGCGGCTAGGAATCTCCCATCGATACGTGGCCATCGCCCTCTTCGTGGGACTCCTCTCGGGCATAATAGTGCTCATCGTGGTCCTCGTACCCATCTTGGTCCATCAGACGATCCAGCTGGCCCGTGAAGCACCGAGGACTCTTGCGCAAATCCGCACTTACCTTTCAGCCTACGACAGCCTCGACGTCCTGGGCATTCCCATAGATGTCCGTGTCTTGCAGCGGGCAACCGACAACCTAATGGCTGAAGTAGCTAACTTAGCCAGCCGCGAAGCTATACCCGCTGTGTTCCATGCAGCCGAGCTCATTATCAAGACCTTTGTCTATTTGGTAACGACCTTCTACCTGTTGCTTCAAGGCCGCGACCTGGTCCGGTCGATCCTTGATCTGGTTCCGGAGACGGTGCAGCCCGATCTGCGGTTCCTGGCGGCACGCATCAACCGTACCCTTTCCTTCTATGTACGCGGCCAGATAATGTTAATAGGAATAATGAGTGCCGCCACAACCATTGCCCTCACGGCCCTGCAAGTCAAGTATGCACTGTTGCTCGGGATCACTACAGGTATCCTCGAGACCATTCCAATAATTGGCCCCATCACAGCCGGGACCTTCGCTGTACTTATTGCCTTAGTGCAGGGGTCCACCCCCTTTAACTGGAGTCCTGTAACTCTGGCGGCCGTGGTAGCCCTGGTCTACTTCGTCCTGCGTCAGACCGAGGATAACCTGGTGATCCCCCTCATAATTGGGCGAATGGTAGATCTCCATCCCGTACTGGTGATATTCTCGGCCATGGCTGGCGCCACGGTGGGCGGCCTTCTGGGCCTCCTATTAGCCATTCCAGCGGCCGCCGTGGCCAAAATAGTGATCGAATACGCTTACCCAAAGGCTACGGGGCGACGCTCCAGCGTGACGCTCTCCGTAGCCCCGGGCGACAAGCTCGCCACCTTCTTACAACGGTTGTGGAACCTTCCGTTACCTGAAGTCACCCTCTTGATTCCAGCCTCATCTCTGGAAGAGCTGGAGAGCGGTGAGGGACGCCAAGCCTTCATAGACACCGTGAAAGCGCTTCACATAAGGCCTACCTTTGTGACAGACCACCCCGTAGTTCGCCAGATCGCCCTCCATTATGGATGGAAAGTCGAATAACAATGTAGATACATCTTTGAAAAATAATGACGTAGTATTAGCAACGTAATTCCATTACGCTTTCTAGCCCCTTCTTACCATTGCGTAAGCGCCTCGTCCTTTGGTAACCTAGCGCCGATGATGTACACTGAGGCAAGCCGAGGTCCAGACCCGATGCGAGGCCTCGGGAAGCTCTTCAGGAGATATCTCGGATGATCTATTTGCGGCCCGGAGCCGTCGCCTTGTCAGTAGTTATTGCAGTCCATCTCCTAGCGGCGGCCGCCTTTGCTGGGGACCTGGCTCCAGGTTCCCAGGCCCAGGTTTCCAACACCGGAGGCTGGGGTCTCAGGTTAAGAGAAGGTCCTGGCACAAATTATCCCATCTTAATCACCATGGGTGAGGGCCAGGCGGTCGACGTCCTGGAAGGACCAACCACCGACCCCGATGGGATCGCTTGGTACAGGATAGCTGTGGGCGATCTCACGGGATGGTCAGCAGCAGACTACCTCGCACCCAGCACATCACCCGTAGACGTGAGAGGAATTCGCGCGGCAGGCCACGCCCAGGTGAGCAACACGGGAGGCAGTGGACTACGCATCAGATCGTTACCTGGCACCGACCAGGCTGTTCTGGCCATCATGCCAGAGGGTCAAGACGTGGCTGTGGTAGGAGGCCCTGCCCTCGGTAGCTCCGGAATCCTCTGGTACCAAGTCCAGTGGAACGGTGCCACCGGGTGGTCCATGGCTCTGTACTTGGCCCGTTCGTCCCCTCTACCCAAGACCGCTCCGACACCAAATGCCGTTGGCACAGCTCCACCGGCATCTCCAGATCTTGGGCAACGCATCGTTGCGGTTGCCAAACAGTACCTGGGAAGCCCCTATAGGTTTGGGGGAAACTCGCCTGAAACCGGCTTCGACTGCAGCGGTCTGGTCCAATTCGTGGTGAGCCAAGTAGGTATACCCGTGGGCCGGGACGTCACAGCTCAGTATCAGTCGGGCACAGAAGTACAGCTGGATCAGTTGGTTCCAGGGGATCTAGTCTTCTTCCAGAACACTTACATTCCGGGGCTGTCCCACGTCGGAATCTATACGGGAGATGGCAAGTTTATCCACGCTAACGATGAGACCACGGGAGTAATAGAGAGCCTCCTCCAGGACGAGTACTGGGCCCAACGGTGGTACGGAGCCAGAAGGCTACCGTAAAAGGTCCCTACGCATCGATTCCATCAGAGGGCACCTTCATGCTTCAATAAGCGCAGTTTCCAGTCAAGCCCGCCACTATATGCACCTAGCCGACCACCAGCAGCTACAACCCTATGGCATGGCACGACGATGGGCAGTGGGTTCGCAGCCATGGCCGAGCCAACAGCACGGGCAGCTGTCGCTCTGCCGACCATGGCAGCCAGCTGGCCGTAAGTCACGACGGTCCCGTAGGGTATAAGCCGAGCGGCGTCCCAAACTGCAGGAAAGAAGCCAGTCCGGCCAAGGTAATCCACTGCGAAGTCAAAGTTCACAGGCTGGCCCTGAAAGTACCGACGGATAGGGAAGGCATATTCCCGGGGAACAGCCATCCACTCAACAGAAAGGAAACCTGTTCTAAGCTCCTCTTCGGCCTTCTCGAAGGAAGTCGGCAGATCCAGGTAGCAGAGGCCCCGCTCCGTCCAACCCAGGGCAACCCAGCCCCACTCGGTTTCGACTAGCCCGACATGCATCTTAGGCTGGCTGACCTTCACCGCGCAAACGCCTGAGTTCCTCGGCTACGTCGGCTAACTCCTGCTCCAGATCCCTCTGATACTCCTCAAGCCATCTTATGAGCTCCTCGCGGCTGGGTCGATAGGCTCTCATCCAAGGTCTGAAGCGACCGAACCCCCTTGGCATCCATGGCATGCAACAAACCTCGACCGCACTATGCCACATCGGTACCTACCTCCTTTTTACATTGTTCGAGAAACTTCTCAAGCCACTCCTTAAGGCTTTGCAGCTCCTTGACCCATGCCCGAAGGGCATCACGTCCCTGCTCAGTAATGGTATAGACCCTCTTGAGCGGCCCTACACTCTCCTGGACCCACTCAGAAGTTACCAATCCCCGTGCTTCCATACCCCGCAGGACCCGATAGAGATGGCCGATGTCAGGTTGGCGTGGAAGAAACCCTTCCTCTACCAGGGAGGTCAACAGCTGATAACCGTGGGTAGGCCCGCGGCTGAGAAGGGCGAGGACGGCCGGCTGTAGGAACGCCGCAGAGGCGGCCTCCCTCCGCACCCCTGTCCTCCATATCCGCGTCTGTCCCCACCACCCCAGCATGCCCTACTCCCAACGCTGTCTCCTAAAGCATTATATGACGTTAACATATGTATGTCAAATCCATATAACCGTCAGGGCCACAGCAATGCTTTACCCACTGTCCCTACACGCGGACAGGTGGATTTCTGACGCCGACTGGATCACCCGTTAGCTAAAGCTTAGCAGGGAGCGAGGCAAGCCTTTCGAGGGTGTCGAAATATTCCCCTTCGTCCCAAATCTGGATATCGGCCACGAAGTGTTGTACTCCGAGCTCAGCCACTTTTCTAAGGCTATCCGCTACTTCTTCTTCGCTGGCCTGGAAGTCGTCCGCCCTGGACTGCAAGAAGCGTACCCTGTGTCGCATGGAAACTGTGAAGCCATCCAGCGTCCGACCCAGCTCTGCCGCCAGTTCTCGAAGCTCCTTCAGGCTGGAGGCCACAGCCTCCACGCTTAACCCAGTAGATTGCCAACCATTTGCCAGGGTCAGCGCCCTGCGCCTGGCCGCCAAACTGTTGCCGCCAACCCATATCGGGAGATCACCCCTAGGGTGCGGGAGGGTGAAGGCTCCACTGAACCCGTAGAACTCTCCTTGCACCACTGGCTGAGGGTCCGACCACATTGCCCTTGCTATGCGAATGGCCTCGTCGGCAAGCCTGCCCCTGCGGCGGTAGGGTACCCGAAGGATCTCAAACTCCTTCTCCATCCAACCGGCCGCCAGCCCGAAGATGACACGTCCGCCACTCAATTGGTCAAGGGTAGCCATCATCTTGGCCAAGATGACAGGATTTCGGTAAGGAGCTATGATGACCGAGGTCCCTAATCTCACTTTGTGGGTGACACCAGCTGCATAGGCCAGCGTCACTATAGGTTCAAAGATCACCTTACCAAAACGTGGCACAAATTCTTCGGGAGCGACTATATGATCGGTAACCCAGACCGACGCAAAGCCTAGTTCCTCGGCCCTTCGAGCAGCCCTCTCGATGGCATGGGCAGAAGCTTCACCGTAACAGTTGGGAAGGCAGACACCTATTTCCATGGACGTTACCTCACTACCAGATCTACCTGCTTGACTTGACGAACATCCACTAAGCCCCTATCGGTCAGACGAAGCTCAGGAATGACAGGCAACGACAGCAACGACATGGTCATGAAAGGCGATACCAGCCTGCACCCTAGCTCCTGCCATGCTCGATCCAGAGCCTTGATCTGCTGATCGACAACCTCCACCGTCTCAGGAGACATTAGGCCTGCCACTGGCAACGGCACCAGTGCCAGGACCCGGCCGTCGCGTACAGCCACCATTCCACCCCCACAATCGGCCAAAACGTTGGCAGCAGTGGCCATGTCGGCATCGGACATACCCATCACTAGTAGATTGTGGCTATCATGGGCAACGGTCGACGCCATGGCACCCGCCTTGAGCCCGAAGCCCGTAACCAGTCCCAACCCAATTCGGCCGGAGGCGCGGTGCCTCTCCACCACCGCCAGTTTAGCCAAATCCAGCTCCACCGATGCCCTCAATTCGCCCGCTGTTACCGGCACATCCAGTTCCCTGTACAGAGTCGTTGCCTTGGCCTCCACGGCCTGGATCACCCTTACACGGACCGTACCCTCACTCACCGGAGCCTTAATGGAGAAGTCCTCTGGAGTCAGCGGCGCCTTCAGCCTCACCGATTTGAGCGCAAAATCAGGGTAGATGAAGGTGGGCAGATCGATCAGCCACCTCCCATCAGATGCGACCAGTACCCCATCCACAATAACCTTCTCTATGTACGGTTCGCGCAGTTCCCTGAACAGAACCATGTCGGCACTGCGCCCGGGGGACAGAGAGCCAATCTCATGGGCCAATCTGAAGTACTCGGCCACATTTATGGTAATCATCTGAATAGCCTTCACTGGGTCGACGCCCTCTTCAATAGCACGCCGGAGGATGTGGTCCAGATGGCCCTGGGATACAAGTGTGTCCGCATGAACGTCGTCAGCCACTAAGAGGGCGTGCCTGTGGTCTAGACCCTCCTCGGTAATGGCACGGATAGTCTCACCGAGATCCTTCCACGCCGATCCCTCCCTGAACTGAACCCACATGCCCAGCCGCAACTTCGCAATTGCGTCTTCCTTTCTCGTCGATTCGTGGTCGTTGGAAATACCTGCAGCCACATAGGCTTGGAGGGCTGGCCCTAGGTCGGAGCTTGCCCAGTGACCGGTGATAACCTTTCCAGCTTCGAGGGTGGCCCTGAGCATCTTGTGCACATGGGCATCCCCCATGATAACCCCCGGCATGTTCATCATCTCTCCCAGGGCGACAACTTCATCCCACCTGAAGGCCTCTTCGATATCATCTGGCCGGATCTCGGCTCCTGCATCGTCGTAGCCTGGGAGGGCCGGTACACAGGAGGGCACCGTTAGGTAAACCTTAAGTGGCAGTCCCCGGCTCTCCTCAAGCATCAGCTTGATGCCCGCCATGCCTAAAACGTTGGCTATTTCATGATTGTCGATGAAGACACCTGTAGTACCGTGGGGTACTACTGCTCTGCAGAACTGGGTGGGTGTCACCATGGAGCTCTCGATATGCACGTGGCTTTCCAAGAATCCCGGGGCCAAGTAGTAACCAGCAGCATCGATAACTTCGGTGCTGGGGCCCAAGGTGTGACCCACGTCTCCAACAGCGACGACCCTGCCGTATTTGACAGCCACATCGGCGGGGTACACCTCTGCCGTGTGGACGTTCACTATCTTTCCTCCCCTGACCACCACATCGGCCTTGACTTGACCTTGTGCCGCCGACACCAGCTCACGGGTGAGCAGTGATAACGGCCTTCTCTCGAAATTCCGTCCCATACGCCTCACCTCCCTGAAAGCGAACAATGCCTCACATCATAGATTTACGCAAGGGGTCTGGAAATCCTAGGCAGTGCCATCCCTTCTGTGCCTTTTGAGGCAGCTCAGAAGCTCCTCCACAGGCAGTGTATTCACCACGTCCCGTGCCGTGGCCCAACCTCGGCGCGCAGTAGCTACCCCGAAGGGCATGAAATCCAAGGCCTCCGTGTGGTGCGCATCGGTATCTATGACCAACTTCACTCCCCTAGATATGGCCAGACGGACGTGGGCATCCCTGAGATCGAGGCGGTCAGGAGCCGCATTGACCTCAAGTATGGTCCCCGTCCTAACCGCAACATCTATAACCCTTTCGATGTCCAGATCTGCTCCTTCCCTCTGACCGATCAGCCTTCCCGTAGGGTGCGCAATTATGTCCACCAAGGGATGTTCCATTGCCTTGATCAGTCTTTCCGTGACCCGTTCCCTTTCCTGTCTCAATGCCGAATGCAACGAAGCTATCACGAGGTCGAGTTTGGCTAGGGTCTCGTCCGGAAGGTCGAGGCTTCCATCGGACCGTATCTCTACCTCTACCCCATGCAGAATGGTCAGCTGCGGAAACCTTTTTCTAACTTCTTCAATTTCGCGGCGTTGTTCCTCCAGGCGTTGCGGATCGAGGCCCCTAGCGATCCCCAGACCTCGCGAATGATCGGTAATGGCAATATATTGGAGCCCCCTTTTTGCTGCTGCCTCCGCCATGTCGGCTATGGAGTCGGCACCGTCGCTCCACACTGTGTGCATCTGCAGATCACCTTTGATTTCCCCTGCCTCTACTAACCTCGGCAGTCTCCCTTCCATGGCTGCTTCTATTTCGCCCTCGTCCTCTCTGAGCTCAGGAGGTATCCACTGCAACCCGAGGGCTCTGTAGAGTTCTGCTTCATCCTCGAAAGTGAGCCTCTCTCCATCCCTGGCAAGCCCATATTCGCTCAGGTGGTATCCCAATTTCAGGGCCACCTCTCGTAGATGGACATTGTGGGCTTTACTGCCCGTGAAGTGCTGCAAGAGCGAGCCGAAGTGCCCAGGTTCCAGCACCATGAGGTCAGCCTGAATGCCTCCCCGAAGCATCACCGTGGATTTGTTGTTCCCCCGGGACACTACCTCTTCCACCATGGGCAATCTGGTGAAAGCGTACACCACCGCAGGTGGATCAAAGGAAGTGGCCAGCACATCGATGTCACCCACTGTCTCTTTACGTCTCCTCAGGCTGCCGGCTGCAGCAACCCTCGACACCATGGGACAATCCTCTCGCAGTGCCTTGAGGAGGGCCTCTGCGGTGGGCCACGCGATTCCCAGGGGTATCCGCTGTGACTGACGCATGAGCATCTCGATGCCTTCTAGAATACGCTCCTCGGATCTGGCACCTAGGCCGGGTATGCTGCGAAGCTTATGCTCCCGTGCAGCCTTTTCCAGGTCAGCAATACCTGCTATCCCAAGGTGATCGTAGATGGCCACCGCGGTCTTCGGACCAATGCCTGGCACTCGTAGCAACCGGGTTAATCCCTCAGGCACTTCCTGTCGAATCCGCTCCAAGAACTGCAGTCTGCCCGTGGTCAGAATCTCCTCAATTTTGGCAGAGATCGCTTTGCCGACCCCCGGTATCTCTTCCAGCTTCCCCTCCCGAAGGAGCTGTTCCAGTGGTCTGGGTTCCCTGGCGATGGCGTCTGCCGCGCGTCGGTAGGCATTGATCCTATATATCTCTTCGCCCTTCTCGCCCCTCGCGGCCTTTATTTCAAGGATGTCCGCAATCTCGTTGAAAAAGTTAGCTATTTCAGCATTGGTCACGGTGAGCACCTCGGTTCAGCGCCCGGCGGAGTAGCTCTCGGGGATTTCTCACGAGGATCTCCTCTAGATCCTCTTCCTTCAGGCCCGCACCAAGCACTACCTTCCTAGCTATCTCCTCCGTGAGGAGGTCTTCGGGACCGTGGGCATCGCTGTTCACTATCAGTAAGGCCCCAACTTCCTTGGCTATCCGCGCCACATGGCCGTTGGTAAGGCAGTGTCCTCGGCGGGATGTGAGCTCGAGGAATATGCCGCGCTCAGCGGCCTTCTCTGCTTCCTCGTGGGTTATGAAGCCAGGATGACCTAAAACATCTACGGCGTCACAGAGTACTGCAGCCCTATTAGTGCCTGGCTCCACCGGCTCCACAGGGGTCTCGCCGTGCACCACAACTATGTGGGCCCCAGCTCGTCGCGCCTTACGGGCCACCAGCTCTATGGCCTCGGGTGGTACGTGGGTTATCTCGACCCCAGCCAACACCTCCACAGCCCAGTGCTGAGCCAGCATCTCCCTCTCAGCCAGGACCGTTGAAATCACGGAATCCACATTTCCGATACCAGCGTGGTCCGTGATGGCTATGGCCCCACAGCCCCTAACAAGAGCCCGCCGAACCTGCTCTACCGGTGAAAGCTCCCCATCGCTTAGAAATGTGTGGGTGTGGAAATCGTATATCATCCTTCGCGAGACAGTACTGTTCGATTTGAAAGCGAAGATTCCAGCTGGTATACTGCCCTCTGGCTACAGAATTATAGCACCCCGGGGCTCAGAGGCCATGAAGCAACATGTTCCTCCCATCCAAGTTTTCAATCGCTTTGCTAAAGAGCTCCGTGCCGAATTGGAGCTTCACCTTCCGCCCCCCGAGGGCCCTTACAGCCTCCTTCATGGGATGCTCCGGTATCATCTTGGTTGGCTAGACCAAGATTTCAACCCTCTTCCGTCGGAATCGGGCAAGCGGCTGAGGCCCACGCTTTTGCTGTTGACCATGGAGGCCCTCGGTGCCGACTGGACCAGAGGGCTACCAGCGGCCGCCTCTATCGAATTGCTGCATAACTTTTCCCTAATTCATGACGATATCGAGGACGCAAGTCCACAACGGCGACATAAACCTACCCTCTGGAAAGTTTGGGGAACAGCCCAGGCTATCAATGCAGGCGATTATCTCTTTGCGCTGGCCCGACATGCCCTGTTACGCCTACTGCAGACCGGCTACAGCGCAGAGATAGTAGCTTCGGCGACAGCCCTCCTGGACGACGCCGTGATGCGCCTGTGTAAGGGCCAGCATCTAGACCTCTGGTTCGAGACGCAACGCCGAGTTACACTCGATGAGTATCTGGAAATGATCGGAGGTAAAACTGCCTCTCTAATGGCGTGCTGCGTGGAGATGGCCGCCCTCTTGGCCAACAAGGAGAGTGCCAGGGCTGCCTGTAGGGACTTCGGGTTTAATTTGGGGCTCGCCTTCCAAATGCAAGACGACATTCTAGGCATCTGGGGTGAAGCTGCCCTTACCGGGAAACCTTCGGAGAGCGACATCCTCCAGAGGAAGAAGAGTTTGCCCATCGTTCTGGCAATGCAGCAGTCCAATCCCCAAGATGCCATCTGGCTAGAAGAGGTCTATTGGCGGCCCTTAGGCCCAGAGGAGTTTGCCTCCGTGCTAGAACTGCTGGACCGATACGACATTCGCCGACAGGCCGAGGACCTGGCCGAAGCAAAGTTGACGTTGGCACTCGAGTGCCTTAGGTCCCTAGATGTTCCCACAGCATCGGCAGACCAGCTTGAGACCCTGGCCCGCTACGCAGTCCACCGTGAGGCCTAGATATCTTGACAATGGTCATCACTTCGTTTAGTTTTCCACATAGAATGGGCTTGACGCGGTATGTGCATTGCCGGTCACCACTGAAGTAAAGGGGGCTGTAGCCATGGCGCGTATCCTCTTTGCTGTCAGCTCGTGGGGCCTCGGGCATGCAACCCGCGACTTGGTGCTGATCCGGGCACTACTCCGTGAAAGGCACCAAGTAACTGTCATCTCCTCTGGTCGCGCCCTCACACTTATGCAGCGGGAGCTTGGCGACAGCTGCGAATTCATTGACTGGCCCGACGGCCCAAAGACCCTTGCAGCCTCAGAGGCCTCGGCCTATGCCAAGTTCACCCTTGCCCTACCGTTGCTTCTCAGAGCTATCCTTGTGGAACATCAGACACTGCAGGAACTGCTCGCAGCTCGAAAGTTCGATAGGATCATCTCAGACTTCCGCTATGGTATATACAGCAGCAAAGTTCCGACGTTCCTCATATCCCACGGTCTGCGCCTGATCGCGCCCAATCGCAATCCTACAATCGAGATGGCCTTCGAACTCTTCAACGCCAGATGGTTCGAGCCCATGAGGCGAATTCTCGTTCCGGACCATTTCCATCCCGCCCTGTCGGGAGAACTTTCTCACAATCTGCGCTTCTTCAATCCCGAACAGCTGGCGTATATCGGAATTCTATCAAGCATCAACAAGCAGGATGTAGAGGAAGACATAGACTGTTTCATCTCCATTTCAGGACCGGAGCCCCAACGGACCATTTTTGAGGGCATAGTGCTCAAGCAGGCTGCGGCGCTCGCGGGCCGGGTCGTGGTTACCCTCGGGCGTCCAGAGGCCGATTCTGGTCCTCGTGTCATTGGGAACGCCGAGGTGTACAATTATCTGGACCGTCGGCGCCAGGAGGCCATGATGAACCGTGCGCGCATCATTGTAACCCGCTCAGGATATAGCACTCTTATGGAACTCGCAGAACTCGGAAAGCGGGCTCTCTTGGTTCCTACTCCAGGACAGACCGAACAGACCTACCTGGCGCGCTATCACAAGACCCTTGGCACTTACTACTCTGTGGATCAGTCCAGACTGAACCTCGCCAGGGACCTGCCGAGGGCAATGGCTTACGGCGGCTTTTGCCCACCTTACGGAACCGAGCTTGCCACACAAAAATTCCTCGACTTGGTTGCCCCTTAATACGGCTAGGAGGGCGAGAGGGTTTGAAACTATTTAGCTCGAAACTGCTATATCCGGGGATGCACATCAAGCGGTGGCTTGCCCTGATGCTCCTCGGCATCGCTTGGTTGGCTCTGGGCATTGCTTACGTGCTGGTCGAAATCTATAGAAACACGCCTCTCCCTGAGTTCACCTACTATCTTACCCTTCAGTTCTGGCCGCGCCCCATCCGCGGTATCCTGTTTTTCGGACTTGGACTGGGAGCCACAATATACGGTTTCTTGCGGCTCAACCGCACCATCCTCACTACAGTGAGCCCGCAGGGCTACACTAACTGGATAGAGACCCTTTACAGACGAATGCAGTTAGCACGGGGGCCCCGGATCGTCGCCATAGGAGGAGGCACTGGACTCTCTACCCTATTACGCGGCCTGAAGGAGCACACTAGCAACATCACGGCCATCGTCACCGTAGCCGACGACGGCGGCAGCTCCGGGCGTATCAGAGAGCAACTTAAACTCCTTCCACCTGGTGATATCCGGCAGTGCATCGCAGCCCTGGCCGATGCGGAACCTCTAGTAACTCAGCTCTTTCAATACAGGTTCGGCAAGGGATCCGACCTCGAAGGCCATTCCTTTGGAAATCTCTTCATTGCAGCCATGGCCGATATCACCGGAAGCTTTGAAAGGGCCGTGCAAGAGTCCAGCCGGGTGTTAGCGGTAAGGGGCCGTATTGTCCCTTCTACCCTTGAAGATGTAACATTATGGGCCGAGCTGGACGACAACACCACGGTAGCGGGTGAATCGCGTATCCCCACATGTGGATCTCCCATCCGGAGAGTGTTTTTGTCACCCCAAAACGCAGAAGCGTACCCCGAAGCAGTCCAAGCCATTCTCACAGCCGACCTCGTCGTAGTAGGTCCCGGCAGTCTGTACACCAGCATCCTGCCAAATCTACTGGTAAAGGACATAGCCAGAGCGCTGATGGTGACCAGCGCCCCCGTTCTGTACGTGGCCAACATCGCCACACAACCAGGGGAAACCATCGGCTACAGCCTAGAAAGACATGTGGAGGCCATTTG
Organism: Chloroflexota bacterium; assembly: GCA_034432775.1. Classification (GTDB taxonomy): domain Bacteria; phylum Chloroflexota; class Chloroflexia; order DAOUBH01; family DAOUBH01; genus DAOUBH01. Next base: position 29,978 of record DAOUBH010000018.1, read on the forward strand.
TCGACATGTCGGATTCGAGCCTTTCGATTACGTGCTGGCCAACAACCGGGTGCCTCGACCTATGCCACCGGAGTGGGGGATCGAGTACGTTCTGCCTACTGAGCAGCCGGGTAGGCTTTGCGGAGCCGAGGTCATTGTCGCCGACGTAATAAGTGAGGAAAGAATAACTCGGCACGACCCCTCCAAGCTGGCTCTTGCTCTTATCCAAGTGGCCGTCAAGGGAGTGCGCCTCTCCAGGGAAAGGATCCAACCCGTGCATGGACCCACTTCTTGACAAATTGTAGGTACTTGGGGTACAGTATTTCACAGTAGGCGAACAACGATACAAACCTATATAGGTCTGGACTCTTATCCAGAGAGGCGGAGGGACCGGCCCTGTGAAGCCTCGGCAACCAGCGCGATAGCGCCAGGGTGCCAATTCCGGCAGAGTAATTCTGGAAGATGAGAGGACAGCCTGGCTTGCCAGATGGACCTCTTCTTGCAGAAGAGGTTTTTTGTTGCAACATGGAGTACCCACTTTCTAGGAGGAGCAATTGAGCACAACCGGCGGCCTCACTTACATGTGACGCCCACACACCCAATAGGCTACTTCGCGCTTTTAGGATCTAGAGCTTTCTCTTTCAACAGCTTATGAACTCAGGAGGCGTCCCAATGTCCAGGATCAAAGGTTTGCGCTGTCGGGAGTGCGGCAACGAGTTGCCCCTCCAGCCTGCTTATGTATGTGATCTCTGTTTCGGGCCCTTGGAAGTGGCCTACGATTACGACTTCATCCGCGGCTACATCTCGCGTGAGCGCATAGCAGCAGGGCCTAAGTCCATCTGGCGCTATATCGATCTCCTCCCCGTCCAAGGCGACCGGCTGGTAGACCTAAATGCTGGCTTTACGCCTTTGGTAAAGGCCAACAACCTAGGCCGGGCCTTGGGCCTTCGGAACCTTTACGTCAAGAACGATTCCGTCAATCCTACCTTCTCTTTTAAAGACCGAGTGGTAGCTGTAGCATCGACCAAGGCCCTTGAATTCGGCTTCGACACCCTAGCTTGTGCGTCCACGGGCAACCTTGCCGGGGCAGTGGCAGCCCACGGGGCCAAGGCTGGACTCCGCACCTTTATCTTTATCCCTGCAGACCTGGAACTCGGAAAGGTGATAGGTACCGCCGTTTATGGACCCACCGTGGTTGCCATAGAAGGCAACTACGACCATGTGAACCGCCTCTGCACAGAGATATCGGAGAAGTATAACTGGGCCTTTGTCAACATCAACTTGAGGCCCTTCTACTCCGAAGGCTCCAAAACCCTGGGATACGAAGTCGTCGAACAGCTCGGTTGGCGGGCCCCCGACCATGTTGTAGTGCCCATTGCCTCAGGAAGTTTGCTCACGAAGATCAAGAAGGGGATAGACGAATTGGTGAAAGTTGGGCTCATTGAAAATGCGGCCACCCGTATCTCGGGCGCCCAAGCCCAGGGCTGCGCACCTGTCGCAAGGGCTTTCAAGGAGGGCACGGACGATGTGGTCCCAGTGGTACCCAACACTATAGCCAAATCTCTCTCCATTGGCAACCCAGCCGATGGCTACTACGCCCTTCAGGTAGTACGAACCACCGGCGGGGTCATCGAAGCTGTACCAGACGAAGAGATCGTTGAGGCCATCAAACTTCTAGCCAGAACTGAGGGGATCTTTACAGAAACTGCAGGAGGAGTTACCATAGCAGTCTTGCGGCGCTTGGCAGAGGCCGGCATTGTTCGCCCAGACGAGTTGACTGTGGCATATATAACCGGCAATGGCCTGAAGACGCAGGAAGCTATTGTCGGATCCCTCGAGCAGCCGATAACCATTTCTCCATCGCTCGCCGACTTCGAAAGGGCACTCCAGGAACGCGACCACCGGGCCCTCACGTTGACAGCCTAGGCCAACTCACCCAGGCCCATCATTCTCCAGGCCATCTGGTGCCGACGCCTGCGGCAACAGCCCAGGCCTACAGGGGGACATACACCATTTACGGCATCTTAAGGGCATAAATCCGCCCCAGCTCCACGTCTACCACGAGAACACCCTGTGGACTTCTGACAAAGCCCAGTGGCTGAGAGAGGCCTACTACGACATCCTGCACATCGCTTTCCTTGTGGCCATCTTCCGACAGCATCACACTGCTTATCTTCCCGCTGTGGGGCTGACCAGGTGCATAGCTCCCAAAGAGCAGGAGGAGCCTGTTCTCCTGTTTTTCGACAACCAATCCTGTAGGCACCCTTCCATTATCGAGCCTCAGCAGCACCTCATCTCCCTTGCCGCAGGCCTCTGGATCAGGAACAAGGCAAGAAGGCCATCCCAAGTCTGCTCCCTGTCGAACCAGAACGATGCGGCCGGGAGAACCGTCGATTCCTCCAGAACTCGCCAATAATAGGGCCGGATTGGAACCTTCCAACCAAGCTAAGCCATGAATGCTGCCCGTGCCTCTCGCAAATACGGGAATGCGACCCGTCCGCAGGTCCAGAACCAGGATAGAGCCTCGCAGGTTCTCAGTGCCTCTGCACGTCGAGCAGTCAGTGCCGATCCCAAAGTAAAGGTACCGACTACCGTCGGTGGCCAAGGCAGCCGCTGGCCCATCTCTGCTGGGAAGCTCATCGGCCCAAGGAGTTATGCGCTCGGGCTCACCGTCGCCGTTCCAGTCCTGAAGGGCATCCAGGCGTCCCCGCGACAAAATCGCCAGCGAACCCTGGAGCCAAACCATCCCTTCCGGGTTGTAGAAACTTCGCGCCAAAACGGAGGGCTGGCCACCCCGATACCTTAGAACCACGCCGTCTCTTTGGGCAACATATAAGTGGTTCGCATCGTCGTACACTGCATTGACAGGAGCCGTAGCCCCGTCGAGTTCGACAGTCAACACCCACCCCGGAACAACGACCCTCGGCACCGTGGTGGAGGTCGTGGGCACGCGCGTGGCCTGCACTGCAGGCGTAGGCATGGGGGTCCATGTCTCGCGGATCACAATACCGTTGACCTCTATACTACACGCAGCCAGCCAAAGGCTCACCGCCACAACGACTATCTGGAAGCGCAGCATCCGTTATAATCCTTTGCCACAAGCTGACCTATCTCAGATTGGGCAGCGAACATTCTACCTTACAGCCAGGAGGCATGACTTTCAGATGCCAGAGTACACTATCGCAATTATCGGTGGCACGGGAGACCTCGGCAGCGGACTGGCCTTGCGTTGGGCCAAAGCCGGTCATAAGGTCATCATCGGCTCAAGGGACCCCTCCAGAGCCTTACAGGCAGCAGAGGCACTTAGGAGATCTCTGGACGAAGGGGCTCGAATATCAGGGACTTCTAACGTGGAGGCAGCGTCCTCAGCGCCCATCGTGGTTCTTTCCGTCCCGTACCAGGGCCAAAGGGGCATACTCGGTCAGATCGGTCCGCATCTGAGGCCTGGTACAGTAGTTATCGATACCACGGTGACCTTCGTCGGAAAGGGCCAGCTACGACCCGAGGAGAGTGCAGCCGAAATTACACGCAGCCTACTTCCCCATCACGTTAAGTTGGCAGCAGCTTTCCACACTGTAAGCGCTCATGCCCTCCTCGATCTAAACTCTCCGCTGGACTGTGACGTTTTGATGTGCGGCGATGACGACGCCAAGACCCTGCTTGCCGAACTGATTCATCAGCTACCCGGGGCGAGGGCCATCGACGCCGGCAAATTGGCCAATGCTCGGCTCATAGAGCCCATAGTCTTCCTTCTGATCGCCATTAACAGGCGTTACCGTACTGATAGAGCCAGCATTCGGATAACCGGGGTGCCCTGTAACTCATCCTTCTGATAGAATCTTTAGTACGACTGCCGAAGGGTCGGAGCGTATGGAGCTTCCCAAAGTCGTATTCCCCGAAGGAGCAGCCTGCATAAAGTCCCCTCGAGATATCGAACCGCTGAAACCCTACGCCCGAATCGAACTCTTCGAGGGCTTGCCCAGAGACGAAGAAGAGCTAGTGGCCCGGATCCACGACGCCGATATAGTGCTCGTGGACTATTCTCGTATCACCGCCAGCGTAATGGATAGATGTCCCAAACTGAAGCTCATCGCCTATCTCGGCGTAGGGGTGTGGACGGTAGTCGACGTCGCCGAAGCTAGCCGAAGGAGGATCGCTGTAGCCATTGCCCCCGCCTATGGAACAAACGCTGTCGCCGAGCATGCCCTCGCTCTAATGCTTGCTGCAGCCAGGAATATTGTCCGAGGCGACCGGGAGGTTAGAGTAGGGGTCTGGAACCAGCAGCTAGAAGGCATAGAGCTGGCTGGAAAGACCCTGGGTATTATTGGTCTCGGCCCCATAGGAGCCAGGATGGCCGACCTGGGCAACTGTCTGGGCATGCGGGTTCTCTGCTATACCCTTTCCCCAACCCCGGAAAGGGCAAGGGCACACCGTGTCCAGTTCGTGACTCTCCAGGAGCTCCTGAGAGAGTCCGACTTTATCAGCATTCACATTATGTACAGCGAGACGACCCATCACCTCATAGGTGCTGAAGAGCTCGCTATGGTGAAACCCAGCGCAGTTCTGGTGAACACTGCTAGGGCTGAGGTGGTGGATACCGAAGCCCTGGTAAGGGCTCTGGAAGAAGGCAGGCTCAGACACGCAGCTATCGACGTCTTCGAAAAGGAACCCGTGGGTCCTAACCATCCTCTCTTCAAGCTGGACAACGTAACCCTCACACCCCACTGGGGATACAATACGCCCGAAGCCAAGGCCCGAATGCTGTCCATTACCCTCGATAACGTGATAGCCTTCCTTCAGGGCAAACCAAAGAATATCGTAAACCCCGAAGTCCTTTGACTGTCAACTGGGGATATCGTGACCTTTCGGGTACGAACCCAGCACCTTCACAAAGGTCGTTCGCATGCCGAGATCGGCCATAGCCTCTTGGCAGATAGGATCGTCCATGTGACCTTCGAAGTCGACATAGAACACGTACTCCCACGGCTTCTGGCGGCTGGGGCGGGATTCCAGTTTTGTCAAGTTGATGCCCCGGGTGGCGAAGGCACCCAGACTATGGTAAAGTGCCCCCGGAATATTCTTGGTTGCAAATACCAGGGATGTCTTAAACCCCCTCGAGTTGTCCAACGACACTTGCCAGTCGATAAGGTTCGTGGCTCCCCTAGGGCCTATAACGATAAAACGCGTGTAATTGTGCGGATTAGTCTCTATGTTCTCGGCCAAAATGTGCAGTCCATATATCTCGGCAGCCCTACGGCTAGCTACCGCGGCTGCTCGCACCAGTTTCATTTCCCGTATCATCTTGGCCGAGCCGGCCGTATCGTACTGAGGCAACACAGTAGCCTTTAGGGTCCGAAGGAACTCCTCGCACTGAGCCAGGGCCTGCGGATGACTATAGACTTCGGAGATATCCTCCACCCTGGTGCCGGGCAGTGCCAGCAGACAGTGATGTATATGAGATACTGTCTCCCCAAAGATCCAGAGGTCATAGCGAAGGAGCAGGTCATAAGTTTCGTTGATGCTGCCTGCCTGTGAGTTTTCAATAGGCACTACCGCAGCTTCCACCTGAGACGCATGCACCAACTCAAAAGCCGTCGACAGAGTGTTGCATGGCACGACATCAGCATCCCTGAAAAGGGATATCACCGCCTCCTCGCTGTAAGCACCCCTTTCCCCCTGAAAGGCAACCCTCACGATGTTCCTCTATCAATACGTAATTTGGTCCGAAAGCCTCTCGACCAAGGTGCGGCTGATGCCTCGCACCTTAATCAAGTCTTCAGGTCCATTATAAGGGCCGTTTTCCTCCCTAAACTGCACGATCCTCTGAGCCAGGACGGGTCCAATCCCAGGGAGAGTCTCAAGTTCCGAAGCCGAGGCAAGGTTCACATTGATCTTACCCGCAACATCACGCGCCGAAGGCGAGGCTTCAGGGAGACTGGGCCTTTGCGCCACAGTCGGGACGGTGATCTGCATCTCGTCCCTTAGCCTCTGAGCCAAATTAACCCTGCTTAAATCTGCTGTATCCAGTGGGCCACCAGCAGCGCGCAGGGCCTGTTCCACCCTGTCTGAAGCAGCTAGCTCGTACACCCCAGGCCTGGCCACTGCTCCAAAAACGTACACCCTGATGGGCGCCGGCGTGGGAGTCGCAATAACGACTCCGCGTCCCCTGGGCTGATACAACAGTGTCAGCACACCGGCCAGCAGTAGACCCGAAAACAGTCCTGCCACAAACAAAGCTCCTTTGTGTGCGACGCTGCCCATCATCTTTAGCTACACCAAGTAGGTAGGATTTTACTACGTGCTTCTGGCCATTGCACAGTCGACTACTACCGGTTATCATGAAACCCATGTACGACACCCTTCGAAGGCTGCCCCCGGCGACTTTCTTTGCAGCGTTCTGGCTAGCCGGTTTGGCTAGCGCACAGGCAGGCCAGCTGTTGACAGGCTTGGGTCTCACACTGGCAGCCGTCAGCTTCATGTTTTCCCGAAATCTCAGGGTCCACTCGGCTTCTGCTCTCGCGGCGCTATTAGCAGCGTCAGCACGTATATACCTCTCCTCAACTGAAGGCGATGCCCTGAATCCTTCAGTGTTGGCACCTACAGTAGTGACAGTCGTGGGTACAGTGGAGCGAGAACCGCAAGTCACCAACGGCGTTCAGTCTTTCATCTTGGATGCAGAAACCATAGCCACAGCCCAAGGCATTCGCCACGTCTCCCAGAAGGTCGCCGTTCGCTATCCGGGTTACCAAGACCTCTCGAGGGGCAGTAGAGTATCCCTACAAGGCTCTGTGCGGCTTGCTTCCGACCCAAGCACCTCAAACTATGGGCGTTGGCTTGAGGCACATGGCATTCGCTACACTTTATGGGCTTACTCAGCTACTGTGCGGGGCTTCAGCAACTGGGATCCCTTAGGTCCCTTGCGAAAGGCCCTAAGACAAAACCTTCTAAACGCCTTGCCCGACCCTGAAGCCGGAGTCGCTCTCGGCCTCGTACTGGGAGACACAAGTCGCTTGGGCCAGGACATGCGTAGCACCTTTGCCTCTACAGGTACGGCCCATATCCTTGCGGTGAGCGGCTGGAATGTGACGCTAGTAGCCGGTGCCATCTTGGCTACGGCAGTCCCGATCCTGGGGCGGCGCTGGGCAGCTGTAGTTGCCCTGATAGGGATAGTCGCCTTCATTGCCCTCATAGGACCAGAACCTTCGGTGCTGAGGGCAGGGCTAATGGGCAGCGTAAGCGCCCTGTCTATGGCCATGTATAGAGGTTATAGCAGTCTCACAGCTCTGGCGATAGCAGCAGTCTCAATAACCCTCGCAGATCCAACCATGCTGAAGGACCTAGGATTTCAGCTTTCGTTCCTTGCCACCCTGGGCATCATTACAGTGCATGCAGGCCGAAGGACTGACCAAACCCTGGGCCCTATGGGTGAAGCGCTGGGGATGACCCTTGCTGCACAGCTCTTCGTATCACCGCTGTTGGCATACACCTTTGGCCAGATCTCGCTTGTGGCACCCCTTGCTAACCTGGCCTTAGTACCAATTCTGCCTCTGTCCGTCTTGCTCAGCGCGGCAACTGCGGCCGCAGGACTTATACATCAGGGCACTGCTGAGGTAGTGGGTTGGGTTGCTTGGTTGCCCATCACCGCCATGCTCCGAATATTGGAGGCCCTCGCCGGCCTACCCATGGCGTCGTTGTCCATCGAGATACCGTGGCCTGCCGTTATCCTCTTCTATCTGCTGGTGGCAGCTTTTGCGTTGAGCTTGCCTCGCCACCGATTGGCAGCGCTGTATGTATCGGGCATCCTGGCCGGCCTTCCTATGGGCTTGACATGGCTCTCAGCCCGTTAACCCACGGTAGCCCAGGGCAGCGAGCACTGGGTCTCCAATCAGTCTCCTGAGAGGATGGGGACTGCCTTGACTCACGATAGCCCGTGTGGTAGCCTGTAGCGTCTCCTGAAGCGCACCTCTCACCTCCCGGGTAAAAGCCTATGAAAAAGAGACTGGCAACAGTCGTCACGATGGTGGTCCTTTTCGTTACACCCTCCATCTCCGCCAGAGCCGAGCCTTTCGCCGACCCTGCATTCCAGAAGCTCTGGGCACGCACTGACTCGCTCGTGGCCAGCCAGCTGGTCGACCGCACCTGGTACTGGGGTCCACAGCCTTTCTGGTCGGGGCAGGAAGACTACCAGGAGTCCCCTGGAGGCAAGCGATTGGTGCAGTACTTTGACAAGGCACGCATGGAGATCACTAATCCGGGTGGAGACCGGAACTCCCCATGGTTCGTCACCACTGGTCTACTGGTTAAAGACATGGTGGCAGGGACCATCCAAGTCGGGAATAGCGCTGTTATCACCAGGACACCTGCCCAGATAGCCGTGGCAGGCGACCCTCTCAACGACAACCCTGGCGCGCCGACCTATGCGTCCTTTCACGACTTGGCCAACCTAGACGGGACAAAGAAGGTGAGTCCCCGTATAGGTCAGGCGGTCACTGCTGTAATCCGACCCGATGGCTCCACAGGTGACAATCCTGCCTTCGCCAACGACCCTGGTGCTAGGATCGTGTATTACGATGACAACCTAGGCCACAACATACCTCAAGCTTTCTGGAGCTTCATGAACCAGACGGGACTAGTGCTGGAGGACGGTTTGTACCGCAATGCCCTACTGATCGACTGGGTCTTTACCATGGGTTACCCCTTGACGGAACCATACTGGGCTAGGGTCAAAGTCGGAGGCGTAGAGAAAGACGTGCTCATCCAGCTGTATGAGCGTCGTGTCCTTACCTTTACACCATCCAACCCTCCAGGGTGGCAGGTGGAGATGGGCAATGTGGGCCAGCACTACTACCAGTGGCGCTATACCCAGAGCCAGCCTGGTACCTTAACCGCTTCTCCCTCCACAGGCCATCCCGGCGACGAGTTCCACTTCGTGGGTACGGGCTTCACGCCCTGGGAGCGGGTAGGATTCTGGGCCACCGCGCCTGACGGCAGTGTCTATGGTGCACCGCGCCAAACGCTCGCCGATGGCTCTGGCAAGGTCTACTTCTTCCTGGTGGCACCACAAGGCCTTCCGGCTGGCAAATGGTACATGACAGCAAAGGGTACTTCCAGCGGCATTACAGCCGTTACTTCCTTCCGCGTAGAACTAGAGCTGGCGCCCATGAGTGTGGGACTCTCTTTCGAACCGGGCGAACCAACTCCAGGTACCTCGGTGCATGTTACGGGATCGAACCTCGGAGCCAGCGAGGTGGTATCTCTGACCCTCACCTCGCCCTCGGGTAGTTCCACCGTTCTGCCGCCTGTAACTACATCTACCAGTGGCGCGTTCACCACCACTATCACCCTCTCGTCCACAGCGGCCTTGGGGCGTTGGTCCTTGACGGCTATTGGCCAGACCACGGGCCGAGTTGGGGTAGGTTACTTCGATGTCAAGCAGCCTTGATGGTCCCTTGGCAGACAGTCACTGTCACCTCTGCGCCCCTGAGTTCGAGTTGGATCTCGATGCCGTCATCCAACGGGCCTCGGAAAAGGGCGTGCGCCTGATCATCAACATTGGGTTCGATCCACCTTCATGGGATCGTGCCCTCAGGACAGCAGAGCAGTATCCGTGGATACCATGCTCCATTGGCCTCCATCCCCACGAATCCAATCAGTTCAGCTCCAAGCTGGCAGCCCAGATTGCCGAGCTGGCCAAAGATCCCAGGGTGGTAGCCATAGGTGAGACAGGTCTGGACTACTATCGTAAAGTTGCAACCGTCGAAGCCCAGCTGAGTGCTTTCCGATGGCACCTTTCTCTAGCAGCAGAGCTGGGTAAACCTGTAGTGATACACAACCGCAACGCCGATACCGACATCGCCACTGAGGTTGCCAGGTATGCCGGAGCGGTGGTCCCGGTGCTCCACTGCTATTCAAGCACCGACAAGGGATTTCTGGACACTATGCTGAGCATGGGGGCCATAGTGTCTTTCGCAGGGAACATAACCTACAGATCTGCAGACCAGCTACGCGACATAGCTCGGCTGGTACCCGAAACACGACTCCTAGTGGAAACCGACGCCCCCTACCTAGCTCCTCAGCCGTGGAGAGGAACGCGAAACGAGCCAGCCTATCTGAGCGAAACCGTAACTGTTTTGGCAGAGGCTACACGCAGGGACCCCCAACACCTGTCTCGGATTATCACCCAGAACGCTGAGAGAGTTTTCAACCGGACAGCCTAGGCTACCGAACCACCAGGTTCACGAGGCGTCCCGGGATGTAGATAAAACGCTCGATCTTCTTGCCGTCCAGGTAGGTACGTACCTTCTCGCTCGCCATAACCAACTCTCTGACAGCAGCCTCATCGATGTCAGCAGGCACAACTATTCGGTCTCGTACCCTACCGTTGACCTGTACGGCAATCTCCACCTGGACCTCGGCGGCCAGTTCAGGATCCCACTGGGGCCATGGCTGTTGATGGATGCTGGGTGTTCCCCCGCACGTAACCCACAACTCCTCCGTAATATGGGGTGCAAAGGGTGCCATCAACAACAGCAGCTTACGGCCTGCTTCGTGGAAGGCAGGGGTCACGCCTATCCGTTCCTTGTGATAAGCCATGGCGTTAACTAGCTCCATCATCGCCGAGACAGCAGTATTGAAGTGGAAACGCTCTATATCGTTGGTCACCCGGCGAATGGTCTTGTGAACAGTGCGCAAGAGATCCCTATCGGCTTCTGAAAGCTCCGCGACGGGAGGCAGTACATTCCCAACCTTTACGTTGTCACCTACTAGCCTCCAAACCCGTCCCAGGAACCGCAAAATTCCGTCGGCCCCCTGGGCTGTCCACTCGGCATCCAGTTCAGGTGGGGCCATGAAAAGGATATACATCCGCGCCGTGTCGGCCCCATGGGTGCCGACGATCTCATCCACGGCAACTACGTTGCCCTTGGATTTCGACATTACGACCCCATCCTTGAGGACCATGCCTTGGGTAAAGAGGGCAGCGAAGGGTTCCCGCACCTTCACTAAGCCCATGTCGTGAAGGACCTTAGTGAAGAAGCGAGAATACATTAGGTGAAGGATGGCATGCTCCACACCGCCAGTGTACTGGTCCACGGGCATCCAATAGTTTACGCGCTCGGGGTCAAAGGCTGCCCTATCGTTGTGGGGATCACAGTACCTCAGGAAGTACCACGACGAATCCACGAAAGTATCCATTGTGTCGGTCTCCCTTCTGGAGGGAGCGCCGCACTTGGGGCAATCGACATTCACGAACTCGGGCACCGAAGCCAGTGGCGACTCTCCAGTGGGCCGGAATTCCACGTTTTCTGGCAAAAGCACGGGAAGTTGATCCTCTGGCACCGGGACGGTGCCACAATTTGGACAGTAGATTATGGGTATGGGGCAGCCCCAGTAGCGCTGCCTACTGATCAGCCAGTCGCGGAGACGATAGCTGATGGCACGACGCCCTATTCCCCGCTCTTCCATGTAGCGTATTATTGCCTGCTTCCCCTCCTCGCTAAACATGCCAGTGAAGGGACCCGAGTTCACCGTGGTGCCCGGCCCCGTGTAGCAAGAACCCGGCCGCACACCAGCCTCTGGCGGCGCCTGGATGACTTCAACAACGGGCAATCCGAACTTTAGAGCAAACTCATAGTCCCTCTCGTCGTGGGCCGGAACCGCCATGATGGCCCCTGTTCCGTAACCCATTAGCACGTAGTCCGCTATGTAAATGGGTATCTGCTGCCCAGTGAAGGGATTGACACAGTAGGCACCGATAAAGACCCCTGTCTTCTCCTTTTCCGCCGACAACCTCTCGATTTCGGTTTCCCGCCGCGCACGCTCTACGTACTGAGCCACCTCATGGCGTCGCTGCTCATCGGTCAGTTCCGTCACCAACGGATGTTCGGGAGCAAGTACCATGAAAGTAGCACCATAGACTGTATCGGGCCGCGTGGTGAAGACTCTCACGGTCTCATTCCTGCCCGCTACGGGAAAGTCGATCTCGGCTCCTTCACTCTTGCCTATCCAGTTTCGCTGCATTACTTTGACCCGTTCGGGCCAGGCGTCCAGAAGCCCCAGATCTTGCAGCAACTGTTCCGCATAAGCGGTGATTCTAAAGAACCACTGCTCAAACTCCCGCTTAGTAACCTCCGTGCCACATCGCCAGCATCGACCATCTATGACCTGCTCGTTGGCAAGCACCGTATTGCACGACGGACACCAATTCACAGGTGCAACTTTGCGATAGGCAAGGCCCCTCTCGTAAAACTTCAAGAAGAGCCATTGAGTCCATCGGTAATAGTCAGGCAAACAGGAGGTAACTTCACGATCCCAGTCATAGACCATGCCCATCTTGATAATCTGTTCCTTCATGCGGGCAATGTTGCGAAGAGTCCACTCCCTGGGATGGATGCCGCGCTGGACCGCCGCGTTCTCAGCCGGGAGGCCAAAGGCATCCCAACCCATGGGATTCAGAACGTTGTATCCCTGCATGGTCTTGAAGCGGGCAATAAGATCACCGATGGTATAGTTCCGCATGTGACCCATATGCAGGTCACCCGATGGGTAAGGGAACATCACGAGGGCATAGAATTTGGGCCGGTCAGCCCTTTCAGAGACATAGTAGAGGCGCTGCTCCTCCCAGTACCGTTGCCACTTTGGCTCGATCGTTCTGGGATCGTACCGCTTCATATACCTACCTCTGACCCTCCTAGGATGATAAAAGCCTCTCGCTTCTCCCGGCGAGAGGCTCCTGCCCCGCTAACCTGGTGGAGCTGACGGGACTTGAACCCGTGACCCCAGCACTGCCAGTGCTGTGCTCTCCCACTGAGCTACAGCCCCTTTACGTTGTAAATTGTACCAGATACCACACCCGCCTGCAAGGATACCCGCCAGGTCGCTAACCCATGCTAGCAGAGCGCCTTCTCTATGTCAAGGTTACTTATCCGTTTGACAACTATTTCCATTTAGTGTAATATCTGCCATGACGCATCGACAAGCGCTCACTACAGAGCCCCTTGAGACAGCGCTCTGCCAACTCCACCGGCTTTTGGCAGCCCTTTGGCGCCTTCAGCCTCACTGGCTGGAGGTAGATCTTACCATGGCCCAAATGCGGGCTTTTCTGCTTGTCTGCAGTTCGGGCTCCATTCACGGCCGCGCCCTTGCAAGGGCTTTAGGCATCGGACAGCCGGCCGTTTCGAAACTCGTGGACCACCTCGTGGCCAAGGGTCTGGTGGTGCGTCGGGAGGACACCGATGACCGAAGGATCGCATGGCTAAACCCATCGCCTCAGGGCGAGGCCCTTTTTGAGAGGCTGACTCTGGCGAAGAAAGACACCCTTACCGCCATTCTGGGCAGTTTGCCACACTACGATTTGATTAAAGTTGGGCAAGCCCTCGCCCGCTTGGCAGATGCCGCCGAACAGCTCGCATCCAAATCACAGGAACCTAAGGATCTGTAGCGATGGCAGAAGGTACCTCTCCACAGCGAACCTCCGCCAGCTTTCTGGCACTGCCCCGAGAGGCATTGGTTGGTACCATTGCCGGTCTCATGCTGGCAATGCTCCTGGCCTCTCTGGATCAAACCATCGTGGGCACCGCCATGCCAAGGATAGTGGCGGAACTGGGAGGCATGGAGCACTACGCCTGGGTAGTTACGGCGTACTTGGTGACCTCGACGGTCGTGGTGCCCATTGTGGGCAAACTCAGTGACCTCTACGGCAGGAAGCCCTTTTATATTTTGGGAGTTGCCATATTTCTGGTGGGATCAGCCCTTTGCGGAGCAGCCGGTGACATGTTACAGCTAGTTGCTTTCCGGGCCTTGCAGGGGCTGGGCGCTGGCATGATGCAGGCCATAGGGTTTATAGTCATCGGCGATCTGTTCCCGCCCGCTAGAAGGGCTCGTGCCCAGGGGATATTTGTGTCGGTTTTCGGGATATCTTCCATCATCGGGCCCAGCGCCGGCGGATATATAACCGATCATCTGTCGTGGCGATGGGTCTTTTACGTCAATCTCCCTGTGGGTCTACTGGCGATGTTAGTTCTCAGTCTCTCTTTCCCCAACCTACGTCCCCAGGGGCGCCAACATGACATCGACTTCCTTGGAGCTGGCCTCTTGGTGCTTACCGTGACGCCGTTCCTGCTGGCCTTAAGCACGGGAGGCAATATAATACCCTGGCTATCCCCCGTAGAGATGGCCCTTATCGTTGCGACGTTGCTGTTCGGAAGCCTGTTCCTGTGGAACGAGTCAAGAGCCAGGGAGCCCATCCTTCCGCTGACTTTGTTTCAAAACCGCATATTTTCCATAGCCACATTTGTGATCTTTATAACCGGCATAGGAATGTTCGGGGCCATCCTCTTCGTACCCCTGTTTATTCAGGGTGTGATTGGTGCATCGGCGACGACCAGCGGGAATGTCCTAACGCCCACGATGTTCTCCTTCATGGCTGGTTCGGTGATCTCAGGTCAACTCATCACTCGGACAGGTAGATATAAGCCCTTCGGAACCCTTGGATTGCTTCTAGCGGTCGTGGGCATGGTGCTGCTATCCACTATGGGCCGCGATGCTGACTTTCTGAAGGCTGTGGTGTTCACCGCTGTAGTGGGCACAGGCATTGGAGCTACCATGCCCGCCTTCACCATAGCAGTCCAAAACTCTGTGGCCTACCCCCAACTAGGGGTAGCCACTTCTGTGGCGCAGTTTTCCCGAGCCATAGGGGGAGCCCTCGGAACTGCGGTCATGGGCGCAATACTCACTAACCGCTTCAGCGCCGCTTTGGCTTCGGAACTGGCCCTCAGGTTCCATGGGGTTGTATTACCTCCTCCGCTTCTGCAGGTCCTAGGAAATCCCCAAAATCTCCTCGGCAGCCCCTCGTCCATCGAGCCCCTAACGCAGGTCGCTGCCCAATTGGGTCCCTCAGCCCAGGCAATGGTTCCTTCCCTGATGGAAGCAATGCGAGCTGCGCTGGCACAGGCAATTCAGGCTGCATTCGTGGCCGGCGCAGTTATTTCGGCCGGTGGACTGGTGCTCTCGTTGCTGGTGCCAGAGCTACCGCTTAAACATTCTTACGTGGAAGACGTTGAACCAGAGCCTGAGGCTCAGGTGATCACCGATTGACTCAGCCGACAGGCTTCTCTATAATGGGAATCGAGCCGAGGTGGCGGAACTGGCAGACGCGCTAGCTTGAGGGGCTAGTGAGCGGTTTAGCTCGTAAGGGTTCAAATCCCTTCCTCGGCACCAGATCTGGGCGATTAACTCAGTTGGCAGAGTACCTCGTTTACACCGAGGGTGTCGGAGGTTCGAGTCCTCCATCGCCCACCTAGTTGGATCCTCGCCCCGCCGCGCAGTTTGGCTATCGCTTTATTCGTCGTTTACGACATTCAGCGGCGGTAGTCCAGCAAAGTACCGACTGAGATTCTCGGCCAAAAACTGCTTTCGACGCTCTGCGGTGCCCTTGGTCCACCCAGCAATGTGTGGCGTCATAACCACGTTTGGTAGTTCGTGGAAGGGTAGTCGGGACGGAAGTCGACGTTCTCCCGGTCTCGGATACTGCCACCAAGTATCGATACCAGCTCCCGCGAGCCGCCCCGACAAGAGCGCGTTGTACAGCGCGTTTTCATCGACCACGTCCCCTCGGGCCACGTTGATCAAATAGGCACCCTCCTTCATCGCCTCCAGCACCCGGGCACCGACAATACCGCGGGTGATATCGCTCAGCGCTATGGCGACTACAAGAACATCCACCCGGGCAGCCATCTCCTGCAGGTCGTGTAGCGACCCGAGCCACGAGAGACCCAACCTTTGGGCTCGCTGCTGGGAAGGCCGCCTCGTTGCTGCCATGACCGACATGCCGAAGGCCTTCGCCCTAGGTACGATGGCTTCGGCAATAGGGCCCAACCCGAGTATGCCCAGTACCCACCCTGAAAGCTCCGGCAAGGGGCTGCCGCCTCCTGCCCAAGAGATGCTCCAGTCCCCCTCTCGTAGAAGCCGATCGGCCTCCACCACCCGTTTCACTACAGCAAGGAGAAGCGCAAAGGTGTGTTCCGCCAAGGCCACTTCGTGACCATAGCAGTTAGCCACTTTGGTCCCCGGCGGCAGAGCATCGAAGTCTACACCGTCGACACCCGTGAACGGTATCTGAAGGAATCGAAGGCTGTCGGCTGAGGGGGCCAGTTTGCGCGAAAACCGCCTCGCCACCAGGACCTCTGCGCCATTCAGCGCAGTGGCAAGGGAAACATCACTATCGTCCGGTACGACCTCCACTTGCACGTCGGAAGGCAGTCTCTCCAGCAAAAATGTAGGGTCCCCACCTGGTACCGCGTTCCGACATATCACCAGTTTGCGCACTGCTCCCTCCACATCCTGAAAGGGGTCTTCAGGGCCTGACCTTGGCGCCTACCCAAGTCTCTGCCCTAGAAGCCGTTTCTTGCCACTGCGGCAAGATCTTCCTCAAGAACCTGCCTGTATAGGATGCCTCGCAGGCAGCCACTTCCTCTGGCGTACCCTGGGCCACCACGTAGCCGCCGGCTTCTCCGCCTTCAGGGCCCAGATCTATGATCCAGTCCGCAGTCTTGATCACGTCGAGGTTATGTTCGATGACAATTACCGTGTTACCGGCATCTACCAACCTGGAAAGGACCTTTAACAAGCGATCAACGTCAGCGAAGTGTAGGCCCGTCGTAGGCTCATCGAGAATGTACAGAGTGCGGCCCGTGCTTCGTCGGCTGAGCTCGGTGGCCAGCTTGATCCTCTGTGCTTCGCCTCCCGACAGGGTTGTGGCAGGCTGACCCAGATGGATGTAGCCCAGGCCAACCTCAGAAAGGATCTTAAGCTTCGAGGCTACCGTTGGAACATTAGCAAAGAAGTCCAGTGCCTCATCTACCGTTAAATCGAGGACGTCCGCGATGCTGAGGCCTTTATACCGGACCTCGAGAGCTTCCCGATTGTACCGCTTACCGTGACAGACCTCGCAGGTCACATAGACGTCCGGCAGGAACTGCATCTCGATCCGAATTACACCCTCCCCCATGCAGGCCTCGCAACGTCCTCCCTTCACGTTGAAGGAGAAACGGCCAGGGCTGTATCCTCTGAGACGAGCCTCTGGCAATCGCGAAAACAGTTCTCTAATGGGTGTGAAAAGCCCGGTATAGGTTGCAGGATTCGATCGAGGAGTCCTCCCAATGGGACTTTGGTCGACATTTATCACTTTGTCTATATGTTCTAGACCGATGATTTCGTCGTGCTGGGCTGGCTTCACTCGGGCCCTATGGAGCACCTGGGCTAGTTTGTTGTACACTGTGTCTATCAGCAAGGTGCTCTTCCCCGAACCAGAAACTCCGGTTACGCAAATAAACTTTCCAAGTGGGAAGGCAACCTCGAGATTCTTGAGATTGTTCTCCCGGGCCCCCTTCACAACAAGAAACTTGCCGTTGCCTGCACGGCGCTTCGCCGGTACCTCTATCTGCCGCCTTCCCGAGAGGTACTGCCCAGTCAGTGAGCGTTCGCATTCGATTACATCCTGCAGCTTTCCTGCAACAACCACTTCCCCACCGTGCTTCCCAGCCCCAGGCCCCATGTCAACTATGTAATCAGCCGTACGTATGGTCTCCTCGTCGTGTTCCACCACAATCAGGGTGTTGCCCATGTCCCGCAATTTCAGCAGGGTACTCAACAGTTTGGCATTGTCCCTCTGATGGAGGCCTATGCTGGGCTCATCGAGGATGTAGAGCACGCCAACCAGGCCGCTCCCAATTTGGGTTGCCAGACGGATCCGCTGGGCTTCGCCCCCAGCCAGAGTAGCAGCTGGCCTGTCTAAGGTGAGGTAGCCCAATCCCACATCTACCAGAAACCCTAGCCTGGCCCGGATCTCTTTGAGGATCTGCCTAGCTATGAAGCGCTCCTTCTCGGAAAGGGGGTGGGATCCATCGGTGTTCTCCTTCGCCAGTTCATCGAAAAACATCTGGGCGTCAGCTATCGACAAGCGGGTGACCTCGATGATATTCATCCCGGCTACCGTCACAGCAAGGCTTTCCCTCTTGAGCCTCGCACCGCCACAGGTCGGGCATGGGAGGGCAGTCATGAAGCGTTCGATCTCCTCCCTTTCCTCGTCGCTCTGCGCTTCACGGTACTTCCGGCGCACATAGTTTGCCAGCCCCTCATAAGTGGTATCGAATCGCCGGTGACCGTTGAAGTACGACACAAAGTCGACTCTAAACCGCTCGTTCCCGGCGCCATAGAGCACAACACGAAGCTGCTCTGGCCTCAGGGAAGAGATAGGCTCATCGAGGCTAAAACCGTAACGCCTGCCCACTGCCTCCAGGACAGCTTCATAATAGCTGTAGGTCATCTTTCCATCTCTGCTCCATGGCGCTAAGGCACCTCGCCGTATGCTGAGCGAAGGATCTGTGATCATGAGATCAGGGTCCGGCTCTAACGTGACTCCTAAGCCAGTGCAGGCTGGACATGCGCCATGGGGGCTGTTGAAGGAAAAATTTCTTGGCTCCAACTCAGGAAGGCTAATACCGCAATCCACACAGGCCAATTTCTCTGAAAAGACGATCTCCTTGCCTTCCGCTGTCAGTACGCTGGCAATGCCACCCGCTAACCGCAGCGCAGTTTCGAGCGAGTCGGCTACTCGCAGTCGATCCTCCTGCCTTTCGCTCTCAGGCTTCAACGATAGGCGGTCTACCACAACCTCTATAGTGTGGTTCCGATATCTCTCTAGAACGATATCTTCCTCAAGGTAGCGGACCTCCCCGTCGACCCGCACCCTCGAGAAGCCTGCTTTCCGGAGATCCTCAAAGAGCTTCTGGTACTCGCCCTTCCTGCCCCGTATCACGGGGGCCAATATCATGAACCGCGTTCCCGTCGGAAGGGACATAACCGTATCCACCATCTGTTCAAAGGCCTGATGGGTAATTTCTTTGCCGCAAGTTGGACAGTGGGGATGACCTATCCTTGCAAAGAGGAGCCTCAGATAGTCGTATATCTCTGTGATGGTGCCCACGGTGGAACGAGGGTTTCGTCCGGCAGTCTTTTGATCGATGGATATGGCGGGGGAGAGTCCAGTGATCAGGTCGACATCCGGTTTCTCCATCAAACCGAGGAACTGTCTGGCATAAGCGGACAAAGATTCTACGTAGCGCCGCTGCCCCTCGGCATAGATGGTGTCGAAGGCAAGGCTGGACTTCCCGCTCCCTGACAGACCCGTTATCACGATCAACTTGTTTCGGGGCAACTCAAGATCTATGTTCTTGAGATTATGCTCCCGGGCACCCCGAATGACGATGCGGTCCTGAGGCATGGTCCCAGCAACTACCTCCGTGACCTATTTTACAGACGGACGGGGGATGCCTGGCCAGGCATCCCCCACGCCTTTAACGTATGGAACGGGCACTACTGCTTAGGCGGTTGAACCAACGCCCGTTTGACCTCCTCCAAGAACATCGCCTCCGGAAGAGCCCCCTCGAATTCCACCACATCGTTTATCACTACCTTGGGAACCGCCATGACCCGATACCTGTGAGCCAAATGAGGGAACTCGGTTGCCTCAACGACTTCAGCCAGAACCCTGTCGCTCTCGATCGCCATTTGGTGGGCCAGCCTGGCCGCCCGGGGACAGTACGGTCAGGTAGGGGTCACAAACACTTGGATATGGATATCGTCGGACAGACCCGCTAGGAAATCCCTCGTAGCCTGGGACAACTCTGTTTTGCCTCTCGAAACATCCACTATATCCGCAATCAGCGTAGAAAACTCGTAGCCAGATGGGATGCCGTAGAACCTCACACCACGCCTGCCCGGACGCTCTATGACGATAGCCGGGATCTCCTTAACGCCGTACTCCCTCACCACATCTTCATCTCGGAGGAAATCGTGGACATATAAGTGCACCTTCTCCGAAAGGGAGGCAACCTCCTCGAGCAACTCCCTCGTTATTCCGCAGTACTCGCATTCCTGGGCGGGGATGACAAGGGGCGATTCGTGCTGCGTAAAGTAGTGGATATCTATATCCTCAGCCAGCTGATCGGCAAAGAGCTTCTTTATGTACTCTTTGTCCTGTTCCCCAATTAGTCCCATGACGCTCCTCCAATCCTGACTTACAGAAAGTATACCCTATGTGGGTATCCTTCGTAAAAGGCTCTTGCAAGCAAGCATAGTAAAGGCTATCATGCTTAATGAAAGAAACAAGTAAGGGTTAACTGACACGGCAGAAGCGAGATATCGTCGGAAATTCCTTCTTCCACGCGCCTCCGGCCCTGCGGTGCGCCGTCCTGATTTGATCGATCGACTATATCTCTGTACGACGGCGACCGTAACTTTGGTAGTAGCCCCTCCTGGCTATGGCAAGACCTGGACCCTTACGGAGTTTGCTTCTACTGCCTCCTTGCCGGTGAGCTGGTACTCTCTTGAACTGGACGACGCCGATCCGTCAGTGCTGATTGGCGGATTGGCAGCGTCCGTTGCCAATACCTTTCCTCAGGCCCCCATTCCACAACCCAAGCTCACTGACCCCTCGCCGTCAGGGATCATAGCCGCTGCCACGGAACTCCTCGAGGCCATCGAAAGGAACATCCCAGAAGTCTTTGTCACCGTAGTCGATGATCTCCATTTGGTCGACAGCTCTACACAGGTCCTGGCACTGCTGGAGTTTATGCTGCGCCACATGCCAGACAACTGGCGTCTCGTAATGGCCACGCGGAGGACTCCCCGGCTGAGACTGATCAACCTGATCGCATCTGGAGCTGTTTCGGGTATAGGCAAGGCGGAGCTGGCTTTTACTGAAACTGAAGTGGCGCAACTCCTTCAGCGCCTGGGTGCAGACCCTGACCCGCGACTCGCCGATGAAATCCACCGTACTACCGAAGGCTGGCCCCTGGCTGTAAGTCTCGTGGCGCGTACCTATGCCTCAAACCCCCACGGGCCGTCAGTGATAGGCAACTTGGGCCACCAGGCCGTTGAAGCTCTGTTATGGGACGTTGTTGACCAGCTCCCCCAGTGGAGGGAGGAAATCTTGGCCCTGTCGATATTCGACCAGGTGGGTCCGGAAGAGCTAAACGCAGTAGCGGGCCACAAGGATTCTCAAGAGCTGAGTACGGTCGTGGCCAATCTCCCCCTGGTCACCGAAATAGGCAGAGGACGATTCGCCTTCCACGACCTTTTCAAGACAAGTTTACGAAAGAGCTTTCGAGACACTCGACCTCTCGCCTATATGCAGATGCATCGGCTTGCAGCCACCATTTATATGGACAAGTGGCCTGACTTGGCTGCCCGGCATCTACTGGCGGCAGATCTGCATTCGGAAGCAGCCGACCTGCTCCAGGCCTACGCAGGCGATCTCTTCCGAGGAGGCCGTTGGGAGGTACTCGTAGCTCTGGCCGGCCAGCTCCCCCGGCGAGAACTGCTGCGCCGACCAGCCTTGGCATTGGCGACAGCCAAAGCTCTGGATCAGTTGGGAAGAAATGAAGAGGCCCTCAACCTCTTTTCCGATGCTGTAGTTTCTGCCGAGATCAAAGACGAACCCTCAGTTCTCGCAGAGATTCTGGCCGAACGCTCCACAGCTTATAGGATCAGAGGCATGCTTTACAAGGCTAGAGAAGACGCCCAACGGGCTTTAGAACTCACGCCATCCGGCTCCGCTGTAGAGGCTGCATGCCTCAGAAACTTGGGCATCATCGATGCACAGCTCGGCCATGGCGACACCGCTGCAGACTACTTGGAGCGTGCCGCTGACATCTACAGGGCCATCGGAGACCAGTACTGCGTGGCACTCTGCTGTGCCGACCTGGCGAACCTTCAGCTCAACTTGGGACGCACCGCGGAGGCTCACCTCGCCTTCCAGCAGGCCATAACTATATGGCGAGAGCTGGAGAACCGAGGCAACCTAGCCCTGGCCCTCAACGGTGCGGCCGTGGTTGCAAACCTATCCGGCGACTGGGAAGGAGCCGAGGGCATGCTCCTAGAAGCTCTGGACCATGCAAAGGCATCGGGCTACGTAAGAGCTGAGGCGTACGTTTTAGCAAGTCTTGCTGATCTTCGCATGGACCAGGGCGACTTTGCAGCCGCAAAATCCCTGTTTGAACAAGCACACCAAAAGGCGAAGGTGATCGGGGAAGGCTATGTATCTCTCTATGCCCTCAACGGCCTGGCCAGAGCCTGCAGGGCCATGGGCGATATACAGGAGGCCCTTCACTGGAATTCACGAGCTCTTCAAGGAGCTAGCGAGCTCCCGCAACCGCAGGAGCGGGTTGCAGCAAAGGTCATACAGGCACATCTCCTTCTGGAAATCGGGGGCACGGCCCCTGCGGCGGAGGCCTTGGAGCAGGCCCTAAAAGAGGGCGAGCACCTTTTGGATCCTCGCCGTTTGGTTCTGGCCAACGTGCTTAAGGCCTACCTATACTTCCGACAAGGCGACATCCATCCAGCCGTGCTATTGCTCGAGCAGCTTACCAACACCGTTGGAGTTAACCTGTTAAGGTCAGCCGAGCTCGCCTTTGCTCGACCTCTCTTCGCCCACGGACGGGTAAGAGGTCACCTGCCCGGCATCCAGCAGGCCTTGGCAGCCTGGGTGGCAACGACAGTGGCGCCTTCACCTACTCCCGAGCCGAGTGTCCCGACAGTATATGCCAGGCTTCTCGGCCCTGTCGAGGTTCTCGTGAAGGGTCACCCCATAACGGAGTGGGAAGCTCAGTCGGCAAGAGATCTGTTTGTTTATCTGCTGCACTTAGGAAGGCCCGAACGCAGAGATGTCCTCATGGAACTCTTCTGGCCAGAGCAACCCCCCGGGAAGGCGGCGAGTGCTCTTCAGAGTGCCTTATACCGTGTTCGGAGACTCCTGGGGAAACAAGCGATCCGACACCATCAGGGTTGGTATTCCCTCGAACTCCAAGTTGCCACCGATGTCAAAGAGTTCGAGGCGTCCCTGTGGAGGGCCCAAGAAGCTGGCGACCCTTCAGAACAGAAAATATGGCTTCTTCGTGCCCTTGAGATCTACCGAGGCGACTACCTCGAATCGATATATGCCGACTGGCCCGAAGCAAAGCGACATGAGCTCCGGGAGCTCCGTTTTGAGGCCATGAGACAACTGTGCGAGATCTACTATGCCGAGGGGGAATACCCCAAAGTCGTGCTGCTGTCACAACAGGCCTTAACGTTAGATCCCTACCGAGAGACCTTTCACCGAGCCCTCATGAGGGCAAAGGCTCGAAGCGGAGACCGAGCCGGTGCCCTGGAGCACTACTCTCGGCTCGAACGGCTGCTTCAAAAGGAGCTCTCCATGTCCCCCGAACCTGCTACCCGTATGCTATACGAGACCATTGCCCAGGGTCGTATATAGCCATCCTGTGACTCCGTGGTGACTGGTACCCACTAGCATAGTGCCAAATCACCCTAGGAGGAAAGGCATGGCAGCGCTCAAGAGCACCTACGCAAAGGTCATCTATGTTCTACTCACCCTTGCAGCCCTAGTAGTGGCAAGTGGTGCACCCGGCGGATACGGCGGACACTAGCCTGGGGACCTGCATCTAGCGACTGACCGTTGATCCTGATAACGGCGATACTGATAGGGCTGCTGGTTGGGCTGGCCCTGGGCGGTAGCTTGCGCGCCCTGTCCACTCTGAGCCTACGGTGGCCTCTTTTGGCAGTGGCGTCAGTGGTAGCCCAGAGGATGCTGATCTACTGGCCTGAATTAATTTCCTCTTGGCCGCCCCTTAAACAGGTGGTAGTAGCTAGCTACGGCGCCCTGATCATCTTCGGGTTGGCCAACTTGAAACTGGCACCCATGCGGTTTGTGACAGTTGGGCTGTTGCTCAATGCGGCTGTCATATTCGCCAATGGGGGGGCCATGCCAGTTACCAGGGAGGCGCTAACGGCAGCGCGGCCACATCCAGGTATAGCGACTCTAGAATATGGGGACCCAGTGCCCGGGACCAAAGACGTACTGCTACCCAGGGGGGAAACACTCTTGTGGCCGTTGTCGGACATATTGGTCCTTCCAGGTCCCGACCCTATAGGTACCACCTTCAGTGTAGGCGACATTTTGATTGCTGTGGGAGCCTTTTGGGTTACTGTGCGAAGCACCAAGCCTAGATCTGCCTGGTGCCACCGACCAAACGGTAACAGCCAGCAAGGTTTGAAGGTAAAGGCGGATAATCCATGATGGAATCAGACAGAGACTTACTAAATTTCCTCCTGGCCGCTGCCCTGACAGAACCGGAGATAAGACAGCTCCTGCTCGAGGGCAGCAGGCAGCAGCTCTTAGCTCGAGGAATTCCCCTCCACTTGGCAGGGCTTATCTCAGAGAGCGGGGCTCGGAGCATAGAGGAGTTGGCCAGCGTGCTTTTGGCTCTTGCCCCCGATCTGGACGAGCCCAGACCGTGGAGAGCCGACCCGGAGCTCCAATCTGCCCAGTTGGAGCAAGAGCCTGTGCCAATAGCATGAACAATCCTGACTGGAGGCGCGGCCTCCAGTCAGGATCACCACATAACTCGGGGTCATTTGGCGATGGCGAAAATCTTGATCATGGAGCCCGATCCTGGCATTCGGAGCCTACTCAAGTTCGTGCTGCAGGATGCCGGACATACCACTTTCTTAGGAGACCCGTACACTGCGAACGCCAAGGCAGACGTTGTAATTGTCGATGCTGCTACACACAACCCAGAACATGTTGTAGATCTGTCGGTACTCCTTCGGGATCGGTTTGCTGGCACACCTGTAATCTTCTGCACATCGTTCCCAGACCTGGGCAAGCTCGCCCAGGAGCGGCGGCTGTTTGAAGCCGTCATCTTTAAGCCCTTCTCCGTAGATGAGCTCCTGGAAGCGGTGGACAGCCTATTGGTAAGCCAGCTGTTTGGCTAATGCAGTTCAAATATGCGTACGCGATACTTCCCTCCCTCTGTGCGGTCGTATACCAAGCGTGCTCCCCCGGGAACGCTGTCCATTAACGGCGCCAGCTGCGGCCTCTGCGAGGGAACAGTACGGCTATCCACCACGAAGAACCTCACACCGTTGCCTCTGGCGTAGCGCAACGTGGACTCTATATCCGCCAGTGGAAGTTCCACCAACTTTCCTTGCGCATAAAAAGCCACCTGAAGGCGTCTCGAGAGGATCACCTGTTCGGGCCCATAGTTCTGTAGAATCCATTCGCCTGCGTGCTTGATCTCAAGGGGCTCGTTGTAAGGGTCATAGCCGCTGGTCCTGTCCGCAAGATACAGGGGAGACATCCAAAGCAGCAGCAACAGCGTCGCTCCAAGGGCAAAAACTGGGTGCCTCATTCCCTGTCGATCGACCCACGGCCAAGGAAGCGCGCCCTCCAACCAATTGCCGATCACAAAGAAGCCTCTCACTGCCCACAGGCAGAGGAAAGGCAGCATAGGGGTTATAAAGCGACTATCGGAGTGCAGGAAAGCTAGGGCGAAGAGTGGCGCTAGTGGGGCCACCATCAGCCACCGTGCCGACCGCCGTCCCTGCCAATTCTCCCCGAAAATCCCCAGCATAAATGCGGGGAGGAACCAAGGTTTGCCCACGTTAAAGAGCTCACCCCAGTAAGCGAGAAAGGTTTCTCTCCAATGTCTCACTACCTGACCGGGATGATCTATCGCATAGCGCAGAAAGTCGAAATGGGTGGCTTCGAACCCGCCGATGTGCAGCCCATCAGCCGTTAGACTGAAATGCTGGGTTTCAACCACATCCCAACCCAGGTAGTCG
Organism: Chloroflexota bacterium; assembly: GCA_034432775.1. Lineage (GTDB taxonomy): Bacteria > Chloroflexota > Chloroflexia > DAOUBH01 > DAOUBH01 > DAOUBH01. The sequence goes on from DAOUBH010000018.1 coordinate 55,637, forward strand.
ACGGCAAAATTGACGTCAGCTTTACCCGTTAGGGCCCATTGGCCAGTTACCGAATGTAGCCAAAGGCTGTAGGGCACTACAGCTATCCCAAAGCTAACCATCATGGGAAGGAAGCGGCCTAAGTAAGATGGCCTGCGGCCAACTATGAAAGCACCAAGATAGGTTAGCGCAATAACCACCACATAGACCAGAGCTTCGGGACGGGTTAGGACGGCCATACCAAACAGCAGTCCAACAACAACGGCCCAGCGGGCTCGGCTGAGACTTTCGAGTAAAACTAGAAAACCACCCACTATGAGCAGGGTATAGAGGGCTTCCGAAAGCATCCAGATGCCTTGGAGGGCCAGCTGCGGCATAAGGGCCACGAGGAGAGCTCCGAGATAGCCCGTGCTCCGGTCGTAAAGCCTCCTACCCAACAAGTAGATCAAGGGCACACAGGCAATACTGCTCACCAAAGATACGAGCCGACCGGCTAGCTCAAGGTTTGATATCACCAGGGACACGAGTCCCAGGGCCACAGGATACAAGGGGGACCAAAAGGTGACCGGGTTGCCCAACCAGTCTACTAAACCCCGACCCCGGGCGAAATTGAAACCCATGACTGCGTACCAAACGCTGTCCGTGTGCACAACCTGGTCGAGCCGCACCATAGCCAACCTGGCGACTAGGGCCAGCCCCATCAATGCTAGCATTACGGTCCACGCCGGCACTTTGCTCGCGACTTCGACCTCGCTTTTGCCAGGTAGCCAAGCCGGACCAGGTTCGCCACGATGTGTCATGGGCTATCCCCATCGTCAGAGTGCTCGAAGATAGTGTGGTTGCCCTGACTCCAGGCCCGATCAAAGTGTTCTTCGAGCCACGATAGGTACTGTGGCACATGGCGCTGAAAGCGGTCCCATGCAATGACTGCCTTCACGTTTGCCCTTCTTGTCTCTTGAACCAACTCTTCGGCAGTAAGTTCACCCGTGGCCAGACGAAAGCTAGAAGTGTCAGCCAACCAAGGAACTACCGGCAAACCTGCGCGAAAGGCAACCATAGGATCATCGGATACCACCCACGACCCTCGTGGCACAGCTCGGGATAGAAAGTCCACTGCTTGAAAGTAAGCAGGGTCCACAGATTGTCGTGCGAGATCGATGGAAACTATCCTAGGTACCAGCACGATGTATACGGTCGTCAGAGCGGCAATCACTACACTGGATCTATTGAAACGCCCCGCGGCTCGAAGCAGCTGCTGGGCCGATAATCTCTGCACCCCATATCCGGCTGCCAGAGCAAGCCCCGGCAAAAGTACTATGAGGTTGTGATCGTAAAGGGGTGACTTGAACACCAAGAACGTTGCCAACAGCAGAATCCAGCCCCAGATCGCCACAAACGTGAATTGCCGCCGGGCCCCCAGTGTCAGACCTCCTGCAGAAAGCAATACCAGTCCTCTGTCAACCCAAAGAAAACTCGAGATCTGCTTCAAGTTCGCCGTGAGGTCAAGACCGTAGATCGACATGCCACGAGCCTGAAAAAGCAGGAACTGCGAGAGGGCGTCGTAAGGTGAAGATACGGCCAACAACAGTCCGAACACAAAAGCAAAGGCGGCAATCAACCCTGCGGCAGCCTTCAGGTCTCTGAGGAAGAGTACGCCTGCAAGCATCCCAGGCACTAGCACAGCGGCAGTCAGCTTCATCTGGGCCCCGAGCCCCAGCAACGCGCCCGCAATTAAAGCCCAAGTAATACGGCGAGTTCGCCCCCAGTGAACCAATGACAACACGGCCAACAGCATCAAGGGCAAGGCCAGGTTATCGGCTTCGATGGTGCGGCTCAGGTCCTGAAACTTGGGGTTCAGCGCCAGCACCCACGCGGCAGTTGGACCAGCCAAGAGCCCCACGTTTTTCGTAGCTATCCAAGCGACGGCAAATAGGGAGACTGCACCTGCCAATACCATGGCCCAGCGGAAACCCTCCACACTGTGGCCAACAAGCAGGTAAAGGAACCCAAGCGACCAAGCGAAGCCCGGAACCTGGGCAAAAAACAGCTCCGAATGGGGACGGTACCCCTGAGCCACCAACCAGCCCGACTGGAGGTAGTAGCCCTCGTCCCAACCGAAGCTAAAACCGCTTAGCTGCGGAATTTGAAACAGCACGTAGCTTACCATAGCTGCCACGGTTGCGAGCCAGCTAGCCACGCTGAGTACACGAAACCGCGTCTGGGTCACTTCCTCACCACAGCTCACGCGAGTTGACGCCCCATCGCCAATCCGAGATGGGACCAGGGCCGGGAAAGCCCACGATTATATCACTATATAATTGTCTATCCTTGACATCCGCAGATCTTTGGAAGTAGACCCGTGGCCACCTTTTTGTCCACTTTCACAACCATTTCCCTGCAGGTTGTCCTACCAATCACCCTGGTCATTGCCCTTGGATTTGTGGCCCACAAGTACCTCAACGTGGAGGCACACGCCATCAGTAAACTTACTTTCTACGTCATGGGGCCAGCATTGGCCTTTTCATCCCTCAGTCGCCATAGCCTCTCAGGGACCGAGGCGGCCAGCATAGCTGCTGCTGTCCTCCTACTAGCTCTTTTGCTTTGGGCGATAGCCGATCCCACGTCAAAGTTGCTCCACATGGACCAAAAGGCCACGGCCAGTTTCGTTATGGGTATCCTTTTCATGAACACGGGCAACTACGGTCTGCCTGTAGCTTTTCTGGCTTTCGGTCAGCCCGGCCTCGAACGGGCAGTGGTAGCCTTTGTGGCTCAAGCGGTGCTTATAAACACCTTGGGCATCTTCATAGCCTCCCGCAGCAACCACAGGGGAACCCAAGGTCTCGTGGCAGTATTTCGAGTGCCCATGATTTATGCAGCCCTTGCAGGCGTGACCATATCTCTGTTTCACTTACAGGTACCGGCACCCGTGGCGGCAGCCGCAGATATGGTGGGACAAGGTGCCATACCTACATTACTGCTGATTTTAGGGATACAGCTGGGCCAAACGGTGGCCATAAAGGGAACGACATACCTAGCCTTGGCATGCCTACTAAGGATGTTGGTTTCACCCGTTATTGGCTACCTTCTGAGCTACGCCATGGGCCTACCTCCGTTGAGCCGCGCCGTGGTGACTTTGGCAGCCGGCATGCCCTCAGCCGTCAACACCATCGTTATGGCAATCGAGTTCAAGACCGACGTTCGTCTCTCAACGGCCATTGTAGTTGCAACCACAGCTGTTAGCCTCGTGTCAATCGCCGCTATCCTCAGCTTTCTGAGCCTCTTGACCCCGACCAGCTAGTTAGCAACAGTGCCACTGGAGCTTCGAGGGATCGTACCAGCATAGTTCAACCCCGTTGCCTCAGTGCAAAGATCTGCACTATAATCTAGAGGCCCCGCCGGGCAAATGAACGACTTGTTCCTGATAGCAAAGCTAATACACATACTTTCCGTGGCCATCTGGGTAGGTGGCATGATATTCGTGGCTGCGGTGCTTGCTCCCAAGCTGCGCAAGCTCCCGGCTTCGCAGCGGGGGTTTCTCTTCGCGGAGATAGGGCAACGTTTTAGCAGGATCGGCTGGGCAGCCATAGTGCTGCTTGTGGCATCGGGCCTGATCCAAACTTTGATCAGGGCGGGTGACTGGACCCGGATCTTTCAGGGAACCTTCGGGACAATCCTGGCCATAAAGCTGATAATAGTTGCACTGCTGATAGTCGAGAGTATAGTTCACGATTTTGTGCTGGGTCCTAAACAGACCCTGTGGGAACAGCGCATCGTAGATGGTGTACAGCCCGGCCCTAGCTACCAACGCCTTCGGAAAGCCACAGTCTGGTTGGCTCGCACCCAGCTGCTCGGAGGCCTAGCAGTGATAACTCTGGGAGTAATGCTAACCAGAACGGGCTTCTAGCCCTCACGTATCAACTCAGGGTGATGCCTCTGCCAATAACGCTCGAGCCCGGCCACACACATATCGTAGTTGGCAGCCAATTCCATCCTGCGCGTCTCCGATTCACCGTACCCCAGAGTCCGAAGTTGCTGCTCAGATGCCTCAACCACCTGTCCCACTATGGCATCGTGGGAAAGGCCCATTCTCAAGCCTGAGAGAACTATATCGGCCCAAGCTTTCAGCCGCCCCTCCAGCTCATCGAAATGCTCGTCGGGATCTGTTGTCGGGCCAAAATGGGTTAAAAGCAGGAGTCTGGGCCTGAGAGCACGCATCTTCGCAATGCTTTCAAGCCAGAGCTCCAAGTTTATCTCCGGAGGAGGGGTCGGAGGCTTCACAAATTTGATGTTCTGAAGCCTCACCCCAGCCGCGTCGCCTGTTACCAGGATTCCTGTGCTCTCCTCCCACAGGGCTACATGATGCCCGGCATGGCCCGGTGTATAGACGACCTTCAGCCTGCATCCGCTGGCGTCGATTTGGTCTCCGTCGTCGAGGGCAACCATCCTGTCCTCGGGCACGGGAACGAACTTACCCCACAACCTTTCGAGCTGGTCCCCATAAATGCGGGCTGCACTGGCCAACAGCCTAGACGGGTCCGCCATGTGGGGATACCCAACCCGGTGCACGTAGAGCTTGGCTCTAGGTAGCCGCTCAAGCATATAGCCAGAGGCACCAGCATGGTCGAGGTGGATGTGGGTCACAATTACCTTCGTGACTGCCGCGAGATCGTAGCCAGCAGCCTCCAACGTCCGCAGCACTGTGTCGGCTGTGCTGGTAGGTCCTGTTTCTATGAGCGATAGCTCTCCACCGCCATCTATCAGGTAGCAGCCGATGATCCCCTCGACGTCGAAGAAGCGGGTGTCTATCAGGTTCCATCGTCGATCGATCCTATACACTTCTTGTGACATGACGCCTCCTTCCGAGCCTCCATTATACTGGGCATCGAGGAACTTCACCCCGACCAATGCACTCAAGTTGCATGGGAACAGCAGCCTGATAAAATAATTGCGGTTGTGGATATACTTGTAGGTAGGGCTGCTACCCGCTAGAGAACCTACTACGGAGGAACTGTGAATGACTGTCTCGGAGGCCCTTGGCTTCAAACTGGTTGTGGAGACGCTCACCTTCGAAACAGAGAGGGCCCCTCAATTCATAGACATCACGGATCAGGTGACGGAGGCGGTTGCTCGCTCGGGTATCACTAACGGATGGGTGCTGGTATTTTCCAAGCACACAACGGCCGCAATCAAGATCAACGAAAATGAGCCAGAGCTGATAAAGGACCTCGAGCGTTTCCTGGTGTCCTTCGCACCCCCGGATGCTCAATATTGCCACAACGATTTTTCCGTTCGCACCGTCAATATGACCGAAGACGAGTGTCCCAATGGACATGCCCATTGCCAGCACCTGCTGATGGGCACTAGTGAGACGATACCGATCATAGGGGGACGCTTGCAGTTCGGCAGGTGGCAACGGATCTTTCTGGTAGAGTTGGACAGGGCCAGGAGCAGGCAAGTAATAGTTCAGACTATGGGAATTTAGATAGACCACATCCTCCGTTGCCAGGGGTCACGCTATCCTGCGATGTCCCGAAGCAGGCCGTTAGGGTCTATGCGTTTCCGAAGCATCTCAAGCTCCTGCTTTGTCGGCGGTTGGGTGGTATAGAAGGTCTCGGGGATATCGAACTTGATGCCGCTAAGCTCCACCACTTCCTTCACCGTAAACCCAGGATGCACAGCCCTGAGCCTCAGTCCTGTCTGTCTACCGTACGGCTCGAAGCTTCCGAGATAGGTGATCGCCCGCCACAGCCTGTAGCCTGGCCTTCGCTTTTTCTCCGCCGGAGCTAACAGGACGACGTCAAGCCCCTTCTGCCAGAGCTTATCTCCCAAGACATAGAGCACAGTTCTCCGAGCCGCAGTTAACCAAGGGAAGGCAACGGGGCCTAAGCCACCCCGGCTCGACACAATGTCACCATGTTGGTCCATGCCCTCTACAATAGATATGGCCACATCCACGCCTCGGATCAGGACGGATAGAGCCTGCTCCCAGGGAATAACAGCCTCGGCTGCCAAGTAGGAGTAATCCACCAATGGGAGGGTTAACGGTTCCACTGCCGGGTTCACAGCGCCAACGGGCAACAACAGCAAGGTCAGATCAGGCGCGTGAACCATCTGCGCAAGCCGGGCAGCTGCGACACCAAGGGGAGAGTCATCCCAGACCGCCACGGTATCCCCATTAGTTAACCAGCGGGACATCTCACATACCATGAGCTCGCCCACGCTGTAGCGAGAAAGGTCGTTCGCACTATACGCTAGAGCCATACCCGGTCCCTAGATAGCCCAGGGTTCCCTTGCCCTATCCTGGTAAGCCGCATCGTCGGCCACTCCTCGCACGAAGGTCTCGAGATAATGGGCCATACCTTGCGGAGAAGAAGCGGACCTGAAATAGGCTTGCAAGTGGAGGTGATCGTGATTGTAATACCGATGCGAGGCGCAAGGGTGACATCCCATGGGTGCCTCTACCACCATGTCGACCACAAACCCGGAAAGCCTGAATCCTCCTTGTACCTTGCTGAGACTGGCACGGTCCACCACGGACTCGCTTTGAATTATCACGTGACGGGCTGCCAAAGCAAGCCAGAGGTCGCAGAAAGTCGCGCCACGAAAAATCGCATTTCCAAGATCGTCAGCCTCCTGACAATGAACCAGGGCAACGTCCGGCACAATAGCAGGAACCGCCAACCGACCGTCCTCGGACCATTGTAACCACCGGGCTCCCGTCAACACCGGCGACGCCTGCAAGGTCTCTGGAAGCATGAAGTAGGCCATCCCCATAGCGGCAGCCATGTAGGCGAGCCCTAAGTATGATCCGTCCACAACCTCTACGGCGTCGGATTCCTCGTCCATAAGTGCCCGAAGGGCGGGAAAAGGGCCATAGGGCTCGACTCTCTGCAGCCCGACAAGGTAACGACGCCCCACCCGTCCCGCTGCCAGCAGATCCACAGCCAACGAATTGCCCATGACTGTACCTACCTTCAGCCCCCTCCGAACTATCTCCCTGGCCAGAGCCATGGGCACATTGGCGGTTCCCCACCCACCTACCCCCAAGATCCCTCCGTCAGTAACCAGCTCTGTCACTGCCACACTCAGGGGCACGACCTTGCCGCTCATCCCACTACTAGGGAATGAGAGCCTTCGTAGATACTGTCGAAGAACCGGTTCGCAGGCTCGGACAGGATGTCTCGGTAACTCCGGAAGATGGCCATAGCTTCCCTACCCAGCCAACCCTCCGGTAGAAGGGCATCGGGGAGCTGCGGATCTATAAAAGGAAACTTGCGGTACACATGGACGATGAGGAAGCGCTCTCGGAACGCCTCCTCATCAGGTATTGTCTCGCGCCGAGCTATCCGGCCTTGTAGCTCCTCAAGCTTGGGCTTATACACCTGGATGAACTCAGCATACTTTTGGTTTATCGATCTCAGATCCCAGCATCGATCTACCAACTCATCAGTAGTGCTGAAACCCAGATGCGGACCCCGGAACAGCTCAACCATGCCCCGCACCCCCAGCTCGTCCACCACCCTCTCCAGAATGTCAGCATGATTTCGAGGGCTGATCCAGGTTGCGCTGCCCAGCAGACCGTAACCCAGCCACGTCAATTCCTTTCTGAGGCGATCTCGGAGTTCCCTAGTACGCTCAGGGATAGAATAGGTCAGCACCCACCACGTGCCATCCCAGTCTTCCCTGGGATACTCGAAAATCCGCCGGTCACCCTCAGCCAGGATCTTGATGCTTCGGTCGGTCAAACAGTAATAGCTGCGGTTGCGAAACCTCCGCACCGACAGCCAACCTCGACGGGCCATTCTCGATAGGGCTGAGCGTATGGCCTGCTCGGAAAGCCCGAACACGGCGCCCACCCTTATGATAGTGCCCACCCAGGCGTCGCCGCCCCGGTGACGCACGTAGTCGCCGAAAAGGGTGAACACCATGGACTGCGGCCTTATAGCCATCGGAGCGTGCCCACCTTCATTGTGTGGTCATGTCATAAACATTATGATACAGCCGCGTCAAGACCATCTAGAGCCCGATGTTGCAGAGTTCGGCAGCGTACCGACGTGTCGACTCAAAGTCGAAGTCCTGGAGGACCGTAATTTTCTGTGCTTCCAACGAACCCTCCGCATGGATCGCCAGGACCTCAAGGTAGCCGCCAAGAGAAGAAGCCGTGATGTCCCTTATCAGGTTCATGAGCCGTAGCCTGGATTCTGAAGACCACGAGGCCGCCCCAGCCAGATATTTCTCCATGTACTTCCTGGTTTCCGGCACCTGCCAGTCGGCCTCGTCGGGCGCTGTGACCAGAAGTCCCCCAGCGAGATCTTGCACATCTCTGACAGCCTCATGATATCCATTTGCAAAAAAGTACTTGGCCGCATTAGTGTACATTGGATCAGGTACAGCTATGCCCCCCTTGAAAAGGCAGTTGTAGGCTGCCGCCAATGTGAGGCCCTTGACCTGGGAGGCATACATCACTAGGCTGGCAAGCTTGTCCCTGACATGGCCGGCCCGTTGGATCCCGTTGGCCTCCGCCACCAGCGACGCCATCCCAACTAGGAGGTCAAGCAGAGGAACTTTATAGGAGACCGCCGTGAACCTGTGAAACTCGACGAAGGTCTTTGCCAGGCTTCCGGCAAACTCCCATTCTCTGTAGAGAAACACCCTGTCCCAGGGCACGAACACGTTGTCAAAAACGGTCAAGGACTCTACCATCTTGCCTCGAGCCGACACTGGATGGTCGAAAGTCGAAGGTGCAGATGAGCCTCTAGGACTAGCTAACAAATGAACTCCCTCGCTATTGGCCGGCACCGCGAAAGCCACGGCATAGTCGGCATCAGCAGCCGTCATGGCTCTAGTGGGGATAACAAGGATCTCGTTGGCAAAGACGGCGTTGGTAGTGTGCGCCTTCGCCCCCCTAACCACTATGCCGTCGGACCGCTCCTCCACGATACGTACGTATAGGTCGGGGTCCGCCTGCTCCGAGGGTCTCTTCCCGCGGTCTCCCTTGACGTCGGTCTGAGCCACAGCCATAGCAAGGTCGTTTTCGCGGCAGTAGGCAAGGTACTGACCGACCCTTGAACTGTAGTCGGTACCTCTCTGGGCATCTACCTCTCCCGCCACTATCGAGAGGGCAAAAAGACAGTCGGTCCCGATCTCTTTTATAAGCGGAGGGAAAGTATAGTAGTTTCGGGCACTCTCCGCGATGAGCCGACTTCGCAGCACTAGGTCTTCGGCGCTTCTCGGCACCGAAAAATATCTGCTGTGTTGAAGCCCTGTGGACGCATCGGTAGCCAGGGCTAATTCTGAATAATGCGGGTCTTCGGCCATTCGGAAATCCACAGCGACTCCCCGGGCAAACTTGCCTAACACCGGATGGTCTACAACGTCGGCAACCCGCTCTCCCATGTAGTAGACCCTGCGCCCATCGCGCAGGCTCTCAAGGAACTGAGTTTCAGTGCGCAGCGCTCCCATCTGTCACCTCCCGTAGGCTTTCGCATACAGTATACAACCCAAAGGCAACGAAACTTCAGGCTGCTCCATGCTGTGTTATCTGTGGGATTTTAATCGAAGCAGAGATCTGCCTCGGCGCGGACCCATAGCCCTCAGAGGCGGGTCTCTCGGTATATAATTAGCAGTGCTAACTTCATACCCTAGCAACTCAGGAGAGGAAAGGTGGGTCGCGTAATCACCAGAGGCCGGCTAATTTGGGCCGTCATTGTCCTAGTAGTGCTTGCAGGGGGCTATCTACTCGCCACCCAGGTGTTTTTCAGGTCGCAACAGCCTCAGCCACAAACCGCTAAGGTCCAGAGGGGCACCTTGGTAGCCAGCGTAGGGGCTTCGGGAGCTTTGCAGGCCAACAACGATGTGGTCCTTACCTTTCAGAGCAGCGGGACTGTCGCTGAAATATTGGTCAAAGAAGGCGACAGGGTAACCAAGGGCACACCTTTGGCTCGGCTAGATCGCACTGACCTCCAACTACAGGTTCAACAGGCAGAGGCCAACCTGGCATCCGCCCAAGCACGTTTGGATCAGGTTAAAGCCGGCGCCACAGAAAAGGACATCCAAGTTGCGCAGGCACAACTCAAGTCGGCACAAGCCCGATATCAACAGACTGTACAGACACGGCCGCAGGACTTGGCTTCTGCTCAAGCCCAGCTTGAACAAGCCCAGGCCAGACTCGATGCCCTCCTCAAAGGTCCCACTCCAGAAGACATAGCATCGGGCCAGGCGAAGGTTCAGCAGGCTCAGCAAAATTTGGAACGTACCAAATCCTCGGCATCTTCCGCCAAGGAACAGGCTCGCCTGGCCATGGAACAAGCTGCGGACAACCTTCGCGACGCCCAAAACAAATGGAACACCGCCTATTGGGACTACGTCCACGCCTCCACCTATGAAACCGATCCAGTGACTGGAAGATCCATTAACGACCGCCAAATACAGCAATATAAGGACGCTGCAGATGCCGCTTGGCTTGCCGTACAGCAGGCTCAGGAAGCCCTGGATAAGGCCAAGGTCGCCTATCAAGACGCGCAAAATCAGGAAGTGGCTCAGGTACAGTCTGCCCAGGCCCAGCTGGACGACGCCCAGGCACAACTGCAGAAACTACTGAAAGGTCCAACCGACGAGGACGTTCGCCAGGCAAAGGCCGCTGTCGAGCAGGCCCGCGCCAACCTAGAAAAGCTACAGAACTCCACACCTGGAGATCTGGCCCAACTGGAGGCTGCTGTCGCACAAGCAGACGCTACCTTGAAAGATCTGCAAGCGGGCCCGAAGTCGTGGGACCTGGCAGCCGCCATGGCGGCGGTTCAGCAGGCTCAGGCCCAACTCGACCTGGCCAAGCTGCGGTATGATCAAGCCGAACTTAAAGCTCCCTTCGACGGCACAGTGCAGGCCATCAACATAAAAGTAGGTCAAACGGTGGGTTCCGGCACTGCAGCCATAGAACTGATCGACACTTCCAGGATGTACGTCGATGCCAACGTTAGTGAAGTAGATGTGGCAAATATTCGGCCTGACCAGGATGTCGAGCTCACCTTCGATGCCCTTCCAGGACGGACCTTCGCCGGCAAAGTGGCTTTCGTGGCACCAAAGGGCGAGGTCCAGCAGGGAGTTGTCCAGTACAAGGTAAGGGTGGAGCTTACTGGTGAGGCGCGTGCCACTCAACCCTCAGGAGGAAGCCGCCTCGGCCGTCCAGCCGCTGGGCAGCCGACTCCATCCAGCACACCCGAGCAGCAGACAACTCCACAACCTTCCCCCAGTATCGGTCAGGCCGGGCAGGGCACTTCTTCTCGACCAGTGAACCCCATGCCGGGCATGACGGCGAGTCTGAACATAATCACTGCCAGAGCCGACAATGTGCTTCTGGTTCCAAATAGGGCCATCACCTCGCAGGGAGGCCGCAAGATTGTGAACGTCGTTGTGAACGGTAAACCTACCCCGGTGGAGGTCCAGACTGGACGGAGCAACGCCAGCATGACAGAGATCCTTTCAGGACTGAAAGAGGGCGATGAGGTGGTAGTAGAATTGTCACCGACCAACGTCTTCAACCCGCTGAACAGGCCCCCCGGCGGACCGGGAGGCTTCAGATGATGGTGGCGAGAAAGGGACCTCCGCAATGATAACAGTCGAAGGCCTGACTAAGATTTACAAGTTGGGAGCAGTAGAGATCCATGCCTTGAGGGGAGTGAGCTTCCAGATCCAGAGTGGCGAGCTCGTAGCCATCATGGGCCCCAGTGGCTCGGGCAAGAGCACTCTCATGCACATCCTGGGATGCTTGGACAAGCCTACTTCGGGAAGCTACCAGCTAGACGGGATAGAGGTAAGCAGGTTGGGGGATGACGAACTGGCCTACATACGGAACCGGAAGATAGGCTTTGTTTTCCAGAGCTTCAACTTGTTGCCGCGGCTTTCGGCTGTGGAAAATGTAGAACTTCCCCTTGTATATAGGAAGGATGGAGTAAATCGAAGAAAAAGGGCCATGGAAGCGCTTGCTGCTGTAGGTCTGGCCGACCGCGCCCACCACCGCCCAACTGAGCTCTCAGGAGGCCAACAACAGAGAGTCGCTATAGCTAGAGCCCTTGTGGCCGAGCCCTCGATCATCCTGGCCGATGAGCCTACGGGCAATCTAGATACCCAGACGAGTGAGGAAATCATGGCCCTGTTCCAGGAGCTGAATTTGGAACGGAGGATTACCGTCGTGTTCGTAACCCACGAACCCGACATAGCCAAACATACAAGGCGCATACTCCGCATTCGTGACGGCCTCATCGAGCGGCAAGAGACGGTGGAGGATACTCACTGGGTAGCGAGGAAGCCATGAGCATAACAGACTTGCTTGGAAAGACCATAACGCGAGAAGCGGCAATCCAGAAAGAGGGCGGACTGGGCCTGGGGCTCATGGATGCTGCCAAGATAGCCCTCCGCACCATGAAAACAGCGAAACTGCGAGCAGCCCTAACCATGCTGGGCATCATCATAGGTGTCGCCGCGGTGATAGGGGTCATGTCCATAGGCATTGGGGCTAGCTACTACATTAGTTCTCAGATCGAGTCGGTAGGTACAAACGTAGTAACTATAATCCCTGGTGCCATAAGCCAAGGCGGTATCCGCAGTGCCTTTGGAGCCCAACAGACCCTCACCTATGAGGACTACCAAGCCCTGGCCAGACCCGAAAACGTTCCCGATGCCATGGCGGTGGCACCCAGCCTCAACCGGCCTGCGCAGGTGGTAGCGGGTCCGAACAACTACAACACCACAGTAGTGGGCACAACCCCGGAATCTGAAGTGATCCGCAACATTGTAATGGCCAGCGGGCGCTACATAACCGAACAGGACCTAGCAGCTTCAGCCAACGTGGCTGTACTAGGAGACACTGTGGCTAAACAGTTGTTCCCGGACTCCGACCCCGTAGGTCAGACTATTCGTATAAACAGGCTTGCTTTCACCGTCATCGGCGTCATGGCGCCGAAGGGAAGCAACCTTTTCGTCAATTTGGACGATCTGGTGGTGATACCTTACACAACAGCCTATAACAAGCTTTTCGGTGGAAGATCCCCTCGGGGCGAGGGCAGGATAGTCACAGCTATAACCATCAAGGCCGCCGATGCCGACGCTATCAACCGCGTCATGGAAGAAGCTGCACAGGTTCTGAGGCAACGCCACAACATTCGCCCGGGTCAGGGAGATGATTTCTCAGTGCTCAATGCAGCCGAATTACTGAGCACCTTCAATGCAATCACTACAGCCCTGACCGTGTTCCTTTCAGCAATCGCCGCAATATCCTTGGTAGTAGGCGGCATAGGCATTATGAACATCATGCTGGTATCGGTCACGGAACGTACCAGGGAGATCGGCATCCGGAAGGCAGTGGGAGCTCGCAGACGTGATATCCTCCTGCAGTTTCTTGTCGAATCTGTTATTCTCAGCGTAACAGGCGGTGTCTTTGGCATCCTAGGAGGCATTGCCCTCGCCGAGGCAATTAGGCTCACTGGACTCATACAGCCGTTGGTATCGCCCTTCAGCGTGCTGTTGGCTACCCTCTTCGCCGTGGCCGTCGGGCTCTTCTTCGGGATCTATCCAGCCCAGAGAGCAGCCAGACTGGACCCGGTTGAAGCGCTACGCTACGAGTAACGCCCTTGGAGAACCAGGAGCTTACCGGACTCATCCGGTAAGCTCCAACTTGAAACAGAAACCCCATGCTCACAGGTTCAGTTCTCGAGCCCCAGCTCCGATCTAACTTGACGTACCGCTTCCACCATCACTCGGAGCTTCGCCTTAGCCTCATCGACCGTCCTGGTCTTAAGGCCACAGTCGGGGTCAATGTACATCTGCTCCGGCTTGAGGATCTCGAGACCCAGGTAGATACCTCGCTTTACCTCCTCAACGGTCTCCACCCTATGAGAATGCACGTCAATAACACCATAGCCAATGTACTTGGTAAACGGGTGCTTCTTGAACAGTTCGAGGAGATCGTAGTTGCTATTGGCCATTTCGAGGTCTATTTGGTCTACAGGGAGTTCTAGCATCTTAGGATAGATAGTTTCGAAATCGCCATAACAGATATGGGTTATGGTATGAGCCTTCAGCCCGTCGGTCACTATTCCCAAGGCCTCGATCACAAGCTCGATCTCTTCCGGTCGGGTTGATGTAGCTGGCTCATCGATCTGGATGTATTTTGCTCCTGCCCGTTCGAGATCCACTGCCTCCTGATGTATCGCCTCCGCCAAGGCCAGAGCCATGGACCTCCTGTCAGAGTAGTACTCGTTGAAAGACCAGTCGGTCATGGTATAGGGTCCCGTGAGCATGCCCTTCACTGGCTTGTCCGTCAAACTCTGCGCAAACTCGAACATTTCCAGGGTGATGGGGCGCGTGCGCCTGATGGGTCCTACCGCAATAGGTTTCCGGTAGTAGCGATTCCCATAGCTACGAACAAGACCACTAATTTCGAAGCCTTCCAGGTTTTCGGCGAAATATGTAGCCATGTCGCCACGATACATCTCGCCATCTACCAGGATGTCGATCCCTACCTCGTTTTGGAACTCTATCCACTCACGGGTAGCTCGCTTTTCCAGCTCCCGTAGCTCGTCTTGAGAGATCTCGCCTTTAGCGTATGCGTTCCGTGCCCTCAGCAAATAATCGGGCTTGGGAAAGCTGCCTACCGAAGTAGTTAGCAACCCCTTACTCAAACCAACACCTCCCGAGCACGCCTTGCCCCTTCCGACAGGCGTTGAAGTTTTTCAAAGGCTCTGCTCCGCGGAAGAAATTCCAACCCGCAGCTAGGATTCACGTACAGCCTGTCCGGGCTCACATGTTCCAGCAACCTGCCGATGGTCTCCACTAACCCTTCAATGGATTCCATCTTGGTGTTCCGAGCGTCCACGATGCCGGCTGCTAGGTGTTTGTCGGCTGGAAACTGACTTAGAAGGGTCCAGTTATCGGGCCCCTCTACAAGATCTAGGCCAATTATGGTAAAGGGGAGCCGGAAGAAGGCAGCACCTATTTTGCCAACGGAGCCAAAGTAGGTATAGATAGCTGTCCGAGACCTCGATATCCCATCCGTCAACACCTGCGCTGCCTCCTCGAGAAGCTGGAAATCGGACGGATTTCGAACTATCGATGGCTCATCGAACTGGATTACGGGGGCGCCGGCTTCTTGCAGGGCGAGGGCCTCCTGATTTAACGCCTGGGCCAAGTCGAGCACAAAGGCCCTCAAGTCGTGATAGTGAGAATCTTTTGAGAGCCTTGCCAAGGTATAAGGACCGGTGAGCACAGCCTTAACCGGCTTAGGGCTGTTGGAGGCAGCGAACTCGTAGTCCTGAACCGTTATGGGGCCCTTCCAGCGCACCCTCGAAACGGCCATAGGTTGCCGATAATAGGTATTAGAATCGAAATACCGTATCAGCCCAGTTATCTGGAAACCTTCCAAGGCCCGAGCAATGTATGTCTGTCCGTCATCCCAGCGTATCATCCCGTCAGTCACCAGGTCGAGACCGGCCTCCACCTGCTCCCGGATCACCTCGAGGGTGACCGCATCTTGCACAGCTCTGAGCTCATCGAGAAATATCTCTCCCGTTTCAAAGCGAGCAATAGCCCGGCGAAGGTTAGGGCCGCCGGGGCGTTCTGAAAGCTTGGGATAGTTCCCTACTGCGGTTACGCTCATATAGCCTCCAAAAAGGATAAGATCACCCCTCGCTGAGAGCCCCGATTATAGCACGACAAAAGGCAGGCAAATCAGCTGGAGTCCTCGAAGTAATGAGATTGCCGTCCCGAACCACTTCCTGATCTACGTACACACCACCGGCGTTGACCAGGTCATCCTTTATGGAGAAGAACCCGGTAACTGTCTTGCCCCGAAGGATACCAGCAGAAACCAGCATCCAGCCAGCATGGCATATAGCTGCCACAATCTTGCCCTGATCGTAAATTTGCCGCACAAACTTTATCATGACCGGGTGCCGCCGCATGTGATCTGGAGCATACCCGCCTGGTATCACCACCGCATCGAAATCTTCTGCCCGAGCCGCCTCCGCATCGAGGTCAGCCCGGGCCTCGAGACCGTGCTTGCTCGAGTATACGGGCCTCCCGGTGCCCACAACTTTGACCTCAGCACCCTCCTCTTTCAACCTGTAATATGGGTACCAAAACTCAAGGTCTTCGTACAGGTTTTCCACGAGCAATGCCACCCGCTTGCCCCTCAACGACATGTAAGCCACCTCCCTCGCTGGACCGCCCCATACTTTGGACTGTATGTTACAATTTTAACAGGCACCTGGAGGATCCTGAGGTTTTATAGCAGCGCATCGGGGTACTGAGTTGAGCGGACCACGTCTGGACAATCTTTTCCTTCCCTTGGGAAAGCGGACCCGTCTCCACAGGCTCATGTATGAACATGGGCCTGCCAATGGCACCATGCTGTTGCTTCCTATAGACCAAGGCCTAGAACACGGTCCCAGAGACTTCCTCGACAACCCCCTTAGCGCAGACCCCGAATACCAGCTGCGGATAGCTAAAGAGGGCGGTTTTTCGGGGATAGTATTCCACATAGGCATAGCTGAAAAGTACATGTACAGATATGCCGGGGAAATACCACTTATCTTGAAGCTAAACGGCAAAACCGAAATACCGCCCGACGATGCACCCATTTCGCCTCAGACCGCATCCGTGGAAGATGCCGTGCGCCTCGGAGCCGATGCAGTGGGTTACACACTATACGTAGGCTCTCCCAGACAGGATGAAGACTTCCAGCAGCTGCGGAGGATTCGGGAGGACTGTGAGCGCTTCGGCATGCCACTCATTATTTGGTCCTACCCGAGGGGAGCGGCCATCGAAGCTAAAGGTGGACGGGATAGCCTCTACGCCGTGGATTACGCGGCCAGAGTGGCGGCAGAGCTAGGAGCGGATGTCATCAAATTGAACCAGCCCAAACTTGATGCCAAGTCGGAAAAGAGTCCCCCGCCTTATAATACCGTTAGGATGTCCGAGAGGGAGGCCTTAGCGAAGGTGGTCCAATCGGCTGGCCGCAGCCTTGTCCTAATATCAGGTGGCAGCAAGATCAGTGACGACGACCTCCTCGAGAAAGCTCGGATGGCCATGGAAGCCGGAGCTACGGGCCTGATATTTGGAAGGAATATCTGGCAGAGACCTAACGACGAAGCCATACGCATAAGCCACCGAATTCGAGAAATCCTGCTCGAATTCGGTGGCTAGTTCAGGAACTTGGGAGGCCATTAAGGTGATTAAAGAACGTATACAGAATACCGCCACCGAAAGTTTGTCTTCCCGTGGCATCGTTATCAGGATTGCAGGCGAAAGCGGGGAAGGGGTAATTAGCTCAGGTGACATGTTTACCCAGGCGGCTGCTCGTGTGGGACATCATGTATTTACATTTCGAACGTACCCAGCTGAGATAAAGGGCGGTCACGCCTGGTATCAGATACGCATCAATGACCGGCCACTGCTGTCCATGGGTGATGTGCTCGATGTGCTGATAACCCTCAATGCCGAAGGGTACTACCGGCACATAGGTGAGCTGGCGGAGGGAGGCGTGCTGATCTACGACCCCGACACTGTCCAGCCCGAGCGCGACGGCAAGCACATCATGTATCCCCTCCCGTTGAGTTCTATAGCACGACAGAACGACTTCATGCGCGGCAAGAACTTGGTCCTTTTGGGAGCGATAGCTGGACTTTTTGGATTAGATCCATCGTCACTGGAAGGAGTAATAAGGCGCCGACTGTCCAGGAGAGCGGAGCTCCTAGAAAAGAACCTGGTGTCCCTCGAAAGCGGCTATCAATTTGTGCTCCACAACATAACCAAGGACGACCCGTACCAGTTCAGAAAAACCGATGCTAAGAGCCGCGTGGTCATGAGCGGCAACGAGGCCATAGTGGCGGGGGCCCTGGTGGCAGGCTGCCGTTACTATGCGGGGTACCCTATTACTCCAGCCTCCGACATCATGGAGCTAATGGCCAAAGAGCTTCCGAAAATCGGTGGAGTCTTCCTTCAAGCCGAAGACGAAATCGCCTCCATAACTTCCTGCATCGGGGCCTCCATAGCGGGCGCCAGAGCGATGACTGCAACCTCAGGGCCAGGATTGTCCCTCATGGTGGAAGGGATAGGTCTGGCTTCTATGGAGGAGGTACCCCTGGTAATAGTGGATGCACAGCGAAGCGGTCCCAGCACGGGCATGCCTTCCAAGATGGAGCAAGGCGACCTGAATCTGGCGCTCTTCGGCGCCCATGGTGACGCCCCCAGGATAGTGGTCGCTCCCACATCGGTTGAGGACTGTTTCTATCAGATCATCAACGCCTTCAACCTGGCCGAAAAGTACCAGATGCCAGTCATCGTCCTTTCCGACCAGAGCCTCTCCCATAGAACGGAGACCATGGACAAACCAGACGTGAGTGGCATCCGGATCGAGGAGAGATTGCGGCCTCGGCCTGAGGATATGGAGGATTACAAGAGATTCAAAGTCACAGAGACCGGCATCTCGCCTATGAGCATACCGGGCAGAGACAGAGCACTCTACACCGCGTCCGGGTTGGAACATGACGAGTACGGGCATCCAAACTATGAACCCGAAGTCCATGAAACCATGACACGTAAGCGGTTCAGGAAGCTGGAGATCCTCGTAGACCAACAGGCTCCAGCCGCCGTATATGGAGACCCGGACGCTGAAATAGGCATCATCACCTGGGGGTCCACTGCCGGGCCCGTTCGAGAAGCAGTAGAGATGGCCCTAGAGGAGGGTTACAGAGTAAAGGCCTTGGTGCCTAGCATTGTGCATCCACTGAAAGTCGACCAGGTGCGGGAGTTTATCGCTTCCTGCCGGAAACTCCTAGTACCTGAGGCCAACTATCAGGGCCAGTTTGCCAACTACTTGGCAGCTACCTTTGGAACCGTCCCGGAAAGGCTAAACAAATACACGGGTCTGCCCTTTAAGCCTCGCGAGATATACCGTAAAATTCAGGAGTTGGCTGAAAATGACTGAAACCCTGTTGCTTACAGCTAAAGACTACAAGAGCGATGTAAAACCTACTTGGTGCCCTGGCTGCGGCGACTTCGGCGTCCTCTCCGCCGTGTTCAAGGCTATGGCCCAACTTCAGCTCCGGCCAGAGAATACCGTAGCGGTATCTGGCATAGGTTGTTCCAGCAGGATTCCTTACTTCCTCCGCACCTACGGGATCCATGGCATACACGGCAGAGCATTGCCCATAGCTCAAGGGGTTAAGTTGGCGAACCCTGACCTCACGGTACTGGTGTTCGGTGGAGATGGGGATTTCTTCGCCATCGGAGCTGGGCATCTGCCCCACGTGTGTGCCCGAAATGTCGATATGACCGCCATCGTGATGGACAACTCCACCTATGGCCTTACCAAGGGTCACACGTCGCCGACATCGCCCATCGGACACAAGACCAAGTCCACACCTTACGGGCAGATCGTGCAGCCTTTGAACCCCGTGCTCCTGGCCATAACTTACGGGGCCAGCTTCGTGGCAAGGGGTTATTCGGCCAAGCCACAGCAACTGACCGACCTGATCGTGCAGGGCATAAAGCACAGAGGCTTCGCTTTTATACACGTCGAAAGCCCCTGCACAGAGTTCAACAACACCTTTAACTACTTCGACAGCGCAGTGGAGGACCTGCCGCCTGACTGGGACCCGACCGACCGCGAAGCTGCTATGCACCTCGCCCTCACCGAGGAAAAAGTCCATCTGGGCATCTTCTACAGGGTAGAGGCCCCCACGAGCTACGAACTGACAGCTAGGCACTGGGCTGGGGAAATCGAACCCTTCGATGCCGACAAATTCTTCGAGAAGTACATGTAGCCCTGGGTCCGCCATATGTTTCCAGGGAGGTATTAATGGGCGGAGCGTTGCAAGTCCTTACAGATAGTTTCAATCGCCAAATCAACTACATCCGGATATCTGTGACAGACCGATGCAATCTGCGATGTCTATACTGCATGCCTCCCGAGGGACTTCCCTGGATCCCAAAGGAGGAGATCCTTACCTACGAGGAGATAACCACCATAATACGCTCAGTAGCACCGTTGGGTGTGGAGCGCCTGCGTATCACCGGCGGTGAACCGCTGGTACGAAGGGACCTACCCTGCCTGGTTTCCATGCTGTCCGAAATACCGGGCATAAAGGATATTGCCCTCTCCACCAATGGCCTCTTCCTTGCAGAAATGGGCCCCGCTTTGAAGAAAGCCGGTCTCAAGCGCGTCAACGTGAGCCTCGATACCCTTAAACCTGATAGGTTCCGCCAAATCGCGCGCAGGCCTGGCCTTGAAAGAGTGCTTGAGGGTCTCCGTGCAGCAGAGGAGCTCGGCCTGCATCCAATCAAGATCAACACCGTGGTGATGCGTGGCATAAACGACGATGAGCTGGCCGACTTCGCAGCCCTCACCTTGGACCATCCCTGGCACATCCGCCTCATAGAGGTTATGCCATTAGAAGACAATGTATCTCTTCAGGCCAACGCCTATATCCCTTGGGACGAAATGAGGGAGCGACTGGCGTCATTAGGTACCCTGGAGCCTGTGGATGGTCCACCAGGCAACGGTCCAGCACGCTACTTCAGGCTTCCCGGCGGCAAGGGGACCATAGGCGTCATTACACCCCTTAGCCACAATTACTGTGACCGTTGCAACAGGGTGAGGCTTACAGCCGATGGACGACTCCGCCTATGCCTCTTCGGCGACCAGGAGCTGGATCTGCGAACTCCACTTAGGTCGGGCGCAGGAGAGGAGGAGATCAGATCCATATTCCGGAGGGCAATGCGCATCAAACCCCAGAGGCACCACTTGGCTGTGGGTGCCCCAAGCTCGGCCCTTAGAGCCCTCTCCCAAGTGGGGGGGTAGCGGTCTCAGACTACCGTACCATCTCCCAGCCGCTCAAGTCTCCTTCTGGTAGCCAGCCTGGAACATCCTTCGAAACCGCTCTCCAGATACCGGGCACAATCCGGTGGTAACCCCGCCACCATTTAGGCTATAAGCAGCACCGACCAGCTCAACCACCCATCCCCAATGCATGCTGACGATTAGAGGTCCCCGCAACCATCGAAAACCAATATAATAGGTGTCAAGGGAGGTGTGGGGCTGCTTCTCCTTCAGAGGTATCTTGCCAGTCGGCTGTCCTGGAAGCTCGGGCTGCTGGTGTCGGGCTTTGTCCTGTTTATGATGGTCATCTTCACCTTCTTCGACTACCAGTGGCACCTCAGGACCCTCTGGGGCGACATGGAGGACCACATAGCCGAGGAGGCGTGGAGCGTTGCAGCACTGCTGGAACACCAGCAGGACGGGGATTGGCAGCAACTTGTCCGGTCCTTGGGCACCGCACTGGACCGCGGAGAGCGTCGTGGAAGGTCGCACGAGGTCATCATAACAGATTCCTCGGGCGTGGTGAGGGGCTCAACCATGCCCGGGATAGTGGGCAAAGCCATGGTCTCTCCCGAGATAATCAAGGTGCTGGAGGGCCGGTCAGCTTTTGCTACCGGTGTTATGGAGCACTCGGACCACCTATCTTTTTTCGGGGTGGTACCTTTTCGACCAGCTAACAGTAGCACCCCATGGGCCATCCATGTTGCAGAACCCCTGAGTCCGATCGAGGAGTCTCTGAACCAGTTCCTTCGGCAGCGCATCTTCTTTATGGCTCTCGTTGCTGCATCACTCATCCTCCTCATCAATCTCCTGGTACAGCGGACCATAGTACGAAGGCTAGGCCTTCTCGCCCGCGGAGTGGAGCAGGTCAAGGCTGGTCGTCTCGAAGTCCTTCTCCCCGATCAGGGGACCGATGAACTCGGTCAAATAGGTGCAGCTTTCAATCAGATGATATCAGCACTTCGCCACAGTCAAGAGGCTGTAGAAGTCGAACGCCGCAGACTGTCCCTCCTTTACGAGGTTAGTCGACGCCTCACCGGCAGCAGGGATTGGCGAGACCTTGTCGACCGCATTTTGAGTGTGACATCCGAACTGGTGGGGGCAAGAGGATGCTCCTTGCTCCTGGTCGATCCCAAAACGGATATCCTTAGGCTGGAGGGAGCCATTGGTGTTGCTGCCGACCTCGCGAGGCCACTGGCCCGTTTGGTGGGCCAGGTCAAAACTACTGCACAGTGTCTAAATTGCGGCCCGTGCCAAGCCCGGGTAGGACACGATTGTCCCCTCCTCCAAGCCGTAGTCGACGATACGGTCCAAGGTATAGTCTGTCTGAGACTATCCCTCGGTGACACTACACTGGGCTTCATCAACCTGTTCGTCACAGATCCTGATGCCGTAGCCTCCCAGTTCAACGACCTCAACCTCGTGGCAGCGGAGGTAGCTGCCATCGTAGCCGCTGTACAGGCACAACAACGTGAGACGGCGACCGTAGCGGAGCTACAGCGGGCCCTGCAAGACTCTGCCAACTTGCAAAGGTCCTATGTTGCAGCTTTGGAGCAGGTAGCCCGCGCAACGGGCTTGAGTAGCGGTGCCCTAATGCTCCACGATGATGCCACAAGTGCCCTTGAGGTGGCAGCTTGTCACAACGTAGATCACCGGACCGCGATTCAGTGGATACCTCTAGCACAGCAGGCTATGAGCGATGGCCTTTTGTATATGACTGACTTCCAAGGAAGAACACTTGTGGCCTGCCCAGTTGCCTCTGAAGAGTGCTGCTACGGTGCCATGATGTGGCGCACCAATGCAGCAACCATCGATATACCTAGGGTCGAATGGCTCCTGAAGGCCACTGCGGCTCAGATCGCCATACTTTTGCACACCCTCCAGCTCTCGGCTAGGGCCGAGACTATGGCCATACTGCGCGAACGCAACCGGCTATCCAGGGAGATCCACGACGGCCTAATTCAGCATCTAGGGTACATCAAACTCACCGTAAGCCGCATGACAAGTTGGGCGATGCAGAACAACAACAGGAAGATCGTCCAGGAGCTTCCCAAAGTGCGGGAGAGCATCGAAGAGGCATACGCCGAGGCCAGAGATGCCATCACAGGGCTAAGACTTGGCCTTTCCCCGCAGGATACCCTGGAACGCGTCCTCAGCACCTACATCGAGTCCTTCTCGGCGCGCTACATGTTACCCGTTTGGCTTACCGTCAAGGGAGAAGCACCACGGGCAGCCATGAAACCGCGGGCCCTCCTACACCTGCTCCGAATAGTACAGGAAGCCCTTACGAACGTGCGACGTCATTCCGAGGCTACCGAAGTAAGGGTGGACCTGTCTTCTGAGACCGGTGTCCTTCACATCAGTATCCGCGACAACGGCAAGGGCATAGAGGATCTCCATATAGCTGAAAGTCAGCGAGGGATGCGTTCTATGAAGGAGAGGGCCGAGGAACTATCGGGACATCTTGAAGTACGGAGGCTAGTTCCCCGGGGTACAGAGGTGCACATTGCGGTTCCCCTAGAACAGGTCATAGAGGGCAGGTATACATGGCCGTCGTCCGCACGCTCCTAGCTGACGATCATCCCGTCTTTAGGCATGGGCTGGCTGCCCTCCTCGACGATCAGCCAGATTTTGAAGTGGTTGCTACTGCGGCCTCAGCTGACGAAGCCGTTGCCCTTGCCGAATCCCTTAGACCCGACTTGGCGGTGGTAGATGTAATACTGCCGGGCGACGGCTTGAGAGCCGCCCAGCTTATAGCCGAAAGGGTCCCAGAGACGAAGATCGTAATGCTAACAGTATCTGAAGACGACACAGACGTGTTCAGAGCTATCGAAGCGGGAGCCCATGGATACCTGTTGAAGGAGATCGAACCCGACGAGCTAGTGGACCAGTTACGTTCAGTTTGCCGTGGCGAAGCAGCTCTTTCGCCCTCCATAGCAGCCAAGCTCCTGCGTAAAGTCCGCGCCATAACAGCGGTGTATACGCCGCAGGGCACGGTGGGCCTCACCCAGCGCGAGAGCGAGATACTTGGCCTCCTTACAGCAGGCCTGAGCAACAAAGAGATTGCCAACAGGCTTTCCATCACGGAAAGTACAGTCAAGACGCACCTCCACACCCTCTTGGTCAAATCGGGGACACGCAACCGAGCCGAGTTGGCTGTTTGGGCAGTCCGATACGGCCTAGTACCTCGCCGCAACGGCATGCCGACCAGCTAGGTTCGTCCTTTAGATCTAGTCCTCACGCTAACTGCCCTCCATCGATTTTCCATCTGTCGGCCGATAGATATGGGCCGAACACAGACGCTAGCATATACCTGCAAACATCCCGTCCTGTAGGGGAAGGCAGCCTTGAAGAAGCATCTACTAATAGCGGGCGTCCTCTGGCTGATTCTCACAGCCTTGGGCGAACTGGCTGTAGCCAACTGGGACCCCATGCCCTTGGGGGCTTCAGAAGAAAGCTCGGTGGTGCGGGGTGCTTTTCATCTCTTATCGATCTTGGGGGTTCCTGTATTCGCCTTTGTGCTCAGCACCCTAGCGTACAGCGTCTTGAGGTTCCGATCCGGTGGGCCCGATGCTGACGGCCCTCCCCTCCGCAGCCACGGGGCCGTTACGGCTCTCTGGCTTGCCATAACTACTGGCCTGGCCGTATACGTAATTTTCAACCCCGGTCTTTCCGGTTTAGCTGAGCTGTGGAGGCCGCGCCCAGCAGAGCTCTTAGTGAGAGTGGACGCTCAGCAGTGGAACTGGACGGTGTCTTATCCTCAGTACAACGTGACGCTGAAGAAAGCCAAGGAAGTCCCGCTGCCAGCAGGAAAGACGATCTTGTTCGAGATAACCTCGAAGGACGTAGTCCACTCCTTCTGGATCCCTGCCTTCCAGATGAAGATGGACGCTGTGCCTGGTACGACCACTACCCTTGCGCTAACCCCAGTACGAGAGGGAGACTTCAGAACTGACCCCCAGTACAGGATCCAGTGCGCTGAGCTCTGCGGAACAGGCCACGCTACCATGTCTGCTGCTTTGCGAGTGGTAGACCCTGGGCAATTCGAGCGGACCATGTCCCAACTTAAGGCGCAACAGACGGCTAGCACTACGGCCACACTGGCAGGAGGCAAACCATGAGACCCATAGTCAGAGGGTTTATTTGGGGAATAGTTGGTTTCATTCTTGCCGACTTAGTCTTCGTAGCGGTACGCTCTGTTCTTGCCTTGCCGCCCTTGGCTGTGGAGCCAGCGATAGCCATAGGCTATCCTTTTGGCTTGGCCGGTTGGCTGCTCGGCATCGGAGTCTGGGAAGCATGGGCTCGGGAGTGGGTAGGGCTGCGCCCTCGAGTTACCGAAAGTACAGGGTGGAGGCGATATTTCGCCTTTACGGTAGATCACAAAGTCATAGGCATTCAATACCTGGCCACCTTTGTAACACTCCTACTTGTAGCAGGGCTACTCGCAATGGTCATGCGCCTCGAATTGGCCACCCCAGGCGAAAATTTTCTATCCAGTTCGACCTACAACCAAGTGATGAGCCTCCACGGCATCATAATGATCGCTGTGGCTGTGGTCAGTATCTTGGGCGGCTTCGGCAATTATCTTGTCCCACTAATGGTCGGCGCCGAAGACATGGCTTTCCCAAGGCTCAACGCCCTGAGCTACTGGTTGGTGCCCCCTGCAGTACTGCTTTTGATTGTAAGTCCCCTCCTCGGGGGATGGGACAGTGGATGGACGGCTTATCCACCTTTAAGCGAGGTCAACAAGTCAGGACAGGTCCTCTTCAATTTGGCCTTCTTTACGTTGGGACTGTCGTCGATCCTCGGAGGAGTGAATTTCCTGACCACCATCGTCAAGCTTAGGGCGCCGGGCATGACCTGGACCCGCCTGCCGATCTTCGTATGGTCGGTCTTCGCCGCCGCTATCCTCAGCACCCTTTTCACTCAGGCGGTTGCTGCGGCACTCCTGATGGTTCTGCTGGACAGGATCGCCGGAACAGCCTTTTTCAATCCCGACCGCGGGGGTTCGGCTCTGCTGTATCAGCATATCTTCTGGTTCTACTCTCACCCAGCCGTATACATCATGATCATACCGGGGTGGGGAATAGCGCTGGAGGTGTTGGCCCACTTTTCGAGAAAGCCCCTCTTCGCGTACCCCTGGGCAGTGGCCGGGTTCCTCGGTGTAACAGCGCTTAGTGGAGCTGTATGGGCCCACCACATGTTCACCAGCGGCATGCCCCAGGTCCTCCATGGGCCCTTCCTCGCCACCACCGAACTGATTTCGATCCCTACAGGCCTCGTCTTCCTATCGGGTTTAGGCACCATATGGATGGGCCGGCTCTGGCTGCGCACGCCCATGCTCTTTGCCCTGGCTGTTCTTTTCAATTTCCTTATCGGTGGCATCACAGGAATATTCCTTGCTGATGTGCCAACAGACCTTCAGCTACAAGACACCTATTTCGTAGTAGCCCATTTCCACTACACCATCGTGGGCGGCGAAATATTTGCCCTCTTCGCTGGGATCTACTACTGGTTCCCCAAGCTCACAGGCCGCATGTTCAGTGAAACCTTGGGAAAGCTTCACTTCTGGATAATGTTCATCGGCTTCAATCTGACTTTCCTGCCCATGTTCTGGCTCGGCCTGCACGGCATGAACCGGCGCATTGCGGACTATGTGCCCAACCTAGCTGGAGTTAATCTGTGGGTAAGCCTGATGGCCTTCCTCCTCGGGACAGGCTTCATCTTCTTTGTGGTCAACATGGTACGGTCTGTTGTGAAAGGTGTGGAAGCGGGTCCGAACCCCTGGAAAGCACGGACCCTGGAATGGCAGACATCGTCTCCTCCGCCTGTACACAACTTCCCCAAAATCCCACAGGTGGTAGGCGGTCCCTATGAATACGGTGTGCCGGGAGCTGTGCACGCCATAGTAATGGCCGGCGCGTCCGGTGAGCAAGGCAAGGGGGATTCCTAAATGGCACACACCTCAGCAGAGCATGTCAATCGTCGCGAAATAAACAGCACCGGCCTTTGGCTCTTCATCTTCTCCGAAGCCTTCCTCTTCCTTGTCTTTATTGCCACACGTTTTGCCCTGCTGGGCACCTACAGACCGCACGAACTCAACCAGCTGCTAGGTGCGATCATTACCGTACTTCTCCTTGGCAGCAGCTTCACCGCCTATCGCGGCTTACAGGCCCTCAAGTTAAGCGACGAGCGCAGGTTCCTTCCCATGCTGACCTTCACCATTTTCCTTGGCATCCTATTCCTCGTCGGCGTCGGCCTAGAATGGCGAGAAGGGTTCGAGTTCTTTCCTCCCTCGACGTCCTACGGCACTGCTTTCTTCACATTGACAGGCATTCATGGCCTCCACGTAGTAAGCGGGCTACTCGTCTTAACGGCCCTGAGGCTGTACGCTCGTAGGCAGACGCTGAACCCCAGTAACCTCTGGCCCGCTGAAGGCTGCATCCGCTACTGGACCTTCGTTGACTTCATGTGGCTGTTGATATATCCCACCCTGTACTGGCTCTAAATGCGCCGTAACCATGAGATAA
The DNA here is from genome assembly GCA_034432775.1 of Chloroflexota bacterium. GTDB lineage: Bacteria > Chloroflexota > Chloroflexia > DAOUBH01 > DAOUBH01 > DAOUBH01. The sequence goes on from DAOUBH010000018.1 coordinate 83,018, forward strand.
CACCAAGGGAGGTATGTACGACATGAGAACGGTGCCAGCCTTAATTGTCGCTCTTCTAATTGCCGTTGTATCTTGCGCTCCCTCGGGCGGAGGGGCAGCACCCACACCCTCGGGTGAGATCACCATAAAGATGAGCGAGTACAAATTCGAACCGAGCTCGATCCAGCTGAAGGCAGGCCAGCAAGTAAAGATCACTTTCCAGAACACAGGGGAAAAGGACCACGAATTCATGGTCGGACGTAAGCTGAAGCAAGAGGGGGGTCATCCGGCTGGATATGAGGAGAACTTCTTCAAAGGCATCGACGTGAAGGCTGAGCGAGAAGGCAAGGCCATAGACCCCATGTCGCTGGTCGAAGAAGAGGAGCACGACTTCGGATTCATGGTTGCTCTTCCGTCCGGAGACAAGCCCGTAACCATTAGCTTTACCGTTCCCGCCGACAAAGTGGGGGAGTGGGAGATGGGTTGTTTCGAGGACGACGGCCAGCACTACAACGAGGGGATGAAGGGAAAGCTGACAGTCACCCAGTAGAGATGAGGCTCTGGCCAGCCACATGGCAGCACCGATGTGGCTGGCCCTTCCGTCGATCACGGCCTATGGGCGCTTAAAACCTGCTCATGGACCCGGGCTAGATAGATCCCAGTTTCGCCAGAATCTTCAGACGCTCCGTGCGGCTCGTTACAGATTAGTTAGGCAAATCAGGTGTCTGCTTGACATGCACACATTCATGCAGTAACCTATACATGGATCCTGCGGAAGTGGCTCAGTGGTAGAGCGTCTCCTTGCCAAGGAGAAGGTCGCGGGTTCGAATCCCGTCTTCCGCTCCCTAGGACGGACCCTAGTGGGTCCTTTTTGTTCTCTCGTTCTTGTCCCCTCGCATGTAGAATGTCCAATGTCTTTAACTCTCGACGGCTTCTTAGCTCCCTGAGACCAGCTGCACGCTGTCCTCGGGTCTATCACCTGACCACATGAGCGCCTGGCTCGGTCTATAAGCGGTGCGCACAGACTCACCATACACAGATGTTTCTCGTTACGTGCGAACCTCCGCGCCATTTAATGTGTTATATAATGCTACTGCAAATGCCAAATCAGGATCGGAGGTAATGACATGCCCAGACGAAAAAAGGAGGCACCAAGGCTTACTAAGCCAGTCAATATCGACAACGACACGCCCATTTTTACCCCAGCTGTCGTGGCCAATCTCCTGGGAATAGACCAGAGGAAGCTGCGAGCCTACGAGCTTGCTAACCTGATACAGCCTAAGCGAACAACTAAAGGTAGGCGCATGTACTCCCAGAGCGATCTCAAGAAACTGGAAGTTGTGGAGATGCTTGCGTCTGGCCTTGGGGTTACGCAGCCTGGTATCAAGGTCATAATGGCCATGATGGAAGAGATCGACAAGGCAGGCGTTGACTCAAAGGAGATCGTTCGGCGCCTAATAGAGCGCCGCCAGAAGGAGACGCAAGTAGCCTGACCCACATCCAAGTATCGTGCCCCGCGCATGAACGAACCCTGACCCGGTGGGACGTTTACGCTGCAGACTTCTCACCTGGCTATTTCACGGCTCTCGTACAGCTATGAAATAGATCCGCACCGACTGCGCAGTCGGTGCGGATCTTGCTAAAGACCTCAACCTGTTCACTGGGTTAGAAATGTGCGATGGAGAGCTAGTCGATGCCCATTTACCTATGCCGTTCTCCTGAACACCAAAATGGCTCCAGCTGCAAGGAGAGCCCCGCCGGCCGGTATCACCCACCAGGGCCAGGCGCCACCGCTCTTGGGAAGCGTCGGGCCGGCAGTGATAGTTATTTGCTTCATCACGATCTGGCCGCCGACCATGACCGGCACGTCGGGCCCTGGGAACTCCCAAACGCCATGCTGCCCAGCATCCACGTGTAGCATCGGCCACACCTTGTCGCCGGGCTTAGGCGCTGGACTGAGCTTAACCCTCACATTTCGGTTTTCGCCTGCCTTTACTGGTGCAAATCCCAGGCCAGCCCCGGGCGTATTGTTCGGCGAATTTGCGTGCACGTTTATCCACCCGTCCTGAGCTGCAACCACCCTCTTTACAACTATGGTGTCATCGATGAGAGGCTGATCATCGGCTTCCAAGAGTGGGGTCACCTGCGATTGCGGAGTTGCGGTTGGCTGTGGTGCCTGTGTGGGCTGCGGTGTCGCCGTCGCTTCCCCTGCGGCACCCTGCACTACGACAGTTCCCGCCATACCTCCACCGCCAGCGTTGCCATGATATCTGCAGTAATATCTGTAGGTGCCTGGAGCAGTAAAGGTCCTCGAATAGCTTTGACCTGGGTTCAAATTCCCGGAATCCCAGGAATTGTCCGAAGCTGTGACAGTATGTGGCAACTCAGAGGTATTATTCCATACCACAGTATCGCCCACATTTATGGTCACTGTCGCAGGGCTGAAGCTCGTTCCAACCACATTCACGGTGACGTTGGCTGCACTAGCCGACCCCACGCTGGCCACTAGGCTGCCACCAGCCCATGCCAACGCCAGCAAGACGGAAATCCCAAGGGCCGCGACACGTCTGAACATATGGTCACCTCCCAGCAATCGAGTTATCCCTTTGCCCAATAAATACGTGGGAGGTTACAGGGGCGTGGGTCTCACTGTGAAGGTGTGATACTGGTCCGTGGCGTCTCCCCACTCTACCCGAACATCCTCGACCACTGCGCCTGGGGGGCCATGGTGGCACCACTCGACCAACGCCCTCACGTCGTGCTCTTCACCTTCAAAATATGCCTCGACCCTTCCGTCTGGCAGATTCCGCACCCAGCCGGCGACACCCCTTTCCAAAGCTCTCCTCTTAGTAGTGTCGCGGAAGAACACACCCTGGACCAAGCCACTGATGTACACATGGGCACTAACCCGGGCCATATGACCCACCTCCCGAGGAAAGCCAGAAAATGGCGTCGTTCAACGTGTCGACGATAGCATCGGCTTCGAAACTGCTGTGCCGGGTATACCCATTAGGTACTACCACTACTTTCATGTTAGCTCCCTTTGCCGCTTTGGCCCCTGCAGGGGAATCTTCCAGTGCTACCGCCCTGGGTCCCGGGACACCCAACGCGTGAAGAGTAGCCAGGTATATTTCGGGGTCAGGTTTCCCATGTCTCACCATGTCGCCGGTAATTACGACATCGAAAGCACCATGCAGCCCAATACGCCGGAGACACAGGTCCACGTAGGCCCCGTATCCAGAGGTAGCCAATGCCACCTTCAGGCCCTGCGCTCTGAACCACAGCACAGCTTCAGCTGCCCCAGGCATGGATTCCGCCATGGTGCCCACAAGATCCAAGAGGTACCGTTCCCGGATCTGTACTAGGGTCATAGGTTCCAAGGGTAACCTCAACTTTTCCACCAGATCTCGAGCTGTATCGATCACTCGCCTGCCCATATATTTAGCCCAGCCATCTGGAACCACTTCAGCACCAAACGGCTGCAATACCTTACGCCATGCCTCCATCTGCAGCGATTCGCTATCGACGAGCAGGCCATCCAGATCAAACACTGCGGCCAACAATACGGTACCATCACATGGCCAGCTTACGGTCACGGCTTTCCCAGGACCCGACGATAGATAAATTCGTGCCGTTTGGCAACCTGAGGCCAGGAGATCCTTCTTGCGTATCGTCTTGCCTTCAGCGACATTTCCCGCCTCAGCCTTTCATCAGTGAGCAGTCGTACCAAAGCCTCCACCAATTCGTCATCGCTCTCACCTACCAGCCCAGCCCCAGAGTCATCTACGTAGGCCTTAAGTCCTCCCACAGGAGTCACCACCACAGGGACGCCGGCCGCCGCGGCCTGGCTGAGGGGACCGCTTGCGGCTGCCGAAGTGTACGGAAGCATTAGTATATCGAAGGTGGCCACTGCCTCCAAGAACTCGTCGGGATCAAAGATCCTGCCAACGTGCAAGATGTTGTTGCGAACGGGGCTTTCCGCTATTAGCTCCTCCACTTCACGGGCCAAATCGGCTCCACCTGGGGTCCCCGGTCTCACAGCCGCTGCCACAAACAACACCGCATTGGGCACCTTCGCTACCACCTCAGGCCAGAGCCTTATGGCTCGGTCGTAGCCCTTGTAACGGTCGAACCATCCGATCAGACCAACAACGGGCTTACCCTCTATGCCCCACTTGGCTTTGTTGCCAGGACGGCTCTCAGCCGGAGCCCCATGGGGAACAACCCGAATATTGGCGATAGGCCTTCGCAGCGACTGTCTCACCTGCGCTACGAACCTCCGATGATGCATGATGCCCATTCGGATAAGTCGCAATAGACAGTCTAGATAGATCAACCTCACCCTACTGTCGCCGCCTCCATAGTCGGAATGAAAAGTTACCAAAGTTGGACGCCCTGTTGCTTTCCATCTGAACAGTGGGACGGCCAGTCCAAAGGCGTATGTTCCCGAATAGTCGAAGGAGCCATCGGGCTTAGGCTGAGTATACAAGCCAAACTCGTGTTGAATATGCACCAGTTGGGGGTTCAGTTGTTCGACCGTTTCATACAGCCTTTCGAAGGCATCGGGTTTGGACAAATCCAACACGGGGAAAACGTCCTCTTCCCCAGGCCTGCCCCCATCAGTATGGCATATCACGTACACACGATGTCCCCGTCGACGCAGGGCTTCCACTAGCTGTAATGAATAAGTGGCAATACCACAGGGTCTGGGCAGCCAGCTTGTCACCATGGCCATCTGCATTCGTCACCTCCTGCGATACTGCCTCAGCATCGCCTCCAACCACATCCTGGGCTCCCCATAGTAAGCGTCAGGGTCCACTTCTAGTTTTCTCTTGAGGCTGCCCTGGCCGCCCAGGGTACCCCTTGCCAGATCGTCGGCAAACTGCCTCAGCACCTCCGCCGCTGACTTGAAGGAAAGGTCATGGCGCACAATTCCGAAGCTGCGTTCCCGGACACAACGATCGTACGGCACCCTGTCCCACAATTCTGGCGCGAAGTCAAACAGGCACCATACCAGTGCCCCCTGAGCACCGGCCATATAGAAGGCCTCCAGACATCTGCCGATGAAGTCTGCTTGTTCGGCTTCCGATGCCAAGTACTGGTCTTGTTCTTTATCTAAGAAGAGGTCCTTAATGGTCTTGCCGCTCCCTCCAGGACCCGCCGTAGGCAGCCCAAATTCCTGCACCAGAACTGGCTTTCCGGCAAGCTCCGAAGCAAGATAGAAGACGAACAAGGCAGTTTCCAGGTCCATGGGGCCCTCTGCGAAATCAGCGTAAATCGTCCATATGTGAAAGGACACTATATCAAGGACCCTCGCCATAGCGTCGAGGCGCAAACCGTTGTGGCTGGTCAGGGACGGCAGATGAGCGCCATAGGTCACGGGGTGGTTATCATCTACCTCTCGTAGGGACTGCCTCAACGACGAAAGCCAAGCCTCACCATCCTCGTAGCTAGCCGGAGCTAGGGCCTGATCCAGCTCGTTGGCAAGGTCCCAACCCCAGAGGGCGGGATGTTTCCTGAAGCGCTTGGCCAATTTCGTCAGCAGCAACCTCTCGGCCGCGAGCATACCTTCGTCCTTGTAGAGATCTCGCACTTTTCGGCGTGTCAGCTCGCGACCCGATACCTGCAAAACATCGACTTCCAGCTCCTCGCGGCCAAGAGCCCACTCTGGCCACCAGAAGGCCCCACTCATATTGCCCTGAAAAACTGTCACCATCAGCTCGATCCCCTTTTCACGGGCGCTGTCGAGGAGGAACTCCAGCTTGTCCAAAGCCTCCCCTGAAACCTGGTCGGGCTGGGGCTGAAAGTCTTCCCAAATGAGAAACACTCTGAGGAGATCGAGACCCAGGGCTCGCGCCGATGCCAGTTCCTCCGCAATCTCCATGGGCGCGAACTCTTTCCACATATAAGGGCCACGGCGCCGTGGCCAATAGTTTGCCCCTAGAATGAATTCCATCGCCTCTTGCCAAGTACCAGTATAGCTATAGCTATGCCACCCCCGATTTGGTCATGAACAGCTCGCGGACATGGCATCTCAGGGGCAATAACACTGCCTGGCGAAACGCCAGGTTTTCGAAAGTGCCAGATGGTGAAGTGAATGTCGAGCCTAGGGACTCGGGCCGTTAGCCTCCTGGGAGGCCGGAGCTGTAGAACTGAGAGCATTATCGATAGCCTGCTGCTCTTCCTGGGATAACGTCTGTCTGGAGCGGCCGGCCTCGACAGTCTTAACGTATAGCCTGGTAACACTTCTCCCATGAAGGCTGTTGATGACCACACCGTTACCCTCTTCGTCCAGCAGCGCAAGGGCGAAACTCTGCTCTCCCCCCATGTCCTGGCTGGAATTGAACCTCACCAAACCGACCCTCTGGATGCTCCGCCGCAGCCTGCTGTCCAGCTGGAAATAAGCAGCAGTCAGCTGCTCGAGCCTCTGTACGACCTCGGTCAGCCGCTCATCTATCGTCAAATGGGGAGAAAGGATCGTTCGCCGACGCCTAGTCAGGCCGTTGATTCTGGCCTGAAGGCTCAAGTTCCAAAATACCAAGGCCAGCACCCCAAGCAGAAGCACGAAGGGAAGGAAACTGTACAGAATCTCTGCCACGGCCTTACATACCCCGGTGAAAGGATGGGGCTAGAATTACCGACACTCGGTAGTTTACCCCAGCCGAGTGAGGGCTGGCATGGAAAGGTCAATGAAAAGCTCTCCGGCAGACCGAAGCTCCGTTCGGAACGGAAGCGGTCCTCGCCAGGCAGCTTGCAATTTCTGGAGGAGATGTTGCGGATCTTCACCAACTATCGGTATGGCTACCAGGTTGTTTTGAAGTCTGGGGTGGCCCAGCTTAGTAGCGCCCACTGCCAGAGCGAGGGTCTCGATGGCTGCAACGACTCTAGCAGGATGGGCGTCAGCGGAAATCAAAACTATCGTGCTAGCCGTACTTGACGCAAGTCTCTGTTGTCGAAGGAAAGCCAAACGATCTACCAACGTCCGCTCAAGGTCCGAAGCCACTTGCATGCGGCTCAACTGCAACTCACGGATCTCCTCCTCTAATTTGCGCTTTGTGTCCTCTAGCTGCCTCAAATGCTGCTCATAATCGGCCTCGGCCTTTGCCTTTGCTTCCAAAACGATAGCTTCAGCCTTTTCCCGTGCTCTCCGCTCTTCAGCCTCCAACTTATTGGCAAGCGCGTCCAACGCTTCCCTCAGTGTGCCGATTCCAGCCAAGACGGCCGCTTCCTCCTCGGCCAAGGCCGCCAGCCTTCGTCGTACTTGTTCCTCTGCCTGGGCCCGAGTCCGATCAACCTCCTTTGATGCTTCTTCCAGCTGATCGATAACCCTGACTATCTCCTCTCTAAGACCCTCAGCCTCCTGCCTAGCCTGCCTGAGGATGTCTACAGCCTCTTCTTCGGCTCGGCGTCTTATCTCTCGGGCGATCCTGTGGGCCTCTTCTATTGGCCGCTTAATCTCTTCGTCAAACCGTTGGTAGAAACTTAATCTCGAGAGGGCCGCTTCGAGCTCTTCGGCTCCACGGCTCAGCTGCTGACGGAACTCCGCGAGCCCCTCAAGTATGCGCTCTGCGCCCTCCAACTCTCCGCCCACCGCATCCTCCGACAGCATCTCTGGCATGACCATTCTATACCATTATCGGCATCATTTTGCTCGGGCGACCTTAATCCGCCCGAGATGCTAGGCCGCTGCGCATGGTTTAAGACTTAAGGTAGAATTATATGCCCCCCAAGGAGGAAGAGGAAAAGGTGCAACAGCTCGACCCACTGGATCGAAAGCTCCTCAACTTGGTTCAGGCCGAGTTCCCACTGGCTTCCCAACCCTTTGACGTGCTTGGGGAACAACTGGGACTACCCCCTCAAGATCTCATCAACAGCTTACAGCAGCTCAAGGATCGCAGGATCCTACGTCAGATAAGTGCTGTTTTCGATACCCGGGCCATGGGCTACAAGAGCAGCCTAGTAGCCGTCAAGGCACCCCCGCGACAAGCAGACCGTGTAGCGGAGATCATAAACGAGCATCCAGGAGTGAGCCACAACTACAGGAGAAACCACGAGTTTAGTATATGGTACACCATCGCAGTACCTCCCACCTCGTCCCTCGAAGCGACCGTGGAGGCCCTCCATCGCCTCAGCGGTGCGCTGGCAAGTAGAATGCTCCCCACCATTAGGCTCTTCAAGATAGGCGTTGACCTGGACATGGAAGGGTCCCGCTCCACTACAGAACGTTCGGCGCCAACATACTCCGAAGACCACCGAAAGAAAGCAGCCCAGCATCCACTAACCGACCTGGATGTAGCAGTTGTGCGGGCGTTGCAGGAAGACTTGCCACTCACCCGTAGGCCGTTCAGGAATCTGGCCGAAAGCATAGGTCTCAGCGAAGATGGTCTTTTGGCGCACGCGGCCTATCTCATGGAGACGGGAAGAATGCGGCGCTTCGCCGGGATCCTGTACCACCGACAGGCAGGCTTCAAAGCCAACCCGATGGTAGTGTGGGCAGTCCCTGAGGATCAAGTGATGGAAGTGGGCAGGACCATGGCCACCTTCTCGGCAGTCAGCCACTGCTACCAACGCCCCACATACCCCGACTGGCCCTATAACGTCTTCACTATGATCCATGGCCGTTCCATCCGAGAATGCGAGGCAGTCATACAGGCCATCTCGGAGGCCACTGGCATAAGGGAATACAAGCTCCTGTACTCCTCGAAGGAATACAAAAAAGTTCGGCTACGTCTCTTCGTACCGGAATTCGAGGCTTGGGAAAAACGGTACCTGGCGTCAGGAACAGTACCGCTTAGCTAAAGATCAAATTCAGCTGAATATCCCTAAGATCCTGGGCCACGGGAAGCACATGCTTCCCGTGGCTTTCTCTATGATTCGCTCGTGCAGTACGGAGGTAGGGCCTTTATCGTGGATAAGTGGGCCGCTAGAGGGTCTGATCCTCCTAGCAACGGAGGTCCCATGCTTGCCGTGTACGACCTGCCCGGTCACCCGTGCAATAAATCGTTCTCATTTCAAAGGGCTGTGGCACCTTCGACCGGCCGGAACAAAGGCTTGCGGTCATGCTTTCCATGTCATATGATGGGGTTCAATAGACGTTGGTGACAGGTCAACTTACGCGAGCCCGACCAGCGATATTAACGCCACGGGTAACAAATAGCATGAGGATAAGATTAGAACTTGAACCGGAAAATGGGGAAGTCGTGGTTCCTGTCCACTACAATTACATGGTCCAAGGCCTTATTTATAGGTACATTGATCCCGACCTGGCAACATGGCTACACGAACAGGGCTTTAGTGCAAAGGGCCGCCCTTTCAAGCTGTTTACCTTTTCGCGCCTCTTCGGGGCATTTCGGCGGGCAGGGGACCGACTGGTGTACCGAGGGCCCCTCGGGCTTTACATCGGATCCCCCATAGCAAACTTTGTGGAAAGCCTGGCGCAAAACTTGGTCCGTGTCGGTTCGGTTCCCCTCGGCGATGGATATCTCAGGCTATCCAGCATCTCCGTAGAGATGCCGCCAGATGTATCGGAAGTCCTGAAGGTGAGGGCTCTCTCGCCCATTACTGTATACAGCACGGTGCCAATGCCCGACGGTCGCAAGCTCACCTACTATTACTCCCCTTGGGAACAGCCCTTCAGCCAGCAGATAGCAACCAATCTTATGAAGAAGTATGAACTCATAGAGGGTAGACTGCCTGACCCGGCTTGGACCTTTGAAGTAAAGCCGTGGAAGGTGTACAAGCACAACCAAGTGATCGTCAAATATAAGGGCACCGTCATCAAGGGATGGACTGGCACTTACTGGCTGCAGGGGGCCCCACAGCTGTTGGAGGTTGCTCTCCAGACAGGCCTTGGCTCCAAGAATAGCCAGGGCTTCGGAATGATAGAGCCCGTTTCCGATTCGACGGTTCCGGTGGATCATCGGGGAAAGCCGGCTCGCAACGGAAGGTATCGCCCTAACACTAAGGGGTGGGAGGCCAAAGAGTGCTCGAGGCAGTAGCAGATCTGGGAAAGTACTTGCTGCAACACAAGGGCACAAGGGACCCCCTTCAACTGCTGGTACTAGACCCTAAGGCTTCGGATGCCAATGCCCGACCTGAGGTAGCCGAGAACAAGCGAACCTATTGGTGGGTCCTAGCCTTCAGGTTCGCCCTCCCAGGGTGGCATTACTGCGGCATATTCGAGGAAGAGTACGACTCTGCCAAATACCTCCGATACTACCTAACTGAAGGCCATAGTCTCGGAGCCCTGGGCGCGCCCACAGCCCAGTTAACAGAGCCTCAAAAACTCTTACAGAATCGCTTCCTAGGGTGGGCAAACAAAGTCCGGGGTGCAGTGAAACTGATGGAGAAACAGCTTCCTGAAGAGCACCTCGCGTTTCTCATCGATTTCGCACGGGCCATCCAAAACAACTATGACCTAATGCTGAAGGACCTGCAACAGAAATACGATGCGCTGCGGACCTCCAGGTCAAGGTTCGTCGTGACATGCCAGCTGGTTGGCAGCTGTTCGGAAGGGACGACAGCTACTGCCCCGCCTTCAGACATCTACGGGGGCCTATTCGCAAGCCTGGCTGGAGCCGTATATCCCGGCGACCTCTCATCGATTCGCCAAGTGCACCGCCAAATGGTCAGCGAGACCTTCGGCAAGCGGCTGGGCAAGGCACGGTGCGCCCTGTGTCTCCAGGAGAAGGAAGTATCGGGAAGGATCCTGTCAGAGGTATTCCCCTTTGGCACCCTCGATAAACCGGGCTTCGTGGCTGGAGGCCTCGACCTCAAGCTTGGCTGGAAGGCCCAACCCATCTGCTTCGAATGTTTTCTTGAACTTAAGGCGGGCCGGAATTTCGTCGAAGAGAAGATGACCTACAAGTTCTACGGCAACACATACTGGCTTGTGCCCCACTTCACAGCAGGCATTGGACAACTCCCCCAAGCCGTCCAGATCTTGGAACGATGGGACACCAAAGTAGAGCTGAAACCCCAAGACATTCACCGCATAACTGACGACGAGGAAGAGATGCTCTACTATTTGTCGCAGCAGGAAGACTATATGGCCTTGAACTTCATTTTCCTAAGGGGTGTCCAGGGCAAAGAAGAGATACTCCTCTCGGTTGAGGACGTGCTGCCCTCGCGGCTGCAGACAATCTTCAAGGCGAAGGACAAGGTGGACAAGGCCTTCCAAAAGCTTAAGCTACAGTACAACTTTGGCAGGCTTCGGCCCTTCTTTGTTCCTGAAGGCAACGTACGCGACGAGGTAGCTCTGAAACCCTTCCTGGACATCACTGGCAGGATCCTGAGGGGTCAACCTATATCGAGGTCATATCTGCTCGGGCTGTTCGCAAACAGGATAAGGGCCTACCTAGCTGACGCGCGGCATATCCAGTCTGCTGAGGTTGGCCTTCGGGTCTCGAAACCGACCTCTGCCGCCCCACAAAGACAAGTGGAACCATACTTGGACCCGATCGACGCTCTTATGAACATCGAATTTCTGTCAGCTCTAGGGTTACTGGAAACTATGTCAGGAGGTGTCTCCTTGGAACAGGGAACATCGTTGGACAGAGACTTTCACCGTTGCATAGAAAGGTTCTTTAACGAACACCCGTTGGCCTTTGACAGCTACGAGGCAAGAGCAGCCTTCCTCATTGGTAGCCTTGTCCAAATGTTGCTGGATGTCCAGTACCGCGAGCGCAATGCGACTCCCTTCTGGAAGAAACTGAAGGGGCTCAAGCTTTCACCGAAGGAGATGGTGGCCTTGGTGCCGGAAGCCTATAACAAACTACAAGAGTACGACGCCCTGACCCGCAGCCGGAGGGAGCTGGTCGCCTGCATCTCCCACTATCTGACCGAGGCCGGGAACCCAGCTAACTGGAAGCTGGGCACAGACGAGGCAAATCTCTATTTGGTCATGGGTATGAGCCTGCTAACACCCGTGGTATGGGACTGCATGCCTGTAAAGGAAGCAGCCGAGACAGAGAGTTCTAAAGGATAGTTTACGACGGCCTTCGGCACGAAGGCACGAATCGAAGGAGGGAGAGTGAAAACTATGGCCCAACCAGTAGAAAACCGATCCGAAATACTTTTTCTCTACGACGTGACAGATGCGAATCCCAACGGCGATCCTCTCGATGAAAATCGTCCCCGCATCGACGAAGAGACCGGTCAGAACATAGTTACGGATGTACGGCTGAAGCGGACTATACGCGACTACCTGCATTCCTACAAAGGTCTCGAGGTCTTTGTACTTGGGATACCCGACCAGAACGGTAAGCTCACCACAAAGGAAACAAGGCAAGACAGCTTCGGCGACCCGGTCGATGTCATAGAGAAATGTATAGACATCAGACTTTTCGGAGCCACTATTGCCGTTAAAAACAAGACACTCACCCTCACAGGCCCAGTGCAGTTCAAGTTCGGCAGATCGCTCCATGCGGTGGATACTCAGCTTTTCCGGGGAACAACCGTCATGCCCTCTAAAGAGCAGAAGGCTCAGGGGACCTTCTGGGAAGCCTACATTCTCCCCTACAGCCTCATTGCCTTTTACGGCGTAGTGAACGAAAACGCAGCTCGATTGCACGAACAGCTTGGCAAGATGATTCCCAGAGAGGTCTACCTTTACGAAGAGGACGTAGCGCTCCTACTGGAGGGCATCTGGAACGGTACCAGGAACCTCATGTCTCGCTCTAAATTCGGCCAAATGCCCCGGCTGCTGCTCCACGTGGTCTACAAGGGAGGCAACTACAACATCGGGGAGCTGGACAAACTGGTATCCCTCAACACCAACGGCAGGGATGGCAAGTCCCTCCGTCGGGTAGAAGAGGCTACCCTCGATGTAAGCCGACTCGGGGCACGCCTCGAAGAGGAAAGGGCGAAGATCCTTAAGGTGGAGTACTGCTGGGACAGAGCCCTGAGATTGGAGAGGAACGGCCAGCTTCTAGAAGTTATATCTGAGTTGGCAGCTGGCATCAGCTATGAAGAACTCAGGTTCTGATAGGGTCCTCATCTTCGATGTGTGGGGAGATTTTGCCTGCTTTCGCCGCTTTTATACAACCCGCTCTCCCCTGACATATAACTTCCCGCCTCGGCCGACTTTGGCAGGTCTGGTGGGCGCAATTTCGGGCATCGGTAAAGAACACGTTGCCGAAGTGCTGTCACCCTCAAAGGCAGACATGACAGTTCGCCTGCTGAGACCTGTCAAGAAGATGCGTTTGGGCATCAACTGGGTGGAAACAAAGGAACAGGCCCTCAGCACCGGCTACGTCACCGAGCGAACACAGGTGCTTGTGGAGTTCGTGAAAGACCCCCACTACAGGGTCTACCTTCGCCTCAAGGACGGCGAGCTCACCGAAAGGCTCGCCCAGCTCCTGAGAGGACACCAGTCCGTGTACACGCCATGCCTGGGCCTGAGCGAGCTACTGGCTGACTTCAGGTGGGTTGGGGAAGAGGAAACAGAGACCGTTGGCCCAGGCATCTACCCCGTGATAAGCGTCTTGCCCCTGGACAGAGTCCTGTGGCCTGATGAGGGAACCGGCATAAACTTCGGCTCAGAGGCTGGTCCTGGCGGAAAACGGTACGACAAGAAGCGCATGCCAAGGGCGATGTCTGCTGACCGAAAGGTGACAGAGTGGCACGACGTCCTGTGCGAGACCTCAGGATCCCCCATCGAGGCGCATATCAAAGAAGGATACAGGGTATCTGATGGCGTCATCGTCTTCCTCTGAACTGTGGTCCCATCCCGGCACGGAACTCGGAGAACACTTGCTTGCCGTAGCTGAGAAGGCCAAGGCTGCGGTAGAGGCTGCCCCCATGACCCTTTCGTACATCCCCGCTGAGCTAATGTTGCAGCTAGCGTATGTAATCGGGGCATGTCACGACCTGGGCAAAGGAACCCGTTTCTTCCAGGAGTACCTGAAAGAAACGGACCCTAGAAAGAAGGCAGACCTCAGAAGCCGTTCGGAGACCCATCATGCACTGCTGTCAGCCTTCATTGCCCTACCCTGGCTTGACAAATGCGTGGGCAGCTGCGCCCAAATCCCCGACGCGGTTAAGCCCGTGCTCCAAGCTATCGCCTTTGAGGCCATACGGCGGCACCACGGGCACCTCATGGAGATGCTTGACGAGCTGAGCTTCGTAAACAGTGACTACGATCTACTGCAGCTGCAGTGGCGTTCGGTGGACAGAGATGCCTTCGATCGCCTGCTGGCCAAGATCGGGCATCCGATCGATCATTCCCAGCTCTCCCGCTACATGGAGAGTCCCAAGCCGCAAGTGTGGCAGCTCAAAGGTGGTGTCCGGTCTTATCTCAGCTCCTGTACCGACGAAGAGCATGCCAAAATGGCCCTGGAGCTTTTCTTTGCCGCCGAGCTCCTATTCTCGGCACTCATCGATGCGGACAAAAAATTGGCCGTGGGCCTTGTGGGCGATCCTCCCAGAATTGAAGCACCGTCCGATGCCGTGGAGACATATAGACAAGCCATGGGGTGGGGCAGTTCCCGCGGTAACAACACCGTATTCCAGATACGAAATCAGATGTATGCACAGGTGATGGCGCAGCTATCAGCGGCCACCCATCAACGCTTCCTCACCCTCACAGCTCCCACGGGATCCGGGAAAACCTTGGCGGTTCTCAGCTTCGCCCTCAAGTTGCGTCAGGAGATTGCAAGGCGCGATGGCTACTGGCCACGCATGATCTACTGCTTGCCGTTCCTGAGCATAATCGATCAGAATTCCAAGGTCTTCCGAGATGTACTTCGAGTCGCCACAGGTCGCACGCCGACCGAAAATCTCCTGCTGACTCACCATCACTTAAGCGACACAACTTATCGCACACCCGAGAACGAGTACGACCCCGACGTGGCATCGCTCCTCGTTGAAGGATGGGAAAGTGAGGTTATAGTCACCACCTTTGTGCAGCTGTTCTTCACCCTTATCGGTAGCCGCAATCGCCCTCTGCGTCGCTTCCACAGACTGGCTGGCGCCATAGTCATCCTTGACGAAGTGCAGTCCTTTCCTCACGAGTACTGGCTTTTGTTCCGACATACCGCTGAGACCATGGCCAGGGCTTACGGTACTACCTTTGTCCTTATGACGGCCACGCAGCCTATGATCTTCGGACGGGGAGCTGCTATGGAGCTTGTCCCCGACCATGAAACCTTCTATTCTTCACTGCGAAGGGTTACGCTCCACAACTCCTCTTCCGAAGACCTCTCCATCGATGACCTGGCAGAGATAGCTGCGCTGGATATCCAGCAGCATCCAGACAAGAGCTTCCTCTTCGTCCTCAATACCATCAGGGCTGCACAGGCCTTCCATGAGGCTCTCTGCCGAAACTTGAACTCCGAAAAGGGCGATGTAGAGTTCATGTCTTCGCGCGTCATCCCAAAGCACAGACTCGAGCGGATCGAGAGGCTTAGAAACCTATCCCGTAATGGCGGGCGCTGGCTAGCGGTGACGACACAACTTGTGGAAGCAGGGGTAGACATCGACGCCCACGTTGTTTATAGAGACTTCGGTCCCCTTGACAGCATCCTCCAGGTCAGTGGCCGGTGTAACCGGAACGCCACAAAGGCAATGGGCCAGGTTAAGCTGTTTCATCTGATAGACGACAACGGCAAACCATTCTGGAAGTACATCTACGACCAATACCTTGTTGAAAAGACGTGGCGTGTGCTCAAGGACGCAAAGGTGTTGGAAGAACCCGACTTCCTCGAGGCTGCCAACCACTATTACGCTTTAGTATCGGAAGGGCTCTCCGACGACTCTTCCAGAGAGTACCTCAATGCCATGAAGAGCCTCAACTTTGACCGAGTTTCAACCTTTCGCCTGATTGACGAGATGCCCGAAGTAGATGTCTTCGTGGAGGTAGACGAGGAGGCCGCCCTCCTGTGGAAACGGTTTCAGGATATACGTTCCATTGCAGACCTCCGCGAACGACGCATGGCATTCTCGAGGATCAAAGCCGAATTCTACCAGCACATAGTGTCCGTTCCCGAAAGGCTCTACTCAAACCTTCAGATACCGGTAGACCAGGGTGTCGCCCACATTCCGAGGGAACAAGTCAAAAAATACTACGACGATCTCAGAGGACTGTGCTATGCGGGGGGCCCAGACCCGATCTGGTGAGAACCCAGGATGGAAAGGGGCATAGGCGGTACCCTCATATGGTACTACTGTCTGTGTCCCAGACAGGTCTGGTTGATGGCCCACAGCATCCTGCCAGACGAAGAGCACGACAATGTGGCAGCTGGCCGCGTAATCCACCAGTTTTCGTATCCCGACATGCCTCGCCGAGAGGTCACCATCGACAACACCATAGCCATCGATCTGGTTCCCGGCGAAGGCATAGTGGCCGAGATTAAGAAGAGCTCGGCAGCCCTGGAGGCAGCAAAACTGCAACTGGCCTATTATCTGTACTATCTCAAGCGGCATAAAGGTCTCGAGCTCAAAGGATACCTGCTGGTACCCAAGGAACGCAGGCGGCATGCGGTCGAACTTACGCTAGAACTCGAGGCCCAGATAGAGTCGATGCTGCAGGACATCGAGAGGCTGCGGCAGCAAGCTAGTCCCCCTGAACCAAAACGAATCAAGCATTGCCGCCCGTGTGCTTACTCGGGCATATGCTGGAGCTGATAGGGCGGACCGCACCATGAAGAGGTCGATCTATATCTTCTCCAACGGCCATCTCACCAGACACGAACACAATATCTGGCTCCATCGCCTCGACGGCACCAAAGAAGCGATACCTGTGGAAGCGGTAGACACTCTCTTCATTTTCGGCGACGTAAGCCTCAACAAGCGGTTCCTTCAGTTCCTCAACGGCCACGGCATACCGGTCCACTTCTTCAACCATTACGGCTACTACACGGGGAGCTTCTGGCCGAGAAACCGGTACAACTCGGGCTTCATGGTACTCAGGCAGGCCGAGCACTATCTGCAAGAGGAACGGCGCCTATATCTGGCCAGGGCCTTCGCCAGCGGATCGCTCAACAACATGCTCCGAAATCTATCGTACTATCGGCGCCGCGGAGTAGATCTGTCAGCAGAGATGGAAATGATCGGCATCACGTCGGAGCAGGTGCTCAGTTCAGGTCTGGAGGACATCCTTGGAATAGAGGGTGTCGCCAGAAAAACGTATTACGCCGCTTTTAACAAGATCTTGAGTGCTGAGGGCTTCAGTTTTTCAGGGCGCCGCAAACAGCCTCCGGACAATCCCATCAACGCCATGATAAGCTTCGGAAACTCACTGCTCTACGTGGCAGCTCTCAGCGAGATATACCGCACCCAGCTAGATCCCCGAATAGGCTACCTACATTCCACCAACGAGCGGAGCTTCACCCTCAACCTAGATATCGCCGACGTATTTAAGCCTGTTACCGTCGACCGAGTGATATTCTCCTTAGTCAACCGGAAACAGGTAAGAGAGGACGACTTCGAGGAGCGCCTAGGGGGCATCCTGCTTCGGGAAAAGGGAAGAAAGGCTTTTGTCCAGGAGTTTGAGGCCAAAATGCGCTCGACCCTGCAGCATCGACGGCTTCAGCGCAAGGTGTCCTATCGTTATCTTTTGCGCCTAGAATGCTACAAGCTGTACAGGCACTTCATAGGCGAGGATTTCTACACTCCCTTTATAGCTGAGTGGTGATGTTTGTAATAGTGGTTTATGACGCCAACGAAAGGCGTGTAACGAAGTTCCTCAATACCATTCGCCGCTACCTGATATGGGTGCAGAACTCGGTCTTCGAAGGCGAAATCGAGGAAAGCGGCCTGCTTAAGCTGAAGAGCGAATTGAGGCGCATCATAGTGGAAAGGGAAGACAGCGTCGTCATCTACAAGTTCAGGACCAAGCAGTATTTCCAGAGGGAGACCATGGGCCTCGAAAAAGGCAACCTGGACAACCTGCTTTGACCGGCCGCGCCTTATGGCACTTAACTCCCTGCCATAAGGAAATACGCCTGAGAGAGGCAGCCTACGGTGTGGGAGGGGAAATCTCTATCGGGATGTTAAAGCCGGAAAAGTTCACCGTCATGTAGTGGCCAGGCATGATCATACGGTACTGCCGGATAAGGTAGTCTCCCACACCTATCCACATCTTGTACAGAGCCCCCGACGGGCCATCCCTGAAGGCTACAACGAAGCACTCCACATCTCCTACAGACTCGCGGCCAAGCACTACAACGTCCTCCGCAGTGGCGGAAAACCGGTAGTCGGGCCACCGGAAACCACCCTCGGCGGGCCAGGGTTCTTTGGACCAAGGACCGGACCCTGCCCGATCGTATCGCACCTGCCCCATGGCGAAGGTCTCACGCCTTTCCGCGCCCTCGACCACCAGGTGCATCCTGTCGGGCGCCTGAAACTCGTAGCGGCTCTGCACCACAGCCCTACCGTCGCTCAACGTTTCCTCGCCTACCAGAGTGGACAAACGGTTCATGGCTCTGTCAGCTGTGGCAAGCAGTTCGACTGCCCCGGATACAGGCAACTGCAACGAAAAGGAAGCACTCTCCCGGCTACCGCCACTGTCGAGGTTAACTTGGAACGACCACCGGCCCTCACCGGCTAAATAGAGTGAGGCCCTGTAGGTCCCATTTCCCGATGCCTGGGCTCGCGCCGTCACACCTCCCTGCGAGGGGAACTCGAGGTTCCGCGCTTCCACAGTCACCCGGGCATCTGTCACCGGTTTGTCATAGGGATCACTTAGGCGGAGTAGGACCTCATTGCTACCAGCCCTGGCAGGAGTGAGGGATAAAACTACCATGGTCGTTCCAGCGTTCTCTGCCAAGGTGAGGCTGGGTTTCGGCGCCGACTGAGCAGTGGAAAGGACAGCGCTGGTTGGTACCGGCGGTAGGGACGATAAAAGGGCACTTGCCGCCAGGATCGCTACAGTGCCCACGAACTCCAGCTGGAGTGTCCTGATCGGAAACTGGGTGCCAGTAGCTGCCGACTTTTCCAGCACTTGCCCCTCAAGGCGAGGCCGTACTACCAGGAAATGGTAGGCTCCAAGTAACACCACCAAGGCTACCAGCGATAGCTTCGCCAAGAGCGCACGGCCATAGTCCGTGGTCATAAGGGCTTGGGGAACTTTCACTTGCATCCAGGCGCCATAAAAGCCCGTGATTAACAGTAGCTGGAGAGCCACTATGGACAAATTGGACAGTCTGAGGAAGATCCGTGCCATATATGCCAGCCAGTCGGGGCGGCCGCTTACCTTTCCGCGCCACAGATCGACCACGACTAAGGCTGCCATTGCCCCGATCCAAGCTGCCGCGGATCCCAGGTGAAGGGTATCCATCAACACAGCGAGGCCCACGGGTTCCGTGACTGCGGCATGACCATTGAGCGACGTTAGAACCAGCAACAAAACGCCCAGGGTCAAAAGTGACAACCACCAAAACGGTCGCACGCCTCGACCCTCAGCGGCCGGGGCCATGGCGAAGATCACTCCCAGCGCCAAAACCGTCGACACCGCCAGCCTGGCTGCCCACAAAAGGCCCCAGCGACTCCCCAAAACGCTGGATACCATAGCGGCTGACAGCGCTGCGTCCAAAGACCCTCCAACCGCTGTAGCCTGGCCCAACAGCATTACGACCGAGGTTACGAGAAGCATAAGCACACCAGAAAAGGCCAGCTGCAACAGTGGCAGGTCCGCAGTGGCGTCAGTTGGCCTGGGTCGGACCAAAAGCCCATAGATCAGCGGGCCCAGAGCAAGCACCATTGCCAAGAGGTGTATCCATCTAGAGACAGCCAACAATAGGAGCCCTATCCTTTCAGCCTCCACGCTCTGGCTGCTCGCAGGCACGACACCGAGACCAAAGGTAAAGGATCCACTTACAGGATGCCCATCAGCAGAGATGGCTCTCCAAACCACGGTGTAGGTGCCTCTACCCCGATCCCTGACAGGCACTTCCAACGCTGTGGAATCTTCCGGAACTACCCGCGCGGGGCCCTCGTTGGCGAGCTCGCCATCGGGGCCGATGACCCTTATAGCATCTACCGGTGCATCCACAGGCTCGGAGAACTTTAAATAGATCCGGGTCGGCAGTCGTTCTACCACCGACCCGGCCTCCGGCTCCGATCGGAGCAGGTTGGCATGAGCCATGGCAGCGCCAGCCAACACCGTAAGCAGCAACCCAGCACCAGCAGCTGCCGCAATAGCCAGCAGTGCCTTTCTCAAGCAAAGCCTTGCGATCACGGTCTCCTCGCAGGCCTGAAGGTCCTAGCCAAGGCAGTTAGGGCGACTACCAGTGACAAGAGAGACACCACCGCCGTTCCCAGAATCAGCAGGTCATCGCCCTGCGCTTCAGGCCTCCCGGACTCGCTGCCACTGGAAGAGGGCGGCGTGCCAGCTTGGGGTGCCACGGGTGAGGCTGACGCCGCAGGGCCACCTGGCGATGTGCGCTGTGGTTCCTGCGCACTCGTTCCAGGGGTTGGTGACTCGCTTCCCTTTACCGTAGTAACTGAAGCAGGCCGGTCCGTTCCCTCGGGTCCTACCCACTCAATGAGGGTCCCATCCTGATAGGTCTGAAATGCTCTCCAGGCAATCTTCCCTGGAGAAGTGGGATTCCTGGCCAGGAACGAGAAATCCTGGTACTCGTCCGGTGCAATGGTCCCGCCATACCACGTGACAGCCACTACGCGACCAGCAGCATCTCTCTCGACTTGCCGCTGCCATCCCTCCAGTGGCAAGAAACGGGAAACGACAACGCCTTGAGGTATCTCAAGCCTAACTTTCGTTGTGGGATTGTCCCGTTCGCAGGGTACCCTTACCGTATATTCGACGAAGGAACCAGCCGTCACCTCTGAGGGCTGCACGGTGACATGGGCCGAGGCCAGTTCCGATGAGACCACCGCTGCCATCAGCATGAGAACCAACGCCGTCAGCAGCTTGCTGACCTTTTTTAACATAACTATATCAGTCATCGCGCTGCACCGAGAAGCCCCTGCGCCCTACGAGAGTTAGTACTGCGCCTGTGGAGGCCAAAACCAATCCGGCCAGCAGCCCTGTCCCCAAAGGTGTGCCTGACCCGCCCGATGGCAAGCTTGCAGCAGTGCCCACCTGGAAGCTGAACTGCCCGCTAGCATGTTCCCCGTCTTCCGCCGACATGTTCGCCCAACGCACCACATATTGGCCAGGACCAAGACCGTCCTTAAGGTCCACGTACATCGCCTTAGCGTCTCCGGGTAACGCCTTTGCAGATCCCAACGAGACTACTTCACCCGACGGACCGAAAACCGTGATGTTGCTCATGGACAGATCCAACTGCTGGCTGAACACAATCACTACCCTAGGCGGCACAGTGGCCACTGTCTGCCCTAAAGCCGGCTCAGACCGCACATAATCGGCATGGGCCATTACCGCCGTTGCCGACCCAAATATCGCACCTACCGCCACAACGATCCCTACTAGCAACCAGTGTTTACGCATCTAGAGCCTCCCACTATACGACGGTGAATTTGTGAATCAGTTGCATGCACAGGTGGTGCGAAAATGTCGATCGGTTCGGGGAGGCGGAGTGTCAGGTTTCGGAAGATATCCCAAGAGGTTTCCTAGGTCGGTCCATGCAAGCCGAGCAATCTGGTAGATGTGCCCCAGCAACCCGGCTACAGAAGAGGTCAAGGCCACTGTCACCACGATGGCAGCGGCAGACCAACTGGTTGTTAGCTCCGGGCGCCCTAGCGCTGGCCCCAAGAGAGCTCCAGGCGCATCCGAGGAATGATGGTGCGCATAGCCCAGGGACATGAGGATTTCGTGATACCTAGCATGTTCCAAAGTTGGATGGCTGCCAGCCGTCCAAAGGACCTTTAGCCACAGGCCGGAAAAGGAAAGGTACAAGGCTAAAACCAGCCCTGGCAACAGATAGAGCCATCTCGCGCTGGTCAACATGATCTGGTCACCCGAACGCCGCCGGTTCCTCCCGTCGCCATTACCTTAAAGGAGATACGAGGCACGTTACCTGTGCAGGCCCCCTAAACCCATGACACGGGACAACCATTCCAGGGCGAACCCAAGATCTCCTAGCGCCCCGCCAAAGGCCGATCGGAACGCCTCGGCCTCTTCCCTGCGGTTGAACACTAGCACACTGGGCACACAACAAGGGCCTACGGAGCAATCCACCAGATAAGTGGCATCCTTGGCATTGACAGTCTGGCGGCTCAGAAAGTCGAAGGTCACTGCAGTTTCAGCGCTAGACCCAGCCCTGTGGAGCAGCATCAATCCGCAATGAGGACAGCAGGCAACCAGTCGATCGCCCGATGTGAGCTCCACAACGAAGTCCAGACGCTTCTCCACCGGTGCCCCGCATACGCCACACTTGAAAGCAGCCCCCTGAGGTCTGGCCAAGGTGGCACCTCCGAAGACCCGCTGCACCAACCCCTGGGACTCCAACTGACGCAGATCTCGATGCACGGTCATTTCGGAAACCCCCAGGAGCCTCGCGAGATCAGAGATAGTCACCGTTCCCCGCGAACGTAACACCTCCAACATGCGTCGCCTTCGCTCCCAAGGGATCAACTTCTTGGTCAATGGGTCACACCATGTTATAAGCTGCTAGAGTATATCATAAAGTTACAAGCTATGCGTGGGCACTGAAGGTCGCCGAGCTACTCCAGGGAAGCCCGCATGACTTACGGCCCTATCGACGTGGCTTGGGGACAGCACCCCGCGACCGTGGCAAAAATAGCCGCAACAAAGATGCCGGGCCCTGCGTAGCTTTTGGGCCCGGCTAAGCTTTAACATGGTCTATCCAGGCATATGGCTCTCAAGGATTGTACCGGCCTCCTGGAGCACAGCCCTGTGCTTCAGGAGGAAACACCTACAGGGCATCCCTGCCCCTTTGGCCAGTACGTATTCGGACTACGTCGTCCAAGGAGAGTATGAAGATCTTTCCATCACCTACCTCCCCGGTGCGGGCGGCAGCTGCTATCGCCTCTACCGTCTGCTCCGCCAGAGTATCAGGGATGGCAACTTCTATCATTGCTTTGGGCATGAACTCCACATCCAGGGGAATACCCCTATAGCTTTCGTGATGGCCTCTTTGCCGTCCGAACCCTTCCACCGGGTAGACAGTCATACCTCCGATGCCTACTCTGAGCAGGCTCTGGCGAACTTCATCCACTAAGTGAGGCCTTATCACTGCCTTTACCAACTTCATCGTTACGAACCTCCTGATGTAGGCAGGTCTCCCCAAGCTTCGGCCTTCTTCGTGAGTGGCACCTCAGGTAGCTGGCTTTGCCCACCGGCCACTTCGGGGTAAGCAGGCACCGACACCTCCGAAAAGTCGAGGCCCTGTAGTTCTTCAGCTGCCGACACCCTGAGTATGCCCAGGGCCCTCAAAAGGCTGAAAAGACTAAAGGAAACAGGTAGAACGAAGGCAAAGCATGCGGCCAAACCAATGAGCTGGGCTGCCAGCTGTCCCCCGTCCCCGAAGAAGAGCCCTCTTACAGTGCCCTCCACAGCGTTCCACCCGGCACCGTAGGTGCCATCGGCAAAGAGGCCCAATGCAATTATGCCCCAGATCCCATTGGTACCGTGAACTGACACTGCCCCCACGGGGTCATCCACCTTCAGGAAGTTTTCAACGAAGTAGACGCTTTCGACCACCAGAATTCCAGCCACGAGACCTATTAGGATGGCCGCTGGCGATCCTACAAAGGCACAAGGAGCCGTGATGGCCACCAACCCGGCCAACATTCCGTTGGCCGCCATGGTGGGGTCCGGACGTTCCCACCGAAGCCACGTATAGAGGGTAGCAGACAGGGCACCTGCCGCCGATGCCAGCATAGTGTTAGTGGCAATAACACCAATGCGCAGGTCAGATCCTGCCAGGGTGCTTCCAGCGTTGAAGCCAAACCAGCCGAAAGCCAGGATGAAAGTACCCACTATGGCCATGGGAATGTTGTGCCCAGGTATCGCCCTGGGGCGGCCGTCGGGACCGAACTTGCCTAATCTCGGTCCGATCACTACCGCTCCAGACAGAGCTACCAGTCCTCCTACAAGATGCACAACGGATGACCCAGCAAAGTCAACGTAACCGTGTCCCAATCCGAAATTAGCACCTAGCTGAGAAAGCCAGCCTCCGCCCCAGGCCCAATTGGCGAAGACGGGATAGATAAAGCCCCCCATGAAGAGACCGTAGACCACAAAGCCTGCGAGCTTGAACCTTTCGGCCATAGCGCCTGTGGGGATGGTAGCCGCCGTATCCATGAAGACCATCTGGAAGAGGAAAAGGGCAAAGGCGGCTGTATTGTACGCTGCCCCGACCAGGAAGAAGCCGCTCAGTCCGGCGATGCCGAAGGATTTGCCAAATAGATCCACCGTGATCTCGTTGTCCAGTCCGGTCCCAGGCCCACCGCCCAAAGAGGCCGCTCCTGTGCTTCCCCCCATCTGCAGAGCAAACCCCACCGCCCAATAGGCCAGCATCCCGAGGGCATAGATCAGAAAGTTCATGAGCATCGTGTGGCTCGCATTCTTGGCCCTAGTAAAACCTGTCTCGACCATGGCGAACCCCGCCTGCATGAACATCACCAGGAAACCCGCGATGAGGGTCCATACCATATTGATCGACGTCCTGTCCGCGCCGATGGCCGACGACAACTCTCCTTGCCCGGACGGCATCGCCGGTGCGCCTCCCAAACTGGCCCCCTCGCGCGCTGGTCCACCAACTGCCGCAGCGTAGACGAGTCCCACGCTCACCGCCAGGAAGAAACCTAACGTGGCCAGAAGCGCAATCTGCTTTTTCCCCATATCTACACCCCCTTAACGTCTAGGAACCGTTATAGTGCACCGTGCACATCTACAGATGGATACGAAGCTAGCTTCCCGGTCCGGAAGCATTCTATTCAGGAAATACAGCCAGAACATCGGGGGTATGAACGAATTCTACGCCTGAGTGTTGTTAACTGTGCACAAACACTTCGAGCCTGCTATCTTCTCTGGCAGTGCATGCAGGGGTAGTGAGGTGCAAGATGTGCTTCGAAAGGCTTCCATAAAGCTACCGGTTGCAGCCCGACATATGAAAGGTCTTCCGGTAGCGATGGAGAATTAGTGGATCTTGCACAAAGCCCTGTGAAGGTGTAGGAGAATGAGGTCGCGGAGGCGGCTAGGCGCGAGACACACTGTGCCCTTGTAGTCACTAGAGGGTCAAAGGGAAAGCAGCTCTTGGGCCAAGGCCGCGTATCCTGCAGCGGCCGTGGCCAACTGGGCTAGTTCCACGTGCTCGTCAGGCCTATGAGCCAATTCCTCGTCTCCCGGGCCGAATCCTATGGTCGGTATGCCCAGGTCTGCAGCCGTAACACTGCCGTTGGTACAGAAGGCATAGTGGCTGAGCTCGGACCTGATGCCGACCTTGTCGAGTGCACGCATGGCGGCTTTCACGATGGGCTCATCCTCCTGGAAGTACCAGGCCCGAGCGAAATTCGGCGCCACAACTCGTCTTCCTGTGTAGGTGACAAAGTCATCGACGCCCACAGAGACTCTCACGCTAGCGCCAGTGCCCTGAACGGCGTCCTCTGCCCTGGCCCTTATAACTTCCAAGATCTCTTCGCCCTCACCTGGGAGAATCCGTCGATCGTAGGTGGCCACACAATAGTGGGGCACTACCGATAGGCCAGGATAGGGCTCAGACTTGACGTCGGTAAGCACCAGTATTCCCTTGCCGAGCACCGGATGTACGGTTGGCTCCACTTGGCGCAGTGCCGAGATGACATCGGCCATAACGTCTGCGGCGTTGATTCCCAGTTCGGGACGCGACGTATGAGTGCCTTTCCCAAAGACCTCGACCTTGATCTCCATGCGGCCCCTTTGCCCACGGGCGATCTTAAGGGAAGTGGCCTCACATATGATCACGAAATTTGGCTCAACCCTCTTAGCAACTTCGGCTAGCACCGGACCTTCGACCAACTCCTCGGCAAGGGTAGCGCTCACAACCACCCTTCCCCGTTTCAAACTATCTCCGAGCTGCGCCACACCGTATATGGCAGCTGCCAGGGGGCCTTTCATGTCCATAGCGCCTCGTCCGAATATCACCTTACCCTTGCGCTCTCCCCAAGGGTTCGTAGTCCAGGCCCCCGGGGTCCCAACCCCGACGGTGTCCAGGTGCGCATCCAGCAACACACAAGGATGGTCGTCTCGGCCAATACTTCCGATAACGTTGCCGAAGTCGTCCACCTCCACAGAGAATCCAAGGTTCCGCATCTCCGCGGCCACCACCCTGGCCACGGCCTCCTCACTGCCGGAAGGGCTGGGCGTGCCGATCATCCTGAGCAAGAAATCGGCCATTCGATCGGAGGAAACAGTATATAGCGACGGCATAGCTCCTCCTATGGCAAGTCCTTGGCATACACCGGTCGCCTGGGGATGAACTTCCCGTAACCCGGCTCGGCGATGACATCTCGGCCATCGAATACCACCTTTCCCCGCAACACCGTTTTCACCACACGCCCCTTCAGCTCCATCCCAGCGTAAGGCGTGTACCCCGCTGCACTTCTGACCATTGAGTCCTCTAAGGTCCACACAGGATCCAGATCGAAAAGCGCAAGATCAGCATCTGCCCCAACAGCAATGGCCCCTTTCCGAGGATACAGTCCGAATATGACCGCTGGATTATAGCAAAGGATCTTCACCAGTTTCGGGAGATCGATCCGGCCCGACGCTACACCATAAGTGTAAATTAAAGGAAGAAGGAACTCTACCCCGGGAATCCCAGGCGCCACTTTTGTTATGTCGTTGTAGTCTGTGCGCTGACGCAGAGTGTACCCGCAGTGATCGCTCGCCACCGTATGGAGCCATTCTTGAGCTAAAGCCTGCCAAAGGGTTTCCCTATCTTGGTCGCTGCGAAGAGGAGGTGTATGGATAAACCTAACACCTCGGTCGGTAGTGTAAACGTAATCGCTTTCGAGCAAGAAATGCGGACACGTCTCGCCAATAACTGGGATTCCGCGATGTCTGCCATCATTCACCATACGAGCCGCCTCTCCTGTCGATAGGTGGACCAGGTAGGTCGGACAGCCAGTCTCTCGGCAGAAGAGGATCATCCGTTGCACTGCCTCTATCTCGGAGATGGCAGGTCTTGAAACGGCATGGTACTCAAAGCCGACCTTCCCCTGCTGGATCAGACTAGCACGGGTTCCTTCCACAACCGCGTCGTTCTCGCAGTGAACCATGATGACCCAGCCCTCAGCTGCTCCTGCTTGCATAAGCTCCCTGATAGTGTAGTCATCACAGAAGAAGCCCGCTTGTTTATAGGTAGTGTAGACTTTAGCGCTAGTCACACCCAGCGATGTGAGAGTACTGAGCTCATCCCTTTGACCGCTTGAGAGGTCCGTTACTATAACATGGAGCGAATAATCAGCTCTTGAGCGGTGGGGTTCTTCCATACGGGCCCTTATAGCGTCTGTAAGGGACTCGCCCTTGCGTTGGTGAGCAAAGTCGATATATGCGGTAACTCCGCCAGTGAGGGCCGCTGCACTTCCCGTATCGAAGTCATCGGCTGTCCTATGGGGAGCCGCCACAAGAGAAAAATGGAGGTGAGGATCTATCACTCCAGGCAGAACCAAAGTGCCGCTGGCTTCTACAACGGGTTCACCCTCAGGCTCAAGGTCGACGCCGAGCTGTACGATTCGGCCGTCTCTACATCGTACATCCATGCGCCATACGCCATCGTGCCTTACTACCGTGCCACCCCTTATCAATAGGTTGCCCATACCCGACACCTCGCAAATTTACTCAGGTCCGCTAGAGGTGGGTTCAACTTGGGAAGCAATTCCTCGCTTGGCAGCCAGCACCTCGGCCATGCTGTCGGCCAACTCCTGAACAGTCAGAACGTCTGGTCGAACACCTAGATCTGCCCATGCCTGGGCCAATCTACATACCTGAGGTGGTCTCACATACGTTTTCATTAGCACCTCAGGTTTCGTGAAGACCTCCCGGGTTGGGCCGTCCAAAAGGATCTTCCCGTCACACATGACTATAGTGCGGTGGGCATATGCTGCTACGATTGCCATCTCGTGCGTCACTATTACGATAGCATGGCCGCGCTCTTGCCACAGTTTTTTGAGGAAACCCATCACCTCAAGGGACTGACGGATATCCTGGCCAGTGGTGGGTTCGTCCACTATGATCACTTCCGGCCGCAGTGCCAGAATGGATGCTATGGCGACCCTCTGTCTAAGGCCCTTGGGCAAAAAAAACGGGTGCTCACCGAACAAGTTCTCGTGCACGCCTGCTACAGAAGCCGCTTCACGAATCACTTCGTCCCTCATGCCTTCTGGCAATCCCAAGTTGTAAGGGCCATACCCTATCTCGTCGTAGACGGTCGTGTTGAATATCTGATGATCAGGATTTTGGAATACGTAACCCACCTTCTTCACAATTTCCTTGACAATGCCCTTTTTGGATACATCGATGCCGTCAACTATGACTTGGCCTGCCGTAGGCCTTAGCAGCCCGCACATGCACTTAGATAACGTGGTCTTGCCAGACCCATTTTGCCCTATCAGCGCTATAAACTCTCCCCTTTCTATAACGAGACTGACACCGTCAAGCCCCACAGTCCCATCGGGATAGGCGAAACGCACATCTTTAACTTCTATAACGGGCACTACGCTACCTCCGTGAGCAATCTACGCCCTATAGCCAAGGCCTCGTCCTCGGTTATGGGAAGGGGGCCACTGTACAAACTCCGTTTCGACAATTCCCAGAAAAGCTGAGTGACCTGGGGAGGATGCACGCCGATAGACATCAAGTACTCCACGTCGGAGAGGATCTCACGAGGCGAACCCGAGCGGGCGATGCGACCGTCTACCACGACCACAACGTGATCTGCTAGGCCCGCAAAAGCTTCGACGTTGTGCTCTACAACAATGATCGTAAGCCCAGTGGCTGTCTTGAGTTCGCGACAGATATCTACTACGGCATCCTTTCCCACGGGATCTATCATCGAGGTTGGCTCATCAAGTATGAGGATATCCGGACGCATGGCAATAACCGAGGCGATGGCAACCCGCTGCTTCTGGCCTCCGGAGATATCGTAAGGCGGTTTGTCCAGCAGATGCTCGATCATGGTTACTCGGCTAGCCCAGTCAATGCGCCGAGGGATCTCACTCTCAGGCACCCCAATGTTCTCGAGACCAAACAGTATCTCTTCTTCTACCGTCAAGGCGGTGAACTGCACCTCAGGATCACTGAACACGTAGCCTACTCGTCGGGCCAGCACCGGTGCAGAGAACTTTGAGACAGGCTCTCCAAGGACTAGCACCTCACCCTTGGACACACCAGACAGTGAGTGCGGTATAAGCCCCTTAATAGCCATCATAAGCGTAGTCTTTCCGGCCTCGTTAGGTCCTATGACTAAGGTAAAGGAACCTGGAGGAATATTTAAGTCAATACCCCTCAAGACAAAGTCCTTGCCCTGATGATATCGCCACCAAAAGTCATGTATTTCCACTGCATTCATCTTCCAACCATTAACAGAAACAGAGGTTTCAGGATTGAATATTTCTCGGAGAACGCCCCAAACGCCACCCTAAGTATTACAACACCTACAAAAGAGATCACCATAGCCCAGTTTGCTATCCAATCGGCCAGGGTCATTCGGTACTGCTTTCTCAGGAAGTCACCCCGCTTGCCCCCTGTTGCCGGGCGTCCTGAGAGGGTATAGCCTTTAGCAAAGAGGCCAGAGGAGATATCACTGGATCTCCGCAGAGCCACAGCGAACAAAGGGACAGCATACATCGTATACAGCTTTACTTTGTCCAGCAATGACAGAGAATCCGGATCAAGCCCCCTCGCCCTTTCGGCTTGCCGGATGATAACAAAATCTTCCATGAACATTGAAGCGGCCCGAAGGGATAGGGCAAGCACATAGCTCACGGGGAATGGCACGCGTAGACTGCGCAATGCCACAAGGAGATCGCGCTCTCTGTTGGTTGAGAAGTACAGTATGGCACCGAACAGCATAGCTATCAATCGAATGTAACTCACGAGAGCCCACCAAACGGGCTCCACATAGAAAGTAAGCCCTAGAAGCCTAAATGGCGTAAGAGAGGAGCGATCCCCGGGTGCAAGGAACGCTACGGTAAACATGAACAGGGCGACTGTAGCTAGCAGTGGAAGATAACGCTTTATCTGTTCTAGCCGTACGCGGCCCCAGGCCAAGAGCCCTATACAGACGGCTATGAAGCCAAGGTTCACCTCTGGTAGATCGATAAACATCGGCGTAACGGAAAGAAATACCAGCAGGGTCATCCTGGTAACTGGGTGAAAGCGATAGAAGGGCGAATCGATAGGAACGATGCCTAGGAGGGTCTTCTTGGCTATTTCCGTCTGCGGCATAGGAACTGCTGTCCTGGAGCCGATAATGGTAGCCTAGGCAAACCACCCCTTCACGAATACGGGGGTGCGAACAATCATCGGAGATACGAACTTAAGGAGTATAGACCCGAAAATTAGGGACGGCACGGTGTTGCCTATGAACCATCCTAGTAACGCTGTAGGCCGCGCTGCTTCAGTGATGAGGCCGAACCATGTGAGAACATAGGTGCCCCAGAAGGCCCCAAGGAAGTTTGCAACAAGCACTCCCAATATTATCCAAACAAGCCAGTCTTTCACTGTTACCAACCTTGGATCCGCCTTCAACCACCTGAAACCAGCCGCTGCCAGGAAACCTTGTAGGAAATTTGCAGGCAGATAAGCAGCTGATATTGGTATGGGAGCGGATCCGCTCAGGGCGTTCGATATAAAAGGGAAGAACATACCAGCAATGACGCCCCAGCCACCGAACCAAACGCCTCCAAGAGCCTGGACAGCCTGGCCAGGCCAGAACAGAGACACAAAACCGATGGGTATAGCAAGACTACCAAGGGTTCCAACAACGATACCGATACCGATGAAGAGAGCCATTATTACAACGTGAACCACATTTGGCGACCTGTGTTCACCGGGAACTGGTTCCCATACAGATGCTGCTCCAGTAGCCATGGCGTTCACCTCTCTTAAGGAATTCAGATGAAGAGAGTTACTGTGGGCTAACAAAGGCAGGCTGCTGCGAGTTCCAGGGCACCATGGTGGTCCTCGCGGATGCAGTAGCGACACACTAAGGTCTCCCAACGCGTAGGTCCTATATTCCGTGCTGCACCCAGTTATATACCTGCCAGCCTTAACTCACAATACCTGGTCATGGGGAACTACTCTGTGCATAGCAGGGACAACTGGGCCCAGAGTTTACCGCGGCCCGTATGCCTAGGTCAGCCCAATGACAGCATTACAATTGCTCGGCCAGCAGGAAACTCAGTATACCGT
This sequence comes from Chloroflexota bacterium, assembly GCA_034432775.1. Classification (GTDB taxonomy): domain Bacteria; phylum Chloroflexota; class Chloroflexia; order DAOUBH01; family DAOUBH01; genus DAOUBH01. The sequence continues at coordinate 114,276 of DAOUBH010000018.1, forward strand.
GCGGCTACATCTGTGTACTTAAGGCTTGGATAACTGCTAGCAGCTACCTAAGCGTAGGCAACACTTCACCCCCAGGCACTGGCGCTGCTTGCCGTAGTGCATCCTAGCTTCAGGCTAACCTTCCGCTAAGGCGCTCGTCACTTAACCATGTGCGGCTGGGTCAACCCATAAGGTGGAGCGCCATCGAGAGGCCTCCTCCACCATCCGAGGCAGACTCTCATCAAAAGGAGGATAAGCTATCCCAGCCTCCGTCACAAAGGCCGTAATGTATTCCGCTGGCGTAACATCAAAGGCAGGATTCGCCACAGGACTGCCCTCGGGAACCACACGCTCCCCGCCCGCATATGCGACCTCCGATGCGTCCCTCTCTTCTATCACTATCCCGTCCCCCGACGAGAGGGTAAGATCTATGGTGCTAGTGGGAGCAGCTACATAAAAGGGCACGCCATGCGCCCTGGCCATCACAGCCAGGTTGTAGGTTCCTATCTTATTGGCTGTGTCACCGTTCCGCGCCACCCGATCGCAGCCCACGAGACACAGATCGATTCCGACGGTACGCATCAAGTAGCCCGAGGCACCGTCAACCACCACAGTATGCGGTATGCCCAGCTGAAGCAGCTCCCAGGCAGTCAGGCGCGCCCCCTGCAACCTGGGACGCGTCTCATCCACAAAGACATACACCCGTTTGCCTTCTTCGTGGGCCTTCCTCACGATGCCTAAAGCAGTACCATAGTCGACAGTGGCAAGACTGCCCGTGTTGCAATGGTGGAGGATCTTGGCACCATCAGGAACCAGTAGGGCCCCATTCAGGGCAATCCGCTGGTTGGTCTGTACGTCCTCAAGCGCTATTCTGTGAGCCTCTTCCAGCACCTGCTGCCCAAGCTCTTCTGGCCCAGATGCTCCAACTTCGGCTGCCCTCGCCATAACCCTTCCTACCGCCCAAGAGAGATTGACGGCCGTAGGGCGAGCGTCCTTCAGCTCCTCAGCCGCTGCGGCCAAATACCTCTTCAACCCTTCTGTGGAAGCGCCCCTATACTCCCGAGCAGCTAGTGCCATACCGTAGGCAGCCGCTGCACCGATGGCTGGCGCCCCGCGCACCACCATCCTCCGAATGGCATCCACCACGTGGCGGTACACAGTACATTCAACGTACCGTACCTCACGCGGCAAGAAACGTTGATCCAGCAGTATGAGCTTGCCGTCCCTCCACTCCATGCTCCTGTAAGATGCCATACCCAAACCTCACCGGATCCTTTATAAACCCTGGATCCTACCAGCCTGGACCCAGGGGCAAGCTCAGTGTAGCCCCCATGATTTCGTGCCGTCAAGACCGGATGGCGTAATGCCCGGCCGATGCACCGGTCACAACGACACATGTATGTCTGCTCTAATGTCCTTTCGGGAGCCCCAGCAGCCCAGTAAAAGTATAATGGGCATAGCCGCAGCACCTGAGACCGTCCCAATCTCCTTGTCAGCCGCAACGACAGGTGCTAAGGCTAACCGACTGAAATGAGAAGTACCATTGTCCTTGAGCCCACTTGGCAAGACCGGAGGATCCTTTGACAGACACTGAGCATGACTCAACCGTAAAGCTAGAGATAGAAATATTGCAGAGCCTGTGGGACCGCATGAGGACCCTCTTCAAAGAACGCGGCTGGGAAGATCAGGATGGCCTCCGATTGGTCGTAGCAGCGGGCATCGCAAGTCTGGAGGCCGACGAAATGGAGCAAGCCATAAAACTGGGAGACGACCCGACATCGCTCCTCGGGGAGCTGGCACGCCTGGACAGCGAATACTCGGCGATGAAGTATAGGGCTTTCAAACTGGCCGAAGCAAACAGGGCCTTACAGCTGAAGGTTTCTGCCCTGAAGGCATCCGAAGAAGCATGGCATCGGTGGGCCAAAGCTATGCGCCTCGACCCCTCATCGAAGCCGGACATGGCCGATCGATCAACCCCTTAAACACGCTATAGACGGCGTTGCCCGTGCCTTGACCTCAAGCCCGTGCCTGCACTCCAAGGTAACGCAGCAGGATTTCGGTGTTATCCCTCACGGAGGGAGCATCGGCAGCGTAGGCAATGGTGCCCTGTTCCATGAAGTAAACCCGATGTGCCAGAGACAGCGCGAAGGGCACCTTTTCCTCGACTATCAAAAAGGTGATGCCCTGGGCGTTGAGTTCCATCAACTTATCCCTCAGCTGGGAGACCACTGAGGGCATAAGCCCCGTCGTGGCCTCGTCCATGAGCACGAGGCGTGGCTTGGTTACCAGTGCCCTGGCTATGGCCACCATCTGCTGCTCGCCACCGCTCAGCGTGCCAGCCACTTGACCCAGCCTGGTCTTCAGGGCAGGGAATATCTCAAGCACCTCATCCAGCAGCGCCTTGTCCGACGGATCTCTCATCACAGCCTTGAGGTTTTCCAGCACCGTCAGGCCAGCGAACAGATATCTGTCTTGAGGCACGTAGCCTATCCCGGCCTGCGCCCTCATATAGGGCGGCCATCGGCTTATCTCGGTGCCGTCCAACCGTAGACTGCCCTCCTGGGCGCGAACCAAACCCATTATCGCGCGTAGCGTTGTCGTCTTTCCTGCGCCATTTCGGCCTAGGATGGCCGTTACTTCTCCCCCAGGGACATCGAAAGAGACCCCTTTTAAGACATGGCTTTTACCGTAAAGCACATGGAGGTTTTGGACAGAAAGGAGCGGGGCCGCGCTCATCTCACACCCAGATACACCTGCTGTACCATAGCGTTCTCCACTATCTCCTGGGGCGAGCCTTCTGCCAAGACCCGACCCCCATGCATAACGATGACCCTGTCGGCCACCCGCAGTACAGTGTCCATGTTGTGCTCGATCACCACCGTGGTAACTTCCGAAGCCACCGCCTTGACCACATCAGCTATATGGTCGGCTTCGCTGGGGCTGACCCCCTGAGTGGGCTCATCTAGAAGCAGCAGCCTGGGCTTTGTGCTGAGTGCCAAAGCTATTTCCAGCAACCTCTGGTCGCCCTGGGAGAGCACACCGGCAACAGTATGGAGTCGCCTGGAGAGGCCAAGGGCCTCACAGATCTCTATGACGGCCTGACGGTGCTGGTCCGTATCGCCCACTATCGGGTGCCACGGCACCGCCATCCTTGTGTTCACCCCGAGCCAAACATTTTCATACAGGCTGAGACCGCCAAATATGTTGGTGATCTGAAAGCTTCTCGATATACCTACGCGGGCTCGGTCAGCGGCGCCCAATCGAGTAATGTCTCTGCCCATGTAGACTATCCTGCCTGACGACGGCTGCAGGTAGCCACTGATGAGGTGGAACAGGGTAGTCTTGCCAGCACCGTTGGGACCAATGATGAAAGTAAGCTCCCCAGAGCGAACTTCCAGATCGACACTGTCCACTGCCGCAAACCCACCAAACACCTTCGTGAGGGAGAACGTCTTGAGCACCGGCACACCCGCAGGCTGGTCACTTCGATTCCACGTGGACACGTCCCTGGAACCTCAGATTGGCATATCGAACCATTCCGGCAATTCCCCGCTGCGACCACCTCAATATGGCTATGAGAAGTACACCCACTATGAGCAGATAATTGCTGAAAAGTGAGCTCACATAGTACTCGAAGAGCGATAGCACACCTACGGCCACTATGGGCCCCAAGAGGCTGCCAGGACCGCCGAGAATGGACCAAACTATCGGCAGAACAGCCCACTGGAGCCCAAAGAGATCGGCATTGGCGTACCGTAGGCGCAAGGCGTAGAGGCCGCCTGCCAAAGCAGTCATAGCAGCCGCCACCACGAAGGCCACCAGCTTATAGCGCAACGACTTGTAGCCAAGGAACGGCATCCTGCCATCGTTCTCCCTGATGCCCGCCCATACTCGACCGAGCCGCGAAGAAGCCAGCACCCTGGCCGCTACGTAGGCTATCACGGCAAAGGCCAACACAAAATAATAGTTGGCAAGAGGATCATACAGAGAGAAAGTCACACCCAACAGATGGATCTCAGGAACGGTGAAGTTTATGCCGTTGCTCCCTCCGGTGATGTCGGTCATGTTACGCGCCAAAAGCTGCAGCACGGCTGCAAAGATGGCCGTAGCGATCACATAGTATGCCTCCGTGAGCCTAACCACGACCATTCCTGCCACCAAGGCCACTATAGATGCAACAAATAATGCCAAGGCAAGGGCGCTCCAGACATCGGCTTGTCCATGAACAATGGCCAGGACAACACTGTAGGCACCGAAGCCCCAGAACAACGACTGTCCCAGGCTCGGCTGATTGGAAAGGCCGAAGAGGATGTCATACGCCAGAGCGTAGACCGAGTAGATCAAGATCACCATCAGGAGGGACGACACAGCCTGGGGAAGAAACGGTCCAGCAAGCGCCAGACCCAGAACTCCGACGGCCACCAGAACCTGCTCTATAGAAATCTTGGAACCTACTCCAAGCCCAAACGATGGCCCCACCGATGGTCCAGCACCACCCCCCGGCCCCCCTTGGGTAGGCTGCGACGAGACGCTGCCAGCTGCAGCGCCGGCACTGAAGTACACGGTCTGCTGCCCGAACAACCCCTTGGGCCTAACTATAAGGACAATGGCCATGATCAGAAAGATCAGAGCCCTCGCCTGAGTAGGTGCAAGCCAAACTGAAAGCAGGCCCTCTACAGTAGAGAGCAACACGGCAGCCACGAGCGTACCTTCGAGGCTTCCCAGTCCCCCAACGATAACCGCAATGAACGCGAAGAGAATTACATCGTTGCCCATCAAGAAGAAGACCTGACTGACAGGCGCAGCCAGAGCACCACCTATGGCAGCCAGAAAGGCACCGAGGCTAAAGGTGAGCACGGCAATTCGGCTGCTGTTGATACCCATAGCACCAGCTATCTCTGGATTCTGCATGCAGGCCCTCATGGTGAGCCCCAACCTGGTCCGGTAGAGCAGAATCCAGAGACCACCCACCAGACATAGGGCCACTACGGCCAACACGACCCTATAAGCTGGGAAACCCACGCCGAAGATACGCACGACCGTGGGCCAGGGATCGGGCACAACACGGGGAGTCCCGCCAAATGCCACCAATCCCAGCTGCTGTAGCACGAATGACAAGCCTATAGTCGCCACCATGGAGCCCATGGGCCTGCCCTCAAAGGGCCGTAAGATGTATCTTTCTAGGAAACCTCCTGCCACTGCCACCAGCAGTGCTGCCACGAGGGCTGCAAGGAAAAAGCTGCCCGTGACCTGCAGCAACACGTAGCAGAGGACAGCCCCAGCCATAAAGAGATCGCCATGGGCCATGTTCACAATACCCATGATGCCGAAAATAAGGGAAAGGCCCAGGGCTATTAGGGCCATGACGCAGCCCCAGATGAGGCCGTTCATCAATGCGAAGACAAGGGCTTCCATGGACGAGGCTCAGACCCTCCCTCGGAGCTCAGCCATGACCTGTTCAGATGTCATGACTCTGCCAAAGGCCTCGGCAAAGTGATCCAGTTCAGCCTGGCACCACTGCTCTCCCGTCAGCCCAGCATGGTCGTAGCCGCTCACACAGTCTGCTACCACAACCACATAGTATCCTCGGTGAAAGGCACCACGGGCGGTACTGTCCACGCACCAATTCACCACGGTACCAGTTACTACAACCGTATCGATACCTCTGCCCCTCAGAAGGGCATCCAAGGGCGTTGCCGCAAAGGCGTCGTAACCGAACTTCTTTATAACGATATCCTCTGGCCTCTGCCCGAGATCTGGAAATATCTCAGTCTCGGGCTTGCCATCCCAGAAGTGGCATGTAGGCGGCTCAAGCTCCAAGCCCCTCTGTTTGGCGATCCTCCAATAGAAGGGGAAAGACGCATTGGGCCCCACATAGAACTGAGTAAAGACCACTGGAGCCGCCAGCCTGTGGAAAAAGCCCACCAGTTCCCGAATCTTTGCCACTTGGTCCCTGGCCATGGGTACTTCCAGCGGGGCCCCCGGCTCCAGGAAGCCCCGCTGCATATCCACCACTAAAAGCGCACAACGTCCTACCTCGAGCTCGAAGACAGTTTCCCACTCCCACCAGCGCTTGCCCATTTCCACCTCCGCTGCAACGCTACTGCAACGGCTGATCTTTAGGATAGTTCACGGTAGGCGGATAGGCCATGTCGTCCGCCGAAATACGCTTGACTACTACCAGTTTGCCACCTTTCACTTGCTCTATGTAGGCGCCTTTGAGCGAGAGATGATCTTCGGCCCTTATACACTTGTCGCCCTCCGGATGGGCAATGCTCTGCTTGAAGCACATGCCTTCCAATGTGGTGATGAACTTAGGTGTGTCAGCCTTGCTCTTCCAGCCGCTCTTCTCTATCACTTCCTTGATGGTGTAGAAAGCCTCCCAAGTGGACCACTGATACGACGGAACTAGATGCTTCCCGGTGCCCACCTCACGCCCGAAGTCGTCCATACCGATGGCCGCCCTATACTCGCGGTCATAGGGATTGTTGAGGGCCTCGGCGTACTGGGGATAACCCGTGATAACGTACATCCCCTCGGCGGGAGCACCGAGCTTCTCAATATCTTGTCCAGACAGTACGTAGTTGCCACCGAACTTCACGATGTCTTGCCTAACGGCGTACAGATCGCGGATGAAGGACAGGAAGTCCGTGCCAAAATTGGCAAAGTAGACGCCCTCAGCATCACTGGGCACTTTGCCTTGGATGTAGCGCAGCCAGTCAGCGGTGCCCAGGGGAACCCGAGTGGATCCAAGCACTTGACCGCCCATGGCCTCCATTGCCTGCTTGAACCGGGCTTCCTGATCCCAACCCCAAGAATAATCGACCACAAAGGTCACCCACTTTTTCTTTCCAAGGTCATTCAGCACAAACTTCGCAACGCCCAAGGTCTCCTGTCTTACATCGGTGTTAAGCTCGAAGATGTATCGATTGCCCTTCCCGGGCTCGGTCAGCAGGGCTCCGCCCGCGGTCGGGAAGTACACTGTCTTGAGCTCCTTGGCGATAGGGGCCACGGCCAGCACAACGGCAGAGGTGTTCGAGCCTACCAGGAAATCGACTCCGTTCTGTTCGATCAGCTTCCGTGCCTTCACCGTGGCCTTGCTGGGATCACTCTCCGTATCCTCAATATACAGCTCGATCTGGCGCCCTCCGATACCGCCCTCGGCATTAATCTTCTTGACTACTGCATTAGCCACCTTCTCGTGGGCGTATCCGTAGGCGGCAAGGGCACCGGTCTTGTCAGCTAGCAGGCCGATCTTAACAGGAGCACCAGCTGGTGCAGGAGAAGCAGCAGGCTGCGTCGCAGCCGGAGCGGTTGTAGGCGCGGCCGGACTGGGCGTGGTGACAGCCGGTTGTGGTGCACAGGCGGCAAGGAGAAGACCGAACGTCGCCAATGACAGCAGTGGACGCCAAAGTGAGACCTTTATGCGCAAAGGGGAAAGACTCTTTCTGTTTATGTTCATCTCACACCTCCTCGTGCATAGATTGGGTCCCGCCTTCCACTCAATGTCTTTGGGCCGGAAAGCCCCATTGCCTTCCGCGGTGTGCATCCGCGAAGCCCTTACCAGTTAACTGGCAAGCCCCTGCCGCTTGGCCTGCTTGTGGTCGGTAGCTTTAGCCAACGGGTCACTACTACTTTCTTGTCCGTATAAAAGTCGATGGCATCGTTCGCCCGTCCTCGGGTGGAGCCAAAGAAACTGAGTTTGCGGCCACCTACAGGATAGAAAGCTATAGGCGCTGGAGTGCCCACATTCACACCTACCTGACCCACATTGCAGCGCTCTATGAAACGTCGGGCGTAGGCCCCGCTCTCCGTGTAGATGACGGCCGTGTGCCCGTAGACACTGCGATTGATAACCTCTATGGCCTCATCCAGGTCTTTCACCCTTTTGATGCACCGTACAGGCCCAAAGACTTCCTCGTCAAAGACCCGCATCCCGGGTTCAGCTTCTAGGACAGTAGGGCCCAAGAAGTAGCCATTGGGATAGCCCGCGACTCTGACATGTCGTCCGTCGAGCAACAGCCTCGCTCCTTCTCGAACCGCAGTGTCTATCTCTGCGAGGAGACGTTCCAAGTGCGCCTTAGTTACCACTGGACCTAGAT
>DAOUBH010000019.1:0-74409 GCA_034432775.1 Chloroflexota bacterium
AAAGACTTGGAGCATCCATCTGGCGTTGCCGATTTCAAAGACTTTCTCCATCAGCACCAGGCTGAGCTGGAAGAATCTCTGCGCACCATTGTTCCTTCCGATATGATGGCTCAGATCGGACTCGTCAATGCGACCTGGATCGCAAAGATCACAGATGATGACAGTCGATTCTCTCTAGCCGCAGCAGAGATCTCCAGTGATTACCGGACTGTTAAGAGCCTTGAGAGGACGGCCGCTGACCAAGGGAATTATGACACTGCCAAGTGGGCTAAGGCACGGGTGCGAACAATCGCCGAGGAAGACGTACTCTCATTCCTCTCCCGCAGGGCTGTGATCCCTAAGTATGGCTTCCCGGTAGATGTTGTGGAGTTGGATACGCAAAGAACGCAACAAAACCAAGAGGCATTTGAGGTCCTGCTCCAAAGAGACCTCAGTATTGCGATCTCCGAGTTTGCCCCTACGAGCAAATTGGTTGCCAATAAAAAGGTGTGGACTTCTTACGGGCTCAAGAAAGTGGCCGAGAAGGAGTGGCCACGGAAATCGTACAAGCGGTGTGCGAAGCACAATGTATTTTTTCAATGGAAGCCCGGTGAGCCTGAGCCTGGAACTAAGTGTTGTGACCGCATGGTCAACGCATGCTATGTTATTCCCCGCTTTGGGTTCGTGACTGAACGTGGTAAGCCGAAGGAGCCAAGGTCTCGCACCGGAAGAGTATTTACAACGCGTCCTTATTTTGCGGGGACTCCTCATGGCTCAGACCCTGGCACCATCGCTATAGCCTTGGATTCTCAGGTGATCACGGTGAGGAAAGCATCTCCGGGTTTGATGGTTGTGCTCTGCGAAGGCCGCCGTGGAGAGGGATTCTATATTTGCGGAGAATGTGGTGCGGGGTTTAGGAAGCGTGAAACAAAGCACAAGACGCCCTACGGTCAAGACTGCTCTGGAACACTCGACCAGGTCTCTCTCGGGCACGAGTTTGTGACCGATGTGCTGCAACTTCAGTTTGATCTAAAACCCGAGGGAGACATTGAGCCTGTTTGGTTCGCATATTCACTTGCTTACGCACTGGTCGAGGGAGCGGCGGAAGTCTTAGAAGTGCCCTCTACTGACCTGAGCGCGACAGTAGCCCACAGTGAGCAATACTCTGTGCCTCCGATCATCCTCTATGACAACGTACCAGGAGGAGCTGGCCTTGTCGCACGGCTTCAAGAAGAGGAGGTGCTTAAGAATTGCTTGAAGGCCGCGCAGGAAAGAGTGAGTGGGATCTGTGGTTGCGATGAATCTACCAGTTGTTATGGATGCTTAAGAAGCTATAGAAACCAATTTGCCCATCAACACCTCCAACGAGGGCTGGTGAAGCAGTATCTGGAAGCACTGAACTTGAAATGATCACCATCGAATAAGTAAGGAAGTAATAGCAGTAGCATACGCTCAAAAGCAGGGCCATGGTCGTCTGCATGAGCCGGAGGATCTGTGTGGACCTGTACCGCGAGATCGTCTGGCTCAGTCCCTACTGGCACCACGACGATGGCGACAAGGGTGTGGTCAAGGTCGTGATGACCGGATCGGCTGCCGACCCAGCGGAGTGGCATCCGGACATTCGCAACAAGCAGCGGCGCGAGTTTCTGGCCAACCACTTCCGCGACCCGTGTGACCCTTTCAAGATCGTCATGGTCTGCGACATGTGGCTCACAGGGTTCGACTGCCCTAGCCTGCACACAATGTACCTGGACAAGCCGATGCCAGGTCATACCCTGAAGCAGGCCATTGCCCGCATCAACCGTGTCTTCTGGGACAAGCCAGGCGGGCTCGTGGTGGACTACATCGGCCTAGCACAGGAACTCAAGGCGGCCCTCAAGACGCACACGGAGAGCGGCAGGTAGGGCACGGCAGCTGTGGCCCAGGACGAGGCCGTGAGGTTAATGCTGGAGAAGTACGAGGTTTGCTGTGACCTGTTCCATGGATTCGACTGGTCGCCGCGGCGAACTAGGACGCCGGCAGACCGGCTCGCGCTCATTCCGGCGGCCCAAGAGCACATATTAGCCCTGCCCGACGGCAAGGAGCGCTTCCTCCAGGCGGTGGCCGAGCTCTCCCGCACCTTCGCCCTCTCAGTTCCCCACGAAGAGGCCCTTCGGATCCGCGACGACGTGGCCTTCTTCCAGACAGCGCGGGCGGCCTTGGTCAAGCGGGCACCTAGCGACGAGCGCCCCGAGGAAGAGCTGGACCACGCCATCCGACAGATCGTCTCGAGAGCCCTCGTCCCCGAGGGAGTGATGGACCTGTTCGAGGCGGCAGGGCTCCGTAAACCCAACGTCTCCGTCCTGTCCGAGGTCCTCGCTGAGGTGAGGGGGATGCCCCACAAGAACCTGGCGGTGGAGCTCTTGCGTAAGCTGCTCCAGGGTGAGATCCGGGCACGCAGGCGGCGAAACGTAGTACTGGCGCGGTCCTTTGCAGAGATGCTGGAGCAGGCGGTCCGCAGGTATCAGAGCCGGGCCATCGACGCGGTCCAGGTGATCGAGGAGCTAATCGCCCTCGCCAAGGCGTTGCGGGAGGCCGACCGGCGCGGCGAGGTGCTGGGTCTATCCGAGGAGGAGCTGGCTTTTTACAACGCCCTGGAGACGAATGATAGCTCAGTAAAGGTCCTCGGCGAGCCCGTTCTGCGGCAGATAGCTCAGGAGCTGGCGAGGACGCTGCGGGCCAACGTAACCGTGGACTGGACAGTGCACGAGAACGTCCGGGCACAGCTCCGGGTGCTCGTCAAGCGCACCCGCCGGAAGTACGGCTACCCGCCGGACAGGCAGGAGAAGGCCACGCAGAAGGTACTAGAGCACGCTGAGCTGGTGGCAGCAGAGGGTGCAACCTAACATACGGCAGCCTTTGTGGATTTCGATGTGCAACCCCGGGTACCGTGTGGCTTGCTGAATCCAGGCAGGGCCCCTCTGCTGCCCGCGCTGCCTTCGGCGGGACACCTAAGGCTGCCCCCTACCGTGTGCCGTCACTCTTCGCCCGAAAAAGGGGCTAACCCTACTAATTGGCGAGCGCGGCGACCCACGGCTGTGGCCTGCGCTGCTAGTCTCTCGAGACAATCCCTGGCTAGGGCACTGTCGGGAAAGCGAGCAAGGGCTTCCACGGCGGCCAAACGCGCCTTTATGTAGCCACCCTTTGCCGCTACCTCTACCAGTAGCGGCACCGAACGGACATCGCCAATCTCGCCCAGGGCCACTAACGCTGCTTCCTGAAGGTAAGGATCCATCGTCGTTTTCACAACCTTCATCAACCTTTCCACCGCTTCGGTGGCTTTGAGTTCTCCAAGGAGCCAAGCAGCCCTCACTGGTGTCTGAGGTTCGGGATGGAACAGAGCCCGCATCAGTTTCTCTACATATGTGGCATCGTCCTCTAACGGAGCCCCACAGACCCCGCAGAACTGATCCGTTGCCCGGTTCTCTGCCCAACATTGAGCGCAGTAAACGGCATGCACTAGCAAAAGCACCCAAAGGCCCTGGGAAAAATCGCCGCAGGCTCCCGGTTCCCGCCCTGTAAATTCTACCCGGTCTCGACCCGAAGGGCCTCAAGACAGACCAAGCCTTGGAAACAGGGAGCCTCCATAATCTATCGAAAACGCTGGAACTTGAAGTGAGGATATCCTCGAGAGCTTGATGGACCAGGGTCACAGCGCTATAATAGACCCAGCCAGATAAATGGCCCCGATGAGGCTCGTGGTTCGCGCAATTACTGCGCTGATAGCCTCTACAGTTAAGGCTGTAGAGGCTATCAGCTTTTTTAGGATGATAAATTCGGTGGAGAAGATCGCCACCACGATTGTGGATCGCTGCGGGTTTGCACGTCCGGCCCGAATCAGCCATCTTAGCCGCGCCGAACTCTCCCGCGCCCTCTCGTCAGGCTGCCCCATCTGTGTCCTCGAAGCCGAAGCGGTGGATAGGTTTGCCTTTTGGTTCCTCAGCGAGTACTACGGAGAGGCCGCATGGGTGGATCGCCTCGTTCGTTCGGCTGGCTTCTGCCGACACCATACCTGGTTACTGGTTGCTCATCATGCACCATACCGCCTGAGCTATGTAGCCCTGTATCTGGCCAAGAGCCTGCTCCAAAGGCCTCCCGACCAGTGGCAGAGTCCGGCACCTTGTCCCCTTTGTCACCAGCTAGAAACCACGAAGGGATGGTGGTGCAGGGACCTTGCAAGGCTGCTTCTCGAACCCAACTTTGCTCGGCAGTACGAGCGCAGTCAGGGTGTGTGCCCTGCACATCTTCACCTTGTGTATTCCCAGGCTTCTGAGCCTGGCCGAAAGCTACTCCTCCGTTTGGCCAGCATATCCCCAGATGCTGTGGCAGGGGGCCCGGGCCATGGCCGAAGCTAAACCGGGAGATTGGCGTAGACTTCTCACGTGGATCCGAAACCACAGCACAGTGCCGATCTTTCCTCAAAGCTACCATGTCAGCCCAAACGCCGTAGTCAGACCGGCCCAAATACCATGGCGGTCAAAATTGGCCGTGTGGAAAATGGCCACGGGCGCCTCGCCCCTCAGGCCCCGGCCACGGTCTTCAGCAACTCCGCGCAGCAACAGTTCTCCGCAACCCACGGGCACCGAAACGGACCTCACCATCCATCAGCTGCTGGTCGCCGTATCCCATCTCGAAAGTCACTCTACAGGGCTCATTCTTTCCCTCGCTCTGCCGATCCAATACGTGGTTTGCAATAGCATGGAACCACAAAGTTTAAGGGCACTTCTCGAAAGGGGCCTGCCCTGCCAAAGCGGTTGGGCTCCCACAGTTGCCACCGCCATTCTCATGGACAGCGACCTAGCCTGGGAGCTGGAGACCGCCAATCCGGTGCCAGATGCGCTAAAACTGCAAGAACAAATACTGTGGGCAAGAACGGGCGAGTATCGCCTGAGGGATGCCATCGTCGCGCCCAGCACACAGGGTCTGGCGGAAATCCATATTGGCAGCCAAACAATCTGGGGAAGAACCATCTGTCCGGCGGCCCCGGGACATGCCAAGGTACTCACTTGGCACAGTTATCTTGCCGGCTACATGCCGATAGTTCACATCGTGCACATCTGGCCTGCGTGAGATGCTGGAGAGACAACAGGCAAACAACGCCTACAAACCGTGTTTTTGTCCTCTGTGCCTGGAGCTGGACGCCGAAGAGGCGCGTTTGTTGAGGGATAACTCGCTCTTAACCAATATGTGTGAGGGTTCGTGCGAGGTGCATCTCAAAATGGCTATGGCCCATCGTAGCATTTCATTTCCTATCGTGACACGTGCTGGTCCCTGCCCTATATGCAGAGCTCTGGACCAATTCGCCCGGGTTAGGGTCGAACAACACGACCCACCCACTCTCTGCCTCCGACATCTCCTACCCCTGAGGACAGTAGACCGCACCGCCTACATGGCAGCGGCACGCGCCAGAGCCCGATGGCTCAGGGAGAAAATTGCCCACCTCGAGGAGTACTTTAGGAGAGAGGACTATAGATACAGGCACGAACCACGAGGCGACGAGCAAGACGCCTTCCTGGAGGTATTGGCTTTCTTTGCCGGTCCCCCTCGAATGGAAACCAGCAATATTACTGAGCGCATGAAGTGTCGCGGCCCGTCTGCCGATCAGCCACGCATCTAAATGGAAACACCGCAGAGCACCGTTTTCACCTGACTATTGCTTCACGGCCTAAGTTATACTAAACCCAGCTTAGTATGGGGATATGCGCCATGTACGGATGGAGAGCTAGGATAGGCCATCTGTATCCCTCGGGAGGGATCACGGGAGAGTTCGAACTCCAGCGTATGGCACCCGAAGGTGTGGTGTTCCTTACTACTCGACTGAATTTCCCGAAAGCCGACCTCGAACATGACACACAGATAGCAGAGTACGTGGAGGATGCTGCCCGACTCGTCGCCCACGCCCGAGTCGACCTGATCGCCTTCAACTGCACCGTCGGAAGCCTCATTCGTGGCATCGGTTACGATCAGGAAATTTCCCGACGGATCCACAGGGTCACAGGGATACCGTCCACCACTACTGTCACGGCCGTCGTGGAAGCCCTCCAGCAGCTCAAGGTCCGCAAACTTGTGCTCATAACCCCGTATCTTCGGGAGATCACTGACATTGAGGCAGCTTTTCTTGAGGAAAATGGGTTTCAAGTACTAGCTACCCACGCCGAAGGAAAGGACCATCCCTACGATCAGGCTGCAATCCCCCCAAGCCACTGGTACCGCGTGGCCAGAAGCATGCGCCACCTTGAGGCCGACGCCTACTTCATCAGCTGCGCAGGAATCGAGGTTGTGGAAATCATACAGGCCATCGAGCACGACCTACTGAGGCCTGTAGTAACCAGCAATCAAGCCCTTCTATGGCACTGTCTGAAACTTGTAGGCGTCCACCAGCCCATACGCGGCTTCGGCACACTGCTGGAGGGCCTGTAAACATGGCGGTAGTCGGGAACCGACTACCGCCATACCCTGTGTAACCATGAAGGAGTCATCAGACACACCGAATATAAGGAGGGGTATCTTCTCACATGAAGTTCCAGTACATTGTTGCCCAAAACATCCTGATACTTTCCCTCGTACTGGTAGGGTGTAGCCCATCTCAGCCGCCTGCCAGTCCCTCCCCTACGGCGGGAAGCTCCGGAGAATCCTCTCCGACCTCAATTGCGCCCTCTGCTCCAACTACCGACAACCAGGGGCAAGCCATCCTGTACCGGATCGTCCCAGAGCAGAGCGAAGTCCGATACCGTGTGAGAGAACAGTTGGCTAGGCTAAACTTCCCTACCGATGCCGTTGGGTCGACCCGTGCAATTAGTGGCACCCTGGCCCTTGACCCCCAAGGGAAACTACTGCCCGAGCATTCGAGCTTTGAGGTCGATCTTTCCACTCTAAAAAGCGATGAAGGGCGTCGAGACAACTTCCTACGGCAAAACACCCTTGAGACTGCACGATACCCACATGCCCGTTTTGTGCCAAAGGCAGTAGATGGCCTGCCAGTGCCGCTGCCGGACGCAGGTGCTGTGACTTTCAAACTCACTGGAGACCTAACTATAAAAGATGTAACCAAGCCAGTGACATGGGATGTCACCGCTACGGTCCAGGGAGACCAGGTGACAGGTCACGCGACCACCAAATTCACCTTTGCCGATTTCAGGCTAGAGAAACCCACCGTGATGGTGGTGCTGACAGTTGACGACACCATCAACCTGGAGGTGGACTTCACCCTACAGAAAGGCTCGGCTCCGTGAAGGGAACGGCTTCTATCTACTAGCCTTGACCTTCTTCAGCTCCTCGGTGAGCACCGGAAGGATCTCGAAGAGATCCCCCACGATGCCCAGATCGCAAAAGCTGAATATGGGAGCATCGGGATCCTTGTTTATGGCTATTATGTTTTCGCTGCCCCCCATGCCAGCCCGGTGCTGGACCGCTCCTGAGATGCCGACGGCAATGTAGAGTTGCGGCCTTACGGTCTTTCCCGTTTGCCCCACCTGATGGGGGTAGGGTATCCAGCCTGCGTCCACCGCCGCTCTGGACGCACCCACAGCGGCTCCCAGCACCTGGGCAAGCTCTCGGACGTAGCTGAAGTTCTCAGGCCCCCCCAGGCCCCTTCCGCCGGACACGATTATGCTCGCCTCTTCAAGATTCACGGCCGCCCCCTGCTCCTCGACAGAATCCACCACCCTCTCCAAAGGCCCGCCGGAAGCTGCCGCTATTTCTTCAACGTCACCACTATAGTTGAAGGTTGTAGCCTTGAAGGCATTGGGCTTAGCCACTACCAACCGTGGGCCATCGCCCACAAACCCTGACTCCACGATCAGGCTGCCACCCCAAATCACAAGGCCTGCAACTAGATCGCCATCCCGGTAGCTCAGTTCCAGGACTTCAGCCTTCACACCGAGATTCAGACGCCCGGCCACTTGAGCAGCCAGATCCTTGCCCCAGTAGGTACCACCGAAAATTACGGCATGCGGGCGGCGTTCAGCGATGAGGGACGCCAGAGCCTGCGCCTGAAGACTTACCAAGGAGTCTTTAAACGCCGCATTTACCACTTTGTAGATCTTCATGGCACCGTAGTTGGCCAGTTCGCCCAGATCCTCGTCGCCCGAGACCAGGGCCACGGCAGCAGACCGACCGCCCATCGACTTGGCCAGCTCAGCGGCCTTACTGGTGATCTCCAGACTCACGCGCTTCGGATGCCCGTCCCCGAATTCGACTACCGACCATATCTCTCCAGACATTCAGGCTCTCCTATATCAGTTTTTTCTCGACAAGGAACTCCAAAATCTTCTGGGCAGCTTCGTGCGGCGACAGGTCCCTGTAAACCACGCCCTTGGACTTAGGCGGAGGGCTGCTCACCGCGAGGACCTTGGTCTTAGCCGCTCCGCTTCCAACTTGAGAAGGGTCAACCCCTATGTCATCCAGTGACCAGACGGTCAGTTCCTTCTTTTTTGCCTGCATAATGCCCTTCATGGTTGGATATCGGGGTTCTCCGATGGCCTTGGTGATGCTCACCACCGCAGGCAGAGCAGCCTCTATAACATCGTATCCCTTCTCGCTCGTGCGGTGAGCCCTCACCGTGCCGTCCCCGAACTCGAGGTCAGCATTTACCCAACCGATGTACGGCAGGCCCAAACGGGCCGAGATGATGCCAGGCACTAGACTTGTTCCAGCGTCGGTACTGGCCATCCCGCAGATAATGAGGTCCCAGCTCAGCTTGCGGAGGGCCTGTGCCAGAACCAATCCCGTCGCCAATGCGTCGGATCCTACGAGGCGCTCATCGGTGACCAGCACGGCATTGTCAGCCCCCATAGCCAGACCGCGACGAAGGGCCTCCTGGGCTGACATTGGCCCCATGCACAGTAGGGTCACATCGGCCCCGAGGCGATCCTTTAGCCTTAAAGCTTCCTCTATGGCGTACTCGTCGAAGGGATTTATAACGCCCTCCACGCTAGCCCTATCCAGTCTAAGCTCCTCGTTCATCCGCTTCTGGGCCGTTGTATCAGGCGTCTGCTTAGTGCACACAACGATCCTCACATTAAACCTCCTGACAGGTGTCGATTCTCAAGAGAGACGCTGCGTTATGCCAGAGAATCCTGGCCTTTGCTTCCTGACTTATGGGCAGGGCTTCGATGGCCTGTACGTTCTGCTTGATAGAGCGAACTCCTGGCCAGTCGGAACCAAACATGAATTTATGGGATAGCCTCTCCAGATCAGGAAAGTACTCCAGCAGCTTGTGGGGCGGCAAGCCACCTACTTCAATATAGACATTGGGGTGTAGTCTGGCTAGGAGGTAGGCATGACCATACCACACGCCTCGGCCGCCATGACCGATGACTAGGCAGACCTCAGGGATGTCGACTGCAACGTCATCGAGGAGAAGCGGATCTCCATACTTCAGTTTGGAGCCTCGAAATATAGACGAGCCAGTGTGCACCATGACCGGCACACCGAGTTCTGCAGCCTTCTCGTATACAGGGTAAACCACTGATTCGTTAGGGTAGTAATGTTGGTACGTCGGATACAAGTTGACGCCCTTAAAACCGAAGTCTTTCACGAGGCGCTCCAGCTCCTTGCCCGGCCACGGATAGATATGAGGATTCACGTCCGCGAAGGGCAACAGCTCCGGATATCCCAGGCAAAATTCTGCCAGGGTCTCGTTCCGCACCTGACCGGTGATGGCCTGGTTCAGCTCGGCCAGTACCACTGCGTAGGCAATGCCGTTCTCCTTGAGCATCCGCACCAAGGCATCTGCCGATGAGTAGGTACGAGCAAGCTCCAGGGGATCGCCTTGTGCCGCGCGAACCCAGGCATCTACCCACGGCACCCTTACTTCGAGGTCAGCCAGATGCAGGTGAAAGTCTATGACGTGAGCCACCTAACCCCCTGCCACCAGCTTGAAAAAGTACACCTCATCTCCATCTCTTAGCTCGATATCCGACATCCGGTCCCACTCTACGGATGTCCCATTCAGGGCGACCGCTGTTGGCCAATCCCACTGTGTGGCCTCCTGGCTCAGCTCATCGGAAAGGGCTGGATAGCGGCGGCGAAGCAGGTCCACCAGCTCATCCAGCCCGAGCCTCTCCCGATGGGCGATGTCGACACAGATTTCACTCACCCCCGTGGCGAGCGCCACTGGGCCCCCAAAGCGAACCCGGATGCAACCCATCTTTCAGGCCGGTGGCCTCACTTTTCCAAGGGTTCGAAGCGGTCGGCTAGACGCTCCAAGACCTGGGGCATCGTTGTGTATTCCATCTCCGCTTCGGGCAATCGATGCGGCTCGAAGGGACCATGACGCCGCAAGTAGTCTGTAACAACGCTCGCCATACGTCTCGACTCATCGAAAATCGGGTCGTCGAACATATCAGCAGGGCCTATAAGCCGCCCTTCGGAAAGCTGAAACCCTGCGGCCACCACCCTGGGCGGACCATCGAAACGACTAGGATTGGCATCGGCGATGCGGCACGGCATTAGGGGGCCTTGATGAGAACCCCGCATCCATCCCTCGACTATCGCTGGGAAAGCGAAAGCCTCCATTGCCTCTCCTACAGACGGGAAATCGAGCTGACACCGTACTATGCACACGGGGTCGTCCTTTCCCACGTACTTTCCCGCTATCAGTGCGAGCTTCTCCGTGGAAGAAGAGGCACAGATCTCGCCAGTAGCACGGCTGTACACACGTTTCACCATGTAGTGGGACGGCGATCCGATGAGAGCCAGCAGCAGATACATCTCTTCGGGGCAATCCAGTACAACCTTCTTGTGGCCCTTCACGTCGTGCACTTCAAAGCGAAAGCCCTTCTGCATATTGGGCGATATCACTAAACCAGCCGTGTTGAATGGGTCCGCGAACATTCTGAATAGGGGGAGGTTCCAAGCCCCGGCAGAGGTCTTGTCGGCCATGAAGACGATTACTGGTTCAGACTTCCTCTCCTCGAACTCCATCTCGGCCACTCCCGGTCCCATGCCCCGGACGTTGCCCGAAAAGGCATCGCTGAGGAGGTCCTGGCCGGCCCCATAAAGCTTCAACTCCTTGGCAACGGCTGTGCACTGTTTGAATGTCTCCCAGGCCAATCGGTGTATATCCGGATTGTCGGTACCACGGTTATGGGTCATGATCAGCTCTAGATCATCTCCCACCCGCGTCACATGGAAATCGATAATGCTTCCCGACTTCTTCGCCTCGGCTAGGACCTCATTGGCCCTCTCCAGAAGGGCTGGATGTATCCCCCTGTGCCCAGGAAAGCCACCCACGTCGGCCTTGATGACGCTTAAAGTTACTCGCATTTTCTCACCTCCTTGCTCCGCTCGATGCCTAACCCAATACGCTGTACCAACCGATCCGGAGTTCGGCTCCTCTATGCGACATTCTCGAAAACAGCAGCGATGCCCTGCCCACCGCCGATACACAGCGCAGCCACCCCATACCTGAGACCTCGTTCCCGAAGCTCATAGGTAAGGGTGAGGGCCAACCGGGCCCCACTGGCACCAAGAGGATGGCCCAGGGCTATCGCACCACCGTTCACGTTTACCCGATCCCAACCCAGACCTAACTCTTTAAGGACCGCCAGCGTCTGGGCAGCGAATGCCTCGTTAATTTCCACCAGGTCCACGTCTTCCAATCTCAGGTCAGCCCTTGAGAGGGCCTGCCTGATGGCCGGGGCTGGACCTATACCCATGATCTCCGGCTCAACGCCGACCACAGCCCAACTTACCAGCTTCGCCATCGGCTTAAGGCCCAGCTCTCTAGCTACACCATCAGTCGTAACGACGAGGGCCGCAGCCCCGTCGGAGATCCCGCTGGCATTTCCCGGCGTCACTGTCCCCCCATCGCGGAAGCGGGGAGCAAGCCTTGCCAGGGCCTCCAGGCTAGTGTCTTTCCTTGGTCCCTCGTCTTCTCCGATCTGCAGTTGCACCCCTTTAGGTCCCTTTACCGACACAGGTACGATCTCTCTAGCCAGTCGGCCCGATTCTGTGGCCTTAACTGCCATCAGGTGGCTCCGGAGAGCAAACTCGTCCTGCTCTTCGCGACTCACCGAATAGCGTTCGGCCAAGTTCTCGGCGGTGATAGCCATAGGCAGCCCACAGTAGTGGTCCACCAGTGTATCCCATAGCATGTCGCTCAACATATGATTCCCCAGCGGGAGACCCCAACGCCCGTTACGTATCACATGGGGTGACTGGCTCATGTTCTCGCTCCCGCCGGCCAGACAGATGCGAGCCTCTTGTAAGAGAAGGGACTGAGCAGCTGACACGATGGCCTGTAGCCCCGAACCGCATAGACGGTTCACTGTCAACGCGGGCGTTGAAACCGGGACACCTGCTCGGAGAGCTGCATGCCGAGCAATGTAGGCAGCATCGGCGCTGGTCTGCATAACGCTCCCGAAAAAGACCGCGTCTACTAGCCCTGGATCTACCCGTGACCTTTGTAGGGCTGCCCGCGCAACGTGGGCAGCAAGTTCTGTTGCGGTCACATCGCGAAAGGAGCCGCCAAACCGTCCGAAGGGAGTACGGGCACCGTCGATCAGCACCACATCAGCCACGTCGTTACCCCCATTCTCCTCACTGAATTATAATGGCGACCTTTAGCCGGCAGCCAAGCGCGTGACTTCTTCAGCCACCATGTCCCCTATTTGGGACGTAGAGAGCCCGCTGCGGGCATCCACCGAAGGTATTCGCCCACTGCTTAGAAGGCCGGCTATGGCAGTCTCGATGAGCTGGTGTCCACGGCTCTCACCGATGTAATCCAGCATCATGGAGGCCGCCGCTATAGTCCCCAAAGGATTGGCCACGTTCTTCCCCGCGTACTTTGGAGAGGATCCATGGATCGGCTCGAACATAGATGTCCTCCCAGGATGGATGTTGCCCGACGCGGCGATTCCCATTCCACCCTGTATCATGGCTCCCAAGTCAGTAATGATGTCGCCGAACATGTTCGTGGTCACAATGACATCGAACCATTCGGGATTCTTCACAAACCACATGGTACAAGCATCCACGTAGGCGTGATCCTTCTCAATATCGGGGTACTCTTCCCCTACCTCTGCAAAGGTCCGGGTCCAAAGGTCATGCGCCATGATGACGTTAGCCTTGTCCACTAGGGTCACCCGCTTCTTGCCGTTGCGCTTGCGGGCCAGCTCGAAGGCATAGCGGACAACGCGTTCCACACCATGCCGTGTAAAGATCATTTCGGCGATAGCTACCTCATGGGGAGTCCCCCGCTTAAGGATGCCGCCTCCGCCCGCATAGACATCTTCGGTATTCTCTCGCACCACGACGAAGTTTACGTCCTCTGGCTTCTTGCCCTTTATAGGGCACAAATGCTCGGAGTAGAGCACAACTGGCCTCAGGTTGACGTACAGATCGAGCCCGAATCTAATGGCCAACAGTATGGAGCGTTCCAGGACGCCCGGCTGGACCCTTGGATCTCCAATGGCGCCCAGCAATATAGAATCGTGCTGCCCTAACCTCTGTACGGCATCATCAGGCAAGAGTTCCCCCGTGTCCAGATAATGCTGGGCGCCATAGGGGTAATGGGTATAGTTCAGCCGAAATCCCACCACCGATGCCGCGGCGTCCAGTACTTTGATGGCCTCGCGCACCACTTCGGGACCGATGCCGTCCCCCGCAATCACTCCGATACTGTAGTTCCTCATGTCACCTACCTTTGAACTGGGGTCTTCGTTTCTCAAGGAACGCGCTGGTGCCTTCCACTCTATCCTCTGTAGTAGCCACTAGGCCGAAGGCCTGGGCTTCGAAGGCATTGGCATCGTCCAGAGGCATTTCCAGACCTCTGTTGACAGCCTCTTTGATAAGCGCTAAGGCAACAGGGGCCTTGGAAGCAATATTTTGAGCCAGCGCTTTGACCTGATCCATCAGTTCGGCAGCAGGCACGACCTTATCGACCAGGCCCAGTCTATAGGCCTCGTTGGCATCCACCATTTCTCCCGTGAAGAGGAGCAATTTGGCCCTGCCCCCTCCGACGAGCCTAGGGAGCCTCTGGGTACCACCATAGCCAGGAAGTATACCCAGGTTTATCTCGGGTTGGCCCAACTTCGCAGTATCCGCCGCAACACGAATGTCGCATGCCATAGCGATTTCACACCCTCCCCCGAGGGCATAACCGTTGATGGCCGCAATTACTGGTTTTGGAAGCATCTCGATCCTGCGCAGCACCCGTTGCCCTTCTGCCGCCTTCCTCCGGGCCTCCTGGGCAGTCTTCAAAGCCCTCAGCTCGTTTATGTCGGCTCCCGAGACGAAAGCTTTAGGGCCTGCCCCGGTGATGACTATCACCCTGACGTCAGGATCATTTCCCAGCTCCACCAGGGCAGTATCTATCTCCCTTACCGTTTGGTCGTTTAAGGCATTTAGCACCTGAGGTCTGTTTATAGTTATTATCCCGATCGGTCCATCGCGTTCGACGATCAGGTTTTCATATGCCATTGCGTCGTACCTCCATCAACCAGTAGTGTAATCGTAAAAGCCCTTGCCAGTCTTTCGGCCCAGACGGCCGGAAACCACCATACGCTTGAGGAGCGGAGGGGGAGCGAAGCGAGGGTCCTTGAATTCCTCATAGAGGACATTGGCAATGTAATACACGGTGTCAATCCCGATGAAGTCCATTAGCGTGAACGGACCCATGGGATGCCCCAAACCAAGAGTGATGGCCTGATCGATGTCTGCCCTGCTGGCCACGCCCGACTCGAGGGCCCTTACAGCCTCCATCAAAAAGCTCAAGAGCAAGAGGTTAACTATAAAACCCGGGCTGTCCTTGCTGACAACCACTTTCTTGCCAAGGCTCTCCGCAAAGGCCCTGGCCGTCTCGAAGATAGCTGGATCTACAAGCTCGGTACGTACCAGTTCCACGAGCTTCATTACTGGTACTGGATTGAAGAAGTGGATCCCTAGAAAGCGTTCGGGCCTGCGCGTGCTGGCGGCCATCTCTGTCACCGAGAGAGACGATGTGTTGGTAGCGAATATTGTGTCCGGAGGACATATCCCATCCAAGCGCTGAAATACCCTCTTTTTCTCGTTCATGAGCTCTATCACAGCTTCGATGACCAGGTCTCTGTCGGCGAAATCCCCGAGATCCGTGGTACCCTTTATGCGCGAAAGCGCTTCCTCTGCCTGCTGCTGAGAAAGCTTCGACCTTTCCACAGCCTTCCCCAGGGAGCTGCGGATTCGGTGCAGGCCGCGATCGAGAGTAGCCTGGTCAATCTCCACGACCAGAACATCGTATCCTGACACTGCACAGGTCTCGGCAATGCCCGACCCCATCTGTCCACAACCCACAACCCCAACCTTCCTTATAACTGACATGTGCCCACCTCCGGACAACGGATGCTATAATACACCCTTCGGTAGGGGAAAACAAAGTCTGGGAGGGAATTATGAACAAGAGGAAAAAGATGGCCTGGCGCAAGCATCGCATGAAGGCAAAGAAGACGAAGGAAAAGCGCAAGGCAGGGACGCCGCCCAAAGATTAACCCTCAGTCTCGGCTCAGCACCATGGGCAGGTCAAGCCCGGATAGGGCCCTAGCGATAACTACCCTCTGTATCTGATTCGTGCCTTCGAAGATGGCAAATACCACGGCATCGCGCATCATGCGTTCTACCTTGTAATCCCGAATGAAGCCGTAGCCCCCAAGCACCTGGACCGCATTGAGGCTGACACGCCTGACCATTTCTGTAGCATAAAACTTGGCCATGGACGCGAACTTGGTTACATCGGGGGCACCTTCATCGTACTTGGTAGCGGCAACGTACGTAAGGTATCGGGCCGCCTGGATCTCGGTCTCCATTTCAGCCAGGAGAGCCTGGATAGCTTGATGGTAAATGATTGGTCTACCAAACTGCACTCGCGTCTTCGCGTATTCCAGGGCCGCATCGAGAGCGCCCTGGGCAATGCCAACTGCTTGGGCAGCCACACTGGGCCTTCCCTTGTCCAGGTTGCCAAGGGCTACGCGAAACCCATTTCCCAGGCCCCCCAGAACGTTCTCCTGTGGGACCCTCACGTTATCGTACATCATCATGCAGGTGGGAGAACCTTTAAGTCCCATCTTTTCCTCGACTTTGGCCGTGATTACCCCGGGCCAGTCGGATTCAACAATGAAGGCAGTGGGCTTACCTCTGGCATCACTACCGTCAAAGACCTTGGCGAAGACAACATGCACCTTGGCAACATTGCCTTGGGTGCAGAAAACCTTCGTGCCATTGAGAATATAGTGATCCCCATTGGGCACCGCCCTGGTCTCTATAGCGGTGACATCGGAGCCTGCCGCAGGCTCGCTGAGCGCGAAGGCAGGCAGCCATTCCCCAGTGGCCAATTTGGGCAGGTACTTCCGTTTCTGCTCCTCGGTCCCCCATTTCACGATGGGGCCTGACCCCAAAGCATGAGTTCCGAGGATCATGGACGAACTCGCGCAAACCCTTGCGATCTCCTCGATGACAAGGCAGTGGGTCAGAAGGGATGCTCCCATCCCGCCGTACTCCTCGGGGATAGGGATCGCCAAAATATCGTTTTCGGCGAAGAGTTTCGCTACATCCCACGGGAACTCGCCCTTCTTGTCTATCTCCTCGGCCCTGGGAGCAACCTTCTCCTCCATCATCTCTCGAACAGCCTGCTTCATCATCTGTTGCTCTTCGGTCAGCTTAAAATCCATGGTTCCCTCCTTAGCTTCGGGTGAGGGTCTTAGAGATCACCATAAGAGCATCCACCACCGCTGCTCCATCTGGATAGGCAATCACCGGGTTTAGGTCTATCTCTTCTATTTCGGGGTTAGCCAGCATCGCCCGACATACCACCGTAACCAGGCGGCCAAGGGCCTGCCTGTTTACACCCTCACGTCCCCGGAAGCCCTCCAGCAGCGCCCTTCCCCGGAGCCGGGCTATCATCTGATCCACCTGCTCCTCATCTACGGGACATAGCTCTATAGCTACGTCATGGAATACTTCGGTCCACACACCGCCCAGTCCCAAAGCAACCATGGGTCCGAAGGTCGCGTCCCGCCTCCCGCCGACAATCAACTCCACGCCAGGCGGCGCCATGCGCTGTACCACGTAGGTTCTGCCAGCACCCAAGCGCCCTTCTAGGGCAACCCAAGCCCTTCTCATTCCTTCCGGATCGTCTATCCCCAGCTCCAATGCCGCCAGTTCGGTCTTATGGGCTACACCATCTTCGCATAGCTTTAAAGCGACAGGGTAGCCTACCTCAGCAGCAGCCAACAAGGCATCCGTTAAGCTGTGAACGCGCCTTTCCTTCGGTGCCTCCATGCCATATTCAGCAAGCACCAACTTGGCGTCATGCTCGTTTACAACCGTCACACCCCTAGCTACCAAAGCCGATAGCCTGTTCGAGCGTTGTAGGTCGGGGCTAACAACGACCTTCCGCTGCGACATCCTTGATCTCTGCCGCAATACGAGGCCTCTGTAGGCCCATACAGCACGCTCTGGCCCAGGGAAGTTTGGAATACCTGAATCGCGTAGCAGTCCAGTCACCGTAGGGTTGTCCACCGTAAACGCCAAAATCGGCTTGCAATGTTTCTCTTTGGCAGCAGCGAGGCCATGGGCGAACTGGGCCACATCCAAACCCACATTGATGGCGATTATCCCGTCCACGTTAGGATCGGCTGCCACAGCGTCGATGCAGGCACCGTAGTTTTCTGGCGGCATCTGCGGGGTCATGTCCACAGGATTCCCGCTGGCCGCAAAAGATGGCATCAACTCCCTTATCCGGTTTACGGTGCTTTCTTCTAACGTGGAGAGCTCAAGCCCTGCTTCCTCGCAGGTATCTGCTGCCACCACGCTGGGGCCTCCCGAAATGGTGAGGACCACAACTCGATTGCTTTTAGGTAGGTTGCCACCCCAGGCTGACAGTGCTACAGTGACATCGAACAGTTCTGAACTGTTGTTAACCCACACGATGCCCGCCCGTCGAAACGCCGCCTCGTAGGCCTCGGTTTGCCCTGCCATGGAGCCTGTGTGTGATGAAGCTGCCCGTGTCCCTGCCCTCGTCCTACCACCCTTGAGGACCACAACCGCTTTCCTTGCGGTGGCCCTCTGGGCAGCCTCCAGAAAACGTCGGCCGTCACCAACGCCTTCCACGAACATGGCGATCACGCCCGTTTCAGGATCATCGGCCAAGTAATCTAGCAGGTCGGCGTAATCTACATCGATCATGTTCCCGATGCTTACAAACTTCGATATGCCCAACTGGCGCTCCCTCATTTCGCGGAAGAAGAGGCCGCCAAAGGCACCACTCTGGGAAATGAAGCTGATGTTTCCTGCGACCTTCGGCAACTCCCAGAAATAAGTGCCATTCAGATTGCCGGACAGATTGTAGATACCCATGCAGTTGGGGCCGACAAGGCGCATTCCAGCCTCCCGGGCCACGCGTCGCATTCGATCCTCGACAGCCTTTCCCTCTGGACCTGTCTCGCCAAAGCCCGAGCTCAGGATGACACCTGCAGGGACACCCAAACTGGCTGCCTCCTCTACCACTTCCGGGACGGCTGCCGCCGGCACACTTATTAGGACCAGATCTACAGGTTCAGGGATATGACTCAGGCCTGGGTACACCTTCAGTCCAAAGATCTCGCCACCGGAAGGGTTGACAGGGTAGATACGGCCGCGGAACCCGTAGTCCACCACGTTTTTCAGAAGTACGTAACCCAGTTTGCCGGGCTTGGGCGACGCGCCCACTACAGCTATGCTCGATGGACGGAACAGAGAATCCAGTCCCCTCGCGTCACTATCGGGTCCAGAGCTGACGGCGACCATGGCTCAGGATGCCCGTCGGGTCACCACAAAATAGCAGTCCTCTGCCCCCATAGCCCGGCAACGAGTCTCGAGGGCTTCAACGGATCCACCCAATACTATGGTGCCGACCCCAGCGAAGACCCCTCGCACCATGTGGCACACAGGATCCTTTGCAGGTCCGTAACCCTGGGCGAACACGGAGTTGACTAGACGAACCGTGAGCACACCGCCCCGCGGATCGCACTCTTCGATCGACAACTTGCCCCAGCCTATCTGTGCTCCCATACCAGCCATAAACGTGGCAATCTCACCAGCCGACAGATTAAGTTTGTCCCGATAGGTGGAAGCAGAAAGCTTACCCCCAGTGAACCCTCCACTGAAGAGGATTTCGGCAGTCCGCTGGTAGCCCAACGCCGACTCCATCTCCTTCTGGAGCTGCGCGACCGTCTCAGGCCGGACCAAGAAGTACCTTACGCCGCGGTAGGTGAGCTGACCCATTTCAGGGTCAAACTCCATGGTTTCCAGTATTTCGTTCCGCATCCTAGGCCCTCTAAGAATCCCCTGCCGACACCACTGCACCCTTCCGTAGGCGGGCCGTAGCTTCGAGATCCACCGTGAAGTCTTCCCTAATGACAGCCTTGTAATCCTCATAAGCTGACTTTAAGCTGACTTTCCCATCCCTCACATCCCTACAAAGAGCATCGAGATCGCGTTCCAGAGGATTACCGTATCCTCCTGACCCTGGGAGTCGGAGACTAACAACGTCGTTCTCCTTGAGGTAATCTAGCCCCTTGGACCGCAGTCTTGCCTCACCAGGAGTATCGGGATTCAGGACGAAGCTGCCAGGAGTACCGTCCTTACCGCCGAAGATACCCTTAGGCGCGAACTTTTGCCGGTCACCATATCTGGCGAAGGATACGTTGTCAACCAACATCCTAATGTCCTTCCGCATGGAAAGACCGCCCCTGTACTTGCCGGCTCCCCCAGAATCGGTGATAAATTCATAGCACTCGATTCGCACGGGAAACTCCAGCTCGGCTGCCTCGATTGGAGTGTTCATGAAGCGGGCTAGGTGGGAATCCTGACCATCTCTGCCGTCCTTGGTAGGCCTAGCCCCAGCGCCACCGCCTTGGATTTCTGTGTAAACGAACCTCTTACCCGTCCTCGGGTTGATGCCACTGAACCCGCAAGTGCTTATCTGGGCATGGCTACCCGCCATCACCCTTTCAGGAACAGCGTTGGCCAAAGCCATAAGCATAGCTTCAACGATCTTCTGGGACGTGTTCGTTCTGGCAGCCACCGCCGCGGGATGCACTGGGTTTACTACCAAACCTGGCTCGATGTGAACCTCCACAGGGCGGTAACATCCCGAGTTGGGCGGCACGTGCGGGTCCACAACGGCGATGATGGTGTAGTAGACGGCGGCGTGAGCGGTGGCGACCGGGCAGTTAGTATTCCCGCGAACCTGTCGGCTGGTACCCTCGAAGTCGACGACGGCCCTGTCGCCCTCCTTACGGATGTTTACCTGTATGCGGATAGGTGTATCCGAAACTCCATCGTCGTCGACGTAGTCGTATCCGGAGTAGTAACCGTCGGGTATGGCTTTAAGCCCTTCCCGAATGCGAGTTTCGCTGTAGTTGAGGAGGGCCTCAACACAGGCATTTACCGTCTCCAGCCCATATTTGTCGTAAATTTCCCTCATGCGGCGCACCCCCACGAACCCAGCGGAAACCTGAGCCCTGATGTCGCCGAGGGTCTTGTCAGGCACCCGAATATTGTTGGCGATTATGGTGAATACATCTTGGTTTTCTTTGCCAGCCTTGAAAAGCTTGACCATAGGTAGGCGAAGACCCTCTTGGTATATCTCCGTCATGCCACCGGCAACGCCAGCTGGCGCGGCACCCCCCATGTCGGCATGATGGGCTATGCTAGCAACCCACCCTGCCAACTTCCCCTTGTAGAAGACAGGGGTGAAGACTTGGAGGTCCATAATGTGCTGCCCACCCATGTAGGGATCGTTCGAGATGATAACATCGCCGTCTTCCAGCACCTGTTCCGGGAACCGCTTCACCAGCTCGCGCATGGTGATCTCGAAACCCGTAAGGAGCATTGGCGCATGGTGTGCCTGAGCTATGGTGCGCCCATCTTTATCGAAAACTGCACAAGTTATGTCCATTATCTCCTTGATAATGGTCGACCTCGATGTCCTGACCAAGGTGTATCCCATCTCGTCCGCCACTTGTTCCATTGCATAGCGGACGACCTGCATGGTGACTGGGTCCACTCTAACTTCTGTCATGGCACTAGACCTCCGCCTCAGGCGAACTTGACTATGAGATTGCCGTAAGGATCAACTACAGCCGAACTTCCCGGAAGCAAAAGCGTGTTCGACACGCGCTCCTCAATCACTGCTGGGCCATCCACCACATTTCCGGCCCTGAGAAGGTCCCGTTCGTAGATGGGTGTATCGATCCAACCTAGGCCCTCAAACATTACCTTTCTGTGAGCCTTAAGTGCCCCCCTGGGATCAGTACCCTGGAGCTCCTGTTTCGGGAAGTGGACGGCAGGTGTCTTACCGATGACCACCACCCTTAGGTTTACGAACTCTATTTGCTCATCGAGAGAGCTATACGCGT
Source organism: Chloroflexota bacterium (assembly GCA_034432775.1). Lineage (GTDB taxonomy): Bacteria > Chloroflexota > Chloroflexia > DAOUBH01 > DAOUBH01 > DAOUBH01. The sequence goes on from DAOUBH010000019.1 coordinate 21,393, forward strand.
ATATCCGCTGGTGGGCATCGTGGAAGGCCCGCTCCACCTCAGCAATATCGTCTCTGGTGAGCTTGGCTTTCCTTGGTACGGGTACCGTGAGTTCGTAAGACTGCCCTTCGTAGCGGAGATCGGCTAGCCACTGAACCACTATATCGCTATCGGCGACCCTCTCACTGCGGAGCTGTTCAACACCCCTGGCCTCCAGCTCCTGGTAACTCCTCGAAGCGGCTTCTAGGTCGAGCTTTTGGGATAGCTCAACCATCGTCTGAACGTAGTCGTACCTTCGGTCGGATACAAGAAGCCCAAGGGCAGAGAGATTGCCGCAGAGGGTCGGCACCACAACCGACTTCATGGAAAGGTCCTTGGCCAGCTGAACGGCGTGAAGTGGTCCTGCCCCGCCGAAGGCTACGAGGGCGAATTCTCGCACGTCGTATCCTTTCTGAATGGAATTTATGCTGATCCCCTTCTCCATGTTGGCATCTACCACTTTGATAATGCCGAGGGCCGCCTCCTCCACCGAGATGCCCATGGGTCGGGCTATCCTTGTCTCGATAGCCTTGTAGGCCAGGTCATAGTCGAGCTCCATTTCGCCGCCCAGAAAGTAAGCAGGATTGATGCGACCCAATACCACGTTCGCATCGGTGACCGTAGGTTCTGTACCGCCCCTGCGGTAGCACGCGGGGCCAGGATCGGCAGCTGCACTTTGAGGCCCCACATTGAGCACACCACCGACATCCAGCCAGGCTATCGATCCGCCACCAGCACCTATGGCATGGACATCCACTATGGGTATCTTTACTGGGAACCCCTCAAACTTGCTGTCGGAGGTAATGCGCGGTGACCCATCCACGATGAGACCTATGTCAAAGCTGGTTCCGCCCATGTCCACAGAGATGATGTGGTCTTCTTCGGTGAGCCTGCCGATGTAGGCGGCTGCCATTGCACCGCCTGCCGGCCCCGAGTTCACCATCCTCACTGCGCTAACTCTGGCCATATCGGCTGTCATTGTTCCGCCGCTGGCCTGCATGATGCGCAAATCTATCTTGTGGCCATATTTGGCCTGCACTCTGCCCAACAGATTGTCTATGTAGCGGATTGTAAGGGGCTGAAGGTAGGCATTCAGCACTGTGGTAGAAGTGCGCTCGTATTCCCGAAACTCCGGAGCTAGCTCACTGGAGAGCGAGACCAATGCCTCAGGATAGATAGCCTTGCATATCTCGGCAGCCCTCCGCTCATGGGAAGGGTTCAGAAAGGAGAAAAGGAAGCAGATGGCTATGGCTTCGACCCCTTCGGCCTTGAAGAAGCGCACAGCCTCTTCTACCTCACTTTCGTTGAGGGGCACGATGACTTTACCGTCCCTGTCGACCCTTTCAGTCACGCCTTGCCTGAGGTATCGGGGCACTAACGGCAGGGGATTGTCCACATTGAAGTCGTAAAGGCCCTCGGGAGGGCGCTGCACCCTACCGATTTCCAACACATCCCTGAAACCACGGGTGGTTATCAACCCGACCTTGGCACCCTTGCGTTCGATCAGCGCATTGGTGCCAATGGTGGACCCATGGGCCCCAACAATGTAGTCTATCTCTTCGAGCTTGGCCCCCGATATCGACAGTATCTTGTCTATGCCGTTGATCACGCCCTGGGCCAGGTCCCTGGGCGTTGTAGACGTTTTCGTGTAGTAGACCTTGCCCCTGGCATCATCCACCAGGACCATGTCAGTGAAGGTACCGCCTACGTCTATGCCAATCCGCATTCTGCAACCTCACGATGGAACTTGGTTTACTGCAAATCTTGGCCTTTGGCCATCAAGGAACGCAAGGATCTGTTCTGCTACATCCACCGCCACATTCACCTGAGCCTCCTGGGTAGATGCACCCAGATGAGGCGTGACGATAATGCGCTCGTGCCGCAAGAAGGGATGGTCGGCAGGGGGCGGCTCTTGTTCAAAAACATCGATAGCAGCCCCCGCTAACCTACCCTCGTTCAGGGCCTCGATCAGCGCCGCTTCATCGATAACTCCTCCCCTCGCCACGTTGAGGATGCGCGCTCCCCTCTTCATCAGACCCAGCTCGGTGCGCCCGATCATCCCCTTGGTCTCGGGCATCAAAGGCACATGGACTGTAACGAAGTCTGACCTGCCCAGCAACTCCTGTAAAGACACCACCTCCACTCCGATCTCTCGGGCCCTTTCCTGTGCTGGCGGATACGGATCGCTCCCCAGGACATGCATCTCAAAGGCCATGGCCCTCTTAGCCACCTCTAGACCGATCTTGCCCAGACCAACGACTCCCAAGGTCTTTCCTTTTAGTTCTACGCCCACAAACTTCGAACGCTTCCACTCACCCGATCTCAACGACACGTAGGCCTGGGGCACATGCCGAGCCAAGGCAAGCATAAGCGCCCAGGTGTGCTCCACCGCGGCATTCACGTTGCCCATAGGTGCATTCACCACCCATATCCCACGACGGGTGGCCGCCTCCACATCCACGTTGTCGACGCCGACGCCCGCCCTGGCTATAATCTTCAAATTGCGTCCAGCTTCGATTATTTCGGCTGTCACTTTAGTTTCACTTCTCACCACCAGAGCATGGTAGTCCCCCACGATTCGGGACAGTTCCTCTGGGCTGAGGCCAGTTCTGACATCCACCTCCGTGCGCGTCTTTAATAGCTCGATACCTTCCTGGGCAATCGGGTCAGCAACCAGCACCTTCATAGTCGCCATCCTTCCATGACCCTCCTGTAAGCTGCCTCAGCAGCTGCAACTCCCTCGCCTCTGGGGACAGACACACCCAGTTCGACGAGGGTAGCCTCCAGGGCCGTCAGTGTGTCGGTAATATCTTCAAGAAAAACCCAGCCCATGTGGCCAATGCGGAATAGCTGGCCCTTAGTTTTGCCCATCCCTCCCGCGATGATCACGTTGTGCTTATCCCTCATGATGCCTGTGAGCCGCTTGGCATCGACGCCCTCAGGTATATAAGCTGCCGTTACCGTATCCGAAGCGTGGGCCTCATCGGCATAGAGCCTCATACCCATGGCCTTCAGACCATTCCGCGTTGCGGCACCCACAGCAGCATGTCGTCTAAAGATGCTGTCCCAACCTTCCCGTTCCATCATCCGAAGAGCTACCTGCAAGGCAACTAGCTGGGGAAGGGCCGGGGTATACGGTGTCTCCCACTCTTCCAGAAAATGCTTTGCCGTGGGAAAATCGAAGTAGTAACGGGGCATCCGAGCCGACTTCACAGCTTCCCAGATTCTCGCACCCACCCCGACCATGAGCATGCCGGGAGGTATCATCCAAGCCTTCTGGGATCCTGTAGTGGCAGCATCGATGTTCCAGGCGTCCATCTCGAACGGCAAGGCTCCCAGTCCACTGACCGCATCTACCAAGAGCAAAGGGCCATATTGGGAAACCACTTGGCCCACTTCCCGCAGAGGATTTGTTACACCGGTGCTGGTTTCATTGAAGGTGATAAGCACTGCCTTGATAGAGGGATCGGCTTTGAGGTGTCTCTCCACGTCGGCAGGATCCACTGCCTTGCCCCATTCGACATCGAGCTTGACCACGTCGGCCCCAAAGGCCCTGGCGGCATCGGCAAACCGATCGCCGAAAACGCCGATAGATACAGATAGAACTCTGTCACCCGGCGACAGGCTGTTGGTCAGCATTGCTTCCCACCCGCCAGTACCCGAAGAGGGGAAGATCAGCACGTCGTGCTGGGTTCGAAAAGCATCCTTGAGACGGAATGTCACATCTTTCAACAGCTCCCTGAATTCAGGTCCTCTGTGGTTGAACATCTGCCGGCCCATGGCCTCCAAGACTTCAGGAGGACATGGCGTCGGACCTGGAATCCGTAGGTTTTGAGGCTTCATCAGGCTACCCCCCGGTGTTTTCTGCACCATTGTATCTTTTTCATCCACACTCATCTACTTGCTGGGCTCAAAACCTCGCCTATGAGACGCGCCACATCCTTGGGGGTCACTGCTACCCCTATGCCGCACCGCTCAAAGGCCTCTATCTTCGACCGGTATGAGCCCATGCCGCGGGTTATGATGGCCCCAGCATGCCCCATCTGTTTTCCCTCTGGAGCTGTCCTGCCGGCGATTATGCCCACTACTGGCTTGGTCACATGGGATGCCACGTATTCAGCAGCTTCCTCTTCTGCCACACGACCTATTTCCCCAATGATGACTATAGCCTTGGTCTGCTGATCCGCTTCGAACCTCTCCAAGATGTCCACGAAGGAAACACCTGTTACTGGATCGCCTCCAATGCCAACACAGGTGGACTGGCCGAAACCGGCCTTGGTGAGGGTATCTGCTACCAGGTACGAAAACGTACCACTTCGGGAGACGATACCTACAGGACCAGGTCTATAAATGTGGCCCGGCATGAAGCCGATGACGCACTCTCCAGGAGTTATGATGCCAGGAGAATTAGGGCCTATCATGACAGCTCCGGTTTCGCGCACCTTGAAGGCCATCATCATGGCGTCCCGCACAGGCACTCCCTCGACCACACAAGCTATGAAGCCGATCCCAGCGTCGAGGGCTTCGAAGACGGCATCCAAGGTGTAGGGGGCTGGCACAAAGGTGATAGTCGCATCGGCATGATGATCAGCCAACGCATCCTTCACAGAATCGTAAATAGGGACCCCATGTACCTCGCTGCCACCCTTGCCAGGGGTAACTCCGGCTACGATGCGCGTCCCGTACTGCATCATGAGGCCGGTATGATACTCGCCGAACCTTCCCGTCATGCCTTGAGCTATCACTCGAGTGTTACGGTCGACGAGTATGCTCACTCCGTACTCCTCGCCAGCTTCACGACCCGGTCCACAGCTGCATAGAAGTCGGGGACGAAGAACAGGTTGGGCCGGCTCGCCTGCTCCATTATCGCCCGGGCCTCGTCGGAATTCCTGCCCTGGAGGCACACCACTACAGGCATAGTGAGGTGCGGCAATCTGTCCATGGCATCGACTATCCTCTCAGCAATCACATCGCAACGCACCCCGCCCCCAAAGACGTTGATGAATATAGCCTTCACCCTGGGATTGTCTGCCACGATGGTCAAGCCGTCATAGATACCACCAGCCAATATGCGGTCACCTTCGTCCAGGAAATTGGCTGGCCTGCCTCCGGCCAACTGGATCATGTCCATAGTGGCCATGGTAAGCCCAGCGCCGTTGCTTATGATCCCGATGTCGCCATCCAGTTCAACGTAGCTGAGGCGTGCCTTGGCCGCTCTCTCTTCTACATCTGAAGTAAAATTGCGTTCCACTTCCGGATGTCTGAAGAGGGCGTTGCCATCCACATTCAGTCTGGCGTCAGCCGCCAAGAGACGCCCATCGCTAGTCACCACCAAAGGATTTATTTCAGCCAGTTCAGCGTCCATCTCCCAATAGATTCGGTATAGGGAATGGACGATAGGTTCCGCAGCCTCCCGGAGTCCCGGCGGCAGCCGTTTCAACAGTCCCCGGACTTGGTACCCGAGGAGCCCGTACCTTGGATCGACACGGACCTGTTCCAGGTTTGAGGGGCTCTCGGCGGCCACCGCCTCTATCTCCACGCCGCCCTCACTGCTGAACATTACCAGCGGAGATGCCGGGATCCGTCGTGCATCGGTAACAACGCCCAGGTACAGTTCCTGTGCCACGTCAAGCCACTCTTCTACCAGTAGCTTTCGAACTTGCTCGCCCCGAACCTCGCCACCCAGCAAGGCGGCAGCGGCCTCCAGTGCTTGCTCCAAGCCTTCTACAAGCCGTATACCCCCGGCCTTGCCGCGACCACCCACCAACACTTGGGCCTTAATGGCGACCCTGGGACCTAGCTCAGCCAGAGCCCCTTCTACCTCAAGAAGAGATTGGCAAACTATGCCTCTAGCCACCGGGATGCCGAACTGAGCAAATATGGCTTTGGCCTGATACTCGTACAGCTTCAAGGCCGCCTCATCACCCCCCGACCTGAAACTTGGAATTGCTCGATGACGCTTACAAGTCTGTCGTTCTCCTCAGGAAGCCCGATAGTGACGCGGAACCAGCCATCATCGGAGAAGGCCCTCACTATTACTCCGTGGCTCAGAAAATACTCTTGAACGGGCGACGTATCCGCTCCTAACCGTACATAGATGAAGTTCCCCTGAGTTGGCAGAAACTCCAAGCCAAGCCGCCGATACTCGCAGTAGAGCCTATCCCTTTCGCGGGAGTTGAGCATGGCTCGTTCCTTCACGATATCTTGATGCCGCAAGCTCTCAACCGCAGCCCTCTGAGCCAGATCGTTCACTGTGAAGGGCCCCTGGGTCTTCCTAACTTCGGCGATCAGCTGGCTGTTGCCAACGGCATAGCCTATCCTAAGGCCAGCCAGACCGTATATCTTCGAAAAAGTGCGCAACACCAGAACGTTGGGAAGTTGCACAGCAGAAGGCAGCAACTGCGGGAAGTCAGGTGCATCGGCGTATTCGTAATAAGCTTCGTCCACTATCACCAGCACATCCTCAGGGATTGCCTCTATAAACCTCTTGAGCTCCCTGTGGCTCACGTAGGTCCCAGTAGGGTTGTTGGGATTGCAGACTATAACGAGGCGGGTTGCATCATCTACCCGGGCTGCCATGGCCTCTAGGTCGTGCCGCCCTTCCCTCAGGGGCACTGGTACGGGAACTGAACCAAGTATGCGACAATATATAGAGTAGAGCAGGAACGAAGGATGGGCAAATACTACCTTATCGCCAACACTCACGGCTGCCATAAAGGCCGCCAGCAGCACTTCGCCGGAACCATTCCCTACTATGACGTTGTCCGGACCCACCCCCAGGTGGGCAGCCAGAGCCCTCCGTACTTCCCAGCAATCGTTGTCTGGATAACGGTTTAACTCAGCAGCCCATTGGGGAAGCAGCTCCAACACGGGACCGAAGGGCGGCAGCGGAGACTCATTAGAGGCCAGCTTTACCACTCGATCCAGCCCATAGCGGCGCCGGACCTCCTCGATCCGCAGACCTGGGACATAAGGCGGTATTGCTACCAATTGGGGGCGAAGCTTTACCATCTCCTCTGCTCCTGGGCGCCAGGCCCTAGCCTGGCGCCCTTCTACGATATGGAATCAGGCCTGCACCCGCGGCACCTGTTCGAGAGCCTTGTGCACCAGCTCCTCTGGGTACTCGTAATCGGCCAGTTGCCCGGCCAGATACTCTTCGTAGGCCTTCAGGTCGAAATGCCCGTGCCCGCTCAAGTTGAATAGAATGGTCTTGGCCTCTCCAGCCTCCTTGGCCAGCAGGGCCTGTTCTATGGCCACCAGCACTGCGTGGGCCGATTCGGGTGCGGGAATGATGCCCTCGGCTCGAGCGAAATTCACCGCAGCCTCAAAGACAGCTGTTTGGGGTACAGCCTTCGCACTGATGATGCCGTGGTAGGCAAGAGCACTCACGATGGGGGCCATGCCGTGGTAGCGGAGGCCGCCAGCATGAATGGCCGGAGGTATGAAACTGGAACCCAGGGTGTGCATTCGCAGCAAAGGTGTCATCTGGGCGGTGTCCCCAAAATCGAAAGTGTAAACGCCCTTGGTAACACTGGGGCAAGCCAGGGGCTCCACGGCGATCACCTCTAGTTTCTGGCCCCGGGTCAGCTTATCCATGATGAAGGGGAAGGTCAGCCCGGCGAAGTTCGAACCGCCCCCTATGCATCCAATTACCACATCGGGGTAATACCCTGCCTTTTCCATCTGCTTCTTGGCCTCAAGCCCCAATATGGTCTGGTGCATGAGAACGTGGTTGAGAACACTACCCAAGGAGTAATGGGTATCCTCCCTTGTCGCCGCGTCCTCAATGGCCTCCGATATGGCAATACCCAGGCTCCCTGGATTGTCGGGATCTTTCTCCAACACTGAACGGCCGTAATTGGTGTCAGGGCTGGGGCTCGGCACAACCTTAGCGCCGAAGGTCTCCATGATGATCCTTCGGTACGGCTTCTGGAAGTAGCTCACCTTTACCATGTAGACCTTGCACTCCAAGCCAAAGAAGTTGCAGGCCATGGAGAGGGCGCTGCCCCACTGTCCAGCCCCGGTCTCCGTAGTCAACCGCTTGATTCCCTCTGCTTTGTTGTAGTAAGCCTGGGCCACAGCGGTGTTAGGTTTGTGGCTGCCTACAGGGCTAACCCCCTCGTACTTGTAGAAGATCCTGGCAGGCGTGTCCAGAGCCCGTTCCAGCCTCCGAGCCCTGAAGAGCGGTGTCGGCCTCCAAAGGCGGTACACATCCATCACGGGTTCGGGTATGTCGATCCACTTGTCCCGGCTGACTTCCTGCTTGATCAGCTCCATGGGGAAGAGCGGCGCCAAATCCTGGGGGCCAATAGGTTGCCCTGTACCCGGATGGATAACCGGGGGCAGTTCAAAGGGTAGATCAGCTACGATGTTGTACCACTGCTTCGGTATCTCGTTCTCCTCAAGCAAGTACTTGTACGTCTCCATGTCCGCCTCCAAACCTCCACTTCTTCTCTGTGTGTCCTAAGACCCGCAGTCGCCTTGCATGATTTCCATCAGCAGACCTTGCCCTACCGAGTAAGTGCCCATCACCTCCTTCCTGGCCACAGTCAAACCCGAAGCTCTACCGGCGAAGGTTAACACGCTCCTCTCCAAAGTGTTCCTTTAGCCACCTGAGGCCATCCTCAAAGGTACTGCCCGTAGGGAACACCTCGGCCACACCCATCTCTTTGAGCTTAGGAACGTCTTCCAAAGGTATGGTGCCGCCCACCAAAACCACCTTGTCGCCTATGCCCTCCTCCCTCATCCTCTGAAGGATGCGCCTCGTGTAGCCTAAGTGGGCCCCCGAAAGTATGTTGAGGACCACCACGTCGACGTCCTCTTGCAGGGCTGCGTTGACTATCTGATCCACGGTCTGGTGGAGCCCTGTATAGATGGCCTCCATGCCATGGTCCTTAAAGTACTTGACCAGCAGCTTAGCGCTTACATCGTGGCCGTCCAAACCCGGCTTGGCGACCAGTATCCTGAGGGGACGTCTCTCGACCATGCCCATCACCTAAAATATGTTCATAGGCTCTCGAAACTCGCCGAAGACATCCCGAAGCACAGCCGTCATCTCGCCGACTGTGCAGTAAGCCTTCACAGCCTCCAAGGTGGCGGGCATTATGTTCTCGCCGCTCTCGGCAGCCCTCCGCAGCTCCCGAAGGGCTCGGTCTACAGCAGCCTGGCTGCGCATCTCTTTGACCTTACGCAGGGACTCCAATTGTTCCTCGATGACCCGCTCATCCCGCTTCATGAGCTTCATGGGAGGCTGCTCGTTTTCCTTAACGAAGATGTTCTCCCCCACCACCAGCTGCTCCTTGGTCTCGTAAATTGCCTTGTACCGCTTGTAACTTTCCTCTAGCACGATCCGCTGTACGTAGCCGTCCTCTATGGATTTGATGATGCCGCCCCGGTCCCAGATGTGCTGCATGAACTTCTCGATCTCTTCCTGCATGCGGTTGGTCAAGCTCTCGACGAAGTAGGAACCGGCCAAGGGATCTACGGTGTTGGCTACCCCCGACTCGTAAGCTATGATCTGTTGAGTCCGCAGGGCAATTTCTTGGGCCTCGGGTGTAGGTATAGCGTAGGCCTCGTCCTTAGTGTTGACGGTGAGGGCCTGCACTCCCCCCAGCACAGTGGCCAAGGCCTCGATGGTGCCCCGGATAATGTTGTTGTCGGGTTGGTGGTAGGTGAAGGTCCCGCCTGGGGTCCCAGCGAACCATCGCCACATCCAGGAGGTGGGTTTCTTGGCACCATAGCGGTATCGGATGAGCTTTGCCCAGATACGCCTAGCAGCTCGGAACTTCGCTACCTCTTCGAAAAGATCCATGTAAGAGGCCATATTGAATGTAACCCTGTGGACGAAGGAATCGATGTCCAACCCTCTGGACAAAGCATTCTCGATGTAGGCACAGGCATTCAGGAAACAGAGCCCTACCTCCTGGACGGCATTGGCCCCACTCTCCCTGATATGGTAGCCACAGACACTCACAGGATTGAAGCGAGGCATGTACTTGGAGCAGAACTCGAACATGTCGCCGATGAGGCGCATGGAATGCTCGAGAGGAAATATCCAGGCACCACGGCCAATGTACTCCTTCAAGATATCGTTCTGTACGGTGCCGGCTACCCTCTCCATGGGAACACCTTGCTTCTCAGCAACAGCCACGTACATGGCCGTGATGATGGGAGTAATAGCGTTAATGGTGAAGCTAGTGCTCAGTCGATCCAGAGGCAGCCCATCGAAGAGGATCTCGAAGTCCAGCAGGCTATCGATGGCCACACCTACGGTGCCCACCTCGTCCTGAAATTCCTCATGGTCGGAGTCGTAGCCCATCTGAGTGGGTAGATCAAAGGCGCATGACAATCCGGTCTGGCCCTCTTCCAGGAGCCACTTCCAAAGCTGATTGGTGTAGCGAGGTGTGCCAAAGCCGGAGTACTGGCGCATGGTCCACAGCTTCTTGCGGTACATAGTGGGGTATATGCCTCGGGTGAAGGGGTACTCGCCCGGAAGCCCCATATCCCGCATGTAATCCATGCCCTCTACATCTTTGGGTGTGTAGAGAGGTTTGATCTCGATGCCCGATGACGTGTAGACCTTGGGCAGTTCACCGATTTGGTTCTCTTTCTCCCACCGCTCCAGCTCCTCGTCTAGTGGTCCCACTCCTACCTCGATAGCCATTTGACACCTCCCTATAAGTCAGCCCTGAGTGAACCTTCTGGATCGACACGAAGCCTGAGCACTTCCAATTCCTCTGCAGTAGGCTCTGGCATGGGATCTATATGATCAGGGACTACCAGCTCAAACCCCGTGTTCTTGACGACGGTATCAACGTCGACGCCCGGAAAGAGGTGCTTTATGCGCATAGCTTTACTTTCCTCTTCGAAGTCGAAGATGCCCAAGGGTGTCAGCACGTACTCGGGCCCTCCTCCGGGCAGACCGAGCTTCATGCGCGCATCGGCTCCGCCCGCACCCCAGCCTACAGCAGAAACGTAGTCACACCGCTGCACAAAGACCCTGGGCGAGTGGCTGTTTGTGTAAATGAAGAACCGTTTGACCATGGACATAACTGTGGATGTACCCACACTGCCTGGACCCCGGAACTTAAGTCGCCGCGGATCGGAACCTACGCCGATGAGGTTGCAGTTGCCGAAGCGATCTATCTGTATCCCACCTGCAAAGCACAGGTCCATACGCCTGATGGCGTTGGTGAGCAACTCAAGGGGCATTATGGCCTCAGCCCACTTCGCCATACGTGGGTCAACGATATGGGCAAGACTCCCCACTTTCTGGACATGGGCCAGATTGGTGAAGTAGGAGAGCACGTTCAACCTCAGATCCGGAGCGTGGGTAAGATGGGCTAGAAAGACCCCCGCAGTAGGCACCGGAAGGTTCGTACCCACCGAAACATAATCCCCGTTCTTTATCTGCCTCGCAATAAATATGGCTATCAGCTCCTTGGCCGATACTTGAGCATGCCCCATTCCTATTCCACCGTCAGCGCTATGATGCGGTCCATGCCGACCCGTTCCAGATACTCCCCATGGCTGCGAGGCCCCAAAATGTAGGTCTCCAGGTACTCTCGGAAGGGACCATCGTCGCCCTCCAGAGCCGCCTTTGCCACAGCCACATATCGGCGCAGATGCTCCTCATCCAACTTGTAGAACCCCTCGAAGGAGAGCGGATGGGCACCGAAGGGAGCAAGCACCACCATGTCTACGAACTCGCAAGGAACCGTTGTCTCTGTAGGGGCGCGGCGTATTACCTCGTTGGGAACTATGCGCTCAACTTCCACAACCACCTTGTCGGCAGCCTGGGCCAGAAGGATATCAGCAAATTGGGCCCCCAAGTGCTGCACATTCCCGTAGATATCGGCCTGCGCCGCATGGAGAAAGACCACATCCAGATGGATCGGAGGTGCCGCTACAAGGGGCGGCCCTCCGAAGGGGTCCTCCACCCACTTAAGGCGAGGATTCAAATCGGGGATCGAAGTGCCCACTGGTCCCCGAACAGGCAGGAAGGGCAGTTCCTGGATCTTGGCCTTCAGTTGGGCAAGGACAAGCCCTAGGTCTACCTCCAGAACTTCGATGGCGCCTTCGGAAGCACGCCTACCGAAGAAGGGTCCTATGGGCGCCACGGACTCCAGACCAACATAGGGGGTAGAAACGGTCTTGACGACCCCCAACCCTATCAGAAGGTCGACATCGTAGCTGGAAGGCGGCGCAAAGACGGTCAGATCCTTTACACCGCGCCTGGCCAGAGCGCGCAGCAATGCCATGGGCTTCGCCGCGGTGATGAAGCCGCCTATCCCTATGGTGTCTCCGTCCCTTACAAGGCTTACGGCTTCCTCGAAAGTAGCGACAACCGGCGTCCTTTCAGCTATGGTGCCCCTCCCTACGAACCCTTTGTGTAATCGTAGAAGCCTCTCCGGGTCTTCCTCCCCAGCCTGCCAGAACGAACCATCTGAGTAAGAAGGTAACTCGGCCTGTATTTGGGATCACCGAATTCTTGCATCATGTAGGTCATGTTTTCCCAAACGATGCCCACGCCGTTGGTGTAGTCGGCAAGCTCCAACGGACCCATGGGATGCCCGAGGCCCAGTTTGATGGCCTTGTCGATATCCTCGGCACTTGCTATGCCCTCGGCCAGCATGCAAGCAGCCTCGTTTATGATCACCGATACCATGCGGCTGGTTATAAAACCCGGCGTGTCTTTTATGACCACCGTCTCCTTGCCCAGCCGTGCGGACAACGCCTTGATGGTCTCTACTGTGTCTTCGTCGGTCTGAGCACCCCGCACGATCTCAACTAGCCGCATTACGGCTACAGGGTTGAAGAAGTGCATCCCGATAACCTTGTGGGGACGGCGGGTGGCCGAAGAAATGTCAGTTATGCTCAGGGCCGACGTGTTGCTAGCCAAAATGGTGTCTGGACGGGTCAGCCGATCTAGGTCGGCGAAGAGAACTTTCTTCAAATCCATTTTCTCAGGTATGGACTCTATCACGAGATCCACATCGCCCACAGCCTCTTCTAGGGACAGGTAACCACGGAGTCGCCCCATGACCTGGACCGCCTCCTCGGCAGTCATCTTGCCCTTCTCCACGAAAAACTTGCTGAGGTTGTCGGATATCCCCTTCAAAGCCCTGTCCAGCAGCACCTGATCGACATCCCTCAGGCTGACCGTAAGGCCTGCCATAGCCATGACTTGGGCGATCTGGCTGCCCATAACGCCGGCGCCGACTACGGCAACTCTATTGACTTGCATGCTTTACCTCCGGAAGGGTTTCGTGACTGAGGAGAGATCGCAGTACCATGGCCTGACATGTGGCATAGAGGTCGTCCAAGGCAACTAGGTGGCTCCGTGCCTTCCCAGACTCCGCCATCAGGATTACACCTGTCCACATACCCCAAATGGTATTGGTGACTCTCCAGCTATCGTCGAGGCGAAAGAGTCCCTGCTGCGCACCGTCCCTCAGAATGCCATCCAGGATGCCGAGACAGATGTTGGCCTTTCCGACAATTACTTCGTAGAGATGCCGCGGAACCCTTACCAGCTGGCTTCCTTGATGGATGAGAAACATGACATCGAAGTAGGCCCTGTGGTCCTTATAGAAGGTGAGGTACGCTTCCCCCAGGGCTAGCAGCCGCTCCGTGGGAGAACCCTTCATGCTCCCTACTGGACCCCAATATTGATCGTAGAGGACGTCCAAACCCTCCGCCAATACCCAGCCATACAGCTCCTCTTTGCTTTGAAAGTGCAGGTATATGGCACCCTTGCTGATGTCTGCTTGGTCAGCTATGTCCTCCATAGTAGCAGCCATAAAGCCCCTCGAGAAGAAAACATCCCTCGCGGCTGCTAGGATGTCCGCCCGCCGTGCCTGCCGCTCCTTAAGCCTGCGGTCGCCCCCGGCCAAATTCTATTGCTCCGTAGTGACTGATAGTCAGATTCTAACCGTCGGTCAGAACGCCTGTCAATAGGTACGAAGAAAAATTCTGTCGATATATCTACGACCGTTATTGTTACGCATTAAGTGGCCCATGTCAAGGGATGTTGTCCACGGGGCGAGACGTCGTATGGAGAGAGATCCCATGGCTGTGGTCCGCGAAAGGAAAGTCGGACCCGAGGGCCAACGTCCTAGTCTATAATTAGAGAATATAATATCCATAAGACACACTCGAGGAGATCAGGCCTTGGACGAACGGGAAGCCATCAGACTTACCGAACTGGCCTCCTGCGCCGGTTGAGCTGCTAAGATAGGTCCTTCGGACCTGGCGCAGGTTCTGCGCCCTCTGCGCAAGTTCACACACCCGGATCTGTTGGTGGGCCTCCAGTGGGGTGACGATGCCGCCGTATACCGGCTGGACTCCGATAGGGCCCTCATTGCCACTGTCGACTTCTTCCCGCCCATTGTCGACGCCCCCTACACCTACGGTGCTATAGCTGCTGCCAACTCCCTCAGCGACATATTTGCCATGGGCGGTGAAGTGTTACTGGCCCTGAACGTCGTGGCCTTTCCCGACACCCTTTCGAGGTCAATCCTCAGCGAAATCCTTCAAGGTGGCGCCGACAAGGTCGCCGAAGCGGGAGGAATTATCGCTGGAGGACACACTGTGACCGACAGGGAACCAAAGTATGGCCTGTGTGCTATCGGTCTAGTCCACCCTGACAAAACAATGACCAAAGCCGCAGCAAGGCCCGGCGATCTGTTGGTCCTGACCAAGCCCTTGGGGACAGGGGCTATTACCACTGCCCTGAAGGCTAAAGTCGTCGACTCCGAGCACCTGAGGGGCGCCGTGCATTCCATGCTGACCCTCAACCGAAGGCCATCGCAGATTTTCGTATCCTTGGGAGTACGAGCCTGTACCGACGTCACAGGCTATGGCCTCTTGGGCCACGCCCTGGAGATGGCTGATGCTTCCGGCGTCAGTATAGAGATCGATGTGGAAAAGGTGCCCTTACTGCAAGGCGCCTACGAGTATGCCCAGCGGGGCATCCTGCCTGGTGGTGCCTGGCGAAACCGCGATCATCTCCTTCCCCCAGACGGAGAGCCCAGAGTGTACTATCCGCCTGGCATCCCAGAGCCGATCTTACACTTGCTTTACGACCCAGAGACTTCGGGGGGGTTGCTCGCAGCCGTGCCGCTGTCCCGCATCGAGGCTCTGGAAGACCAGTTTGAGGCGTCTAACCTTCCCCTTTGGATAGTGGGAAGAGTCAGAGAGGGCCGCGATATCGTCCTGAAACTCTGACCCCTTAGAGATAGGCGGGAGAACGCCGTTGTCCTCCCGCCGTCGAAGAATGAGGTAGAAGCGAAAAGTGGAGGGCCCTACCCAGCCACCTTGCCCAACATGGCAGCCTTAACCTTCTGAGGTTTAGCCGGGATTGCCGTCAGCCTCACACCGATGGCATCATAGATCGCGTTGCAGATCGCTGCGGCCATGGGTATAAGACCCGCCTCCGATACACCTTTTGCGCCGAAGGGACCAAGGGGATCCTCGTCTTCGATGAGGATCACCCGAAAATCCGGGCACTGCTCGATGGTAGGCACCCGCACCTTACCAAAGGTATCGGTCAATACGTAACCACCCTCGACTTTAAACTCCTCTGTCAGGGCGTAACCCATTCCCTGGAGGGCTGCCCCGATGATCTGACCCTCTACCCCTCTCGGGTTAATCGCCTTTCCTACGTCGTGGACCGATATCACCTTTACCACACGAACCTTGCCAGTGGCCTCGTCCACTTCAACAATAGCCACTTGAGTGGCGTACGTATAGTTGAAGTGGTAGAAGGAATGTGCCGGGTCGGCATTGGGTATTCCCTTGTCGGCCAAAGCGGGATCCGGCAAGTGATCCGTCTTCGGCGCTATAAAGACGTACTGCGACTTAAGTTCCTTCCCCTCGGTGACCGTCAATTTGGCCAGCATGTCCAGGCTCAACAGCCTGTCGCCCTGTCTGGTACGGAACTCACCGTCGGTGTAGACTATATGCTCGTAGGGTATGCCCATTCGTTCGGCCACTTCGATCTTGGCCTGCCGCTCGATGTCGTCAAGGCAACCCAGAACTGCCTTACCGACGAGCATGGTCATTCTCGAGGCGCAAGTCGACCCAGCGCTGGGAGTATTGCAAGTATCCGGCGGCATTACTGCTACGCGATCCAAGGGCACCCCGAACCGCTGACTGGCCATTATGGCCAAGACCGTCTCATGTCCCTGCCCGATCTCGGCGCCTCCCGTCCGGATCAACAAGCGTCCGTCCTCGGTCATCTCCACGGCAGCGCCCACGGCTTCAGGCACCGCAACTCCCATGCCAGAGTTCTTGAAGCAGGAGGCCACTCCTACGCCATACCGTCGGCCAGGCGCTGGAGAGGGCAGCTTTCTGAGTTCTTCTTCTAGGGCTTCTTTCGCAGCCCTGAGGGTTTCGGTCAGCCTTACAACTCCAGCTGTACCAACGAGAGGCTGACCCACGGCCGTGACATCCCCAGGCCTCAGAGCATTGAGCTCCCTCACAGTGAAGGGATCCATCCCAAGCACTCTGGCCAAAGCGTCCATCTGCTGCTCTACGGCAAAGTGAGCCTGGGGAACGCCGAAGCCCCGAAAGGCGCCTGCCACAGGGTTGTTAGTATAGACGCCTATGGCCTCGACCCTAAAGTTGGGCACCCTGTAGGGCCCCCCTCCGAAGATGGTCACCGCTTCGACCACTGCCGATCCCGTGGAAGCGTAGGCCCCCGAGTCTAGCAGCACCTTAACCTCCATGGCCACGAGAGTCCCATCTCGCTTGGCTCCCAACCTATGATAGATGCGGGTGGGATGCCGCTTTGGATGGTTCTTCAGCGATTCGTACCGGGAAAACACTAACTTGCAGGGCCGGCCGGTCTTCAGCACACCCAGGGCAAGCATGTTCTGGACAGATATGTCGCACTTGCTGCCGAAGGATCCCCCTGTAGGCATGTGCACGATCCTGACCTTCTCCACAGGGAGACCTAGTACCTGGGCAACCTGCCTGGCCTCTTCATGGGGATTCTGATCCCCTACGTAAATGGTAACGCCTCCGTCTTCGTTGGGCTCGGCCACCCCGGACTCTACTTCGAGGTAAGCGTGTTCCTGCCAAGGGGTGGAATAAAAGCCTTCTACGATCACGTCACAATCAGCCCAGGCAGCGTCCGGGTCGCCTTTGAGCACATGACTTCTGAAGAGGATGTTGGTTCCCTGTGGTCCAACAATTGGCGCGTCGGCCTCCAATGCTCTCTCGGGGGTATCCACCACTTCGAGGGGCCGATAGGTCACCTTAATGCGCTTGACCGCCTCTTCGGCTATCTCGGGTGTCTCGGCATACACTACGGCCACCGGGTCTCCTACATACCTGACCTTGTCGTCGCATAGGGCCGGTTGGTCGTCCACAATCTGGCCATAGCGGTTCTTTCCGGGCACATCCTTATATGTCAGGACCGCAGCTACCCCAGGCGTGGCTTCGGCCTCGCTCGTGTCGACGTCGAGGATCTCTGCGTGGGGATACTCGGCCCACAGGACTTTGCCATGAAGGACTCCAGCAGGATAAAGGTCAGCAGAGAACTGCAACCTCCCGGTGACGGTTTCTAAAACCCTCAGCCTGCGGGGGCTGTGTGCAAGTACCGGATCTTCGATGGGAGGAGGGACTTCGCCCCGGATCCTGGCAGCAGCTATCTGGGTTGCCCTCTGAACCGCAGCGATGATCCTAGGATATTCTCCACACCTACAAATGTTGCCTTTGAGCGCCCTTTTTATATCCTGCGGAGTGGGCGATGGGTTCTTTCCCAGGAGGGCAGCCGCAGAAATTATCAGACCAGGCGTACAGAAGCCGCATTGGAGGGCACCATGCTCTACAAAGGCTTCCTGCACAGGGTGCAACATTCCACCCTCGGCAAGGCCCTCGATGGTAACAACCTCTTTACCTTGTAGCCTCCCCAGTTTCAGCAGACAGGCCTTTTCCGCTTCTCCATTGACCAGCACCATACAGGTCCCGCAACTTCCTTCCGAACATCCATCCTTAGTTCCCGTAAGGTGCAGGTGATCCCTCAGGTACGACAACAGGGTCATTTGGGCTGGACCTTCGACCGTGACCTCACGGCCATTGATCGTAAAGGTGACCTGGGTTGTCTCTGACACCCGCTGCATCGGGAAAATCACCTCTCCTTGCATTGACGATAAGAACTCATTACTGGTGCTCCCACTGTTCCCCCAAAGCCCTGACAATGTCACCCCGGGTCACAATGCCCACCAGTTTGCCTTCGTGGACCACTGGGAGGCGACGAATGCGGTTAGCCACCATGAGCCTCCCGGCTTCCACAGCTGGTACCTCGGGCGACGTAGTGATGACGTGGGTAGTCATAATGTGTCCCACCGTGTCCCTATCTTCGTCGGCGTGAGTCAAGACGTCATGCTCCGTAGCAATACCGAGAATTTTCCCGCTCTCGTCCACAACAGGGACACCGCTGATACCATACTTGTTGAGGAGCACAGCCAACTGTCCCACACTGCAGTCGGGTCCTACCGTGATGACTGGGCTGTTCATTATGTCCGCAACCTTTATCTGGAGAATGCTGAGCTCAGTTCTGACTTGAGGATAGGCCTTGGTGATAACCTGATCCCCCCACTTCATAGGGGCTTCGGCTTCTTGCGGGCGCCCGACAGCCAGATCGTCCTTGATCTCATCGACCGTTACCTCCACAACAGCGGCAGGGAAGGGCGAACTCTCCATCTCTTCCTTGACAATACGCGCCCTGCCCCGTATGCTGATGGCCATACCCCTGCCCATGGCTACAAGCCTGACCTTGCCCGACCGACGAATGTTCCGCAGACTGGCTATATCGCGATGGATGGCCATAGAC
This sequence comes from Chloroflexota bacterium, assembly GCA_034432775.1. Taxonomy (GTDB): domain Bacteria; phylum Chloroflexota; class Chloroflexia; order DAOUBH01; family DAOUBH01; genus DAOUBH01. Next base: position 40,252 of record DAOUBH010000019.1, read on the forward strand.
AGCGTTCGCCTATCCTTCACTTTGATCCACGACATGGGAGCAGTATGGGGCCAACCATCCTCATCCACGGTAGCCAAAATGAGCGTTGGAACATGCTCCAGGTTCTGCATGATCTTGTCTGTCAGCTCTCCACCTATCACCTTCCCCATTTCCCAGCCCTCCCCTTTGGTTCCCATAGTAACATCGCGGTGCCACGATGTCAATGCCTTGTTTAATTTAGTTCACTGTCATTGAAAACAGCCTACAGCCACTCGAGGGTTACAGCCATAGGCCCCCGAAAGCTGTGCTACAATTGGTCAGCACCCGCTGAGGTCAGCCTGTGCATTATCCGTGGTGGTATGTACCCTTCCTTACCTCCCCCATGATGATAGCGGTCGTGGCCGTCCTCCATGTCTTTGTCTCCTTTTACGCAGTCGGTGGCGGCCTATTCCTGGCCAATGAGACGCGATATGCTTATCGTACCAACAATTCAGCTTACCTCAATTATCTGCATCAGCATGCCCGTTTCTTCATATTGGTGACGGTGGTCTATGGAGCCATAACTGGGGTAGGGATCTGGTGGACTATAGGCCTAGCTTCGCCCCTTGCTACAGAAGTCCTCATCCACACCTTTGTCTTCGCCTGGGCCATCGAGTACGTCTTCTTCCTCATGGAGCTTGTATCGGCCTTCATCTTTTACTACCAATGGGGGAAGGTCTCCCCTTCGTTCCATACCGCCGTGGGCTGGATATACGCCTTTTCTGCATGGATGAGTCTGGTTGTCATCACGGGCATCACTGCCTTTATGCTGAATCCTGGGCAGTGGACTGAGGCCCACGATTTCTGGAGTGGCTTTTTTAACCCTCAGTTTCTGCCCCAGACCCTGGCCAGAACGGGTGGCTCCTTCGTACTGGCAGCCCTCTACGTCTATCTCCATGCTTCCTTCACGGTAAAGGAGAGTACCTTACGCGACCTTATCGAAAGCCGTTCTGCCAGGCCGGCACTTGTGGGAGCCACCCTAATCGTGGCTGGCGGTATAGGCTGGTTGGCTTTCCTGCCGCCGTCGGCTCAGGTGGCCCTAGCGGCGGCTAGTACCCTCAATATACTTACTGTGCTGCTCTTCGCCGTCACGGCGGGCATCTTCGTTCTGCTGTATGTAGGACCCTATCGCAATCCGGGCTGGCTCAGCCCAGGTTTCGCCCTAGTGTTGTTCGTCATGGGTCTCGGAGCCGTCGCAACAGGGGAGTTTATCCGCGAAGCTGTAAGGAAGCCGTACGTGATTTACAATGTCGTTCTCGGCAACCAAGTCACGACAGATGAGGTCCATAGCTTCCGCGAGCGAGGCTATCTTGAAAGCGGGGTCTGGACCCGTGCCTACTTGACTACCTACTATCCTCAGATATACACCGATGGTCGCATTGATCGCGAAAAGCTTTTGCGTTTACCGGAGGCTGACCAGATAAAGCTGGGGGAGGTAATCTTCCAGTACCACTGCAATGACTGCCACTCGGCTCAGGGCGGCTACTCGGCCGTGGACCAGCTTATAGTGGGCTGGACCCCACAAATGGTTGACCTCATGGTCCTGAACCTAGAAAAGGGCCGATTCTTCATGCCTCCCTGGTCCGGCAACGAAGCAGAAGCAGAACTCCTCACGAAGTACCTGCTAAGTATAGCACCACCCCGGCCACCCGGTATGCGGTAGCACTTGCGAGGGACTTCTTATGGAACCGTCACAGCTTGTAGCACCACAAAGTCCTCTTGGACTTCCTGCACCATATTGGATGATAGTGTCCCTCAAGGTCGCGGGTTTCACTTTGCACGCCATTCCGATGAACCTCTGGTATGCTGGCATCCTTGTTGCCATGCTCCTTAGGTTGACCAGTCATCCGCCCGCCTGCCAATGGTCTGCCAGGTTCATGCGCCAAATGCCCATAATCGTGGCCTTGGGCGTGAACTTTGGCATCGTTCCCCTCCTCTTCTTGCAGGTGGCCTATTATCGGGTCTTCTACCCAGCCACGGTGCTCACCGCCTGGCCCTGGCTTACCATCATAGCCCTGCTGTTGGTAGCCTACCATGGCATTTACATCTATATTGGGGGGCTAAGCGATACGGGACATGTCGGCAGGCTACGGCGAGCCGTCGGTTGGGCATCGGCCGTAGCCTTCATAGCCATCGGCTTCCTCTTTGCCAACGGGCTTTCCCTGATGACCAACCTCCAAGCCTGGGAAAAACTGTGGGCCTCTAGCCAGGTAGCTGGGGCAGCTTTGGGCACTTCGTTCAATGTAGGGGACCCAACCTTGTTCCCGAGATGGCTCATGATGTTCGGTCTAGCCCTGACAACTACGGCGGCTTACGCAAGGGTAGACGCCGGACTCTTAGCTGCGTCGGAAGGCGAGGCGTACCAAAGATGGGTTTCCCGGTTCTCAATAGCGTTGTACTCCTTGGGCTCTTTCTGGTTCGCACTCATGGGCTCCTGGTACGCCTTCGGTACCTGGCAGCCCAAAGTTCAGGAAACCATGTTCCGACCGCCGACTGCCTTCCTCACCGGAGCCACGGCTCTCAGCCCAGGCCTTGTGTGGCTTCTACTGGTAAGGAGCTCGCGAGTGTCCTCAAAAAAGCTGATCTGGGCAATCGCCATCTCCCAGCTGGGCGTCCTAGCACTGAATGCCACCAGCAGGCAGCTCGTGCAAAATCTCGAACTTGCACCCTACGTGGCCATCGGGGCAGAGCCAGTGAATCTCCAACTGGTACCTCTGGTGCTTTTCCTTGTGCTCCTTGCAGCGGGTCTGGGCACCATCCTATGGATGTTAAGCAACCTGGCTCGGGCTTCCCAGGGCCAGCAGTAAGCTATGGCTACAGAGGACGTGCACCATATTTGAGGGATCTAAGGAACTCTACCTCCTCAGGTGGAAGTACCTTAGGCATGCCCAACGTCCGGGCTATGTAGTACACCTGACATGCCTCTTCGGCCAGGACAGATACCCCGTAGGCCTTTTCGACCTCCTCACCCACAGCGACTAATCCGTGGTTTTGAAGCAACACAGCTCGCCTGCCGTCGAGAGCGGAAGCCACGGCCTCGCCCAAGTCCTGAGTGCCCGTCCGTCGGTAGGGTGCAACCCTGATAGAGCCTCCCACAGATATTACGGTTTCCGCTAAAATCGGCGGAACCTCGTCCACCACCGTGGACAAAGCAGCAGCATAGACGGAGTGGGTGTGCACCACAGCGCCTATCCCCTCCGAGATAGCTCGGTACAACGATAGGTGCATGGGCAACTCTGTGGACGGATGCCAGAGTCCTTCCAGCACTTTCCCATCCATATCGACGATAACAATGTCCTCTGGCGCCATAGTCTCATAGGGAACCGCACTGGGCGTGACAGCTATACACCTGGTCTCCCTATCGATGGCGCTTACATTTCCAGCTGAAAGCTTTACCATCCCATCAGCTGCCATGCGTCTGGCCACATTGCAAACCCTTTCCCTAAGCTCTTCTAGCATCCTACACCTCGCTAGCCATAAGACCAGTGTCTCAACAGTGCTGGCCACTGGCCAGTTGCCAGAAACTCAAGGCATCGTCGTACATGGAGATATTATTGAAGAAAACGTAACACCGACTGTGTGCGCGGCACAATTCCAGCAGTTCCCTTAAATCATCACCGGTATGTCGATACCGATAGCCTTCCCGTCCTTGGAGCCGAAAGTAAGCGGTGCCTGTGGCACAAGCCGACTTGAAGGGATCCACAGCATGGATTAATTCAAGTTCCGCACAAAGCGAGGCCATCAGGTCCCAGGGCCACTCGCCTCTTGGCTCCCAGGCAAAACGCAGCGTCCCTCTTTCGATGCTGGAGAAGAACCGCCTCAGGTTGGCTACGTTAGTTGCCGATGGTACAAATTTAGCGGGGCACTGAAAAAGAACGACTTCCGCCCCCAAAGCCAGGGCAGCCTCACGGGTAACTTCCCATGCATCCAGGACCACCTTGTTCCAACGGAAGGATCCCGCCTCCTCGAGGCCTTCCACCCTCCGACGAAGTCTCCTGTAGGTAGGAGAGCCCGCTTCGTGGGTGATTATTTGCCATGCCTTCAGGGTAAATCGGAATTTCGGCGGAGCTTCCCTCCTCCAGCGTACGAGCGTGGCCAGAGGCGGCGGATCGTAAAAGGTCTGTTGCACCTCTACAGTAGGTAGATCAGTATAGTAACGCCCTCGAGCCACAGGGAATCCGCAGCAACCGACCAGAATATTCAACTTCCCGCCGACCTGCTCTCAGGCCTAGAGATGAACTGCGAAATCCTTCACTGTGGGGCGCACCAGTCTTTCGTAGTCGGCATACGACATCTTAACGGTTACGGTGTGCGATCCAGCCAAAAAGGCTATCCAGGGATCAGCCCGGAGGCTAACATCGACGTAGACCGGGACCCTGTATAGGTTTCCAAAAGGCGGCATGGCCCCCACCTCACAGTCAGGGAAGACGGAGCTGAACTCTTGCTCCTTGGCGAGCCGTACCGCGCTGATCCCCAGTTCAGCCCTCAGTCTGTCCAGGTCAACCCTATGGCTTGCGGGCAGGACCAACATAACTAGCTGATCGCCAGCGAAGGCCATGACGACCTTGGCATGAAACCTTCCCTTAATGTGCTCGATAGCAGCCAACTCCTGTGCACTGTACGCTGGTGGATGCGTTATTGTCTCGAACTCGACCCCCTCAGATTTCAAATAATCTCGCAATTTGTCCAGACAGGCCTGGGCCATGCTCCACCTCCGCCTCAGCAACACTACAGTTCCTCGGGTTCCTCCCCCATGACGAAGCGCTTATAGGCCTTATAAATGCAGTAATCCTGCACCACTTCCATGCCGTGTGCTCGGGCAGCCGCCGCCGCCTCCTCGTTGGCGATTCCTTCCTGCATCCAGATGACCTTTACATCTCTGCGCTCTATGGCCTGCCTCACGATTTCCGGCACATCGTGAGACGGTCTGAAGATATCGACTATTTCCACCGGCTCGGCCACATCCCTCAGGGTCGGGTACGACTTTCGGCCCAGGATCTCATCGGCCGTAGGGTTGACAGGTATGACATGGTATCCCTTGCTCATCAGGAACTTCGGCACCTTTCTGGCCGGTTTATTTGGGTCCTTAGACATGCCAACAACTGCCACCCTTTTGTATGTCTGGAGGATATGTCTTATGCGGTCGCTATCTATTTCCATGCCCTGATCCTCTGTTCCAGATGGTATCGTAGACTCTACCTTTCAGGTACAGTTTACACCGTGGTTGAAGTTACCTTCACTGTTTCATTGGTGTAAACTGAAATCCGCCATCCTCAACCAGGGAGTGACCCCATGGGAAGCTCGTTCCGAAGGACACGCATTGTGTGTACTATTGGGCCTGCCAGCATGAGCGACGAGGTGATGCTGGGGCTCCTGCAAGCTGGAATGGATGTAGCTCGTATAAACTTCTCCCATTCTGACAGAGCTACAGCCCGAGATGTAGCTCGCAGACTTCGCCTTCTGGCCGAGCGCCACGGCTACAACGTAGCTCTCTTGGGCGACCTCCAAGGCCCCAGGCTTAGGATAGGATCTGTGCCTGAAGGCGTTATCCTTCAAGAGGGCGATACCTTCACCATCACCACTCGCCCCACGGAGGGAAATAAGAGCCAGGCTTCCGTGGATTATCCTCTCCTGCCCGAAGACCTCCGTCCCGGCGACCTCATCCTCATCGACGATGGCCTGCTACAGCTTAGGGTGTTGTCCACCACCGAGACAGACGTTCATTGCAGGGTGGTTACGGGCGGGCCACTGAGATCCCACAAGGGCATCAATGTCCCCGGCGTGACCCTCAAGGTTCCGTCCATAACGGAGAAGGATCGAGACGACCTGCGCACCTGTATAGAAGAGGATTTCGAGTTCGTGGCGCTTTCCTTCGTACGGTGCGCTGCCGATGTGCTGCGCGCCAAGGACCTGGCCCGGCAGATGGGGGGCAGGGCCAAGGTTATCGCCAAGATCGAAAAGCACGAGGCGGTACCCAACTTTCGCGAGATATTGGATGTAGCCGATGGCATTATGGTTGCCCGAGGAGACCTGGGAGTAGAGATGCCACCCGAGGAAGTACCGTTGATCCAGAAACGCCTGATACGGGCAGCAAACGAGCTTGGAAAACCGGTCATAACGGCCACCCAGATGCTCAACTCCATGATCGACAATCCGAGGCCCACACGCGCCGAGGCCAGCGATGTGGCCAATGCCATATTGGACGGTACCGATGCGGTCATGCTTTCGGGTGAGACCGCGGTGGGTCGCTACCCCGTGGAAGCGACGCGAATGATGGCTCGAATATCACTGGCCACGGAGGCACAGTTTGACCACAGGGCATGGCTCCGCGCTGCAGCCGACAGGCGAACACCCACCATTACCGAAGCCGTTACCCTTACCACCTGCGAAGTAGCTCAGAGCCTCCATGCTGCAGCCATTGTGGCATCCACATACTCGGGCTACACAGCGCGGATGGTTGCTAAACTCAGACCCGAAGCGCCCATATTGGCGATAACAGACCAGCCCACCACCTACCGCCAACTGGCCCTCACGTGGGGCGTCCGCGCAGTCCTCTGGCCTCGCGTCAATAACACTGACGAGATGATGGCTGCTGCCACCCAGGCAGCAGTAGAGTCAGGCCTTGCAAGACCGGGCGATGTGCTGGTTATCACGGCAGGGCTACCTATCGGCGTCCCAGGTTACACCAACATGATGAAGGTCCAAGTCGTGGGCACTGTCCTTGCAACGGGGCAGGGGTTGGGCAAAGGCACTGTGACTGGGCCGGTTTTCTTGGTTGAACCCGGTGTGCCACGGGCAGCTCCCCCCAAAGCTGGGTTCATTTTGGTTGCCCCGCGGATCGATGCGACCATGGATCCCCTCTTTGAAAAGGCCGTGGCCGTCGTTACCGAGGAGGAGGGCCTCACGTCCTACGCTGCCCTGAAGGCCGTGGAGGCAGGCCTACCCGCTGTGGTCGGCGTAGCCCGTGCTACTAGCGTACTCAAAGACGGCATAATGGTAACAGTGGATGCTGTGAGAGGTGTCATCTATGAAGGTGGATCGCCCGTAGAGGGTGGAGGACAGTCATGAGCTTGGAGAAGCACGGGCTTGTAAAGATCAAAGATTACCTGTGGGAAATACCGAAGCAAGGAGGTATGCGGGTACCGGGGCGTATTTACGCCAGCGAGAAACTCCTGGCTAAGATCCTGGAAGACAAGAGCTTGGACCAGGTGAGGAACGTCGCGTGCCTTCCCGGCATAGTGAAATACTCTTTGGCCATGCCCGACATCCACTGGGGATACGGATTCCCAGTTGGAGGCGTGGCAGCCTTCGATCCCGATGCCGGAGGCGTCATATCGCCCGGCGGCATCGGATACGACATCAACTGTGGGGTCAGGCTGCTCCGAAGCCATCTAAAGCATTCGGATATCAGGGATCGGATGCGAGACTTGGTAGCACAGCTCTTCAGAGATGTGCCCGTAGGTCTGGGAGCCCGAGGCACCATTAGGCTATCCCCCTCCGATTATCAGGAGCTGTGCAGAAAGGGCAGTAGATGGGCCGTGGAACGTGGCTTCGGCCGAAAGGAAGATCTCGACTTCATCGAGGCGGGCGGCGCCCTTCCTGGAGCGGATCCATCGAAGGTCAGCCAGAGGGCCATGGAGCGGGGCAGAGATGAAATAGGAACTGTGGGCTCGGGCAACCACTTCGTCGAAGTGGATGTGGTGGCTGAGATCTACGACCACGAGGCGGCCCGTGCCATGGGCCTAGCCTTGGAACAGGTCTGCGTGCTCATCCACTGCGGGTCTCGGGGCTTCGGCCACCAAATATGCGATGACTACCTCAGGATTATGGGTCAGGCGATGAAGCGCTATAACATTGAAGTGCCCGACCGACAGCTCGCATGCGCCCCCATCAACTCTCCAGAAGCCCAGGACTACCTGGGAGCAATGGCCAGTGCCGCCAATTACGCTTGGGCTAACCGTCAGGTGCTGACGCATCTCGTGAGAAAAGCCTTCCAACACTGCCTGAAGATGAGCGAGGATGACCTAGGCATGGCCATCGTTTACGACGTCGCCCACAATATCGCCAAATTCGAAGAACACGATGTGAACGGCTACCGAAAGAGGCTCTGCGTCCACCGAAAGGGAGCTACCAGGTCCTTCCCACCCGGTAATCCCGAACTACCTAAGGCATACGGTCACATCGGCCAGCCGGTTCTCATCCCTGGCAGTATGGGGACCGCATCCTATGTCCTTGTGGGGGCACAGAACTCGATGCACGAGACCTTCGGCACCACATGTCACGGCGCTGGCAGGGTCCTTAGCCGCAGCAAGGCCAAGAAGGAAGCACCCGGACAGACAGTAAAGCGGCAGCTAGAAGAGCAAGGCATCTACGTGCTCAGCGACAGCCGCGAAACCCTCAGCGAAGAGATGCCAGCTGCCTATAAGGACGTCAGCGAAGTCGTGGAGGTTGTCCACCAGGCCGGCCTCGCCTTCAAAGTCGCCAAACTCAGGCCCATAGGCGTAATAAAAGGGTAAGGCGGCATCTCTAAGTGACCCTCGATCCGGATCGTTGGCGACTTCCAGGACTTCCCTGAGATCGCGCGGGCGTGGCGGACCACGCCAGTGCCCCGTGCGTCCATTTCAACTGACTTGTCTGTCCGGTAGATAGCAGCTATAATCTTTTCAAGACTTTGCTTTAGTTTCCGTCCGTAACCCGCAAGTCATGGCCGATTTCGATCATCTGCTTAGTTCGGCGCGGAGCTAAAGTATGTCACGAGCTGGGGAAGGTTCGAAACACGGGCGTCCGTGCGTACTCTGTGGCTCGGTTGCCCACCGTGTCCTGTTCCACAGCCCAGACCGGCGCTTTGGTATCCAAGGAGAATTTTCGGTAGCCCAGTGCTGCCGGTGTGGCCTTATGTTTCAGCATCCCTTGCCTGACCCGACCTGGGCTAGGGAAGTCCACGGCACAGCCATGCCCTCCCCTACCCGCATATATGCGGCATACCGATACCTGGTCAACCGCAGCCGCGTACGCTTCCTCCGGTCCCTTAGACCCCCGGGCAAGTTGCTCGATGTCGGCTGCGGAGACGGCTCCTTTTTGCTGTCAGCTCGAAGCGAAGGATGGGAATGCACGGGCACCGAGGTCTCCCCAGAAGCTTGTACTTTAGCGAGATCACGGTCGGGCATACACGTACATCTCGGAGAGCTTCAAGAGCTTTCACTACCCAGCGCTATTTCGATGTCGTCACGCTCCATCATGTCTTTGAACATATTCCAAACCCAGATGAATTTCTCCAGAACGTTAGTCGGGTTCTATATGACGATGGGATCTTGGTTGTAGAGGTACCCCACGTAAACAACATTGTTTTTAAAATCTTTCGGGGCTATTACTACCATATCGATGTACCGCGCCATAGCTTCTTCTACAAGAAAGATACGCTTTTAGACATCCTCCGTCGGTATGGGTTCCGCATGCTGAAAGTGGATGCCCCCAGCTGGCATTACCCTGAGGGCATTGCTGAAAGCACACTGTTATGGCTACAAGCCCGCGGGCTGAGGGGCAAGGTGTTCAAGTCTGCTTGCTACGGCATAATGGCGTTGCCCACCCTCATCTACCTCACCTTGACGTTGGGCCGCCTCTCTTCGGAAGTGGTCCGTGTCGCAGCCGTAAAGGCTCCAGTTTAGATCAGCACCGTGACAAGAGTCGAGCTAGTGCTCCAAGGTGTTGCATGGCACTGGACACCAAAGCTTCACCGTCCAAGCCCTTTGACATATAGAGCCCATCTCGGCGTTGGACGATATTGGCAACTACAGATATGGTCAGAGCTCCTTCTGGCACAGGCCGATTGCTCTCCACAAATACGGCTACATCCCGTCAGGTTTCCACCAGGGAACCATCGAAAGGGAGGGCTTGCGGTTGGAACTGCGGAGTCACCGTGGAATGCCGTCAGAATTTCTAAGACGAACAGTCTGGGCCGTGTTTTTGCATCGACATTGGCGGGGATGTATGGGAGTCGAACCCACCCACGACGCCCTCCAGGCGCCGTACTACGGTTTTGAAGACCGCGGGACCCACCGGGATCCATCCATCCCCAGATAGATAGTATACTGTGCCGCGGTGAGGTGATATAATGCCTTGACTGCTGCGGAAGGGGGAAGACACTTGCAACGGTCTACGGTTGCTGTTCTCCGTACCTCTCCTGACAAGGTATTGGATGACTACGCACACCTTCTCGAGGTGGCAGGCGCTCGCCAGGCCTTGGATCCCACAACCACCACTATCCTGAAGGACAACATATCGTGGCACTTTCCATTTCCGTCCGCCAATACCACCCCTTGGCAACTGGAAGGGACCATCCTCGGGCTTAGGGCTCTGGGCTACGCCGATCTAGTATGCGTGCAAAATAAAACGGTAGTCACCAACGCCTTTAAGGGGGAGGATCTGAACCACTATGTACCCATATTCCGCTCCTATGGTATCCCTGTCCTCTACAATTTCCGAGAAGACGACATGCGATGGGTGGAATACAGGCCCAGAACCAAAATGCTAGTGCTCCACCACATCTACCCAGAAGGCATCTACCTGCCCGACTACTTCTTTGGCAAGAACGTCGTACATCTTCCTACGGTCAAGTGCCACATTTACGCCACGACAACGGGCGCAATGAAGAATGCCTTCGGCGGTCTCTTAAATACAAAACGCCACTACACCCACAGCTGGATACACCAGACCCTGGTAGACCTTCTGGCGATCCAGAAGGAGATACACACCGGCATATTCGCCGTTATGGATGGGACAACGGCAGGGAACGGCCCCGGGCCCCGCACTATGCGTCCCGAGGTCAAGAACGTCATCCTCGCCTCGGCCGACCAAGTGGCTATCGATGCCGTAGCAGCCAAGCTGATGGGTTTCGATCCGATGACCATCGACTATATCCGACTAGCCCACGAGGCTGGCTTGGGCTGCGGCGACCCCAGGGCAATAGAGATCGTTGGTGACACCGACGTAGCCTCCGAATCGTGGAACTTCACTGTGGGCGACAACGGTGCTAGCCTCGTCGGTGACATCCTGTGGTTCGGCCCCCTAAAGCGCCTCCAGCACATTTTCTTCCGGACCCCGTTGGTCAACCTCTTCATCTTGGGCTCAGAACTCTACCACGACTACTACCGATGGCCGTTCAAAGACCGCAAGGTCTTTCAGAAATGGCTTCAGGATACGCCTTGGGGACAACTCTTCCAGAAATACGCAGCTGAGGGCCCCCAGGGGTCCAAGACCGCCACCGCCCAAGGAGCCCTCGCCTCCTGAAAAGCCCTAACTCTGGTCCACGATCCCGAAGTTGAGGTTGCAACCCCATCGCACCGGACCGTGCCACGCGATAGCTCCAATGCCATCGGCCCGTTGAGACTACTAGCGACCCAGGGAAGATACACGGGCAGGGGCTGCCCATGGCCCCGTCATGGGTATCTAGCCCAACAGCGCGATCCATAGGAGGGCAGGGTTAGAGCGAAGTTACCCATTCCTCGGGCAGGGTCAGAGCGAAGTTACCCATTCCTCCCAGCGGCGCTTTTCAGCACCCATGTGCTCCGCATCCGCACTCTCGAATTGCTGGGCCAGTGACAAGTCCTCCTGAACTGAAAGCACACTTTCCGCCATAGGGAATAGTACTTCGTTCTCCTTGAGGATATGCTGGCGAAGCAACGCAGTGTAGGCGCGGAGCGCTTCGGCCATAGCAGGACCCACTGAGGTATCGCCAGCGCCGTAGCGAGCAACCGATTCCCTAAAGGAACGTACCAACTGTCTAGCTGTACCATGTTCCTCTAGCATGGCACCGATGGGGCCACCCTCCACCGGTATCCCCTTCTCCGATAATAGAGGAAACAGCAGATCTTCCTCCTTGGCATGGTGACACTGGTCGGCGTATCTTGCAATAAAATCCAGTGCCCGACTTAGAAAGTCGGCAGGCACCGATGAGCCGGCCGTAAGGTCGGCTGCCTTGGCATCTAGTTTGTCCAGCATCAGCCAAATGTGGTCATGTTCAGCAACCAATATGTCGATTGATCTCATCGTCCACCTCTAAGATCATTTGGTGATGAATTTTACTAGAATATCCCCAGAATGTGCTAGGGTACAATGGTTCGTGGATTAGGAGAGGAATATGGCATCGAGGATAATGCTCTACACAGGCAAGGGCGGGGTAGGAAAGACTACCGTGGCCGCAGCGACGGCCCTGAGATGCGCCGATCTCGGATACAGGACCATAGTCCTCAGTACCGATGCGGCCCACAGCCTCGGTGATAGTCTGGACAAGGAGCTTGGCCCTGAGCCAGTGAAAGTATCGAAGAACCTGTGGGCCCAAGAAATCGATGTCTACTATTCCATAGAAAAGCACTGGCGCACCCTCCAGCGCTACTTGTCGGCCATTCTGAGGTGGCAAGGCGCCGAGGGACTGCTCGCCGAGGAGATGAGCGTCATTCCTGGTATGGAAGAAGGGGCCAGTCTCCTCTGGGTGAACCAGCACCATTCCGAGGGCGAATTCGACGTCATCGTAGTGGACTGCGCTCCAACAGCAGAGACCCTCAGGCTCCTCAGCCTCCCCGACGTGGGACGATGGTGGTTCGACCACCTCTTCCCCATAGGGAAGAGAGCCACCCTTCTCCTCGGACCGGTGGCCAGACCCTTCCTGGACAACATGCCTCTACCCGACAAGGAGATTTTCGATGCCGTCGAGGAATTGTTCGACAAGCTAGGCGAAATTCACGGTCTTCTATCGGATCCTGAGATCTCCACCGTAAGACTCGTCATGAACCCAGAAAAGATGGTGATCAAGGAAACGCAGCGCACCTATACTTACCTGAACCTCTACGGTTACGTGACGGACCTGGCAGCCGTAAACAAGCTCATACCAGAGAACGCAGGAGACTATATGAAGGGTTGGCGGGAGTCCCAGGCCCGATACGTTCAAATGGTCGAAGAGATATTCAGCCCCCTTCCCATAATTAAGATCCCCCTCCTAGAACAGGAGGCCGTGGGTTTTAAGATGCTCCGAGCGGTCGCCGACGCTGCCTTTGAAGACCAAGACCCTGTCAGGGTCTTCTATTCGGCACGGGCGCAGGAGTACACCCGTACCGACAGTCACTACGAGCTGCGCCTCAAGCTGCCCTTTGCCAAGAAGGAGGAACTGTCCCTCCTCCTGCGCGGAGAAGAGATAACCTTGCAGGTGGGCCACTACCGGAGAAATATATTGCTTCCCCGCACCCTCGTGGGACTTGAGGTGGAGGGCGCCACCTTCGAGGGCGATACCCTGGTCATAACCTTCCTAACCCCCGAAGGGAACACCCAAAGACAGCAGCGCGGCCTCCGCTAAGTTGATTTCTTTGATACAATTAATAAAGTAACCCGCGGAGGTGAGGTCATGGAGACGGAGCTCAGGGAAGCTCAAAGGTCATCCCTGGAGAACTACGTCAAAGAATTGGTGGAGACCTACTTACAGGAGAGAGAGCGCCGCAAGACCAAACGGCTCGCCATAATTGCCTCCAAGGGAACCTTGGACATGGCGTACCCACCCTTCATTTTGGCTACAGCAGCCGCAGCCATGGGCTGGGAGGTAGGCATCTTCTTTACATTCTACGGACTTAACCTCATCCACAGGGAGAAAATGAAGGCCCTTAAGGTGGCGCCCTTGGGGAATCCTGCAATGCCTATGCCCGTACCGAACCTTGTGGGAGCCCTCCCAGGTATGACCTCCCTGGGAACGGCCATAATGAAGCGAATGTTCCGCGCCCACAAGGTAGCCAGCATTCAGGAATTGGTCGACATGGCCAAGGAGGCAGGGGTCAAACTCTTCCCCTGCGCTATGACGGCCGAGGTCTTCGGTTACAAGAAGAGCGACTTCATAGATGGCGTTGAAGATATGGCCGGGGCCGCCGGTTTCCTAGCCTTCGCCGCCGACGCCGACGTCACACTGTTCATATAGACGACCGTCAAGAAACCTTCTTGATCCAAAACTTGTAGATACCGTCTTCCTCTTCGACGGCTAGGATCTGGTTGCCTGTCTGCTTTTCCCAAGCAGGTATGTCGGTCTTCGACCCCGGGTCTGTCGCCAACAGCAATATCACCTGCCCAGGCTCAAGCCGCTTCATCGCCTGCATAAGCCTCACCACAGGCACCGGGCAAAGAGCGTCCCGCGCGTCCAAAATCTCATTGGGTTCTATCTTGGTCGTCAAGGCGCTTCCTCCAAAAAGTGTAGAAGTTAAATCCAGTTAGTAAAGTATACCACAGGCCTCAGATATTCTAGAATATTCTGGATACCGGCCATGGGAGCCCGGAAGAAGCCAACATCTTGAACAGGAAAGGAGCTATGATCTTCGAACCCCTTAAGATAAACTCCATGCTCCTGGAGAAGCGCATCGTCCTGACGGCTATGGTGACCCGCCTGTCAGGTGAAGACGGATTTGTCAACAAGGATGTAGAGGACCGCTACATCCGGTATGCTAGGGGAGAGGTCGGTCTCATAGTTATGGAGGCTATGGCCGTCCACAGCAGCAAAAGCGGTCCCCTCCTCCGCATTTCCGAAGACAAGTTTGTTCCAGGCCTCCGCGCCCTAGTAACGAAGATCCACGACATCAGTCCCTCTAAGGTGGCTGCCCAGATCATTCACTTCCTAAAGATATCCAGGAGCGGATGGCGTCAGAAGATAACTGATCTGACCAAAGAGGACATCCGCACAATAGTTCAGCAGTACGCAGCAGCTGCAGCCCGGGTACGAGAAGCGGGTTTCGATGCAGTAGAGCTTCACATGGCCCACGCCTACACCTTATCCTCGTTTCTGTCGCGACGTAACGCACGGAAGGATGAATATGGTGGACGGACCTTGGAGAACAGAATGCGCCTGATGGCCGAGGTAATAGTCCGCTGCAGGGAGGCCGTAGGTTCAGATTTCCCAATAGGCGTCCGCTTCGACGGGGAAGAATGCATAAAGAAGGGTTACACCCTGCAGGACAGTCGAGAGATCGCCCTACGTATGGCACAGCTGGGGGTGGACTACATCTCTGTATCGGCCGGCGGCAAGTTCGAGGATGCCATCCCCAAGCCAGGAGAGCCGCTGTACCCTTACACAGGGTACAGCGGCGAGAGATGCATGCCTGGGGACTACTATCCCGATGCTGCCAATCTCTATCTGGCCGAAGGCATAAAGAAATACATCAATCTTCACGGCTACCATGTGCCCGTCGTGGCTTCTGGGAAAATAAGCCGTCGGGACCTGGCCGAAGAGATCCTATCTGCAGGACGGGCGGACCTCATTGGGATGGCCAGAGCGCTCCTGGCCGATCCTGACCTACCACGCAAATGGCGCGACGGTCGCGAAGACGAAGTCATCCGATGCATATACTGCAACGTCTGTAAGAGCCTGGACGAGAATTTTCAGAAGGTGGTGTGTTTCCTGTGGCCCCGGGGCAGCCTCCACGCACCATACACCCCGGCTGACGCCACGCCTCCCCGATGGTCGGCCAAACCCTTCCTGGAAGCGAGGGTGGTGGGCACCCAGGTGCAGCTCAGTTGGCCAGCAGCCAGCGACGATAACCTCAGGGGCTACCACATCTTCCGGTCCGAAAACAATGGCAATTTCGTTCGCCTCACGGCAACAGTCAGGACCAGCTACTTCGACACCGATGTAGTGGGTGGCCGGCGCTATAGGTACTATGTTACCGCCTACGACAGTGCAGGCAACCGTTCCGAACCATCGCCCATCGTTGAGGTTGAAGTCCCCATGGCCGTTCCCGAGGGGACCACGCTCAAGCCATCGCAGAGCCGGTAGTTTCGCACTGGCTCGCCGTCGTGGGCTATAATAGGCCCTGCACCTGGAAGAAGAGAGGCCCCGATGAGAAGGCTCATACTCGGATGGTTGATAAATGGGTTGGCCGTGGTGGTAGCGGGGTACCTCTTTCCCGATTACATCCGCTACACAGATTTCACTTCTGTAGCTTTGTTCGCCATAGTATTGGGGCTTCTCAATGCCTTCCTTCGACCCCTGCTGAAGATCTTCCTGCTACCACTGGCCCTCCTCACCCTCGGCCTTGCCTTTTTCTTGGTGAACGTTGGCATCTTCTGGCTAGCGGGCGCTTTGGTCCACGGCGTGGAGATGCGTGGACTGTTAGGTGCCATCCTAGGGTCCCTCACACTGACTGCTGTGAACGTAGTTTTCTCTTGGTTGCTGAGGTCATCCTGAACTTAGATGCTCCCTTGGAACACCTTGGCTCGACAGCCCAGGTAGCAGCAGTTGATCCAGCATGGGGCCGCCGTCGTCCCACTACGGCACTCATCGATGGAACACCACCTACCCTTGGACTTGGTCTGTCTCTGGAACATGTCCCCCAGTTTCTAATGAAACTAAGCATCGGCAGCATCGTTCTCATAGATGCTCCCCTTACCTCTGGCCATGGGCCCTTCAGGGAATGCGATCTGGCTCTCATCCGCAGTGGGATACCCTGCCTGCCGATATGGAAGGGAGCTGACCGAGGCACCAAGCTTCCCCTGGCACTCCAGAACCTCAGACCTGACTTGCACATCTACGAGGCCTATCCCTTTCAGATCTACAAAGTGCTGGCATGGCTCTACGCGATAGGTTATCGCTCGTTCCCTCCTATGGGTAGCTACCTTGGTCCCGAGTTCAGGAGATTCAGACCACCTTCCTATAAGACGGGCACTTCGATGGACAAAGGTGCCGCCGTGGCCCATGCATCGGAAATCCTTCGGCACTTCTGTGGGATCCATGCTGAGGCAACGCTTGAGAACTGTGTCAACCGTTTCCGAGCCGACGTTCTCGATACCCTGTTCATGATCGGCCTTGGTCGCCTGGCTCGGGACAGAGAACCCTGGGTACTCGCCCTCGGAGAGACCGAACCTAGCTGGCTTGTACTTGGCGATACATGGCTCCTGGAGCAGCTTTCCAAATCATGCCTCTGCCGGCTATACTCAGATACGACCAAGGAGGGTTGATCTATGCCTTTGCAAGCTGACGTTGCCATCATCGGCGGAGGGCCGGGAGGATATGTTGCCGCCATCAGGGCCGCGCAGTTAGGCTCGAGGGTCATACTGATCGAAAAGGACGAAGTCGGGGGCGTCTGTCTCAATAGAGGATGTATCCCGACGAAAGCCTTGCTGCACATAGCTCAGATGCTCCGCACAGTGAAGTTGGCCTCCGAATTCGGCATTAACTTAGGCGAAGTATCCCTGGACTACGGACAGGTAGTGAAAAAGAAGGATCAAGCTGTACAGCGTCTTGTGAACGGGGTCAAGCTGCTCCTCAGAAGCAACGGCGTGGAGACCCTAAAGGCCACCGGCCGCTTGATTTCGCCTACGTCTGTCGAGGTGGTGAGCGATGGGCAAGTGGACCGGGTCGAAGCCAGGGCTGTCATAGTTGCTACCGGATCGCTGCCGGCTACCCTACCTGTGCCTGGTGCCAACCAATTGGACCTATGGGACAGTGACAGGGCCCTGGAAGCCACCCGTGTCCCTTCCAGCATCCTTATCGTGGGAGCCGGTGCCGTGGGTGTCGAGTGGGCCACAGTTTTCAGCGCCTTTGGCTCACAGGTTATTCTAGTGGAGATGATGCCCCATGTGGTACCCCTGGAAGATGAGGAGATCAGCGGCCTGCTCGAGCGGAGCCTTAAGCGGAGAGGTATCGAGGTCCTCACCAACTCGAAGGTGTCGTCCTTCCAAAAGTCGGAGAATGGCATAGTGTCCACGATAGCGACCCCTGAAGGTGACAAACAGGTAGAGACGGAAGAGGTCTTGGTAGCAGTGGGGAGAAGGCCTCACACCCAGGGGCTCGGCCTTGAAACTCTGGGCGTCAACCTCCACCGCGGCTGGATCCCCGTGGACGACCGCAGACGGACCAACGTGCCTGGTCTCTATGCCATTGGCGACGTCACTGGGGAACACCTCCTGGCCCATGCAGCTAGCCATCAAGGTATCGTAGCCGTAGAAAACATCATGGGACTTCAGAGCAGGTACGACGCAAGGGTCGTGCCGTCATGTACTTTTACCCAGCCCGAAATAGCCAGCGTCGGCCTTAGGGAAAGGGAAGCTAGGTCTCAGGGACGAGACATAAAAGTCGGCAAGTTTCCCTTTTCCGCCAACGGAAAGGCCCTGACCATGGGCGAGACGGAAGGAATGGTTAAGATAATAGCCGATGCCCATACAGAAGAAGTGCTGGGCGTGCACATCTTCGGCCCTGAGGCCAGCAGCATGATCCCAGAGGGCGTGCTGGCCATGACCCTCGAGGCTACCCTGGAAGAACTCGCGCGTACCATCCACGTGCATCCAACACTACCTGAGGCTATAATGGAGGCAGCTTGGGCAGCCATGGGAATGCCCATCCACATACCTCCTAAGGGCAGGTAATGCTGTGACACCCAATGTGGTGGAAGAGCTACCGGTACATATAGAGCTCAACGGCAGACGCCTAATAACCCTTATGGCTACCCACACCGACCTAGAAGAGCTCGCTATAGGCTGGCTCTTTGCCGAGCATCTGATCGACTCGGTGGAAGATATCGTAAGCTTCTGGACATGCGGCCGCGGTGAGATAGTCGAGGTCTTTACCCGCGACGAACGACAGTTCGCTCGCAGCCCTTGGCGCGAGATAGTGACATCGGGTTGCGCCTCGGGGGGACCCGAGGCCCAGGAGCTATGGAAACTTCTGCCCCATGTAGACTCAGACCCGCACATCTCATGGGAAGTACTGGGTGACCTGATGCGAGCCATGTTGGAGCGCGCAGAAGAGCACCGAGATATCGGTGGCCTGCATAGCGCGGCCCTAGGCAACTGCCACGGCCTGGTAGCCTACGCAGAAGACGTAGGACGGCATAACGCTGTAGACAAGGTGATCGGCAGAGCGCTCCTGGAAAGGACTAACTTTTCGGAGCTGGTCCTATTGACTACGGGCCGCATCTCGTCTGAAATGGCCTACAAGGCCGCCCGCTGTGGCATCGGACTGGCAGCATCTTTAACCGTGCCTACTAGCCTGGCCATCGCCATCGCCGATCGCTCGGGTATCACTTTAGTGGGAAGGGCCGCAGGACCCCGTAGATACGCCTTCACCCACCCTTACAGGCTTTCCACCGCCATGGCACAGACACAATCAGCCTGAAAATCAGCAGGTAACTCGGGCGCGCAAGCATGGTGAGCCACTTGGAGGGGCCCCAGCACGGAAACTCTTTACTTAGCCAGCCCAGCACGATCATGTGGTGGCAGCTTCCAACTCTCGGTAGACGCCGGACGATAGGGTACTGAGCCTCCAAAGGGATAGATTTCCACCGGACCAATACGCCCAAGGCGCACCTTGCCCATCCATCAGCGAGATGTCTCCCATGGCACACCACACGCCATTCTTAATGCGATCAACTGATGACGGACAGGCCAATCCTCGGTCTGTCGGCGGATAGCACTATCTGCCAGTGGTGAAGGACCATTCATGCCGAAAGCTTACACCGCGGCCATCTCTTCCCGAGATACGGACGACATAGGTAGTCATGGGTTCAAGGGGACGGAGTGGTATCACGTGCACCCATTGATCCGGCTCCCCGTAAGGGGACGGCGCTATGCGCACGGCAATGGGATCGGTGCCCCTGCGGTAAATCCCAGCGTCATCGACCCAGGTCCCCCTGGCCGTAACATCCGGGTAGATCAGCCCCAGACTGACAGGGTATCCCACATAGGTGTACAAATAATGGTCGGGCAACGGGTTGGGAAACTCGTCATCGAACCACGCCGGCGGAACCCCGATGGCCCCATCTACTGGCCACTTCACGACCTGCAAGCCCGAGAATGTGGGCTTCCCACCCCAATCGAGGGTCGCCACTTGGTAAATCCCCCACAACGTGGGACCCACGGCGTTGCCGTACCCGAAGTCGGTGAGAATTGGCGAAAGAAGCGTCGCCCTGTGGTAAGGTGCACCCATGAGCTGCCGTATCGTCACCTCAGGCAGATTTCCGCCAGTTGCGCTACCCCAGATGAAGGTCTCGCCTATGCTGCGGTCGCTGTAGTAGCCAGCAGCCAGCGCCCTGTCCCACGGGTGATATCCCGTGTAGAAGGGGTTGCTGGTATCCTCCTCCAGGTGATTGGGCAACCGGCGTCCCCTCTGTAGATCCCAAAGCACATAGTTGCTGTAGGAAGTGGCCGAGGTATTCAGCGAAGGGTCAAGACGCACCGCGGGAACGCCAGCCACTGATCTAACCTGGTTAAGGAGATCCCGAGCCCTTCGCTGATCGTCTGTAAAGGGCTCAACCGGTGGCAGGAAGGGTTCAACAGTAGCGATGCCCTTCTCAGCGGCATCCTGTGCCCCAAGCCTGCCCAACTGGACCCGCCACTCGGGCGGCGCCTCTGGATGATACTCGAATCTAGCCCTGGTGAAATATTGGACGGTGTAGTTGACACCGGTATCCGGGTTGGCTTCGTCGAACTCCTCGCTGATGGGGACACCGAACACAGCCTCCCCACCGTTATGCTCCCAGAAGTAGCGAAAACCGAAACAGAGGCTATGGCCCGTCTCGGCAAAGTAGCGGCAGCCTTCCGGACTGTCGGGGAAAGGCGGTATCGGGTTGAAGGCAGGGTTTCCAAGGGCACTACCAACGCGCTCCCTGCCTAGCTCTCCGATCCGTGCTTGACCATCGGCTCCCAGCTCGAACCTGGCCCGTTCAGTATATTGAATGATCCTCCCATCGGCCATGCGGATGGGGTCAGTTATTACGTAGCCGAAGTTTCGGATGCCGCCCTCACCGTAGATGGGCCAGAACTCTCTCAGGAAAGTCGGCGACGCCGCTTGGGCCGGCGGAGCCCCATGCCAGACCAAGGGTACCGTGGAGAATACCAGTACAAAGACGAAGGCCTTTATACTCTTACCCAACCGTCCCCTCACAGTGCTGCCTCACAACCTGACTGTCCGCGCTATACGAGAGAGCGGATGTCCTTTGGCACGGATCTCCAAAGTGTTAAACCACCCGAAGGGTACCCTCTGCACACTGAAAGCCCTATCCTCCAGCTGCAATGCCATGCTCTTGAGCATTCCCAAGGCGACCTCAGGTACAGCAAGATCAACGAAGAGATGTGCGAAGGGTACGATCACCACGTTGTCCACCTTCAGTTGGCCCGCTAGCTTAGCTACTTCCCTGGCAGCCATGGCGGCCACTTCCGTCGCTACAGGCTCATCTTCCCTCTCAGCAGCTGCGAAAATCACCAGTGCCTCCGTTGCCTCCACATATGGACGATCGTACGGCTCCACCAGAGGCGACCTCCCCCTCTCCGTTATGGTCGACCTGAAGAAATCAACGTGCCATACCAGCATGCGCATGGCTCAGAAAGCCAACCTGAATATCGCTTCCGACAGAAGCCGGATGCCTGGCATTATCTGCTCTATAGGGGTGAACTCATCGGGACTGTGACTCCGACCCAGGTGGCTAGGCACGAAGATCATGGCGGTGGGAAAAGTCTGACCCATCATCTGGGCATCATGAGCAGCCCCGCTGCCCATAACCATGGCATCATATCGCAGTTCTTCCGCCAGAGCCCTCAGCAGTTCCACCAGCTTAGCATCCAAAGCTGTTGGCTCCGTCTCCGCAAGTGTCCTGTGCTCAACTGCAAGGCCCCTAGCCGACGCAACGGCATAGACCTCCTGCACCACGGCATCTACCAGCTTCCGCTTCGTCTCTGCCGAAGTATGTCGGGCATCCACTGTAAAGGCCACTTTCTCAGGAACCACGTTTATCGAACCCGGCCACAGCTGCAACCTACCTACGGTGACGACTGCTGGGTCTCCAAAGGAGCGCGCCAAAGCTTCTATGCGCACCACGGCGTCCGCCGCCCCAACCAGAGCATCCCTCCTCCGCGACATGGGGGTGGTACCAGCGTGATCGGCGCGACCGATGAACACGAACTCAAGATGCGACAGCCCTACAATCTTGTCTACGATCCCGATATGATGGCCGCCTTCTTCAAGTTTCGGCCCCTGCTCAATGTGGAGCTCCAAGAAGGCGACGATATCGCGACGACGAGCTGTCTCAACCTGATCTGGACGAAACCCACAAGCGCGCATGGCTTCAGCAAGGGTAGTTCCCTCTCCATCGGAGATAGAGTGGAGTTCTTCTTGCGTAAGCAGACCTGCCATGGCCCTGGACCCGGGCATCTTCGCTGGGAACCGGCTGCCCTCTTCTTCGCAGGTGACAACTACTTCAACGTTGCATTTCGGTGTCCCCAGATCCCTTAGAGCCGATACAGCGGCCAGACCCGCAACCACACCCAGGCTGCCGTCCAGCCGGCCACCGCCCCTGACCGTGTCCAAATGGGAACCAGTGAGGACCGTCCCCTGCTCCTGTCCTGACCATCGCCCGAAGAGGTTGCCTACAGCGTCCTCCCACACTTCAAGACCTAACTCCTCCATGCGCCGGGACACGTACCTTCTGGCCTCCATCCAAGCCTGACCAAAGGCTGGTCTGAAGACACCTCCTTCCGGTATCGCCCCGAAAGTGTAGAGGTCGTCCAAAAGACCTTCGACGTACTGTGGATCTACCTCACCTGCAGGCATCAGAGCAACCCCGCTAGAAGGTCGGACTCTATGCCAGGAACCGCTACCTGCCCCGGAGCCAGGGTATAGAACTCGACGCTAACAAAAGGCCCAAACTCGGTGCTTTCCATCGTGTCGAACTCCTGTGGATCTACTTGCGTCCGGTGACACAGTATGGCCTGCCTCTTTACTTGCATGACACCCGATATATCGATGCGCGTCGTTATCAGACTGTCAGGGGTTCCGTATTCTTCGGGTGGCAGATCGGAGACGTCTGAAAGATCGAGGGGTCTGTTGCCCTTGGCACGGAGCTCTCGCATTCGCTGCATAAAACTCCTGGGGGGACTGTTGTAAAAGAGCCGTGGTCTTGGGCCCGACCAGTTCTCCCATGCCCACTGTACCCATCTATGGACAGCAAGATGATCCTTATGCCCGTAAACACCCCATTGGTCGAAGCTAACAATAACGTCGGGCTCCAGCGCCGAAAGCAAGCTCAGTGTTCGATGGGCAGCCTCCCTCTGGTCCAGAGAGGCCAGGGTCCCATCCACATACCCCATGAAAAGAGGAGGACGAGCACCCAAAACTTGGCATGCGCACTCCAATTCTCGTTGCCGCACTGAGCCCACGTCGGCCCCACTCGGAATCTGGCTATCTAGCACCTTCCCTGCTTCACCTTTGGTGGCTGACACCACCGTGCACCTCACGCCCTTTCGAGCGTAAAGGGCAATGGTCCCTCCACAACCAAAAGTTTCATCGTCGGGATGGGCGAATAGGAAGACAATGCGCACCGCTGTACCCCCCAAAGGCTTTATCTAGTTTACTCCACCCGGCGAAACCGCGAGGTCAAGGCAACGTGGCTCCAGACCAGCGCCACTTAGCAAGCACCGCGGCCACGAGGCTGGTCACCGGTACAGCCGTCACTATCCCCGCACTCCCTACCAAGGTCCTGACTACCTCGACAGCTAGCATCTCCTGGCTTACAAGTGTGTCCCAGCGGCTGCCCCCGATAGTGAACAGCAGAAGGAGCGGCATCGAGGCCCCAGTGTAGGCCAGTACCAACGTGTTCACCGTGGATGCAATATGATCCCTCCCAACGTTCATACCCCGCCGGAAGAGCTCGGCGACGCCAAGGGCTGGATTTGCACGCTGCAACTCGAAGACAATAGCGGCCTGGCTGACAGTGACGTCATCTATGACGCCCAACGCACCCAATATTATTCCTCCCAACAGCAGGCCCCTAATGTCGATGCTTCCGCCGGTGGCCAGTTGAAGGAAAGCGGCTTCCTCAGTACCTAGACCTGTCAGCCTGGTATAATCCACAGCCCACCCGGCCAAAGCCCCAGTAAAACCCAAGGCCATCAAAGTGCCCAACACGGCAGTTGTGGTTTTCATGCTGAAGCCATGCACTAGGTACAGCGTGATGAACACGACCAAGCCGCAGGCCACCAAGCTCACAGCAATAGGCGAGTAACCCTGCAAAATGCCAGGTACCAAGACACCTATCACCACGGCGAAGGTCACAACCAGCCCCACCAATGACCTGACCCCGTGGAAGCCGCCAGCAGCAACGACCATGATTGCAAAGACCAGAGTGAGCACAATGAGCCACGGCGTACGGTAGACATCCACCACCGCGTAGCGGAAGCTTCCGGATACATGCCTGACCTTCGCTACAACAACCTTGTCGCCCGTCCGTAGATCGAGGCCCTGAGCTTGAAGTGTACTGCCACTGGGATCTACGGCGATCACTTCAGATCCTTCGGGGAAAGCCTGTACACGGACCAGTAGCCGCGCGACACCCGACGCCTCGTCTCGCTCCACAGCTACAACATCTCCAACGATTGCCTCTTCCCCCTGGGCCACCAACGATCCGGAGCCCAGCACAACACTCATCAACGCCACTAAGATGGCAAGGAGCGCTCTTTGCCACATGGTATCCCCCCAAGCTTTAAGACAATCCCATAATATCCGCAGGGAAGGAGCGATTTCACGAGTTTTTTCGATTCGCATCATAAAAAGCTTGACATTGACTACCAAGCGCCATATCATTGCAGGTGTAGGGCTATGGACAGCGTCGGCGTCTCGAGGGGGGATCCCATGGCTGGAGACGATGTTTTCAGTGAAGTCGATCTCTTAATGGACCGGGAAGGTAGTATCGCTGTCGAGGAAGGTTGGGAATACCCCATCGATCAAGCCACTGAGGCCGAACAACTGGCCCAGGAACCAAGCAACGACGTAATCCAGATCTACCTGCGAACTATAAGCCGCGCCCGCCTTCTAACAGCGAGTGAGGAACGCCAACTCGGGAAGGTAGTGGAGGCAGGCCAGTGGCTCCAACGCTTCATGGAAGAGACAGGGTTACAGGACTCCCAGCGGGTTGGACTCCAGCTGTATGGACGCCTTCTTACCCTCAGGCCTCTCCTAGACAGTTTGGCTGCGGCCAGCAATGCCGCCGTTCCCGTTCTCCCCCAGATTGCGGCCAGCGACCCACCCTATCTGGATCCTGGACCCGGCGACCAACTTCTCAGGCAACTTTCGAAACGTTTAGGTATGCCCACTAAGCGCCTGGATACCTCTTTTCGCGAAGCCTCCATAATCTGCTACGTGTTGCAGCCACTGTTGCTACAGCTTGACCAATGGATCCAGGAGGAAGGGTTCTCCTCCTTTGCACCTCGCGCAGCCTCTAGGGTCGATGAAGTCCTTCGCGCCAAAGACGAGGCTAAAGCACGCCTAGTCGAATCCAACCTAAGACTAGTGGTGAGTATTGCCCGAAGGTACATGCACAGAGGAGTGCCCGTACTGGACCTGATTCAGGAAGGCAATCTGGGACTTATGCATGCCGCCGAAGTATACGACCATCGCAAGGGCTTCCGGTTTAGCACCTACGCCACCTGGTGGATCCGGCAGGCAATTCTCCGTGCAATATCGGACCAGGGAAGGGTAATTCGGCTGCCAGCCCACGTAGTGGAGACCTTGACCAAGTTCAACCGTACCGGCCAGGATCTGGTACAGATGCTGGGACGCGATCCCCAGCTCGAGGAGATAGCCCTGGCCGTGGGGTTCATCGACCCTTCCACCGAGAAAGCTCTCCTCAGCATTGTGACCGAAGGAGCCGAGCTCCCACCCGGTGCCGACCCAAAGGCAACCATCCTGCTGTCAGGCATACTAAGACACACCGACGACCTGCCACCCAGAATTCGACGACGTGTGGCGCATGCGGCTAACCGGGCCAAGAACCTTATCCTCGCCTCCCAATACCCCACGTCCCTGGAGGCACCTCTTCCCGGAGAAGACGACGCCGCGGTTTCAGATCTCATCGCCGATGTCAGCCAGCCTTTACCTCTCGACCAGATATCCAACGACTTCCTCAGATCCGAACTGGAAGAGGCGCTCCAGCAACTCCCTCCACGAGAACGACAGATCATAGCTCTGCGGTTCGGCTTCTACGATGGCGAGGGCAAAACCCTTGAGGAGGTAGCCAGGCTCGTTGGCCTCACCCGCGAGAGGGTCCGCCAGATTGTAGCGTCGGCTCTCAACGCCCTCAGAAGCAATCAAAGGGTGCGCCAGCTTCAGGAATTTCTGGAGTCCTGAGAGACAACACACTGCCTGTGGTATAATCGATCCCTGGTTGCTAACCCTTCCCAGAATTGGAGTTTTTGCCGTGTCCGATGAGTTGGTCAGATCAATCGAGACCCCTTTTTTGCGCCAGGATCTACCGGATTTCGGTCCAGGCGACACGGTGAGGGTCTACTACAAAGTGGTGGAAGCCGGCAAGGAAAGGATCCAGCCCTTCGAAGGCGTGGTGATAGCCCGCAAACACGGTGGCACGCGTGAAACCTTCACCGTGTACAGGATCGCCTCCCACGGCGTGCCGGTGGAACGCACCTTCCCTCTGCATTCACCTCGCATCGAGCGCATAGAGGTTGTGCGAAGGGGCTACGTCCGCAGGGCCAAACTATACTATCTGAGGGGCCGTACCGGTAAGGCTGCCAGGATCAAGGAGAAACGGACATCTCCAGTCCAAGGATGATGGCCCATGGCCATCATCGCTCTTTCAGAATTTGAGCTGCAGCTCCTGAGCCGGCACAGACTTATAGCAGGTGTCGACGAAGTAGGACGAGGTGCCCTGGCTGGTCCCGTGGTGGCCGCGGCCATCATCTTGCCTCCACATCTGCTAGGTAACTGCACGCTGCCCATACGCGACTCAAAAAAACTCACCCCGTCGAAAAGGGCGGAACTTTTCTACATTCTCTTGGATGTCGCAGTAGCGTGCGGATGTGCGGCAGTGCCACCCCAAGTCATCGATCTAGTGGGTATATCCACGGCCACAAAGCAGGCCATGCAGCGGGCTGTGCTGGCTTTGCACCCACAGCCTGACTACGTGCTGGCGGACGGTTTCCCGCTCCCAGAGCTGCAAATTCCGAATACAGGCGTGGTCCACGGCGACGATCTATGCATCTCTATTGCCGCAGCTTCTATCGTCGCCAAAGTGATAAGGGACGACATCATGGACCACTACGGCCATCGCTACCCTCACTACGGCTTCGGACATCACAAGGGATATGGCACCAAATCACATGTAGAGGCTCTCACGAGATGGGGACCTTCACCTATCCACCGCAGGAGCTTCGCTCCCGTCTCGGCCTGCAGCTATGAGCTCAACGCGCAAGCTGTTAGGTAACCGGGGCGAAGAGATCGCCGCCGAATATCTGCAAGAACGGGGGTACACCCTGGTCGACAGGAGGTGGAGATGCCGTTATGGAGAGATAGACCTGATCGCACGCAAGGGCGATACCTTGGTCTTCGTGGAGGTACGGTCGAGGCGTGGCTCGGTAGACGATGCAGCCCAGTCGGTCGGCCCCCTCAAGCAGAACAGGCTTCAGCTGCTGGCTACAGAGTACCTCGCTGGCATGGAAGCTCCGCAGAACGCCAGGATCGATGTAGTCTGCGTGGCATGGAAAACCGGGGCACCCCCAGAGGTGGAGCACATCGAGGGTGCTGTCGAGGTTGATCCCCAGTGACAGATCCCTTTGGGCTCTGATGTATACTTTAGAGTGCTCTGGCCCCCAGTGTGCCTTTACATCATCGCAGGAGGTGATCCCATGATGTACAGAGGCCAGGAGGGAATGTATGCCTGGCTGCTCCATCGCATAAGCGGCATAGCTATTCTGGTCTTCCTCATGGCCCACATCATCGACACGTCTTTAGTAGCTTTTGGCCCCGATGTGTACAACGCCGTGATGTCCATATACCACAATCCTGTGGCTCGCGTGGGCGAGGCCCTTTTGGTGGCCGGCGTCATCTATCATGCCCTCAACGGCCTCAGGGTGATACTCATCGACTTCTGGGGCGAAGCTGTCAGAATCCAGCGGCAACTGTGGTGGGCCGCTTTTGTTCTGTCTATCGCCCTTTTCCTTCCGGCCGCATATATCATGCTAAAACCCGTTTTCTTCGGGGCGTAGGAGGGTAGACCATGGCCATCACTGCTGTATCCAGACCGCGACCGGTCGTCGGCGGCTTCGAGCTTTACTCCTGGGTATTCATGCGAGTTTCAGGGCTTCTCCTAGTGTTCCTGGCCCTGGGCCACTTAGCCATAATGCACATCATCAACAGCGTGGAAGCCATCAACTACGCCTTCGTGGCTACACGCTGGGGAAGCCTCTTGTGGCGTTCCTACGACTGGCTTCTCCTGATCCTGGCTTTGCTGCACGGCTTCAACGGCCTTAGGATAGTAGTAGAAGACTATATCCACAGCAACGGTTGGAGGGTGCTATCGCTGACCATAGTTTACCTGCTAACCTTCCTGTTTCTGGTTCTTGGGTCTCTGGTAATCTTCACCTTCCAGCCTGCAGGCGCGAGGGGGTGAGCACAAAAATGTACCACAGGTTTGATGCTGTAATTGTAGGAGCCGGCGGCGCCGGCCTCATGGCAGCCCTCCAATTGTCATCCAAGGCCCATACGGCTGTTATCAGCAAGCTGTACCCGACCAGATCACACACAGGTGCCGCCCAAGGAGGCATAGGCGCTGCCCTTGGCAACGTCGAAGAGGACCACTGGGAATGGCACATGTTCGACACTGTCAAGGGGTCTGACTATCTGGCCGATCAAGATGCCGTCGAAGTGATGTGTCGCGAGGCTGTAGATACCATATATGAGCTCGAGCACTCAGGCCTCCCCTTCAACCGCACCCCAGACGGCAAGATCGACCAGCGCCGCTTCGGGGGGCACACGCGCAACTACGGTGAGGGCCCCGTTCGCCGAGCTTGCTATGCAGCCGACCGCACCGGACATATGATCCTTCAGACCCTCTATCAGCAGTGCATTAAGAACCAGGTGCGCTTCTTCGATGAATTTCACCTGCTGGACCTTCTAGTAACCGATGGCGTCGTCAACGGCGTGGTCGCCTATGAGCTTCGTACCGGGGAAATACACACCTTCCATGCCAAGGCCGTTATCTTCGCCACCGGCGGTTTCGGCCGCGTCTATAAGATCACCAGTAACGCCTTGGCCGGCACCGGCGACGGCGTGGCCATTGCCTGGAGACGGGGAATCCCGTTGGAAGATATGGAGTTCTACCAGTTTCATCCAACGGGCATATATAAGATGGGCATTCTCTTGAGCGAAGCGGCAAGAGGCGAGGGTGGCATTCTGAGAAACAATCTGGGCGAAGCCTTCATGGAAAGATACGCCCCGACCCTAAAGGACCTGGCCCCCCGCGACATGATCTCCCGCTGCATCTACCAGGAAATCCGCGAGGGAAGGGGCATAGGTGGTAGGGACTACGTCCATTTGGACCTGACCCATTTGGGACCCGAGATCATAGATAAGAAACTGCCGGACATTACAGAGTTCGTGCGGGTCTACATGGGCATAGATCCCGTGAAGGAACCTATACCCGTTCAGCCCACGGCCCACTACGCCATGGGCGGTATCCCTACCGATATCGACGGAAGGGTGGTCACCGATCCCAAGAACACGCCCCTGCCAGGTTTCTATGCCGCAGGCGAATGCGCCTGCGTCTCCGTCCACGGAGCCAACAGGCTCGGCACTAACTCCTTGGTGGACATCATCGTATTTGGCCGTAGGGCCGGAAAACATGCACTTAAATACATCCAAGAGGCCGATTTCGTGCCTCTGCCAAAGGAAGCCGATGGACCCGCGAGGGAAGAGATAGAGCGGCTTATCAGCAACAACGGCTCCGAACGTGTGGCCGACATACGTCGGGAACTCCAGGAAGAGATGATGGACAAGGCCGGCGTATTCCGCACCGGCGAGGGTCTCAAGCTGCTTTCGGTAAAGATAGCGGATCTCAGACAGCGCTACACCCGCGTCAAAATCTCCGACAAGGGACGCGTCTTTAATACCGAGCTTACCGAGGCTCTGGAACTGGGTTACCTACTCGATATAGCAGACAATATCGTTGCTTCAGCCTTGGCACGCACCGAAAGCCGAGGCGCCCATTACAGGGAGGACTTCCCTTCCAGAGATGACGCCCAGTGGCTCAAACATACCTTGGCCTACAGGACACCGGAGGGCATACGTCTCGATTACAAGCCCGTCGTTATAACTAAATTCCAGCCCAAGGAACGAAAGTACTGAACGAGGTCAGGGAGAAACATGAAAGTCACCCTAAAGATACAACGATTCAATCCAGAGCTCGACAAACGGCCCCATTGGCAGGAGTTCGAAGCTGAGGTCGAGCCCACCGATAGGCTTCTCGACGCCCTTAACTACGTCAAATGGTACTTGGACGGAAGCCTGGCCTTCCGAAGGTCCTGTGCCCACGGCATCTGTGGCTCCGATGCTATGACTGTCAACGGCATCAACAGGCTGGCGTGCAAGGTGCTCATCCGTGACCTTAAGCAGCCCATCGTCATCCAGCCTTTGGTCGGCATGCCTGTCATCAAGGACCTCATCGTAGACATGGAGCCTTTCTTTGCTGCTTACCGAACCGTTAAGCCTTACCTCATTACCTACGATCAACCACCTGCCACAGAGCGCCTGCAGAGCCCGGAGGCTCGTGAACGCTACGACGATACTACAAAATGCATACTGTGCGCTTGCTGCACATCCTCCTGCCCCGCCTATTGGGCCAACAACGAGTTCTTCGGACCCGCAGCTATAGTCCAGGCTCACCGCTTTATCTTCGATTCGAGGGACCAGGGTGCCCAGGAGAGGTTGGAGATCCTTAACAGGACCATGGGGGTATGGCGTTGTCGCACCATCTTCAACTGCACACAGGCCTGCCCCAGAGGCATAGAAGTTACCAAGGCTATCGAGGAGGTAAAGAGGGCAATACTGTACAGCAAGACCCAGTAGGCGCCCAGTTCCTTGCTCTCACCTCATCAGGGCCGGCTGACGGACATCGAAACGCCACAAGCCGGCCTCTCTGGCATATTGGAGCGCCCGCAAGTACTCCCTCTGCGTTATGCCCCGTCTGAGCTCGGGGTATCGATCCGTAAGCACAACGTTGCCCGCCGGATAGTACTGGGCCATCACGTTGACGTATGTGTCCTTGGATACCTCTTCGGCGATCCAGGTGAATATCTTGCGGGAATCCTCCACAAAGCCTGGCATGACCAAATGTCTTATCAACAATCCGCGCCGTGCCAGACCCGTATCAGGGTCTATCTCAAGGTCGCCCACCTGCCGATGCATCTCCTTGATGCTGCTGCGAGCCACTTCGGGGTAGTCCTTGGCTCCCACGTATCTGTGAGCCAAGGCCGGATCCCAAAACTTGAAGTCCGGCATGTATATGTCCACCACACCGTCCATGAGGGCCAGGCTCTCCGGGCCGTCGTAAGCACTGGTGTTGTACACGATAGGCAGACGCAGCCCTTTAGGGATCGCTAGCTCAAGGGCTTCCAGTATCTGCGGCACCACATGTTCGGGCGTCACCAGGTTCAGATTGTGACACCCCATCTCCTGGACCTTTATGAAGATGTTTGCCAATTCCTGGGGACTGACCTGTCGCCCCTGCCGTAGCTGGCTGATATCCCAGTTCTGACAGAAGACGCATCTCAAGTTGCACGAAGTGAAGAACACCGTGCCAGAGCCCCTCCAGCCGCGCAAGCAGTCCTCTTCTCCAAAGTGTGGGAAGTAGCTGCTTACCGCAGCATACCTGCCCAGACGGCAGTAGCCAACTTCATCTTCCGAGCGCGCCACTCGGCAGAAGCGGGGACACACTCTACACACGGGACGCTGTCCTTCCAGGTGCTCGCCCAGCAGTTCGAGCGCCCTCTCCACCTTCTCACGGAATAGGCCCCTTTCGTAGGTCTCCAGATACACAGGCCAACTGGCACCCATGGCTGCCACACCTCCTAAGCCTATGATACCCAGGCCAGCAAGGCTATGGGCTAAAATTTATAGTGTCGTGGCCGAAAAAGTAACCATCCAGGAGGCGCCTGTTGAAGAACCTTACCGACATCCTCAGTGGACTCGTGCATGCCCGAAGAGAGAACCTGCCCGCTGCGGTCCACCCTAAGGAGATCACCCAGTGCCCCGAGTGTGGCGAAGACCTCCAGGCCTCAGAACTGTATGCAACCCATAGGGTCTGCCCCTCCTGTCGCCACCACTTCAGCTTGCCAGCCATGGAGCGCATCAGCTCCCTGGTGGACGACGGCTCTTTCAAGGAGGTCAATAAGTGGCTTGCCTCCATAGATCCCCTCTCCTTCAGCGACAGAGTCCCCTACCGGCAACGACTCCAGGAAGCCCAGCGGCGAACGGGTCTCATCGACGCCGCAGTGACGGGAACATGCCGCATAGGGGGCATTCCCGCCGTCATAGCCGTGCTGGACTTTGAATTCATGGGCGGCAGCATGGGATCAGTGGTTGGGGAGAAGATCGCCCTGGCCTTCGAACTGGCCCTAAAAAGCCGTATGCCTATGGTCACTGTGTCCTCCAGCGGCGGAGCCCGCATGCAGGAGGGGATACTCTCCCTGATGCAGATGGCCAAGACCTCCGCCGCAGCCAGGCGGCTCCGCCAGGCCCGGGTTCCCTTTATCTCCATTTTGGCCAACCCAACCACCGGGGGCCTTTTCGCAAGCTTCGCCTCCCTCGGCGACGTGATAATCGCCGAACCCAAGGCCCTCATAGGCTTTGCAGGACCCCGTGTAGTGGAGCAGACCATGGGCACCCCACTGCCCAAGGGGTCCCACTCTTCAGAGTTTCTCCTGCAGCATGGCCAGATCGATATGGTAGTCGACCGAACCAAACTTCGGGAGACCCTGATGGTCTTGTTGGACCTCCTCACCACCAAGTACAGGCTCACCAGCACTGCCAGCCCCGACCGATACGAGGTAAGGAACAATCCCTCTATAAGCGCTTGGCACAGGGTGCAGTTAGCGAGGCACCCCGACAGACCTACCACCAAGGACTACATCCGCCTCATGACCTCCACCTTCGTCGAGCTCCACGGAGACCGCCTCTACGGCGATGATCCGGCCATCGTAGCGGGCATCGGAGAGCTCGCAGGTCAGCCTGTGGCCATCGTCGGCCACGAGCGCGGCCACGGCGACGAAACCGCCCTCAGGAGGAACGGCCGTGCCCTTCCGGAGGGTTACCGTAAGGCCCAACGGGTAATGCAGTTGGCTGCCAATTTCGGACTTCCCATCATAACCCTCATCGATACCCCGGGTGCCTATCCTGGGATAGAGGGCGAGGAAAGAGGTGTCGCTGGCGCCATTGCGGAATCCCTGGCGCTGATGTCGGAACTCGCCACACCCATAATCTCCGTAGTCATCGGCGAAGGCGGCAGCGGCGGTGCCCTCGCCTTGGCCGTGGCCGACCGCATTTTGATGCAGGAAAACGCCATCTATGCCGTCATATCGCCGGAGGGGGCTGCGGCGATCCTCTACAGGGACGCCGGAAGGGCCGAGGAGCTCGCTCCGGCCATGAAACTCACCGCCCACGACTGCAAGCTCCTGGGCGTGGTCGACGCCGTGGTCCCTGAGCCATCCGGAGGTGCCCACACCGACCCTGCCCAGGCGGCCTGGCAGTTGAAGCACGCCATCGTCAGGGAGCTCCTGGAGATCCAATCTCTAAATCCTCGCAAGCTCATAGAGGAAAGGTACCAGAAGTTCCGCCGCATGGGACAAATGGCCCCCTTCTACAGCGCCCTCGTCGCCCAGCTTAGGGAGAAGATACCCAGCATACCCCTGGCTGAGGCCCAAAACCCTTAGGAGGTGTAGTCGATGCCTTCAGCTCTCGAGGGCATTCGCGTCCTTGACCTCACCCGCGCCCTCGCTGGCCCTTTCTGCACCATGATGCTGGGCGACATGGGAGCCGAGGTCATAAAAGTCGAAGTTCCGGGAAGGGGCGACGACTCCAGGGGCTGGGGACCACCCTTCCAGGGCGGCGAGAGCTCCTACTTTCTGAGCTTGAACCGCAATAAGCGAAGTATAACCCTAAACCTCAAGCACGAAGCGGCCCACGAGGTATTCTGCCGCCTTCTGGCTCAGGCTGACGTGCTGGTGGAGAACTTCTCGCCGGGAACCATGGAGCGTTTGGGCTTCCCCTACGAAACCGTCCGCGAGATCAGGCCCGACATAGTGTACTGCTCCATTTCCGGCTTCGGGCAGAGGGGCCCCTCGGCGCAGAAG